>CAZJEP010000001.1:0-140663 GCA_964545125.1 uncultured Gammaproteobacteria bacterium
ATGAGACCAAAAAGAAACCCCGCACGACCAAAGGAAGTGCGGGGAGTACGTCATTAACTCTTGTCGGGGACTTGGTTTTGTTATAGTTTGTGTCATAATAAAAGAATATGAAGTTAAACGAACTAGAAAATAAAAATATTGCTTTCTTGGGTTTGGGTGTAGAAAATTATGCCTTGCTTAAGTTTTTACTCACCCATTCAGCAAGCTCAGGACAAAAAAAAGTCAAAGCGCATTTTATAATTTGTGACCAAAGAAAGGCCGAAGTTTTGGGCGATAAATTTAAAGAGCTTAATCGTTTTTCTAATGTTGTTTGGCAACTAGGTTCGGAATATAATCAAAAATTGGATCGGTATGATATTTTGTTTCGGTCTCCTGGCTGGCCCTTGTTTTGTCCGGGAATTACAGAGGCCAAAAAGTTGAACAAAAAAATTGTTATTACCAGCCCGATGAAATTATTTTTTGACCTTTGTCCCACTAAAAATATTATTGGTGTCACTGGAACTAAGGGCAAGGGCACGACTTCGTCTTTAATTTATGATATTTTAAAGGCGGGTAAAAAAAGAGTTTGGCTGGGAGGCAATATTGGAGTGGCGCCTTTTGCTTTTATTACTAAAATAAAATCGACTGATTGGGTGGTTTTGGAATTATCTAGTTTTCAGCTAGAAGATTTGCATAAAAGCCCCAAAATCTCCGTTATAACCAACCTAACGGTAGATCATTTAACTCCAGCCGATCCCAATAATCCGAACTACCACAAGTCGTTAAAAAAATATGGAGAAGCCAAAATGAATATTGCGCGTTGGCAGAAGAAGGGAGACTATCTTGTTTTAAATTTAAAAACAATTTCAAAAGCAAAAATTCAAATTTTAAAAATAGGGAAAGGCAAAAAAGTTTATTTTGGAAAATCGGAATCGTCTTCAAAGTTAGTAGGGGAGCATAATAAAGAAAACATCGGCGCCGCTGAAGCGGTGGCTAAAATTATTGGTATCAAACAGGCCGTTATCGCCAGGGCGGTTAAAAATTTTATCGGTTTAGAGCACAGACTGGAGCTAGTTCGAGAGGTTAAAGGCGTTAAATATTATGATGACAGTTTTGCCACCACGCCGGAGTCAGCGATTATTGCCTTAAAATCTTTTTCTGTCCCCATAATTCTTTTGGCGGGAGGAGCCGACAAGGGGGCTGATTTTAAAAATTTTGCCAAAGAAATAAAACAACGAGTCAAATTTGTTTGTTTATTAAAAGGCCAGGCTACTCCCAGATTAAAGCAAGACATTATTAAGGCCGGCTTTACTTTAAAGCAGATTAAAGAATTCATTGATATTAACCAGGCGGTCAAAGTGGCGGCTGGTCAGGCTGGTAGTGGCGAAATTGTTTTATTGTCCACAGCTTGCGCTAGTTTCGGCTTGTTTAAGAGCTATAAGCAAAGAGGAGAGCTTTTTAAACAATCAGTTAAACAACTATTATAAGATAAATAAAAAACCCGCTAAAATAAGCGGATTTTTTATTTGATAGTCTGCAATTTACCACTTGTTGTTAAGTCTTGACGAGTCAGATAAACAAGGAGGGTATTTACCTGATTAGGGTCAATATCTTAACGAACAAGCAGTAAATTGGAGACTATAACCATTTTTCTTTGTTTGAAAACCCATCTTAGCATAGGCCATTTTTTTGGTCAAGACACGTAAAGCCAGGGGACTGGCCACATGCCGAGGCCCAGAAAAAGTAAATATTCACAGAACGAGACCCTTAAAAAGTGGTTGCCTGGAGAATAAAGACCATTGTTTGTGGTTTTGCTTTTTGCTGATATAATAAACTATACGTTGAATTTATCCCCTAAACTTGGTTTTTATGGAGTGGTTGTCACATGTTTTGTTAACCAACTTAGTCTTTAAGGAATTGCCGATGAAAGAAAGATGGTGGGCTATTTTTTTTGGTATTGCGCCTGACATTTTTAGTTTTTTTGGTATTTGGCGAATGGAATTTTTGAAGAAAATGATGTTTTTTAAAAAAATTCCCAGTGCTTTTGTTCCTAGGTGGGTTATTACCGCCTATAATGTTTCTCATAGTTTGCCCTTGTGGTTAATAATTTTCTTAGCTCTGTGGTTTATGGGCCATCATTTATGGGCGATTGTTTTTTGCGGTTGGGCCTTCCATATTTTTTTGGATTTTTTTACTCACAATCCGCAATCGGTTACCCAAACTAAAGTTTTTTGGCCTTTGTCGAGTTGGCACTTTCATTCTTGGTCTTGGTCTAATAAAAAGTTTTTAATAATTGAATACGCGATTATCAGTTTATTATATTGGATGTTCTACTTCTAGGATCGCTATTATAAATTGTTATAAATAGATAAGTTTTAAGGTTTAAGTCTTAAGTTATAAGCAACCATAAAAATAGTGAAAACTATAACCTTGAAACTTAAAATTTAAAACTTGAATTTTATCTTATGGTTTCATCACTAACGCAAGCCCAGGGAGGCGCGGAGGACCAAGGTTTAGATTTGACCTTGCGACCCAAGCGCCTTGTTGATTATATTGGACAAAATCAAGTTAAGGCTAATTTGAGTATTTTGTTGCAAGCGGCGCGTGGTCGTCAAGAAGCCATTGAGCACCTTTTACTTTATGGCGCTCCGGGATTGGGAAAAACTACCCTGGCCCATATTATTGGCAACGAATTAGGCGTTAATGTGCGGGTTACTTCCGGGCCGGTGATTGAAAAATCTGGCGATCTGGCGGCTATTTTAACTAGTTTGCAAGAAGGCGATATTTTGTTTATTGACGAAATACATCGGCTTAATAAAACCATTGAAGAAATGCTTTATCCGGCCATGGAGGATTATGCTTTGGATATTATTATTGGTAAAGGACCTTCGGCCAGAACTTTGCGGATTGATTTGCCTAGGTTCACTATTATTGGAGCTACGACACGGGTCAGCTTGATGTCGGCTCCGCTCCGCGACCGTTTTGGTATGGTTTATCATTTGGATTTTTATGAAGTTGAAGATTTGGAGAAAATTATTAAGCGCAATGCCCATATTTTAAAGATTATTATTGATGAACTTAGCGCCCAGGAAATTGCCCGTCGTGCTCGTCGCACTCCGCGCATTGCCAATCGTTTGTTGAAACGGGTGCGAGATTTTTGTCAGGTTCGCACCAACGGTCAGTTGAATTTGTCTGCCTGCCGTGAAGCCTTAGAGATGTTGGCCATTGATGAAGTGGGGTTGGATGAAATTGATCGAAAAATTTTAGCCCTAATTATTGACAAGTTTAATGGTGGGCCGGTTGGTCTGTCCACCATTGCCGCGGCCACGGGTGAAGATATGGCCACCGTGGAAGAGGTCTATGAACCATATTTGATGCGTTTGGGATTTTTGGATCGCAGTCCTCGGGGAAGAATTGCTACGGCCTCTGCCTATGAACATCTAAAGAAAAATAAGTTATTTTAATTATTGCGGTTAAAAATTATTTATAAAATTGTAAAAATTAAAAATTATAAAATTGTGTTAAAGGTCTCAGATTTTAATTATCACTTGCCACCGGAGTTAATTGCGACCCAGCCGTCTAAAGTACGCGATCAGTCGCGTCTTTTAGTTTTGGATAAAAAAACCGGCCAGACAGAGCACCAGCATTTTTTTGATTTGGTAGATTATTTAGAACCGGGTGATTTGTTGGTGGCTAATAATTCTAAAGTGATTCCGGCGCGTTTAATTGGCAAAAAAAATACCCTCTCGGCTTTGCTCGGCACAGGTGGCGAAGTAGAAGTTTTTTTGAGCAAGCAATTGGAAAATGTTTGGGAATGCTTGATTAAGGGTCGCGTCAAGGTGGGGACGAGTATTGTTTTTAGTAAAAAATTATCAGGCGAAGTGATGGCCCTAAAAGACGACGGCGTAAGATTTGTCAAGTTTAATTTAGAGGGAACAGCCTTTGTAAAAGAAGTAGAAAAAATCGGTCAGGTGCCCTTACCTCCATATATTGTTAAAAAAAGAAGAGAAGAAAAAGAGTTGCCTAATGACAAGAAAAATTATCAAACAGTTTATGCTGATAATTTTAAAAAAGGTTCAGTGGCGGCGCCGACCGCCGGCCTGCATTTTACGCCAGAGCTTATCAAAAAAATAAAAGCTAAGGGTGTGGGTGTGGAGTATTTAACTTTACACGTAGGTCTGGGAACTTTTTTGCCAGTCAAAACCGAAAAAATAGAGGAACATAAGATACACTCGGAATATGCGGAAGTCAGCGCCGAAGTAATTAAGAAAATAGTAGAGACCAAAAAAAGAGGTGGCAGAATTATCGCCATCGGCACCACTACCACCAGAACTTTGGAATACGTGCTTAAAAATTTAGATATTCAAAATTCAAAATTCAAAATTCAAAATTATTCAGGTTGGGTTGATATTTTTATCTATCCTCCTTATAAATTTAAAGTCGTAGACGCCTTGATTACTAACTTCCATCTGCCCAAATCCACCCTTTTGATGCTAGTCAGCGCCTTTGCTGCTTGTCCTGAGCATAGTCGAAGGGGTAAAAAATATATTGATAAAGCTTATCAAGAGGCCATTAAGGCCAAATACCGTTTTTACAGCTATGGCGACGCCATGTTAATAAAATGATTTTATAAAAGCAAGAAAGTTAATTTAATTGACTTTTTAACAATTTTATCTTAACATTAAAGCAAATTATCAAGGCTTTTGGGTGTTTTTTTATTTTTACTAATACCTATTACCTAAAACCTACTACCTAATAACATGAACTTAACCGAATTAGCCAGAGTTTTAAACGTTAACCCTAATTTCCTGCGCGATCGTTTGCCGGAGATGGGTTATCATATTGGTTGGCGCGCCATTAAAGTGGACAACCAGACGGCCAAAAAGATCATTAAAGAATGGCCTTTGTTTATAAAACGTTGGCAGAAAGCGGAAGATGACAAAAAACGTGCTGAAGCCGTCATCGCCGAAACTTTGGCCACTCACCAAGAGGTTAAAGTGCCCAAGCTTTTGACCGTGCGCGATTTCGCCCAGATTACCGGTTTGCCAGTCAATAAAATTTTGGCCGAATTAATGAAAAATGGAATTTTTACTTCCTTAAATGAAAAAATTGACTTTGATACGGCCAGTATTATCGGGGCCGATTTAGGTATGGAGGTTGTTTTGGATGATGTTTCAGAAGTGGAATCGGTTGATCAGTCTTCTAAAATCAAGGAAGTTATTGACCAGGAAGATGCCACTTGTTTGTTAACCCGTCCTCCAGTCATTGTAGTGATGGGCCATGTTGATCATGGAAAAACCAAGTTATTAGACGCTATTCGTTCTACTAATATTGTAGCCACCGAAGCGGGAGGTATTACTCAACACATCGGCGCTTATCAAGTAAAACGACACGATCGTTTGTTAAGTTTTATTGACACGCCCGGTCATGAAGCTTTTACGGCTATGCGTAATCGTGGCGCTAAGGTGGCCGACATCGCTATTTTAGTAGTAGCCGCTGACGATGGAGTTAAACCGCAAACCGTGGAAGCTTATCGTATCATTGAAGCCGCTAAAATTCCTTTCATTGTAGCGATTAATAAAATTGATAAGCCGGAAGCCGATATTACTCGAGTCAAACAAGAGCTAGCCAATCAACTTAATGTTTTAACTGAAGAGTGGGGTGGTCAAGTTGTTTGTGTACCGGTGTCAGCTAAAGACGGTACGGGCATTTCGGAAATTTTAGACACCTTGATTTTGGTGGCTGATATGGAAGAGGGTAATTTAAAAGCTAACCCCTGTTCGCAGGCTTTAGGTACAGTAGTAGAATCTCGTCTCGACAAAGGAGAGGGCATAGTGGCGACAGTCTTGGTGCAAAACGGCACGCTAAAAGTGGGCGATGAATTGTGCGGTGATGGCATTTGTTTGGGCAAGGTGCGGGCTTTAAAAAATTATTTAGGTCAAACCATGACCGAGGCCGGGCCTTCCGTGCCGGCTCGCGTTATTGGTTTTAAAATTGCTCCTACGGTCGGCGATGTGGTTCAGGTCGGTGTGGGCCTTAAAATCAAAAACAAAACTTTTCGTCCGCAAGCCAGCGACCAAATTTCCGGTCTGGTTAAAAAAGAAGAAGATGGCGAGGATGGCGCTCAAATTAATTTGGTTATCAAGGGCGATACTTTGGGCAGTGTGGAGGCTATTGAAGGTTCCTTGTCCAAGATTGAAACCTATGGGGTAAAAATAAAGATTATTGCCAAGGGTTTGGGTAATATTACTGAAGGTGATATTGAACGGGCCGAAAGTGCGCACGCCCAAGTCATTGGTTTTAATGTTAAAGTCGGTTCGGGAGCGGAAGAATTAGCTCGGGTTAAGCAAGTGGAAATTAAAATATATAAAATTATTTATGAGCTCTTGGGCGATTTGAAAGTTAAAATTCAAGAGTTGGTTAAGCCGGAGATTAATAGGATAGATTTAGCCAAACTAAAGGTTTTAGCGATTTTTCGCACGGAAAAACGAGAACAAATTTTAGGAGCCAAGGTTTTGGAAGGCTTGGTTGAACCTCAGACTTTGGTGGAGGTTGTGCGAGACAATAATTTTTTGGAACAAGGCAAGATTACCGCTTTGAAAATCGGCAAAGAAGATGTGACGCGCGCCGAGGTTGGCGCTGAGTGCGGTTTGAAGTATGAAGGTCAACCCGTTGTTCAGGTTGGCGATATATTACGGGTGTATAAAGAGGAGAAGGTTTATAAGAAAATTAGCTAAAATCACGCAACATGTAGCACGCAACAAGGAGGAGTATTGTTTTTATTTTGCTCTGTCAGAGGTGACTAACAGGATTAAGCGTATTGTTACTAAAAAATAACACTAAAAAATTAGGAATTTGTATTTTTGTTACGTGCTACATGTTGTGTGTTATGTGAAAACCTATGTCTAAACCGAATCGTTCGCAAGGATTTTTACACCAAACAGTCGCCGAAGTAGTCAATCGGGAAGTAGCCTTGGAGGGAGTTTTAATAACCGTGACCGAAGTTGATTTAAGTCCTGATCTTAAACAGGTCAAAATAAGTTTTTCTGTTTTGCCCGATAAGTTTTACGGCCAAGCTTTAGCGATTTTGAGAAAAAAAAGCAAAATTATCCGAGCTAGTTTGGCTAAAAAATTAAATTGGCGGGTCACCCCTAAAATTTATTGGACCATCGATGGTCGAGAGAAGTATGCGGCCGAGCTGGAAGAAGTGTTTAAGCAGCTTTAAAAATTTCTAAACCTCAATTTTCAATTTTTTTGTCATTTCAAATGAAACAGTAGATTTTTTGTGATTTGGAAATTGAGATTTATTTGAAAATTAGAAATTGAAAATTGAAAATTATTTTTTAAGGGGCTTAGGCCTTTTTTTGTTAAAGACAAAACATATTTAAAATTCCCCCCGATGAACAAAGAACTAGTATCAAAAAAAATATACCAAGCCATTTTGGAGGCCAAAAAGGTTTTATTAGTGACTCATTATGGACCGGATGGTGATGCTTGGGCGTCTTTAAGTGCCATGATGAGTGTTATGGAATTTTTGCATAAAGATTATGTGGCTTGGTGCGCCGACAAGGTAGAAGCCAGGTTTTTATGGCTACCTTATTTAACAAAAGTCAGCTTTGAGGAATTAGGCGATGATTTGGCTGGAGCAGATTTGCTTATCACTCTGGATTGCGGATCTTTGTCGCGAACCCGTTTGGAGCTTAAACTAAAAAGGCGAGAAGCTTGGCAAACTTTGGTGGAGATTGATCATCACCAACCAACCGAAAAAGAGGCTGAATTAGTTTTGCGCCTACCCGCAGCCGCTTCCACTACTGAAGTTATTTATGAATGGTTGAAAATTAATAATCTACCGATTAATAATAATTTGGCGCAAGCGATCATTACTGGCGTAGCTACAGACACAGGAAACTTTATGTATAGCTCCACTTCGGAGCGTTCTTTGTCTATCGCCAGCGAAATGCTTAACAAGGGTATAAGTTGGTCTCGCATTACCGCTTTGTCCAAACCTCGATATGATTTAGAGGCAGTCAAACTTTGGGGCTTGGCTTTGTCTCGACTTAAAATTAATCCCCGTTATCATCTGGCCTTTACGGTTTTAACTTCGGCCGATTTGGCCGACACAAAATTGGCTGAAGCCATGATCGAAGAATTGCCGGGATTTTTGTCGCGTTTGTCTGAGGTGAAGGCTGTCTTATTGTTGAAAGAATTGCCCGAGGGGGTTATTAAGGGTTCGTGGCGGGCTTGTCAGCCTGACGTCGATGTCGCCAAGTTGGCTAGTTATTTGGGCGGAGGCGGACACACTAAAGCTTCGGGTTTTTCCTTAAATGGCCAACTAAAACAACGTGGAAACAGTTGGCTTGTTGAATAATTTTAGCCAATTTTAAAGGGAAAATTGAAAATTATTTAGAAATTGAAAATTAAAAATTGAAAATTCGCTTGTTGACCATTGACCTACGCAAGTGTTACAATAAAAGCGTTATTATTTGATTAACATCATAAATTTAACCTCATGCCTTCTCCAGTTTTTGCTAAAATGCAAAGCGATGCGACCAAGCCTTTGACTTTGACGCCAGGAGCCAAACGTCTCTTAAAGACCCTATATCAAAGCAAACATAGGAGCGCTGGCGACAACGAAGACACGCCCAAAATAAGCGTCTCGGAACTAATTTCCAAGATGGCTTTTTATTATGAAAAAATTCGCAATTCAGTAGATTATCGAGAGGAGTTTTTATTGCGCAAAGGAGCTATTGTCAGAATTTTAAAACGTCTAATGTTGATTGAGGGTGGTTTGACCGGCCACCAAGAGTCAGATGTTTTTAAGTTAGCTAAAAACCTCTTAGAAGAACTGATTCGCGCCGGTTATTTGGTCAATAACAGCTTGCCGGAAACCAAGATTAACGATTTTGCCGCTATTCTAGAGCGCTATGTTTTCTTAAGAAAGCGGGCCATTAACCACTTGGTGGCCAAAAAAGAATTTGCCAATAAAAAATTTAAACACCTGCAAGACGAAACCGAAGCTCGTAACTTGGTTACTAATTGGATTTTGGGTATGGCCGCTAGTGAAATCGAGGAAAGTTTAAGTCAAAACAATGACACAGATGCTTTTGTGGAAGAGATGTTCACTGTTTTAAGCCGAAGCGTTAATTTGCCCGCCGACTTGCCTTTTGACGAAGATTTGCCCATTCAATTATACTTGAGTATTTTTAGGACTTTTTTGGGACTTAACGATGACGACGTTTTGTCTTATGTGCTATTGCGTTATTATTATCCGGAGTGGACCAAGGCCGAAGAAACATTGGTGGCTCGTATCTCTGACAATTTAAGTGATTTGTTTTTGGCCACGCAGAGCCAATTAAAACATCCTTTAAAACCGCAAATTACCAAAATTGCCGATCAGTATACGGTTTATTTTATGATTTTGAAAGATGTTTTGGGCGATAATCCAGAAGGAGTTTATAATGATATTATTGATGACCCCAAATCTTTTTCCCGCAAAATCAAAGCGGCCTGCGAGAAACGTTATAATCAGGCCAAGGCCAAGCTGTGGCGTAACGCCTTGAGAAGTATTATTTATATTTTTTTGACCAAGTCGGTCTTTGTTGTTTTATTAGAAGTGCCGGCCATTAAATTTTTTGGTGAGCGGGTCAATAGTTTTTCTTTGGCTCTTAATATTAGCTTTCCAGCCATTCTGTTGTTTTTTGCCGTAGCTCTAACTAAGTTGCCGTCAGAATCAAACACGGAAAAAATTGTTAAAGGCATTGATGAAATTATGTTTGAGGAAAAAATGCGCAAGCAAGCTATTGTCTTACGTCAACCAGCTCGTCGCAGTTTAGTTATTAATACTATTTTTACCATTATTTATTCAGCTACTTTTATTTTAACTTTTGGTTTGGTGGTTTGGTTTTTGGATAAAATTGATTTTAGCTGGGTAAGCATTATTATTTTCTTGTTCTTTTTGGTTTTTGCCGGATTTTTTGCTATCCGTATTAAGCGAGGGATTAAAGCCTTGGTGGTAGTAGAGCCTAAAGAAAATATTTTTACTTTTTTGTGGAGCTTTTTCTATATTCCGGTCATTTCTACCGGCAAGTGGTTGTCGGGAAAATTTGCCAGCATCAATATTTTTGTTTTTATTTTAGATTTTATTATTGAGGCGCCTTTTAAAGTGTTTGTAGCCGTCGCTGAGGAGTGGACGAAGTATATACGGGAGAGAAGGGAGAACATAAATTAAAAGGTAAGAGGTTTTAGGTAATAGGTAATAGAAGCATGATTATTCAATCGTATAAAGACTTAATTGTTTGGCAAAAATCCATTACTTTGGTTAAAATAGTTTATCAAATAACCGACAAGTTTGATCGCAGTGATTTGTACGGATTAACCAGTCAAACAAGAAGGAGTGCTATTTCTATTCCTTCAAATATTGCCGAAGGCAGTAGACGCCGAAGTTTAACAGAGTATATTCGTTTTTTAAGCATTGCCAATGGTTCAGCTGCAGAATTAGAAACCCAATTGATTATTGCTCAAGCCGTTTATTATAATATTGATTTTAATGAATCTTTTTGTCTGTTAGAGGAAGTTTTGAAAATGCTAAACACTATGATTGGAAAATTGGGTAATAGAAACACTATTACCTATTACCTATAACCTGTCGGTTTATGAAAACATTCTATATTACAACTACCCTTCCCTACGTTAACGCCGAGCCCCACATCGGTTTTGCTTTAGAAATTATTAAAGCGGATGTGATTGCTCGCTGGCATCGAGGTTTGGGCGAGGAGGTATTTTTTAATACTGGCGTGGATGAGCATGGTACAAAAATTTATCAGAAAGCCAAAGAACTTGGTTTGGAACCGCAAGCTTATTGCGACGAGATGTCGGCTAAGTTCGGTTTGTTAAAAGAAGCTTTGAATTTAAGTTATAATAATTTTATTCGCACTACCGACGAAGCGCACCTTAAAGCAACGCAGGAGTTTTGGCGACGCAGTCAGGCCCAGGGCGATATTTATAAAAAAGTTTATAAAGTAAAATATTGCGTCGGTTGTGAACTAGAAAAAACCGAATCAGAGTTAGTTGACGGACATTGTCCGCTTCACCCCCAACAGGAGTTGGAATTAATCGAGGAGGAAAACTATTTTTTTAAGTTTTCCAAATACCAAGAAGCCCTGCTGAAATTTTATCAAGAGCACCCCGACTTTGTCTTGCCGGCCGGCCGTTTTAATGAAATTAAGAGTTTTGTTGAACGAGGTTTGCAGGATTTTTCCATTTCTCGTTTAAAAACTAAAATGCCCTGGGGCGTGGCTGTGCCGGATGATGACGAACAAGTTATGTATGTTTGGTTTGATGCTTTGATAAATTATATTTCTTGTTTAAACTGGCCCCTTCGACAAGCTCAGGGCAGGCCTCTTGGTGTAGAGGTTGTGGAAGGTGAACTCTCTTTGTTTGAGAGGTTCTGGCCGGGAACGCAGATTTGTGGCAAGGATAATTTACGCCAACAAACTGCTATGTGGCAGGCGATGCTGATGTCAGTCGGTCTGCCTAATTCTCAACAGGTTTTGGTTAATGGTTTTATTGGCGTTGACGGAGTTAAAATGAGCAAAAGTTTGGGCAACGTGGTTGATCCCCTTGAATTAGTCAAGCAATACGGCACGGACGCGGTCCGCTATTATTTGTTGGCCGAAATGAACCCTTTTGAGGACAGCGATTTTAGTCTTAAAAAGTTCCGCTCCAGATACGACAGTGATTTGGCTAACGGTTTGGGCAACCTAGCTTCTCGGGTGGCGACATTGGCAGAAAAGAATCAGCTTAGCTTTCCCTTAGACGACCAAAATTTCGATAATTTAACCAAAGTTTTTATCGACAAAATGAACCATTTTTTGTTTAACGAAGCTTTGGGCGAATTATGGAAAGCGTTGCGCGAGGCTGACGCCAAATTAAGTCAGGAACAACCCTGGAAAATGACCTCAAGCCCTGAAATGACCAAATCTTTGACACCAATTATTAATACTTTAAGACAAGTGGCGCAATTATTAGAACCTCTTTTGCCGGCAACAGCGCAAAAACTTCAACAACAATTTAAACCGGAGATTATCAGCAAGGGCGAATCTCTTTTTCCTCGAGTGGACTAAAGATGGATAATTGGAACAGAGTAAAAATTAACGCAAATACTTTAAATAAATTAAAAGCGCGCTAAAAACATGAAGGGTCTTATTTATTTTTTACTTTTGCTTTTTGTAGTTTTGGGCTTGTTGCTTTTAGGCAACACGCTTCGCTGTGTTACTATGAAGGGTAGCGCTTGTCCGGCTTGGTGTTCAGTTAAGCAGGTTAAATGTTTAAGTTCGGAATGCGATTTGGAAAAAGCTTGCCGTCCCCCTGGCTTGGTCGGCTATAAAGAATTGACCACTCAGTGGTTTAAAAACCAGCAAAGTAGATATAATTTTAATAAATAATTAGGTAATAGATGGTCGGTAGTAGTAAAGACAAAATTAAACACCTGCTAATACCCCTGGTCGCGTACCGCGACCGCGGACAGACGGGCAAGCTACCACCTAAAAGCTGACTTAATAAATATATGACTTGGATTAGCGTTAATTGGTTCGATTTGGTTTTGCTTTTATTTATGGCCGGGTTTGTCTTTTATGGCCTTTTTTTCGGTTTAATCAAGACTGTCGGTTCTTTGGCCGGAGTAGTTATTGGGGCTTGGGGCGCCGGTCGTTTGTATTTAATATTTTTTTCTTTTGCCAAAAATTTGGCCTTTGGGCACGAAGACTGGGGTAAGAGTGTTAGTTTTTTTATCTGTTTTGTTATTATTAATCGACTCGTGTGTCTGTTGTTTGCTTTGCTTGATCGAGCTTTTCATTTTGTGGCCATCGTGCCATTTTTAAAAACTATTAATCGTTTGGGCGGAGCAGTGCTGGGGTTTATGGAGGGAGGCCTGGTTATTGGCTTAATGATTTTTGTGGCTGGTCGCTATTCAATTATTGAAAGCTGGTTGGGAGGTCTTTTGGCCAATTCGCAGTTGGCCCCGTTTTTGATTCAGTTTGCCAACGTCTTAAAACCCTTGTTGCCGGAATTATTGAAACAACTTAAGTCAGTAATTTAAAAGGTTGTAGGTTTTAGGTAATAGGTGCGATTAATCAAAATTTATTAATTCCATTGGTGTTTAATACTTGATAATTTGTTTAGTACAGCTAACTTAAAATTTAATCCCTAATCCCCCTGGCCGCGTCCCGCGTCCGCGGGCAAGCTATTACCTATTACCTAACTACCTATTCCCTATTTTATGAAGCTCATAGATACTCATTGCCATCTTAATTTGCCTTACTTTAAAGATGATGTTGATGAAGTAGTTCATCGGGCCCTAGATGATAGTGTGGTCATGATCGTGGTTGGCACCGACTACAAGTCTTCCAAGCGGGGATTGGAAATTGCCAACCGTTATCAAAGCGGAGTTTATGTTGCCGTAGGCCTGCATCCGGAATCCTTGGAAGATAGAGTGGAACAAGAAGAGGGGAATAAGTCTTATTTTGAAGGAGAAAAATTTAACGTGGATATTTATCAGCAACTGGCCAAATTTCCTCGAGTGGTGGCGGTGGGAGAAATCGGTTTGGATTATTTTAGGTCGGACACTACCCAGAGTAATTGGGAAGCCGTGAAAAATAGACAAAAAGAAGTTTTTTGGCAACAATTGGAATTTGCTTTGCAATTAAATTTGCCAGTTATGATTCATTGCCGGCAAGCTCACGATGACATGCTGGCGCTTCTGACGGATTTTAAAAATAAATACCGACGTATTTTGCCTTTGGACCGGCCTTGGGGGGTCTTGCATTGTTTTAGCGGTGATGAAAATTTAGCTTGGCATTATTTTAATTTGGGTTTGGCCATCTCTTTTACTGGACTTATAACTTTTAGTAAAAATTGGGACACTTTGATTCGCAAAATGCCTGATGATCGCTTGCTGGTGGAAACCGATGCCCCTTTTATGACCCCCGAACCTTATCGTGGCAAGAGAAATGAACCCTTATTGGTTAATTATGTGGCTAAACGTTTGGCGGATATTAGAGGGGTCAGTGAGGCCAAGATCGCTTCCATCACTACGGCCAACGCCGTTAAGTTGTTCCAGCTCTAGCTTCGTGCTATTATTTAAGGATAAATAACTTAAGTTAGTTAAAATTTTTTATGTTTAGCAAAAAACATTTTTTAGCTTTACTGATTTTTAGCTTAAGTTTTGTTTGTTTGTTTTTAGTTAACCAGACAATGGTCAAGGCTGAAGCTTGCGACTCGCCCGCGGCCACTTGGAATAGGGATTATTTTGAAGATCCTGGTGGCGGAACCCCGTTGGCCAAATTATTCAGATGTGAGTGTATCAATGAATCTAAGTGGGAGAGCCTTGATTATCCTTTTACTATTGTTAAGGGGGCAGTTTGCCCCAAAGGAGTTTGTCCTAGTGGGCAATATAATGATTGTATTAGAGAGGTGGATTGTCAGGAGATTGAGGGAAAGTGCTACAAAAAAAACGAACAGCCTGAACATATGCGAGAGGTTAGGTGGCGTTGTCCGGCTGGAGCCACCTATACTTGTTGGGTAAAGATTAAAGAAAAAAATGATAGAATGCGGACAAAAAGGGATCCTGCTGGTGGTGATTTGACTTGTGGTTTTGGCTCAACCGTCTATGCCGGTGGTGGACCGGGTCGAGGCGGGCCACAAATTACCACCACTAAAGTCAATATGGGTAATGCTTCAGGCACCGTTGTTTTGAAGTGGGATTTTTACATTGTTCCGGATCGTTTGGTGGTGAAAGACTCTGCGGGAAAGTTATTGGCTGTTTCGGGCGCTCAGCTTACTTATGGTCAGGGATCTTTAACTTTCGATTATCAGCCCAATAGTAAGGGAAATTACGTTGAAGTAATGGTGATTAGCCCGGATTGGGGTGATTCTATTTGGGACTATAACATTTCTTGCCCCGGGGAATTGATAAAAAAGGATCCGCCGGAGCTTGTGATTAGCGACTGTTGTAAACAAATCGTGCCGGATGTTGGACCGGATGGCAACTATTCCTTGAACCACATGGTCCAAGCCGCTATCAATGTCTACGAATGCATTTTATGCATTGTCGGCGCCTTGATTTTAATGATGCTGGTCTTTGGCTCTTTTATGCTGTTAACTTCGGCCGGCAGTGACAACCGAGTGGGTCTGGGCAAGAAAATTATCCTGGGAGCCGTTATTGGCGGGATTATTGTTTTCTTCAGCTATTTGATAGTTAACTTTACGGTCAAAGCTTTGGGCGGTAGTTTTGTTAATCCCGGCCGAATGCAGATTAGCTCTAGTGGTAGCGGTGGCGGAGTTGTTTCTTCTGCTTCTCCGGCTCCTTTGCCTAGCGCCGGTTCCAATACTACGGCTAATACTACTGGTAACACCACCCCTAATACTCCCAAGTCCAATAGCTCCAATAGCTCAAAGTTTGAGAATTGTTCTTCGTCCCAGCAAGCTTTCTACAACAAGGTTTTAGGTTTTGCCAGCGGTAAAAATATCACGGGACAAGGCGATGCCGCTACTTTTTTGAGGAGCAATTTTTCTAGAATTATTTGCGGATCATGTAGTAGTGGCATTGCTTGCTATAAATATTTTGGATCGTCAAACGGTAATTTAAGGTGCAATGATTTTAATCAACAGCCTTACATTAATTCTGTCACGATTAGCTCGGGTTTTTTCCAAGAGCCAAGTATGTTAAAGTCTAGCTCTATTTTAATTCATGAAGCCACTCATCGCCAAGACTGTTTGTCTGGAATTTTTGATCAACCAATGTCCTCTCAAAATAATAATTGCGTGCACGAACAACACGCCTTCACGACTATGGCTGATTATTTGCAAGCCTATGACCAGCGACAGGCCGCCGATGAAAGATGTAGCGATCTTGGTGGGAGGGGTTATACAACTACTGGTTCTCATGATGGAAGTCCTCGTTGCCAAGCCGGAGTAAATTACAAAAAAGATCCCAAGTGTCCCTAGGATTAATTTAAAAATTTCAAAAGAAAAATATGCCTAACAAAAAATTTATGATAGTGGTGGCTTCGGTTTTGTTCATAATTTTGGTAATTATTATCATTTTTGTGGTTAGGCGTCGTCAACCAGCCCCAGTAGTTTCAACCAATGAGCCAACCAACACCCAAACCATAGCGCCAACAGGCTCAATCACTCCCACAACCAATCAATCCACTCAATCCACCGAAGAGGCCACGACACCAACCGCCAATCAAAATCAAGGCGAACCAGTAGTCAGAGTGGAACATTTTGTCTGGCTCAGAGTTCTCTATTATGGTAATGACAGTGATAGCAACAAGGTTAAATATTATGCTGACAACAACAAGCTCAATGAAAAATTAGTGATTGATTGGCGTAATGTTAACGCCAACGGAACCGACCTGTCCGAACTAAAAGAATTTTCCAAACTGTGCCAGTTATCCGGCGACCCTTTAACCAACTTACCCCTAGTCTATGACCGAGATTATAAAAAGTGTTATTTAGGCTATGAGGCAATTGTCGCTTATCTTAATTCAGAGCTTAAGGTTAACGAGAGTTGGTCAAAATAATTAGTTAAAGTATGAGGAGATTTTGTGAATTATTATTATTTTTTTTTGTTATCTTTGGTTGGTCATTGACAACCAAATTAGTTTTAGCTAAAGCTGATTTGGTTCCTGGTAGCGGACCGGTCAGTGGTGTCCCTTGTAATATTCCGAGGTCTTCATCTGCTTCTGGTAGTTTTAGTGCGAACGGGAAGGCAGATTTAGAAATATGCGGAGAGGGCATACATCAAACATGGACTGGGAGCGCCAATACAAGCGATTTGTGTTGTAGGATGGAGCTAATTACCGTTGGTAATAAAAGTGGAATAGTTAAAATTCGTTGGGATGATCACGGCTATCCAACAACTCTTTCTGTTGGGCAATGGGACAGTGATAAACGAAAATATACGGAAATAGGTCGTTCAGCTGATCCTTATGGTATAGGTTATTGCGGTGGGTATGAGGATGAAGAAAATTTTCCTCTTGGCAAGTATTCAGGAACTCCTTCTGCTCAACAATCAGTCGGCGCCATTACCGATGGGCAACATCCCGTGCCAAGCAGTTTAGACGTGGATTATAAATTTGAACCAAGCGTTGTCTTTGGTGGCGTAGAAATGGGTCAACTCGCTTTATACTGGCTGACTCCTTGTGGCCAGCACGAACTTTATCATTGGGTGGATTGTGCCTGTGATCAGTGTTCTAAGGAGGAGCCAACATGTCCAGTGCCCGAGCCGCTAGTTTTAGAGGTCAGCGACTGTTGTAAACAAATCGTGCCGGATGTTGGACCTGATGGCAACTATTCCTTGAACCACATGGTCCAAGCCGCTATCAATGTCTATGAATGCATTTTGTGTATTGTCGGTGCTTTAATTTTAATGATGCTGGTCTTTGGCTCTTTTATGCTGTTAACTTCGGCCGGCAGTGACAACCGAGTGGGTCTGGGCAAGAAAATTATCCTGGGAGCCGTTATTGGCGGGATTATTGTTTTCTTCAGCTATTTGATAGTTAACTTTACGGTCAAAGCTTTGGGCGGTAGTTTTGTTAATCCCGGCCGAATGCAGATTAGCTCTAGTGGTAGCGGTGGCGGAGTTGTTTCTTCTGCTTCTCCGGCTCCTTTGCCTAGCGCCGGTTCTAACACTACCAACACCACCCCTAACATTCCCAAGTCCAATAGCTCCAATAGCTCAAAGTTTGAGAATTGTTCTTCGTCCCAGCAAGCTTTCTACAACAAGGCTTTAAGTTTTGCCAGCGGTAAAAATGTCCCGGGACAAGGCGATGCCGCTACTTTTTTAAAGAGCAGTTTTTCTGTAGCTGTTTGTAATGACCCTGACTGCACAGCTGATGCTGCCGCTTTTTTTAGCAATAACCCTAATTTCAAATGTAATGACTTTAATCGACAACCTAATATTAATAAAGTTTTCATCTGCTCATGGTTTTTTCAGCAATCAAGCCCCTTGTTGCCTAGCGCTTTTTTGGTTCATGAGGCTGTTCATCGCCAAGATTGTTTAGCTGGAATTTTTGATCAACCAATGTCTTCTAGCAATAATAACTGCACCCAAGAGCAACACGCTCATACGGTTATGGCTGATTATCTGGAGGCGAGTGGCGACCATAGACAAGCTCTTTTGTATCGATGTACCAATGTTGTTAATTATCATTTTTATGTTAACGATACCGGCCCTCGTTGCCAAGCCGGAGTAAATTATAAAAAAGATCCCAAGTGTCCCTAGGATTAATTTAAAAATTTCAAAAGAAAAATATGCCTAACAAAAAATTTATGATAGTGGTGGCTTCGGTTTTGTTCATAATTTTGGTAATTATTATCATTTTTGTGGTTAGGCGTCGTCAACCAGCCCCAGTAGTTTCAACCAATGAGCCAACCAACACCCCAACCATGGCGCCAACAGGCTCAATCACTCCCACAACTGAGGAGTCAACCGAACAAATTACTCAACCAACTGTCGACCAAAATCAAGGCGAACCAGTAGTCAGAGTGGAACACTTTGTCTGGCTCAGAGTTCTCTATTATGGTAATGACAGTGATAGCAACAAGGTTAAATATTATGCTGATAGCAACAATATCAATGAAAAATTGGTGATTGATTGGCGCAATGTTAACGCCAACGGAACCGACCTGTCTGAACTAAAAGAATTTTCTAAGCTGTGTCAATTGTCCGGCGACCCTTTAACCAACTTACCCCTGGTCTATGATCGAGACTATAAAAAGTGTTATCTGGGCTATGAGGCGATTGTCGCTTATCTTAATTCAGAGCTTAAGGTTAATGAGAATTGGCCAAAATAATTAGTTAAAGTAGGAAGAGATTTTTGGTGGTAAGAGAGTTGACTAAAAGGTAAATTACCAATATAATTGAGATGTTTTATTACTATCAGAAAACGAGATTTTAGTCTCGTTTTCTTAACATAGCTAAGATTTTAAAATTGAAGTATTAATTTTTGCATTATTGCACATTCATGGTATATAGATTACAATATAGACATGAGAAACAAAATAGACATATCAAAAGAGGACTTAGTCGAACTCTATTATAATCAAAAACAATCCAAGTATAAAATAGGAAGTATTTATAATTGTAGCTTCAAAACAGTGTTGAACAGAATGAGAGAGTATAACATGAGGCCATTGCATAGGTCAGCAATACAAAGTAAATATGACAAAAAAAATTTTGATGGAGATAATGTAATTAAGGCTTACTTAATTGGATTAAGGTTGGGCGATTTAAACGTTTATAAAACTTCAGACCATTCAGAAGTAGTTGTGGTTAGATGTCATTCTACTCATAAAGTTCAAATTAATTTAATAAAAGATTTGTTTTCTGCATACGGAAAAGTTACAATTTCTCAAAACAAAAAAACCCTCTCTTACCAGGTTAATTGTTTTTTGAACAATAGTTTTGTTTTTTTATTGCCAAAAAATGGTTGTGTTCCGACTTGGATAAACAAAAACAAAAAAACATCCTTTTCTTTTGCGGCCGGTTATGTTGATGCGGAGGGAAATATTAGAGTTTATGATGGACGAGCTAGATTTAAAATCGATAGTTATGATAAAGAAATTATTTTTTGGCTTTATAATTTGTTTAAAAAAAATAAAATAAATTGCCCAGCACCCAAAAAAATAGGAGCGAAAGACCAAGTTTACAATAAAACTAGGGGTTATAAATATAATCAGGACGTTTATAGAATAAGAATAAGTCAGGCGGATTCCTTAAATAAACTTTTATCGTTGCTTAAACCCTACATAAAACACAAAAATAGACTAAGAGATATAAATAATTGTTTGGCCAACTTGTATGCTAGAAAGAATTAAAAATTTTGCCATTATAGCTCATATTGATCATGGTAAATCGACCTTAGCTGACCGCATGTTGGAAATTACCGGCACAGTCGATCCGCGCAAGATGAAAAACCAGATGTTGGATCGTATGGATATTGAGCGCGAACGAGGCATCACCATTAAATTGACGCCCGTGGCCATGAATTATCAGGGCTTTCAATTAAATTTAATTGATACGCCGGGTCATGTTGATTTTTCTTATGAAGTTTCTCGCAGTTTGGCGGCCGTGGAAGGTGCTGTTTTGTTAGTGGACGCCAGTCAGGGCATTCAAGCGCAAACCTTAGCTAATTTGTATTTGGCCATGGAACAAGATTTGGTGATTATCCCGGTAATCAATAAAATTGATTTGCCGGCGGCCGATGTGCCAAAAACCAAAACCGAAATTATTAAGCTTTTGGGTTGCCAGGAAGAAGAAATTATTTTGGCTTCGGGGAAAACCGGCGCCGGAGTGGACGATATTTTGCAAGCCGTTATCAAACAAGTGCCGCCCCCCAAAGGCAGTGTTGATAAAATATCGCGCGCCTTGATTTTTGATTCTAATTATGACGAGTATAAGGGCGTGGTCGCTTATTTGCGTATAGTGGATGGTCAAATAAACAAGGGCGATAAAATTAAGCTGTTAGCAACGAAGGCCAAGAGCGAAGCTTTGGATGTTGGCGTTTTTAAACCGGATTATTTTTCCACGGGCGCTTTAATTAGCGGACAAATCGGCTATGTGGTAACCGGTTTTAGAGATGTTAGCGAGTGTCGGGTTGGCGACACCATGACTATTTGGCGCTCAGAAGACAAGGAAATAGAACCGCTTAAGGGTTATAGCGAAGTTAAGCCAATGGTTTTTGCCGGCATTTTTCCTCGCGAAGGCAATGAATTTGAAGAATTACGCGAAGCGGTGGCTAAGCTAAAATTAAATGATGCCTCTTTGGTGTATGAACCGGAAATGTCCCAAGCCCTGGGCTTGGGTTTTCGTTGCGGTTTTTTGGGGTTATTACATTTAGAGATTTTTCAAGAAAGATTGCGTCGCGAATATAATTTGGACTTAATTGTGACGATTCCCAGTGTGGCTTATAAGGTTTATAAACGAGAATCAACCGAGGCGCAAATTATTCGTAGCGCCCAAAAGTTTCCCGAGGCTGGAGTTATTGGCAAAGTGGAAGAGCCCTGGGTTAAGTTGGACATTGTTACTCCCAAGGATTATTTAGGGGCTATTATGGGTATGGTGCAGGAAAAACATGGTCTTTATAAAAATACTGAGTATCTTGATGCTAATCGCGCGATTTTGCATTATGAATTGCCAATGGTTAGTGTTTTGACCGATTTTTATGATAAGATAAAAAGCCTAAGCTCCGGTTACGCCTCCATTAATTACGAATTTTTTGATTATCGGGAGGCAGAGGTGGTGAAAATGGATATTTTAGTGGCCGAAGAAGCGGTGGAAGCCCTATCGATGATTGTTTATCGCGACGAAGCTTTTAGCCGAGGCAAAGAAGTGGTCAACAAACTCAAAGACAGTTTACCTAAACAAATGTTTGTGATAAAACTGCAAGCAGTGATCGGAGGTAAAATTATCGCCGCCGAAAAAATTTCCGCTATGCGTAAAGACGTGACAGCTAAGCTTTATGGTGGCGATGTCAGTCGTAAAATGAAATTGTTGGCCAAACAGAAAAAAGGCAAGAAGAAAATGATGGCCCAGGGCAAGGGGAGTGTGGAAATTCCGCCAGATACTTTTATAAAACTTTTGAAGAGGCAGTAGATTGTAGGTATTAGGTAGTAGGTGATAGGTAGTAGGTTGTAGATATTAGGTAATAGATATGATTATTCAATCGTATAAAGACTTAATTGTTTGGCAAAAAGCCATTACTTTGGTTAAAATAGTTTATCAAATAACCGACAAGTTTGATCGCAGTGATTTGTACGGATTAACCAGTCAAACAAGAAGGAGTGCTATTTCTATTCCTTCAAATATTGCCGAAGGCAGTAGACGCCGAAGTTTAACAGAGTATATTCGTTTTTTAAGCATTGCCAATGGTTCAGCTGCAGAATTAGAAACCCAATTGATTATTGCTCAAGCCGTTTATTATAATATTGATTTTAATGAATCTTTTTGTCTGTTAGAGGAAGTTTTGAAAATGCTAAACACTATGATTGGAAAATTGGGTAATAGAAACACTATTACCTAAAACCTAAAACCTAATCCCTAATTATATGAAACTTAAAAAGAAAAAAATCGTGCGTTTGCTTTGGGCCATCATAAGCTTGATTGTGATTATCGGTATGATCGGTTGGAGTTTTAGCTTGGCCTTGCTTTAATATGAATAAAAAATGGGCCGTGGCTCCACAAATTAAGCCGGAAGAACTGGCGACTTATGCGCCAATAAAACCATTGGTGGCGCAGCTTTTAGCTAATCGCGGTTTGTCTCCGGCCGAAGCTAAAAGTTTTTTGGCCAGCGACAACGAAATTAGTTGGCATTCTCCGTTTCTTTTCCGCCAAATGCATTTGGCGGTTGATTATATTATCGGGCAAATTAAGGAGCAGAAGCTGATCGCTATTTTTGGCGATTATGATGCTGACGGAGTAACCTCTTCAGCAGTGCTGTGGGAAACCCTAACCACCCTAAAAGCAAAAACTCAGGTGTGGATTCCAAATCGTTTAGCAGAAGGTTATGGTTTAAACAAGCGAATTATTAAAGAGATAAAAGACGCCGGTTGTTCGTTGATTATTACGGTTGATAACGGCATCAGAAGTTATGAAGAAATTGTTTATGCCAGAAAACAAGGCTTGCAAGTTATTGTTACGGACCATCACACGCAGGACGAAGGTCGATCGGAATTGCCAGAAGCCATTATTATTAATCCCATTTTAGAACAAGAGACCTATCCTTTTAAGTTTTTGGCTGGCGTGGGCGTAGCCTTCAAACTGGCGTCAGCCTTGATTGAATCTTCTAAGTTATCCTTAAATGTAAAAGAGCGGTTAACCAAGCGAATTTTAGATTTGGTGGCCATTGGAACGATTGCCGATTGTGTTAGTCTGTTGGGAGAAAATCGTTTTTTAGTGCGTCAGGGATTAAGAGAATTAAATCGCCGTGAGCGTCCCGGTATTAATGCCCTGGTCAAAGTGGCTCAAGTTACCAACGATCTCAGCGAAAATACGATTAGCTGGCAAATTGCCCCCAGACTTAATGTGGCTGGTCGATTGGGGCGAGCCAACGCGGCTTATGAAATTTTAGTGACCACTGACGGACAAGAAGCTGAAACTTTAGCTAAAGAACTTAACGAAAAAAATATTCATCGCCAAGAAGAAACTCAACGTTTAGTGGAGTATGCGCAAAAATTAGTGGAAACGGAATTGTTGGCTGATAAAATTTTGGTGATCAGCGCTCCTTGCTTGCGAGGCGAATCAGAAGAATCTTGGCACGAGGGAATTATCGGTTTGGTGGCCGGAAAAATTTGTGAGCGTTACGCCCGCCCAGCTTTCGTTATTACTAAGAGTGAGGGCAAAATTAAAGGTTCGGGACGTAGTATTGAGGGTTATAATATTGTGGAACTCTTGGAAAGATTAAAAGAATATTTGGAGCGTTTTGGCGGACACAAGGCGGCTTGCGGTTTTACTATCAAGAACCAAGAAAATTTAGAAAAATTTACTGCCAGTTTGCGCGCCATTGGTCGTCAAGAAATTACCGACGATTTTTTAGTTCCCACTTTAAATATCGATGCCGAACTGGATATTACTCAGATCGATAGCGGTTTAGTGGAAGAGCTTAAACGTTTTGCTCCTTTCGGCCAGGGTAATCGCGAACCAACTTTTTTAAGTAGCGGTGTGCCGGTTAAAGATATAACCATTATGGGTTTGGATGGCCAACATATTAAATTTAAATTTCATAATTTTTGGGCCATCGCTTTTGGCGAAGCCCTTAAGTGGCAAGCTTTAAAATTGGGAGATAAAATTGACGTGGTTTATACTTTGGATTTTAATGACTTTAACGGTTTTAGAAATGTGCAAATGAGGATTATTGACATGCGTCCCAGCTTAGTTTAAATTATTTTTATGGTTAAATATAAAAAATTAATTATTAATACTGATGGTGGCGCCAGAGGCAATCCCGGACCGGCTGGCCTGGGAGTAATTATTAAAACCGAGACCGGCAAAGTGGTGGCTAAAATTTCCGAATACTTGGGAGTAGCTACCAATAATCAGGCCGAATACAAAGCTATTTTGGCCGGCATCGCGCGCGCCAAGGAGTTGGGCGCCGAGGCAGTTGATTTTTATTTGGACAGCGAGTTGGCGGTTAAACAATTGAATCGGGAGTATAAGGTTAAAAATGCCGAATTGGCTCCGCTGTATGTTAAAATTTATAACTTGACATTAGGTTTTAAAAAAGTTACTTTTTCTCATGTTCGTCGGGAATTTAATAAGGAGGCCGACGCCTTGGCGAACGAAGCGATGGACAAGGGAAGATAAATTTTGAATTTTGAATATTGGTGTCACTTCGCGACAAATTAGTATGTTTGGATATGTAGCTCAGTTGGTTAGAGCGTTCCGTTCACATCGGAAAGGTCAGAGGTTCGAATCCTCTCATGTCCACAGTTAAAAATAAATCCGTTCACACTTGCCCGCCCGAAGCTCACGACGAAGTCGAAGCGAAGGAGGGTCGGCGAGGTCAGAGGTCCGAGTCCTCTAGTGCCCACTTCGACTCCCTGTGGTCGCTCAGTGCAGGCATAAATTTATCAATAAAGTTGTTGTGATAAATAGCATTTCTACTCAACAGGAGTCGAAGTGCCCTGAGCGTAGCCGAAGGGCTGTATTTATGCCAAAGAAATTTCAAAGAACCATCGAAAATTTTGTCTGCGCGCATTGCGGGCAACAGGTTAAGGGTAATGGTTATACTAATCATTGTCCGAATTGTTTGTGGAGCCAGCACGTTGATATTAATCCTGGCGATCGCGCTGAGAAGTGTGGGGGAATGATGGAACCGATTGCTTTTGAAGGCAGCCTGAAACAATATTACGTGGTGCAACGCTGTCAGGTTTGTGGACACCAAAGACGCAATAAGTTGAAAGCCAGTGATAATTTCTTGGCCTTAAAACAGACAGATAAGTAAGGAGTAAATTAAAATGTAAATCTCAAAATGTAAAATTATGGTGTCGCCTGGCGACAATAATTTATCATCTCGATGTTAATCGGGATACCAAAATTTTGATTTTTGATTTTTGCCCTTTGATCTTTACTGTTTAAGAACGTCATTATGGCGTTTTTTATTTAACCTTAGTCAAAAATCAACCATCAGGGGTTGACTTTTTTTATCTTTTATGATATTTTATAAAAGTTGATTTAGTTTTAATTTTCAGTAAAATTGAGGCAAGCGGACGGTCGCTCACGACCGACAAATAGTTTTTTAGTAACTATTAAGCTATTTGTCTATTGTGGGAGGAAAGTCCGGACTTCATAAAAGGGTAGTGGGTAACACCCACCGTTTCAGCAAAATGAAACAGGGAAAGTGCCACAGAGACAATACTATCTGCCTTAGGGCGGAGAAAGGTGAAAAGTTGGCTGAGGCGCGAGTCTACAGCCTTCGCTCCTCGGTGACGAGGATGCGCGGTAAACCCTACCTGAAGCAAGAGCAAACTCTGCACACCTATTGGATGGTAAACAAAATAATGGCGGTAATTTTCGATTAAATTTTTTTGTTAATTTTTCGCGTTTATTTTATCTTTCAATGGGTGTGCGGAACGAAAAGTAGCTCGCTTGACCCCGCCAGCAATGTCGGGGCTAGATAAATGGCCGTCGGCGCCCTCGAGCGCCACAGAATCCGGCTTATAGCTTGCCTCAAGTTTAGTGAAAATTAGTTATTAGGTTGTAGGTAATAGGTAATAGTAGATTTCAATATTTTTACTAATACCTAATACCTAATACCTAAAACCTATCAACATGAAGCGCTCTGAATTATTATTATCCTCCATTCTTTTGCCCTTGGACTTTGTGGCTATAATTTTGGCCGGCCTGTCGGCTTATTATTGGCGTTTTGCTCCGGCTATCAGTTCTTGGATGCCGGTAACTTTTCGTTTGCCTTTGTGGAATTATTTTAGAATTTTATTGATAATCGCCATAGCCTGGTCGGCGGTTTTTATTTTTTCCGGTTTGTATGCCATCAGACAGCAAAGAAAAATGCGCAATGAATTTAAAAAAGTTTTGATTGCCGCCTCTTTGGGTTTGGTTGTTTTGGTGGTTTATATGTTTTTTGTTAGAGATTTGTTTTCTTCCCGTTTCATTGTTTTAATTGGTTGGTTAACTCTGATTGTTTACATGAGCTTAACCAGGGTAGTGGTCATTGCCGTTAAACGTTCGTTGTTTAAACACGGTTGGGGCTTAAGACGCATTGTTTTGATTGGGTCTAGTAAAACCTCTGATATTTTAGTGCAGGAATTTTCCAGTAAAGTTAGTTTGGGTTGCGAGGTCGTTAAGCGTTTTGATAGTTTTGGCTTGGAAGAGGCTAAAGAATTTAGCAAGCTTTTAACCTTTAAGGAGGTGGACGAAGTTATTCAAAGCGATCCTAATTTAAGCAAAGCCGAAGTTTTGCGACTTTATGATTTTGCCGACGAACATCATTTAACCTTTAAGTACGCAGCCGATCTTTTGGGCACTAAAGTTTTGCGAGTAGAAGTGACCGAATTAGCTGGTATTCCTATTGCTGAGGTTAAAAAAACTTCCTTGGATGGTTGGGGACGCATTTTAAAGCGGCTTTTTGATCTTGTTGTGGCCTCGTTTTTTATCGTTTTGTTTAGTCCGATTATGTTACTGGCAGCGATTTTAATTAAACTGGATAGCCGTGGTCCGATCTTTTTTTCCAAGTTGGACGACGGTTCGCCTTTGCGTCGCATTGGTCAAAACGGCAAGTCTTTTCGCTATTTAAAATTTCGTTCTATGTTGCCGGGGACCGATAGTATGCGTTATCAAGAATTAGCCGATCACAATTTGCGTCCAGAAGGGCCGATGGTTAAAATTAAAGATGATCCTCGGGTGACTCGTGTTGGTAAATTTATTAGACGATTTTCCATTGACGAATTACCGGAATTTTTTCTGGTTTTAATTGGTTCCATGAGTTTGGTTGGTCCGCGTCCGCATTTGCCGGAAGAGGTAGCTAAATACCAGTCTCACCATAAAAAAGTTTTGACTATTAAGCCGGGGATTACTGGAATGGCGCAAGTTTCCGGCCGAAGCGATCTGAATTTTGAGGATGAAGTTAAGCTGGACAGCTATTATATTGAAAACTGGTCTTTATGGTTGGATTTGGTAATATTAATGAAAACCCCTCTGGCCGTGTTTAAACACCGTCAGACAGAATAACTATATGAAAGTTGCCTTAATTCATGATCATTTAGCCCAAGATGGCGGAGCCGAAAAAGTTCTAAAAGTGCTTAGTGAGATGTTCCCCGAAGCGCCTATTTATACTTTGCTTTACGAAAAGAAAAATGCTGACAAATACTTTAAAAATAGAAGCATTATGACTTCTATTATTCAGCGTTTGCCTGGCGGGGTCAGGTTTTATAAATGGTATTTGCCCTATATGGCTCTGGCCGTAGAATTTTTTGATTTGTCCGGTTATGACGTGGTGATTTCTGACACCAGCTCTTTTGCTAAGGGGGTAATTACCAATGATCACACTTTGCATTTATGCTATTGTCATACGCCGACTAGATATCTTTGGAGCGACACCCATTCTTATATTCAAGAATTAAAGTATAATAAATATTTAAAAAAAATAATCGCCTTATCTTTGAAAAAAATCAGAATTTGGGATCGTCTGGCTGCTGATCGTCCGGATTATTTTATTGCTAATTCCAAGTTTATCTCCAGACGCATTGCCAAATATTATCATCGCTCGTCTGAGGTCATTTATCCTCCGGTGGCCACCAACGAATTTGCCATCAGCTCTTCGTTGGGGGGTTATTTTTTGGCTGGGGGTCGCCTGGTGCCTTATAAACGTTTTGATTTGTTGGTGGAAACTTTTAAAATTAACGGTCGCCGATTGAAAATTTTCGGCGATGGCCCGGATCAGTTGCGTTTACAAAAATTAGCCGAAGGAGTTACTAATATTGAATTTTTGGGGCGAGTTAGCGAGGAGACCAAGCGCCAACTTTACAGCGAAGCTCTGGCTTTTATCAATCCTCAAGAAGAAGATTTTGGTATTACTATGGTGGAGTCCTTGGCTTCGGGCCGACCGGTAATTGCTTTTGATCGCGGGGGCGCTAAAGAGATTGTGGCTAATAGCGAGTTGGGTATCTTGTTTGCCAAACAAACGGCCGACAGCTTGAACGAAGCTCTTGATAAATTTGACCAAACTCCTTTTGATTCGCGGGTTATTAAAGATTACGCCGATAAATTCAGTACCGAGAGGTTTAAGGAAGAAATATCCAAGATAATTGAAGAAAAAATGAGAGAATTTAAGAAATAATTTAAAAATTTTAAATTAAAATTTTTTATTATGGTCATTGGTATAGATATCCGTGTTTTAATGGATGCCCAATACAGCGGAGTGGCCGAGTACACCTATAATTTGGTGCAAACACTTCTAGAGGAGGACAAAGTTAATGACTACGTCCTTTTTTATAATAGCGCTAAAGACATTAGTGGACATTTGCCAAAATTTATCGCCCCCAAGGTTCGTTTAGTGGGAACCAGGTATCCCAACAAGTTTTTAAATTATGGTTTATTCAAATTATTTAATTGGCCCAAACTAGACAAATTACTGGGCCTTAAGTTGGATATTTTCTTAATGCCTCATCTTAATTTTATGGCTTGGCCCAAGGCGAAAAATATCCTAACTGTTCATGATTTGTCGTTTTGGCGTTATGGAGAATTTTTTTCCGCGCGAAAAAATTTTTGGCATCGAGCCATTAATCCTCAAAAATTAATCAAAAACGCGGACAAGGTTGTGGCTATTTCTGAAAATACCAAGAGAGATATTATAGAATTAACTGGTCTTGGCGCAGATAAGATTAAAGTGATTTATTCTGGCGTCTCGTCAGTTTTTAAGCCAATAAAAAAAGATGACCAGATTTTAATGCAAATTAAAAACAAATACCAACTACCCGATAGGTTTATTTTGGCGCTTGGCACCATTGAACCCAGAAAAAATTTAATGGGTTTGGTTGAGGCCTATAATAAATTGCGACAAGATCAGCCGAGTTTAGCTGAGGTTGCTTTGGTTATTGTCGGCGGCGATGGTTGGAGGACCAAAGGCGTTCATCAAGCTGTCAAAAATTCTCCTTATCGCCAGGACATTAAATTTTTAAATTATGTAACCGCAACCGACAAACCGGCTCTCTACAACCTGGCCGAGGTTTTAGCTTTTCCTAGTTTTTATGAAGGTTTTGGTTTTCCTCCTTTGGAAGCCATGAGCTGTGGCCTGCCGGTAGTAGCCAGTTTTGCGTCGTCAGTACCGGAGGTAATAGGCGAAGCTGGAATTTTAATCGATCCTTATGACAGCGCCCAAATTAGCGAAGCCTTGGCGCAAGTTTTGCTGGATAAAAATTTAGCCGACAACTTGAAGCAAGCGGGATTGAGGCGCGCTCAAGAATTTTCTTGGTCAAAGACGGCTCGGCAATATTCAGACCTTTTCGCTGATTAGCTTGAGTTATTGACATGTTTAAGTATTTGTTGTACAAAGAAGTTAAATTAGACACATTTTTTAATTTTTTGGAGGGTTAAATGAAATTTTTAGTTCTTTTGTTCGGCTTATTGTCTGGGGTATTTGCCTATGTCGGCATCGCTTTCTATGAATACCTTGTTCTTGATTTGTTTACCGGTCTTGCTCTTTTTATTCTTTTTCCGCTGGTAATCTTGTTTATGCAAATGTTTCTTTATTGGATGATTAATAATTATGGTTTGTTGTCTGCTTATCATCCTTGGAGAATGTTTGCTCTTAGTGGCGCTATTTATTTGTCGGTGGTTGTATTATCTTATCTTTTTTGTCATAGCCACATCATGCACTCGATAGGAAGATTAACGCCATATTGTTGCTTAGCGGTTGTTTTGATAATTTTAATAGAAGAGTGTTTTTTATTAAAAAAATCAAAAAAATAAACATTAAATTTAAAAACCTCGGAGTAGTTCGAGGTTTTATTTTTTTTTTGGATGAGTTATAATATGGAGAGGTTAAATATAATAAGTGATTTATGGACCAAGTTTCCGTTTTTAATGATCCAACAAAAAGTGGTTTTACCTTAATTGAACTTTTAGTTGTTATAGCTATTGTGGCGGTTTTGACAAGTTTATCCGTGGTTGGTCTTAATACTATTCGTTCTAAAAGTCGAGACACTAAAAGGGTCAGTGATATTCGTCAAATGCAAACAGCCTTGGAAATTTATAAAAACGATAATGGGACCTATCCTGTCGCCATTACTTCTGGTAATAACTTAGTTGGTTCAGATGGAACAGTCTATATGGAAAAAGTGCCAACACCTCCGGGAAAAAATGATGGATCTTGTACTAGCGATCTTTATACTTATTCAGCCACTGCCCCTTATTCTGCCTATAGCATAAGCTATTGTTTGGGTTCAGGGATTCAAGGCGTTGGGCCGGGTGGTTGTAGCGCGGTAGCTGGAAATATGTGTCTCAGCTATGCTTTACGCGATGTCGGTCCTGGCGGTGGTTATATTTTTTATGATGACGAAATTGATGGTGTTGATGATATTCCTGGTTATAGATATTTAGAAGCGGCTCCGGGTAATTCTAACCCGGCCAGTATTCGTTGGTATAACGGATCTAATGTGACAACCGGAGCCAGTGGCACAGCCTTGGGAACAGGTTTGGCCAATACTAATACTATTATTGCTGCTCAAGGAGAAGTATCTACTAGCTATGCGGCTGGCTTAGCGGTGGCTTATACTAACAATGGTTACAGTGACTGGTTTTTGCCATCGCAAGACGAGCTTAACAAGCTTTGGGTTAATCTTCGTCGAGGCACCAATGATGATAACGGTGTGGCTACTTATACGCCGGTTGGGACCATTACCAATGGTTGGTACTGGAATTCGACAGAATCAGGATCTTCTGCTGCTTTGATGCAGTTTATTTGGCCTGGTGGTGGCGGTACGGCCAGTGATCCAAAGTCTCAAGAATACTACGTTTGGCCTATTAGAGCTTTCTAATTTTCAAATAAATTTTTATAGTTAACTAAAAAACCGTTTTTTGAAAAGAAACGGTTTTATTAAAGTTAGAGTTTTTATGGCCAGAGACGATTGAGGGTGCGGGCGAAAGGGATTGCTTCGCGGACATGATCCAGGCCGCAAACCCAAGTGACGATGCGCTCTAATCCGAAACCAAAGCCACCGTGAGGCACCGAGCCGTATTTGCGCAAATCTAAATACCACTGATAGTCTTCCGCCTTAAGGCCGAAATCAATTAGGCGTTGTTTTAAGGTCTCGTAGTCGGCTTCGCGTTGGCTACCGCCGATAATTTCTCCGTAGCCTTCGGGAGCCAATAAATCGGCGCACTCAGCTAATTCGGGATTATCAGTATTACGCGCCATATAAAAAGCCTTGATTTTGGCCGGATAATTAGTGACAAAAACAGGGTTATCGTATTTTTTGGTTAAAAGGGTTTCATCGTCACCGCCCAAATCTTCGTCATCTTTAATGTCTGAGCCCAGGGACTGTAATTCTTTGACGGCCTGGGCGTGAGTTAGTCTGTAAAAATCCTTAGCCACGACATTTTTTAGGGCCGTAGCGTCTCTTTCTAAAATAAACAATTCTTCTTGGTTGTTATCTAAAACCGCCTTAACCATAAATTTAATCAAAGCTTCTTGGGTTTTGAGATTGTCGGACAAATCAATAAAAGCCATTTCCGCGTCCATCATCCAAAATTCCGTCAGATGACGGCGAGTTTTAGATTTTTCGGCGCGGAAAGTGGGACCAAAATCAAAAACCTGACCGTGGGCCGGTAAAGCCGCTTCCAAATAAAGCTGACCAGTCTGAGAAAGAAAAGCTTCTTCCTCGAAATACTTTACTTTAAATAAATCAGTGGTGTTTTCGCCGGCATTGGGTGTAAGAATCGGCGCATCAATTTTGGTAAAATCATTATTCTTGAAAAACTCATAAGTAGCCTGAATCAAAGTGTTGCGAACACGTTGAACAGCCCACTGACGTTTGGCGCGCAACCATAAGTGACGGTTATCCATAAGAAAATCCACACCATGATCTTTATTGCCAATGGGCCAAACATCCGCGATTTGATAAAAACTAAAATCTTTGACGGCTATTTCGTATTCATTTTTTTTAGGATGTTTATTAACGATTCCGATAATTTTGACCGAAGTTTCTTGTGTGGCGGTTTGTGCTTCGGTCCACTTGGCTTCAGCTAGGTCGTCTGAAGATAAAATGGCCTGAACAAAACCAGAACCATCGCGTACTTGCCAGAAAGTAATTTTTCCGCTGGAGCGTAAATTATAAATCCAGCCGTTTATTTCCACCAGTTGGTCTTGGTAACTTTTAAGGTCTTTAAGCAGAATTTTAGTAGCACCTTGTGTCATATAATTGTTATTTAGACGGTATAATTATTTGTAGTGTTCGTAGCCTTTTGTAGTATTCGGATGTTTTTTGTAGTTTCGGATTAACCGTTATTCTATTATTTTATAGACAAACTAAGCTTTTGTCCATTTTTATGTCCTGTTGATTATTTTGTCTAGCAAGAATATAATGAGATGACTTTAATTAGCCTATGTTTAAAAAGATTCATTATTTAAGAATATGTTTATGGCTAGCTTTAGCCATTTTTATCTTTTTTGTTATTTGGCAGGCAATCGTTCCTGGCGGGCAGGCCACCTATGTTTTTGATTTTAAAAAAAGCAGTTTTTTTGTAGGTCGTTTGACTCCGCGGGAGCGAGTAAGTCTTATCGCTCAAGGGCAACAAAAAATTACGGGGCAACCGGTTTATTTCAATTTATGGACCCCTCGGCCTTTTAGCAAGTTAAAACTAACTATTCGTTATAAAAGCAACCGCGCTCCGTTAATAGAAGTTGGGTTACTTTTAAATCAATCTTCAACCGCTTATTACTTGCAACCCTTGAACAACGAAATTCTTAACGAACTTTATCGGAATAAAAACTGGGGAATGGTTCAAGACGGCCAAACCATTTTGTTGCAACGTCAAGAAACTTATGACAGCGTTAAACATTTTTTGAAAAAATTGCCCCCAGCTAAAAACGTAGCCGTCTATAATTATGCTTTGCCTCGGGGAGTTTATCAGAGGGTCAATGCGGAGTTTATTTTAAATTCCGACATTAAATATATTATTGCTAATTATCAATTGCCACGCTCGGTTGATGGCTGGCAAGAAGCGGAAGTGGAGTTTGATTTAACTAAGGCCAAGCGCACTAAAGATGGCTATGGCTTAATGGTGTCGGTTCCTTGGTTGGGGGGCGAGGGGGGAGTTGATCTTAGTTTGATTAAGGCCGAATTAAGGGGAAAAAAGTTTTTGGAATTTTTTAAATTTTAATTATGAAAACTAAGTTTTATTTAATTGCCAAAGAGATTTTTTATATCGTGAGCTTTGGTTCCGGGATTTTGGGCGTTTTGGAATTAATTAAGCCCAGAATGGTTTTGGCTTGGCTTAATTTAAATTTGTGGTTGGCTGTCTGGCTAGCTAGTGGTATAATAGTATTAGCATTAAGAGATAAAAAAAGTAAATAATTAATACAAATCAATATGAAAATTAATTGTATTTTTTGCAAAATAGTTCGTGGGGATATTTCAGCTTTTAAGGTTTATGAAGATAGTTATACTTTGGCCTTTTTGGATATCGCCCCAGTTACTCCCGGGCACGTTTTGGTTATTTCCAAGCTTCATACGGCCAACCTGGATGATGTGGACGATTTAATGTTGGCTTATATGATGCGAGCCGTAAAAAAAGTCGGCCAATCTATGCGGTCCACTTTAGGGGTTAAAGGTTATAATGTTATTGTTAACAATGGTCAGGTGGCTGGCCAATTGGTTGATCATACGCATATTCACGTCATCCCTCGATACGACAAAGACGGTTTGACTCCTTGGCCACAAACTAAATATAAAGACGATGAAGCTAGAAAGATTTTAGCCAAACTTAAATCTAATATTAAAGCGTGCTAAGAAAAAAATAGCAGGAGGGGATCAAATTTTTGATGCCCCTTTTTATGATCATCTTTTGTTGCGTAATTTTATGGCTAATATTTTATATGGAGTGAGTGGTGAAGGATTTGGGCATGCCGCCCGCTCATTGGTGGTAATTGAATATTTAAAACGGGCCGGTCACCAGGTAACGGTTATTAGCTATGACAAGGGATTTGATTTTTTAAGTGAAAAAATGCCGGTTAAATTAATTGCTGGAGGGAATTTTACTTATGAAAATAACAGTGTTAAATATTTCAAAACCATTATTAAAAATTTTTTACGTAGCGCCGAGACCCTCAAAAGCGTAGAAGCTATAGCTGAGTTGGTGGAGAAAAAAAAAATTAACTTTGTTGTTACTGATTTTGAGCCGATTTCTTGCCTGGTGGCTAATTTGAAAAAATTGCCCTTAATTTCTTTGGATAATCAACATATTTTAACTAAAACTAAACTGAATTATCCTGGGCATTATTTTAAGGCTTATTTGGTTGGCAAGCTGATTACCAGGTTGATGATTTTTAACCCTAAGTTTTATTTGATTTTAAGTTTTTTCCCTTGTAAGTCGTTAGATCGCAAGGCCTTGCTTTTCCCGCCACTGATAGCCGACGAGGTTTTGAACAAAAAGCCAACTACTAATGATTATATTTTGGTTTATTTAACTTCCGGCTTTGAAGAAGCTTCGGATATTTTTGGTAAATTGCCGCAAAAATTTATTATTTATGGCCTAGCTCGAACCGGTCGCGTTGGTAATTGTTTATTTAAACAACACAGTCGCCAAGAATTTGTCAACGACTTGGCTCAATGTCGAGCGATTATTGCTACGGCCGGATTTTCTTTGATTTCGGAGGCACTTTATTTGGGTAAACCTTATTTTGCTTTACCGGCCAAGGCGCAGTTTGAACAAATTCTTAATGCTTACCAATTAGCTAAATTGGGTTACGGCGAACATCATGACGAATTAAGCGTCGTGGCTGTTGAAAAGTTTTTAGCCAAAATTGATCAATATCAAAAGCGCTTGGGTCGCGGTTTAAAACCTGGCAATGAACAAATTTTTGCCAAGGTGGAGGAATTAATTACTAAGTATTGCTCTAAGAAGAAACATTAGTTGCCAACAGACGTAAAAATTGGTAAAATATTAAGGTAAAAATAAATTTTATGCCTAACGACAAAAAAGTCCTTTTAGGTTTAACCACTACCAAAAATTCTGATTGGCGCGATAAAATAGAAGAAATTAAACAATTTAATTTGTCGGAGGTGGCCTTGTTGCCCACCTCGCTTTTACCGACCGAACGACAGGCTCTGTATAAGTTATTGGAAGATACTGCTTTGCAGTCTATTCCCTATGTTCATCTGCGAGATGATTTTAGCTTGGCTGAAGTTGAGTATTTGACAGAACGTTTTAAGGTTAAGGCTTTTAGCTGTCACGCTGATGAGGCTGGTTATGCCTTATTAGACAAGCTACCTAAATATAACAGCTTGATTTATGTAGAAAATTTTGCGTTAGAAGCTAGGGATAAATTTTTTACTCCCCAAAATTTTAAAGAACACCAAGTCAGCGGAATTTGTTTGGACTTGGCACATCTAGAGGAAGCTCGCCATAGTTCTAAAACTCATTATAAACGCTTAATGACTATGGTTGAGACTAAGACTATTGGGGTTACTCATGTTAGCGGGGTTAAAACCAGTATTATTTTTAAATTGTTTCACAAAACCTACGTTGATCATAGCTTGGATTCTTTGGCTGACTTGGCTTATCTCAAAAATATCCCAACGACTTATTTTGCGCCCTTTGTTGTGTTGGAATTAGAAAATTCTTTTATGGAGCAACTAGAAATTAAGCAGTTTGTGGAACACTTAATTAAGTAAAACTTAATATTTAAATAACGCCTCGGTTGGGGCGTTATTTTTTTAAGAAGCCTTGTCAAAAATTTAAAATTAGGCTAAGATAAAAGAAAATTAGGTGTTTATATGGACAAACAAAAATTAGTTATTGGGTTTATCACCTACGGCAACGCCACGTTTAAATATTTGCCAGATTTTGTGGGTAGTCTGAAAAATCAAAGTTATCAAGATTTTGCTGTTTTAGTTTTGGATAATTCGTCTCGGGACGATCAACGTAATAGCGATTACTTGAAACAAAATTTACCACAAGCCGAGATTGTTTGCTTTGATAATAATTTGGGGTTTGCTAAAGGAGCCAACAAGTTGATAGCTCACGCTAAAGCCAAGCAAGCTGAGTATTTTTTTCTGGTTAACCCTGATACTTGTTTGGATGAAAGGGTTTTGGAAAAATTAGTTGAATTTTCCTTTGAACACCCCGAAATAACCGCTGTTAGTCCCAAGGTTTTGCGTTGGGATTTTGCCAATAAAACAAAAACCAACATTATTGATACTTGTGGTTTAGCGCTTAGGCCGGGTTTTAAGTTTGTCGATGTCGGACAAGGCCAAAAAGACGAAGGCCAATTTAACCAAGGGTCAATTTTGGGGCCGTCGGGTTGTAGCGCTTTTTTTAATTTAAAAAATTTAGGATTAATAAAATTTGATGAGAGATTTTTTATGTATAAAGAAGATTGCGACTTAGCTTATCAGTTTTGGTTGGCTGGCAAAAAATGTTTAGTGGCTCCTCAGGCTCTGGTGTATCATGATCGAACCATTGCTCGAGGTCCGCGTTCTGCCAAAGGAAAGCTAGGCAAACAGTGGTCTTTTTGTGGACAACAGTTATTGATTTTTAAATATTGGCAAAACCAAAGCTGGTGGAGTAAGGCTCAGATTATTTGGCGAGAAATTTTTATGTTGGCCTATGTGGTGTTATTCGAGCCGTATCTTTTAAGAGAATTAAAACCATTAGTTGAAAGTTATAAGGTTATAAAGTTTCGCAATTAAAGCTTTTAATTTTACAACTTTCAATTTTATAAACTCAAGATATGAAGCTATCCGTTATCATTGTTTCGTGGAAGGTCAGAGAAAAATTAAAAAATAATTTAACCGCTTTGTTTCAGAGTAAAACCGATTTTGCTTGGGAGGTTTTGGTGGTGGACAACAATTCCGGCGATGGCACGGTAGACATGACGACAACCGACTTTCCTCAGGTTAAATTGATTGTCAACTCTGATAATGTTGGTTTTGCTCGAGCCAACAACCAAGCCATCAAACTGGCTCAGGGTGATTTTGTTTTGCTGCTTAATCCGGATATGTTGGTGCGTCGCGACACTTTGGCTAAGATGGTTGAGTGGATGGAAGAAGAACCTAGGGCGTGGGTGGCGGGATGTCACTTGATAAATGAACAAGGTCAAACTATTCCGCAGGTTCGTTGTTGGCCCGGACTTTTGGATCAATTGGCAGTAGCCTCAAAAATAGCCCACCTTTATCCGGCCAGTTTGGATAAATATTTATGCCGAAATTTTGATTATAGCGCGGCCGCCAAGGTTGATTCTCTGCGCGGGTCGTTTTTTATGATTAGGCGTTGGTGTCTGGAGAGAATTGGTTTATTGGATGAAAGATTTTTTGTGTGGTTTGAAGAAGTGGATTATTGCCGACGCGTTCAACAAGCCGGAGGAGAGGTTTGGTATACTCCAGTGACCGAGGCGATAGACTTGGTGGGACAAAGTTTTGCGCAATGGTCAACCGCGCGGGCTCAAAAAATTTTTGCTGAAAGTCAGCTTAAATATTGGCGTAAATGGCAACCACTTTGGCAAGTTGGGCTTTTGCGTCTGGGCTGGTTAATTGGCAAGAGTTTAGTGATTTTGGCTGGTTTGTTTAAGCTGTCAAGCAAAACTAGAACCTAAGAACGTTTTATTTAACCATAAGGCCTCAGTAAAATTAGTTGAGGCCTTATGGTTTGAAGAATGGTTTTAATTAGAAGATTTATGTAAATTTTGCGGTCGAAAATGATTTTTAAGCCCCTTAGTTTTGGCCAACTCATTGTTTAGTTGTTTACCTCTTATCAATGAATAGACAAAGCCGACTATGACAATCAGAGCGTCGGTATTTAAAATAATTCCCTGAACTTTAATTTGTTTGATAAACAACAAAGCAAAAAGAGCGTTGCCGGCCAGCAGAGATCCGATAACTATTAAATGCCGACCGCCTTGATGATTTACCGCGTACCAAATTTCTTCGTCTAACATGGCGTAGTGGCTGACAGAATAACCAAAAAAATAATTAGGCTTGATTTTTTTAAAAAATAAAGGCAAACCTAAGATGATAAAAAAAACGGCAAAGAAAGAAGAAACAACCAGACCAATAAAATTGAAGGCTATAAAACTAAAAATACTGATCATGGATTTTTTATTTAAAATTAGAGCGAGTTAATTGTAGCATTTTTTTGGTTGACTCGCCAGACATAATTGATTTTTTAGTCAATAATCGTTAGAATAAGGCTGTATGAATAAAAAAATCGCCGTCATTATTAGTCCCAACTGGCAAAATTATGCGCAAAAATATTTAGCCGATTGTCTGCTAAGTTTAACTAAACAAAATTATTCCGGCGAGATTAAATTTTGGTTGATTGATAATGCCACGACCGCCGAAAGTTTTATTTTGTTGCAAAAAATGGGCCAAAAGTATTTAGCAGATCATGTTTGGGTGTTGTTGGCCAATCAAAACAACGACGGTTTTGCCAAAGGAAACAACGAAGCCATCAGAATGGCTATTAGTGAGGGGTATGATTATATAACTTTGTTTAATATGGATGGGCTAGCTGACCAAGCTTGTTTATCAGAATTAGTAGAAGTGGCCAAGAGTGATAAAAATATTGGTGCGGTTCAAGCTAGAATTATGTTGTATCCGGACAAGAAAAAAATAAACAGTTTGGGCAACATAACTCACTTTCTTGGTTTTGGTTATCCTGGTCATTGTCAAGAGACCTTCTCTGATTACCGCCAATTTAATTTAAAGACAATAGCTTATCCTAGTGGTGCCGCCGTTTTGCTAAAATCGGAAGCTTTAAAAAAGGTTGGTTTGTTTGATGAAAAATTTTGGATGTACAACGAGGATCAAGATTTGGGTTGGCGCTTGTGGCTGGCCGGCTATCGTCTAGTGTTGGCCAGTCAAGCGATATTTTTTCATAAATATAAATTTAATCGCCAGGCTGATAAATATTATTGGTTGGATCGTAATCGACTATTGGCGATTTTTAAAAATTATCATTTAGCCACTTTAGCCTTAATTTTTCCGGCTTTAGTTTTAGGAGAGGCAGGCTTGTTTGTGGTGGCTATTAGAGATGGCTGGTTTAAACAAAAAATGCGAGTCTGGCTTTATTTTTGTTCACCCTTAACTTGGATTTATTTATTTAGAGCTAGACGCACCTCTCAGGCCCTAAGAAGGATTAGTGATCGAAAGATTATTAAGTTGTTTAGTGGAAAAATTATCTATCAGGAGCTGGATGGGCCAGCGCTTCGCTTAGCCAATTTTTTCTTAAGTATTTATTGGACTGTTGTCAAAAAGATAGTTTTGTGGTAAAAAAATTTAATTTTAAATATGGAAATAAGTATCGTTATTGTTAATTATAAAAGCAAAGGCTTGGCCTTGAATTGCATTAAGTCCATTAAGGAAGCTACCTGGACTGGTTTAGATTACGAAATTATTGTGGTTGACAACAACTCCTATGATCATTTGGGCGATATTTTAGCCTGGCAATACCCGGAAGTTAAATTTATTCAAGCAGGGGCTAATTTGGGTATGGGTGGGGGAAACAATTTAGGGTTAGCTCGCGCCCAAGGCAGGTATGTGGTAGTGATGAATCCTGACACTTTAGCCATGAAAGATACTTTTAAAAAGCTTTATAGTTATATGGAGGCTAATCCTAAGGTAGGGGTGGTTGGTCCCAAGCAGTTTAATCCTGACAGAACAGTGCAAAACTCCTGTTTTCGTTGGCACGGCATTTTAACCCCAGTTTGGCGGCGCACTTTTTTGGGTGTGCGTTTTGGCGCTCAAGACATGAAACGTTTTATGATGTCAGACTTTAACAAACAGTCAATTCGTGAAGTTGATTGGCTTTTGGGTTCATTTTTATTTATGCGCGTCAGCGCCTTAAAACAAATTGGCGTTTTTGATGAGAGATTTTTTCTTTATTTTGAGGATACAGATTTGTGTCGACGCTTCCATCGTTATAATTGGCAGGTAGTTTTTAATCCCGAGACGTCCATTATTCATAATCATGGACGGGAAAGCGCGCGAACTCCTTGGTATAAATTTTTTACCAGCAAGACGACCCGCACCCATATTGCTTCGTGGATAAAATATTTAATTAAATGGAAGTTTAAATAAACAGGTAACAGGTTTCAGGTAATAGGTAATAGAGTACGACTATTTAAGTTTATATTGGAAAATTGGACAATAGCAACACTATTACCTAAGACCTATTACCTCTAACCCTTTAAATTTATGAAGTTTCCCAAAATTAAGAATTTTATTAAGGCCGAAAAAGATCAGGTTTTTTCGTTTCGTCTTCATAAAAAAGTAACTAAGGCCATTTTCCCGGTAGCCGGTTTTGGCACCAGGTTTTTGCCGGCCACTAAAGCTCAACCCAAAGAAATGTTGCCAGTAGTAGATAAACCGGTTATTCAGTATTTAGTGGAGGATGCGGCGCGCGCTGGCATTAAGGACGTTATTTTTATAACCGGTCGCGGTAAAAGAGCCATTGAAGATCATTTTGATTTTTCTTTTGAGTTGGACAAAACTTTGGTAGAAAAAAATAAATTAGATTTGGTTAAAACCGTTAGGCGAGTGGCCGAGTTGGCTCGTTTTTCTTATGTGCGCCAAAGCATGCCCTTGGGGGACGGACATGCCATTGCTTGCGCTTCGCACTTAGTTAACAACGAGCCGGCATTGATTATTTTTGGAGACGCTCTTTATGATGCCGAGATATCGCCAGCCGAGCAAGTGATTAAGGCTTACCATAAACATAAAGTGCCAATTATTGGTTTAGCACAAGTGTCTAAGAGTGAGGTTTCCAAATTTGGCGTGATTGATGGAGAGTTAACAGAAAAAGGAGTTTATAAAATAAAAAACTTTGTAGAAAAGCCAGCGGTTGGCGAAGCGCCATCTGACTTGGTGGCTGTGGGGGTCTATGTTATTACTCCGCGAGTCTTGGAAATTTTGGCCGGTATGCGTAGTGGCAAGTCGGGAGAAATTCGTTTGGCTGATGCTTTTGGTTTAATGTTAAAAGAAGGCGAAACGATTTATGGTTTAAAACTAGAAGGCAATTGGCTGGATACTGGTAGCAAGTTCGGTTTGCTCAAAGCTAATATTGCTTTGGGTCTGAAGAACGAAGAGGTTAGTGATGATTTGAAAAAATTTTTGAAGAGTCTTAAGTACTAAACGATTTACGAATTAAGATTTACGAACAGAGAAAACAAAAAACTTCGTGTTAATTGAGTTAACGCGAAGTTTTGAGTATTGGTAATTATTCGTAAATCCCTGCCTCGCCGACCGGCAGGCTAACTCCTGAATCGTAAATCGTTTTTAAATTTCTAAAAGATAGAAACCGCCAAGGTTGTTTATTTCGGACCAGAAAATAATTTTGTCCCCCGCCTTATTAATCAGCGGTTGGCTTAAATTGTCTAATTCTAAGAGTTTGGTAATATTGTGAGTGTCGCGATTGTCAAGTTCTAGGGTATTAATGTTTTTGTTAGTGGCAAAAATAATGTAATTATTACTTTTGTGCCAAGCGACACTGAGAATTGGATGGCTAATTCTGGTTAACAATTTGGGGTTAACGTCTGTTTTATTCCATTCATAAAGCTCAAAGTTGTTGGCATAAATTAATTTATTTTTATCCACAAAACGCAAAGTGGTTAATGACCCAATAAACTGGGTGTTATAATTTTTTTGCCAAAGCAAACCAGGATTAATTAGATAAGCGTTATTGTTAGTGGTGTTTTTAATGATCAAGTCGTCATTCGAATTATTAAGCAAAACATAGAGACCGTTATCAGATAATTTGATTTTAATTTTGTCTTGGTTGGCTTCCAGGTTTCTGATGTTTAGGTAGGCTTTGGGTTCGGTCTTGGTGTAATAGAGATAATTGTCTTTAATGGCAAAATCGTTAATAGTTGTTTTGTTGTCAAAAATTAAACTTTTTTGGTTGTTTTTTAAGTTGAGTTGGTTAAGACCGCTGCGGTCTAGAAAAAAAAGAAGATCTTTGTCGGCCCAGGTCACTTGACCAACCGGAGCTCGACCAAAAGTTTTAAGGTCAACAATTTTTTTGGTTTTGATTTCAATTACCAAATCTTTGACAACAATTTTTTCGTTATTTGGTGACCAAACAAGTTGTTGGCCAGAGGCAATTTTTAGGGGTATGGTGATTATTTCGTTTGGCTTGTCCCAAGTCAAAATAAATAAATTTTCGGAGCTTAACAAGGCGATTGATTTTTGGTCAGGGGATTCTGCTTTAGCCAAGATTTCTGGAGACTTAATTAATAATTGAGGAGAGCTTTTTTTGAAAAAATAAACATCTTCTAAATAGGTGGTTTCGTTGGGTTTGATGTTTAATTGTTTTTCCCAGGGCCAATAGCCATTTAATTCTAATTTAACTTGATAGGTTCCCGGGGCTTGATTAGTTAATTTGGCGGGAGTTTTTGTGTAGTTGGCTTTATGGCTTAAGCGGCCCAAAAAATTAATTTGCGGTTTCCCGTTTAAATAAATGGTAGCTCCGTTGGGCGTGGTTTTAATGTCGAACATGCCGGTTCTTTGCAGTTTGGTTCCCGACCAATTGAACTGATAGCCAAAAGCATAGGGCAAAATAATAGCCGACAAAACAAAAAACAAAACCACAAAAGCGATAAAAATAAAACGGCGTGTTTGTTTAGACATGTGCTTTAAATTATTCTTCTCGACGTATATTGGCGCCTAGTTGTTGTAAGCGTCCATCAATATTTTCGTAGCCACGGTCAATTTGATAGATGTTATCAATTTCCGTTCGTCCTTTGGCTAAGAGTCCAGCCAAAACCATAGAGATTCCTGCGCGTAAATCAGGTGAAGTTAACTTGTGTCCGACTAGGGGAGTGGGTCCGTTAACTACGATACGATGTGGGTCGCACATAATAATATTAGCTCCCATTTGGGTTAACATATCCGTAAAGAGCAGCCGTCGATCGTAGATTGTTTCGTGAATTAAACTAGCGCCGTGCGCTTGAGTCATTAAGACGGTATAGGGGGATTGTAGGTCGGTGGGAAAGCCGGGGTATTCGTGAGTTTTTATGCTGTAAGCTTGAAGTTTTTCAGCTTTGATTATTTTCAGAGTATTGGGAGATAATTCAAACTTAACTCCGATTTTAGTTAAGATGGTTAAAAGTGATTCTAAGTGTTCAGAGCGAAAATTGTTAATAGTTAAAGGAGAGTTAGTGGCCGCCGCTAAAATAGCCAAGGTGCCAGCTTCAATCCGATCGGGCATAACAATAAATTCGCCAGCGTTAATTTTGTCGACTCCCGTGATTGTCATGGTGGGCGTGCCTGCCCCGTTAATTTGCGCTCCTTGGCTGTTTAAATATTCAGCTAAGGCAACAATCTCTGGTTCTAAGGCGCAATTTTTTAAGACACTGGTGCCTTGGGCCAGTACCGCCGTCATCATCAAACTTTCGGTGCCGGTGACGCTAACGGTAGTAAAAAAATATTGGCAAGCTTTTAGTTTTTTGGCTCGCAAGCGGTAAAGATTATTATGCCATTTTATTTCCGCTCCCATGGCGGCAAAGCCTTCTAAAAATAAATCAATAGGACGAGTACCGGCGCCAATAACACAACCGCCCGGGTGAGGAAAATTGGCTTCGCCTGTGCGAGCCAATAAGGGGCCGACAAACATGATAGAAGCTCGCAGTTTATTAGCCAGGTCCGAGGGGATGGTATTTTGGCTTAAATTCTTGGTATTGATTTTGCAATCATCTGAATTAGAGAGGACTTGTCCGCCTAAACTGGCGATAATTTCCAGAGAGCGTCCAAGATCTTCAATTTTAGGAAGATTTTTGATAGTGATGGTTTGTTCTGATAACAGACTGGCCGGGATGATTTTTAAAGCGGCATTTTTAGCTCCGCCAACAGCAATTGTGCCTGACAACGGTTGCCCGCCCTCAATAATAAATTTAGCCATTTTGGTTAATTAGTAATAATGAGATATAATTTTATTATAATTAAACTACAAGCTTTTAGCAATTTTGTAAACCCAAGGTCTAAAAAGAACCAAGAGATAAAAATTAATACTAATACTGCAAATTATATCCGAATACTACGAAGTTTAATTAATTTTATTTGTAGTCTTTGGATTGATTGTTGTTCTATGAAAAATACTTCTCGCATCAAGGCCGGTAAGCGTTCCGGCAACCCCGGCTACCGCACTTCGGCGGTTTATCGAGCTAATTTTAAACTTAAGTCCGTTGGTCAAGCCAATAAAAAACCGACCTAAATTGTGGTCGGTTTCTTGTTGTTTAAAGTTGGGCCGCTTGAAAATATTTTGGCTTTAGCTCCAAACGTCCTCGAAGCAATTTTTCGATTTGTGGTCTGGTTAATTCTTTTATAACACCATCTTTGCCTAAACGAAGATGGACGGAAAAATCAACCGGTTGTCTTGAGTTACGTCCACCCGTGCCTTGGGTGCTAAATTGAATGTTGAACAGGATTTTTAGATCTTTTAAGCCGTCAGACAACCAATAAAGATTGTTGATTTCGTCATAAAGTTCAGCTGTCGGCAGTTGTTTCAAGCTTTCGTTAGCTTGAGGCGTTTTGGGTGAAACAAAGTATTGGTAATGTGCCATGGTTACTCCCGGGATAGTTATTTACACTGTCTATTAGAACATTTAATTTTTTCTGTTGAGGTCATGATCATTAAAGAATCGCACTTGGGACATTTGTCGCCGGTCGGTTTGCCGGAGAAACTGGTTTTACATTCCGGATAATTATTACAAGCATAAAAAATTCCTCGACGACTGCGTTTGGCCACAATTTCTCCTTGATGGCAATTGGGGCATTTGATGCCGGTTGATCCCAGGCCGTTCTCTTGAATATTTTTAATATTTTTACATTTAGGATAAGCGCTACAAGCCAAGAAAGGCCCAAAACGGCCAACCTTAACGGCCATCGGTGAACCACACTTAGGACAAATTTCGCCAGCATATTTAGCTGATAAAGCCTCGGCCTCTTTGTTATCAGATACGCCATCACCATCTTTGTCTACGCTATTTAATTTTTTAATATTTTTACATTCGGGGAAATTGGAACAAGCTAAAAATTTGCCATAACGGCCAGTTTTGATAATCATGGGCGAACCGCACTTGTCGCAAATTTCTTCTGTCGCTTCTTCGGGGACAATATCTGCTTTGTTGATTTCTTGGTATTTGTTGGTGAGGTTGTCGTGAAAAGGTCCGTAAAATTCTTTGATAAGGGGTTGCCATTTTTTTTCGCCGTCAGCGATTCTGTCCAAATCTTTTTCCATGTCGGCGGTAAATTTGAAATCCACTACTTCTGGGAAATGAGCAACCAATAAATCGTTAACGACAAAAGCAATGTCGGTCGGTTGCAAACGTTTGTTGTCATCGCGAGTGACATAATTTCTGGTTTCAATCGTGGCAATGGTCGGAGCATAAGTGGAAGGGCGGCCAATGTCGTGCTTTTCCAACTCTTTAACTAAAGTGGCATCAGAATAACGCGCCGGCGGTTTGGTAGTGTGTTGTTCGCTTTTAATTTCTTTGGCCTCCAAAACTTCTCCTTCTTCTAGGTTGGGCAGGGTTCGGTCGGCATTTTTTTCGGAATAAATTTTTTGATAACCGTCAAAAGTTAAGATTTGCCCGTCGGCCACCAAAGTATAAGAATCCGCCTTGCCGGCCAGCCGGTCGGCTGAAATTTCCACCTTGGTGTTATCGAAAATCGCTTCGGGCATTTGACTGGCTAGACTGCGTTGCCAAATTAATTTATAAAGTCGATATTGGCGAGGATCCAATTCGGCTTTTAAGCTGTCCGGAGTTTGCGATACCTCGGTTGGTCTAATGGCTTCATGAGCTTCTTGACTGTTAACTTTTTTGGTCGCGTAAAGTTTAGGCTTATCCAGACAATATTTGTCACCTAAAGCTGTTTGTAAATAATTTTTAGCTTCAGTCAAAAATTTCTCGCTTAAATTAAAGGAGTCGGTGCGCATATAGGTGATGTAGCCGTTTTCATAAAGTCGTTGTGCCAGCATCATAATTTGTTTAGCGCTATAACCCAAGCGACGGTTAGCGGTTTGTTGAAGGGTGGAAGTTTTAAAAGGCGCCGGCGCTTTTTGTTTGACTGATTTTTTTTCTATGTGGCTGACTTTAAACTCAGCCGTTTTTAAATCTTTGACAATGGTTTCGGCTCGCTCCTGGTCAACAATGGCTAGCTTGTCTAATTTTTCTTCGTTAATTTTATCTAAGTGAGCAATAAATTCTCCGGTAGTTTTTTTAGCTAAAAGAGCCTCCACGCTAAAATATAATTGTTCTTGGAAAGCCTGGATTTCTCGTTCGCGTTCCACGACCAGTCTGACGGCTACTGATTGGACGCGACCGGCGGATAAACCTTTAGCCACTTTTTTCCATAAGAAAGGTGAAAGTTCATAACCGACCAAACGATCCAAAACGCGACGCGCCTGTTGGGCGTCAACCAAGTTTTGGTCTAGGTGGCGGGGATGTTCCAGGGCTTTTAAAATAGCGTCCTTGGTAATTTCGTGAAAAACAATGCGCTTGGTTTCAGTCGGTTTGATTTTTAAAATTTCGCTTAAATGCCAGGAAATAGCTTCTCCTTCGCGGTCTTCGTCGGAAGCCAGAATAATGTCCGTGGCTTGCTTAGCCAGAGTCTTGAGTTTAGTTACAGTAGCCCTAGCTTTGGTTGGTATTACATATTTTGGCTCAAAGTTATTTTCCACATTTACGCCTAAAACACTGGTGGGCAAATCACGCACATGCCCAAAAGATGACTCTATTTTATAACCATTGCCTAAAAATTTAGCGATAGTTTTGGCTTTAGTGGGTGATTCGACGATGACTAGTTTCATAAAAATTAGGTAATAGTAATTAGGTAATAGGTTTTAGGTAATAGGTAATAGTGAATAATTGATTATTTTGAAATTTGAAAGTAAATGATTTTTGGCATTTTTCTAATACCTAAGACCTAGAAAACATTCTTTATATAATTTAATTGACCGGAATTTTTGATTAAACCTTTAACTTCCATCAGCGTAAGTGTAGCCGTTATAACATCAATGTCAATATTTAGCAAGGCCTTGAGCTCATCAAGATGTTTGGCTTCGCTGTTTAAGGCTTGCAAAATTTGTTGTTCTAGTTCGTTTAAGTTATTGACGATTTTGTTTGACTCGGTTTTTTCCCAGCCGAAAATTTCTTGAATATCCTCGCGTTTAGTAATTGGTTTAGCTCCCAGCTTGAGGAGATGATTGGTTCCAATTGATTCATTGGAAAAAATATTTCCCGGCACCGCCATAACTTCTCGCCCTTGGTCTAGAGCATAGTGGGCAGTAATTAACGAGCCAGACTTAGCGGCAGCCTCTACGACCAGGGTTCCTTGGGCGATGCCAGAGATAAGGCGATTACGGCGAGGGAAATTAAATTTATTAGCTATGGTCCCGGGTGGAAATTCGCTAAAAATTATTCCACCCTCTTTAATAATTTTATCCGCTAGATAACGATTGGCTTTGGGATATAAATTGGTTCGGTCAATGCCGGAACCCAAAACAGCAATAGTTTGTCCTTGGAAGGAAAGAGTAATTTCATGGGCAAGCGCATCAATACCTAAGGCCAAGCCGCTAACAATAGTCACTCCGTCTTCGGCTAGATTTTTAATTAAGGCTTTGACGACCATTTGTCCGTAGGCGGTAGCGCGACGCGAACCAACAACCGCCAAGGTGCGCCCGTAAAGTTCGGTTCGCAACTCGCCTTGATAGAATAAGAGAGGTGGCGGTTGATAAATATTTTTTAAAAGAGGCGGATATAGATCCTCTTCTAGCGTGGTAGTTTTAATTTGTTGTTTAGCTAGTTCTGCTAAAAGTTTTTCAATTTCAACGGTTTGACGCCAGTTAATAAATTCTTGCGCCATCTCCGTTGTTAAGCCCACGGCTGTTAGATGTTTTAAATCAGCTTGCCAGGCCAGACGCCAAGCGCCCAGGCTTTTGATTCGAGCCAAGCTGGCTGGCCCGAATTTAAGATAATGCGCAAGCGCTATGAGATAATTTTTTTCCTCCATAAAGTCTTTTTATTATAACATAAATTTTTTGCTACAAAAAAAGACAACTCAAAGAGTGTCTTATTTTGTGCGCTTGGATGGACTTGAACCATCGACCCCGGTTCACCCCGCACCTTTTGATTGTGTGCATGTGGATGGACTTGAACCATCGACCCCGGCTTTATAAGAGCCGTGCTCTAACCACCTGAGCTACACATGCTTTATTGATTTAATGAAACTAAATTTTATTTAAACAAGAAAAAGGTGCGGGTCAAGTAAGAGCCGCGCTCTGACCAACTGAGCTACAAGCGCGTGGCTAAAGAATTAATAAAGAATTAATAATGAATAATTAAGAATTCAACAACTACCTTAATTTAATCAAAATTATAGACAAAAAGCCAGAGTGTCTATTATTAATTTTTAATTATGCACTTTTAATTCAAAAGCCCAAACAACGTTTGGGCTTTTGTTTGGTGGACGATACTGGATTCGAACCAGTGACCTCTACAATGTCAATGTAGCGCTCTAACCAACTGAGCTAATCGTCCATATCTGCGGAATTAATAATTAATAATGAAAAATTAAGAATTAAAAACCCACAGCTTAACTATAACTTAATTAATTTTTGTTTTTTTGTCAATTTATTGACAGAATAGGCTCTTTAAGATTAAGGTAAGGGTATCTTTAATAAAAAACAGTTCATTAATAAATTGGGGGAAGTGGTAATGAAAGATTGGAGTTTTCAGCTTGAAGGCTTATTGTCTGGTCGCTGGCCTGTTTTCGGGGCTTTGGCCAAGGTGCCGGTCAGTTTTGGTTGGCCGGCTAATTTTTGGACAACCATTAGATTTTTCGGGGCGTTATGGGTTATTTTAAGTTTTAAGATTAACCCTCTTTTAGGCGCTTTGTGTTTTGTGCTTTGTTTATATACCGACGCCCTCGATGGTTTAATAGCTCGTTGTCAAGCAATTGAGTATAGTCGGCGTCCGAAATTGTGGTTAGATTTTTTTTGGTGGCTTTATGTTTTTGATGTTATTGGCAAAAAAACCTACGATAATATTGGCAAGTGGTTTGATCCCTTGGCGGACAAAGTTTTTATTATTGCTTGTCTCTATTACTTTGGTTTGTACGTCAAAGATTTGATTAATCCAACCTTTTTTTGTTTAATGGTGGTAGTTGAGTTTAGCGGACGGGGAGTGATTATTCCAGTTGTCAGGAAAATAATTATGAGAAAGCCGTTATACATTAAGGCCAATAAATTAGGCAAAGCTAAATTTATTGTCGAAGCCTTGCTTGGCGTCATCGTTATGCTTTGCTATCTGGTTGATTTTCCGTGGTTGATTAATGGCGTCGTTGTTTTAATGTTGACAGCGATCGTTCTGTCTGTCGGCAGTATTTCGGGTCATTTGTGGCCAGAATTTTTTGTTAAAATAAAGCTATTAACCCCAGATTAAGTCTAAACGCCCCAGATAAACATTGGGGCGTTTTTTAATACTTGACATTAGGAGATTTCTTCTTTAATATGTAAGAGTTTTAGCAGTCTGAGTATCCGACTGCTAAGAAAATTTTTAAATTATAAGTAATTTTAAACTTATGCAGTTAAAGCCATTACACTCCAATGTTGTCGTTAAGCCTTTAAGCAAGGAAACGATGACTAAGTCAGGGATTGTGATTCCTGACACCATTAGCAAAGAAAAACCAGAACAAGGCGAAGTAGTCGCCGTGGGCGCGGGGAAACTTTTAGACAATGGTCAAATTGCTCCTATGAGCGTCAAGGTCGGTGATCAGGTCATGTTCCGCAAATATTCTCCCGACGAAATTAAAGTCGATGAGGAGGAGTATTTGGTAATCAAGGAGCAAGATATTATGTTAATAATCGAATAACAGTTATTAGGTTTTAGTTATTAGGTATTAGATTTATATTAATCTGTTACCTATTACCTACTACCTATTACCTAATTTTTATGTCTAAACAAATAATTTTTGACGAACAAGCGCGGTTGTCGATGAAAAGCGGCGCCGATAAATTGGCCGATGCCGTTAAGGTTACTTTGGGCCCTAAGGGACGCAATGTGGTAATCGATAAAAGTTATGGCGCTCCGGTCATTACTAAAGACGGTGTCACCGTGGCCAAAGAAGTTGATTTAGAAGATAAGTTTGAAAACGTGGGAGCACAAATTATTAAAGAGGTCGCTTCCAAAACTAATGACGTGGCCGGCGATGGCACCACTACCGCCACTATTTTAGCGCAAGCTATTATCAACGAAGGTTTGAAATTGGTGACTGCCGGCGTCAACCCGATTGAAATTCGCAAAGGCATTGAAACAAAGGTTGCCACCGTGGTTGCTGAGCTCAAGACCATGAGCAAGACTATTTCCACCAAAGAAGAAATTGCTCAAGTGGCTTCTATTAGCGCCAATGACAAAGAAATCGGTAGCATTATTGCCGAGGCCATGGATAGTGTGGGCAAAGATGGCGTAATTACTATTGAAGAGGGACAATCTTTCGGCGTAGAAAAAGAGGTCGTGGAAGGTATGCAATTTGATAAGGGCTATGTTTCTCCTTATATGATTAGTAATCAGGATTCTATGAAAGCCGAGCTGGATGAGCCGTTGATTTTAATTACTGACAAGAAAATTTCCGCTATCGCCGATGTTTTGCCCTTGCTGGAAAAAGTTTTGCAGTCTGGAAAAAAGGAATTGGTTATAATTGCTGATGATATTGATGGCGAAGCTTTGGCTACTTTTGTGGTCAACAAATTGCGAGGAATTTTTAATATTTTAGGCATCAAGGCTCCGGGTTTTGGTGATCGTCGCAAAGCTATTTTGGAAGATATTGCCGTATTGACTGGCGCGCGTGTTATTTCCGAGGAAGTCGGTTTGAAGTTGGAAGCTACCACTTTGGAAGATTTGGGTAAGGCTCGTCGCGTGGTAGCCACCAAAGAAACCACTACTATTATTGAAGGTAAGGGTGACGCCGCCAAAATTAAAGGGCGCGTGGAGCAGATTAAAAAAGAACGTGAATTGTCTGACTCTGATTATGATAAAGAAAAATTACAAGAACGCTTAGCTAAATTGTCGGGCGGAGTGGCTGTTATTAAGGTTGGGGCTGCGACCGAAACGGAAATGAAAGAAAAGAAAGATCGCATTGAAGACGCGCTGAACGCCACCCGTGCCGCTGTCGAAGAGGGCGTGGTGCCGGGCGGTGGTTTAGCTTTGGCTTTAGCCGGTAAAGCTTTACGCGAAGACAACAACCAAGAAGATAGTGTAGGTGGACAAATTATCAGTCGAGCTGTTTTAGAACCAATTAAGCAGATTATTACCAATTCGGGCAAAGATGGTTCGTTGATTCTTTTCCGTATTATTGAAGAAAATAAACAAGGCGGCGCGGTGATTGGTTATGATGCCGCTAACGACAAATTTGTGGATATGGTTAAGGAGGGCATTATTGATCCGACCAAAGTAGTGCGTAGCGCCCTGGAAAATGCAGCCAGCGCTGCCATGATGTTTTTGACTACCGAAGCGGTTATTACCGACAAACCCGAGGCCAAAGACGAACACAGTCACGGCGGAGGTATGGGTGGTATGAATCCCGGCATGATGGGGATGTAAATCAGCTAAAAGCAAAAGTGCCAAGTTAAAAAGATAAAGACATAAAACAGGGTCGGAAACGGCCCTGTTTTTATTGACCTAAAGCCGAGCAATTGATAAGATATCCTTACGCCCTTCGCCTTACTAATTAATTTTGTGGTAAGAATGGTTTTTTGTGTTTTATTCAGATTTTGATAAATAATCAGAGGTTAGCTTCAGGGTATGGCGCGTAATTGATTTATAAAGGAGCTTATATGAATTTAAATGAAATGACAATTTTAGAGGCTCGCAAAAAATTGGACAAAGGAGAGATGACGGCCATGGCTTTAACCAAAAATTGTTTATCTCGAATGGCCGAGATAAATGGCCAGTTAAACGCTGTTTTGACGGTGGCTTCTGAAGAGGCTTTGGTTCAAGCCAAACAAGCTGATCAGCGACTGGCCAAGGGTGAAAAAGGAAAACTTTTGGGCATTCCTTTTTTAGTTAAAGATAATATTTTAACCAAGGGTGTGCGCACGACGGCCGCCTCTAAAATGTTGGCTAATTATGTGGCTCCTTGTGACGCCACGGTGGTAGCGCGTTTGAAAAAAGCGGGAGCCATTATGTTGGGAAAAACCAATTTGGATGAATTCGCTCATGGTGCTTCCACGGAATACAGTTATTTTGGTCCGACTAAAAATCCTTACAACCAGGAGCGGGTGCCGGGCGGATCTTCCGGAGGTTCAGCGGCGGCCGTAGCGGCTGACATGTGTTTGTTTGCTTTGGGTACGGATACGGGGGGCAGTGTGCGTCATCCGGCCAGTTTTTGCGGGGTGGTCGGCTTGAAACCCAGCTATGGTTTATGTTCGCGTTTTGGTTTGATTGCCATGACCAGTTCCACGGATGTGCCGGGAGTCTTGGCGAAAACTTCAGCTGATGCTTCGGAAGTATTAAAAATAATACAGGGAGAAGATAAACTGGATAGCACTACTGTTAAGTTGAAAGTTCATAAAGTGGAAAGTTATAAAGTAACAACTAACAGCAAAACTCCCCTCAAAGGTTTGAGGGTTGGGTTTGCTAAGGAGTATTTTGTTGATTTGCCAGACAAAGAGGTGGAGGAAAAGGTTTTGGAAACTATGGCCAAACTAAAAACCTTGGGCGCGGAAATTATCGATATTCGTTTGCCCCACACCAAATACGGCGTCAGCGTTTATTATATTATCACTCCTTCGGAAATCAGTTCTAATTTGGCGCGCTTTGATGGTTTACGTTATGGTTTTAGGTCGGTTGATGAAGATTTAGCTAAACATTATGGCTCCACCAGGGGCGAGGGTTTTGGGGCCGAAGTTAAGCGTCGCCTTATGCTCGGTACTTATGCTTTAAGTAGCGGTTATTATGACGCTTACTATTTAAAAGCTCAAACAGTGCGGACAAAAATTATTGAAGATTTTAATGAAGCTTTTACTCAAGTGGACGTCATCGTTACGCCAACCACGCCAACCACGGCCTTTCGTTTGGGCGAACAACAAAATGATCCCTTAAAAATGTATTTAGAAGATATTTTTTTAACTCCAGCCTCTTTGGCTGGTTTGCCGGCGGTTAGTTTGCCGGCCGGCTTGATTGATAAATTGCCGATTGGTTGGCAGTTAATCGGGCCAAGGTTTAGTGATGAGTCGTTGTTAAAAATTGGAGAAATTTTTGAAAATACATAATATTATATGAAAACAGGTAGTTGGTTTTTAAAATTAGTGAGCGGCCTGGTGGTCGGATTAATTTTTTTGCTACTGATTTATTGGTTATCTGGTAAGCAAAAAAATACTTCCGAATTTTTGTCCGAAGCGGACAAATTAAGGCAAGATAATCGTCAAGCCGAATTGGCTTTGCCGACCGGCCAAGTGGAGTTGGTGCGTCGTGGCGGTCAAGATGATTTTTATTGGGGCAAACTGGGAGCTAAGGCCGAGCTGGTAGTTTATTCGGATTTTGATTGTTCTTTTTGCGCCACCTATTTTAAAACCTTAGAAAAAGTTAGACAAGAATTTGGTGATAGAGTAGCCATCGTTTGGCGTCACTATCCTTTGGAAGGACATCCTAACGCCGTCTTGTCGGCCCAGGCTTTTGAGTGCGCTCGTGATCAGGGGAAGGCGGCTGAGCTAGCTGTGAAATTATTTGACAATCAAGAAAAAAATGATAATAATACCACGAGCCTTTTGACTATGGCTCAAGCCTTGGGTTTGAAAGAAGTTCAATTCAAGGATTGCTTAAGTAGTCAAAAATATTTACAGCGAGTTTTGGACCAGAAAGAGGAAGCTAAACGTTTTGGAGTTATCGGTTCTCCTTCCAGTTTTCTTAACGGTAAACCTTTACCGGGCGCTTATCAGTTTGAAGATTTTTCCGATGCCACCGGCCGACAATATGAAGGCCTGAAAACTTTGATAAGCAAAGAAATAGACAAATAACAAACAGCAAACAGCAAACAACAAACAGCAAACAACAAACAACAAACAGCAAGAGGAGAGTTCGCATAGTGGTCTAGTGCACACGGCCCGAAGGGCGCCCTTTGGGCCTTGGAAATTATAATTATGTATTACCTTTATGTTCTACAAAGTATAGACAGAAAACATTTTTATATTGGATCCAGTTCTGATTTAGTTCAAAGACTTAAAAAACACAACAACGGCTCTAGTAAGGCAACGAAACCTTATCGTCCGTGGGAAATGATTTATCAAGAAGAATTTTTTACAAAAGAAGATGCGGCAAAAAGCGAGTACTATACAACAAGGACCAGTCTGTACTTAGAAAAAACAAAACTTATCAAAGCGTAAAAGTAAAAATAAATGGAGAGTTCGCATAGTGGTCTAGTGCACACGCTTGGAAAGCGTGCAAGGTGTAACAACCTTCGAGGGTTCAAATCCCTCACTCTCCGCCTTCGCCTCGCCGTAGCTCGGCTTCGGCGGACACAGTCCGCATGAAGTTGAGCGAAGGTGGAACAAAAAAACAACCTCACCGGCGTGAGGTTTTTTTGTTACCAGGGTTTTGCATTGTTGACATTAAGCGACAAGGGATTAAGATTATAAAGTAAATAATTTTTGATTATGGATTCGCTAAAACCTAAAAATATTTTAGTTACCGGGGCAGCCGGTTTTATTGGCAGTAATTTTGTCCGTCGTTTTCAGGCCGACTATCCGGATTGTGTGGTGGTGGCTCTTGATGATTTATCTACCGGTCACCGAGAAGCCTTGCCTGACCAGATAGTTTTTTATGAAGGCAGTATTTTGGATACGGCCCTGTTGGACAAAATTTTTTCCAGACACTCTTTGGATTATGTTTTTCATTTTGCTGCTATGCCGATGGTGGCCTACTCGGTAGCCAAGCCGGCCGACACCACGCAGACTAATTTAGTCGGCACGATTAATTTATTGACGCGCGCTCGCGATTATCAAATTAAACGTTTTATTTATTCTTCGTCGGCCGCTGTTTATGGCCGAGTCGCCAAATTGCCAATTAGTGAAGATGAGGTTTGGCCTGACCCGCAGTCGCCTTATGCCATTCAAAAATATGCCGGAGAACAATTTTGTCGTTTGTTTAGTCGGTTGTGGCAATTAGACACGGTCTCGTTACGTTATTTTAATGCTTACGGTCCAGGGCAAGACGGTCATTCGGCCTATGCCACGGTAATTGCTAGTTGGCTTGAGTCTTTGTTTTTTCCTGGCAGTCAACCGCCTTATTTGGAGGGCGATGGGCAACAGACCCGAGATTTTTGTTTTGTGGAAGATATTGTTTTAGCCAACTTATTGGCGATGAAAGCTAACAGCAAGCTAGGAGGCGAAGTTTGTAATATCGCTAGTGGTGTCGGGGTTAAACTGCTGACAATTAAAGAGTCGCTTGAAAAATTAACCGGGCGGTCCTTAAATTTAGAACTAAGACCAGAACGCTTGGGAGACATTAAACACAGTTTGGCTGACATTGCTAAAGCCAAAAGAGTTTTAGGCTATGAACCGCAAATTGATTTGGGGGCGGGCCTAAAAGCGACCATTAACTGGCAAAGCCAGAGAAGATAGTTCTTTTACTATTTAGGTTTAGCCTGTTTAGTAGTATAATAAAAAGATTATTATTTAAAGCTTAAAAATATGTCCGACAACATAAACAGGGCTGGCGCTAGCGGAGGAATTTATGGCTTGGCTTTTTTGGGAGCGGCGGTTTATTATATCCAACAGGCTGATACTTTTTGGGTTGGAGTCTTGGGGGTATTGAAGGCGATTATTTGGCCAGCCATGTTGGTTTACAAGTTATTGGAATTTTTTAAAATGTAAAAAAGGTTAAAATAAAAACCCCAGTTAAATTTCCCGCCAAAAGGTGGGAGCCCTATTTAACGGGGTAAAAAATTTATGGAACAGTATTTTATCCAAAATTCTTGGTTGTTTGTGCCTTTGCTTATTTGGACCATTCCTTGGAAGGCCGTGGCTTTATGGAAGGCGGCTCGTAATGATTCCAAGCCTTGGTTTATTGCCTTGCTGTTGATTAATACGGTGGGGTTATTGGAAATTATTTACATTTTTTATTTTAGCCACAAAAAGAAATAAAATAAACTAGGCGTTAGGTAATAGGTATTAGTAAAAGACAAACAACTTCTACAATACAGTATACTGGTATACTGTATTGTTTTATTTTGATAAATTTCCATCCTTCAGTATACTGAAGTGTCGTTTATGTTTTTGCTTTGCTCGTCGTAGCTCTGATGGCCATCGGGATGAACGAGGGTGGCGTGATTTTTGTTTGACATTGATGATGGTTTGTTCGATAATATCTTGACACTAATAATTTGAAACACTTTTTCGGTTAAGAGCGTATTAATTAAAATAGCCGATGATTGCTTATGGAACAAAGACCGCTAACCGAGTTAAGCGATAACGAAGTTGTTAAGCTAACCTTGGACAATCAAGAGATTTATGGAGAGGTGGTGCGTCGCTATCACGACAAGCTTTTGCGTTACATAAAAAGTTTGGGTTGTCATAATGCCGATGACGCCGAAGATATTTTGCAGGAAGTTTTTATTAAAGCCTATCGCAATCTTAATGATTATGACATTAGCTTAAAGTTGTCGTCTTGGCTCTATCGTATCGCGCACAACCAAACCGTTAGTTTTTTTCGTAAAGCCAGTATTCGACCCCAGCCTTTAGCCAAAGAAGAAGATTTGTTGTTGTTTGATTCCCTAAGAGCCGACATTAATTTATCGGCCGATTTGGATCAACAATATTTAGTTGATAATTTAGAGGCAGTATTGAAAAAATTAGATGAAAAATATCGACAAGTTTTGATTTTGAAATACCTGGAAGAAAAGAGTTATGAGGAAATTTCCGATATTTTGCAAAAGCCTCTGGGAACAGTGGCTACTTTGCTTAATCGCGCTAAGGCCAAATTAAAAAAAGAATTAAAGCAAGGCAAAATAAAAATATGATCACTGAAGATTTTACCAAAGATGTTTTAAGCCAAATTAAGGACCAAAAAATATCCCCGCGTCCACGTTGGCAATTCTCGCTCAAAAATTATTTGTTGTGGTTTTTGGTTTTTTTGGCTACTGGTTTGGGGGCTTTGGCGGTGACCACCATAATTTTTCTTTTGACTGATTATGACTGGGATGTTTTGAGTTATTTGCATTGTAAAGCTTGGTCTCAAATTTTTGTGGTTTTGCCTTATTTGTGGTTGGTTTCTTTAACCTTTCTTTTATTAACTATTTTTTACAATTTTCGCCATATTAAAGGAGGGTATCACTACGAAGCCTATAAAATTATAGCTGCCAGTGTGTCGTTGAGCGTGTTGTTGGGAGTGATTATGTTTTTCTGCGGAATTGATTCGGAAATCCATGAGCGTTTAATGGGGAAATTCCCTTTTTATAGTCGGGTTGTTCAAACTAATCGTAATTTGTGGATTTATCCCGAGGCTGGTCTTTTAGCCGGAAGCATTAAGACAATTAATGGCGATCAGGGATTTTTTATAGAAGATTTACATGGCAATATTTGGATGGTGGCTACTGATACTCAAACTATTTGGGACTGTTGCGATGGCCGTCCAGCAACCAATACTATTATTAAGATTGTAGGCAAAAAACAAGGAGATAATAATTTTAGGGCCAGAGATATCAGGCGTTGGAATAAGAGATTAATAAAAAATGGAGCCACCCCATCTCCGTTGCCTCCTTTACCGTAAGAAACAACAGGAGCAGAGCAAGAAAAATGAAACAAAAAAGTTAAACCAGGCGTAGTAAGTTTGTTAGTTGTTGCTTATTAATTAAACAACAAACATATGCGCCACATAAGAGACCCTGATTAACTTCTTCTTAACCAAGTTTATATTGATTGTCCCTCATTCTTTTAAAATCCGCCCTCAAGCGGATTTTAATTTGTTGTTTTTAGATTTTTGTATTATAATTTAGACAACCAAACCAGAGTTTAATATGAAATATCAACACACCCAGTTTGCTTATTTGATTGTAATTTTTATGGCTATAATTGTGTTGCCGGCTTTGTTAGTAGCCAATTTTACTCAGCCAGCTCAGGCCTGGCCGACGGCCGTGGTGGCTATTTTATTGATTTTGTTTACTTGGTTGTTTTCGTCTTTAAAAATAGAGGTTAATGAAGAAAATTTGGTTTTCTGGTTTGGCCCTGGTTGGTGGCGCAAGATTATTCCTCTGCAAGAAATTATCGCTTGTCGGACCGTCAGAAATCCTTGGTGGTATGGTTGGGGAATTCATCTGACCACCAAGGGTTGGGTTTATAATGTTTCCGGTTGGCAGGGGGTAGAAATAACTTTGACTTCTGGCAAAACCTTGCGCTTGGGTACGGATGAACCACAAGCTCTGGTTAGGGCCATTAAACAGCGTTAAAAATTTTTTATATTTTAAAACCCCTTTATTTTTTTGTTAAAGGGGTTTTATTTGTGTGTGGCTTTTTCGCAAAAATCATGCTTTTGCAAGATTGTTAATTTTTCTTGAACCATTATTTTCAAACTTTCCGCTAGTAACAATTTTTTTAAATAAAAATCCAATCTGCTTGGGTCATTTATTTTTTTTAAATGTTTAAAGAAAATGTTTTCTAGCGCTAGACATAAATCCGCATCTAAGATTTTGGCCTCAAGATAATGAAGTTGCGCCGTGGCGATGGAGTTTGTTTTTTGGGCGTGCCTTAGAGCCAGCTTAAACTTGTTTTTTATTTTTTTCTTGGCTAGAGCCTCTCGCTTTTTGGTTTTAGCTATGGCTTTTTTGACCCGGTACTCCTTTTTAAATTTCAGAAGTATGCAATTTAACTCTAGTTTTTTAAAGAACATGGTTGATCTCCTTTGTAGGTTATTTAATTGATGTTATATTAAACAACAAATTTTTAAAAAAATCAAGGACCTTGCTATTGGTTAAGCGCTGTATTAAACTTAGAGTACCAAAAAAGTTTTAATAACCATAAAAAAATGAAGCTAATATTAGGTAAAAATTCTTTAAAAGAAAATTCTGTTCAGCTAATGCGTAGGGCCGGGTATCTTTTTAAAAGAGGTTTGGTGGGTGAAGAAATGAGTTTCGAACGACCTTTGGAAACTAGCGGTTTTCCCAAATTTCATATTTATCTGACCGAAGATCAAAATAACCTTTATTTAAACTTACACCTGGATCAAAAACGTCCCACCTATTCGGGAACTCATGCGCATAGCGGAGAATACGACGGAGAGCTGTTGGCAGAGGAAATAGATAGAATTAAAAGGTTAGCGAATTAGGAATTATAAAAGTATTAAGTTTCAAGGTTTAAGTTTTAAGTTTGTGACGACAACTTTAATGGTTGTGTAATTTTTTAAAACTTAAGACTTATAACTTGTAACTTGTTTAAATCATGACTTCTGCTGAAGACATAAAAGCTAAATTGGATATTGTGGAGGTGATTCGCGAATACATTCAGGTTAAACCGGCCGGCCGTAACTTTCAGGCGCTGTGTCCCTTCCATAATGAAAAAAGCCCGTCGCTGGTGATTAGTCCGGAAAAGCAAATCTGGCATTGTTTTGGTTGTGGCAAAGGCGGAGACGTTTTGACTTTTGTAATGGAGAAGGAGGGCTTAACTTTTGGCGAAACCATTCGGCTCTTGGCACCTAAGGCCGGTGTTCAACTGGCGGAATATTCTCCAGAAAAAGCTAGTCAAAAATCGCGTCTCTTGGATATTTTACAAGCGGCCGCCACTTATTATCAGCAGACCTTGCTTAACTCTCGCGAAGCCGAAGAGGCGCGCCAGTATTTGACTGAGAGAGGCTTAACAGACGAAGTGATTGACGATTGGCAAATTGGCTATAGCAGTGATTCTTGGGATGATTTACTGTTATATTTAAAAGGGAGAGGTTTTAATGAACGTGATATTTTGGCCGCCGGATTGTCAGCCCAAAAAGCGGGGACTAGTCGTTACTTTAACCGTTTCCGTTCGCGAATTATGTTTCCGCTGGCCGATGTTAATTCTAACATCGTTGGTTTTACGGCTAGAGTTTTGCCCAGTCGCGATGGCCAAGATGGCATGGGCAAATATGTTAATAGTCCGCAAAGCATTGTTTTTGATAAAAGTAAACTGTTGTTTGGTTTAAATCGCGCCAAGATCGCCATTCGCGAACAGGGCTATGTGATTATCGTGGAGGGACAGATGGACGCCATTGCCGCCCACCAATTTGGTTTTAAAAATGTTATCGCCACTTCTGGTACAGCCTTGACGCAAGAACAGGTTCAGTTGTTGGATAGGTTTACTAATAATTTGTTGTTTGCCCTTGATGCTGACAATGCCGGACAAATGGCTACTGATCGCGCCGGTGAAACCATCGCTAGTTTTGATATCAGCGTGGTGGAAGCGCCGGATCGTTTTGGGAGATTGAAACGTTACATTGATCCGGCTAAAAGTTATAAAAAAAATATCAAAGTTGCTTTAATGCCCAGTGGTAAAGATCCGGACGAGTGTCTGCGTCGTGATCGAGCGGGCTGGATTCGGGCTTTGGCTGAGGCCAAGCCTTTGATGCAATATTATTTTGATAAAATTTTAGCGCCCTTGGATTTACGTTTAGCTAGTGCCAAACAACAAGGCGCGCAAAATCTCTTGCCCTTGATCGCGCGTTTGCCTAATCCGGTGGAAAGAGACACTTGGTTAAAAAAATTGTCCTCTCTGTTGGATGTCGAGGTTAAGTTTTTATATGAAGCTTTAGCTGACATAAAGCCTCGGGGCACTGAACGTCCTCAGGTGGCTCCTAATTTTAGCCCCCAAGCCATTAGTCATGAAGCTATTTTGTCGGATTATTTATTGGCTTTAGTATGTCATTTTCCTAATTATCTGGTATTTATTTTTGAAAATATTTTACCGGAAAATTTGCAAAGCAAAGCTAGTCAAATAATTTACAATAACTTAATTTTATATTACAATCAAAGCAAGGACGCGTTATCTTCGAGTCTTAATTTTGTTTTAAACTATAAAAATTTTCGCGATTGGCTATTGACTACCCCAACTCCGGAAGCGGCCAAGGAGCTTGACAAATTGATTATTTTGGGCGAAAAAGAATTCTCCAATTTTGACGAGGCCATGGCCAGCCTAGAAATCAAAAAGATTGTTAACGAACTTAAACGCAGTTATCTTAATTCTCGTTTAAAAGAATTGACCCATCTGTTAGCTGATTTGGAAGCGCAAAACAGTCCGCGCGAAGAATTGGACGGTTTGCTTCAAGAATTTAATAATTTAACCCAAGAAATAAAAAGGTTATTAGAATAATATGGCTAAAACTAAAGCCAAGACAATTAAAAAGACAAGCAAAACGACCCAGCGTCGTTTATCGTCAACTGCTTCAAAAAAAGCGGTAAAAAAAGTTGTTCATAAGACCATTAGCAAAAAGGCGAGTCAGACGACTAAAAAAAGCAAGCTCGCTAAAGCGTCTTTTAAAAAAATTGACAAAAAAAAGTCGGTTCACAAAAAAATTTTTAAACCAATCAAAAAGAAACCAGTCGTTCATCGTAAACCAGTAACCAAGGTTAAGCCACCGGTACATTTGGCGGTTAAGCCGGCGGTTAAGCCCAGTGAAGAAGTGTTGAACGGATTTATTGCTAAGGGGCGAACGCGCGGTTTTATCACTGAAACGGAATTGATGCAAATTTTTCCGGAAGCCGAGGAATATATTTTTGACTTTGAACTATTTTTAGAGCAATTGCATAAAAACAGCATTTCTATTGTTGAGGATACTGGCGGGTTTTTAGATACGGAAATTAACCAAAAAAAGAAAGAACAAATTGTCGATTTATTGGGCACCGACAAGGATCGTTTGAAATTTGATATTTCCGAGCTGTCTTCCGATTCCATTCAAATGTATTTGCGAGAAATCGGCAAAGTGCCTCTCTTAACCACGGCCGAAGAAGTGGAATTGGCTAAGCGTAAAGAAGTGGGAGATAAACGCGCCGAACGTCGCTTGATTGAAGCTAATTTGCGTTTGGTGGTTTCTATTGCTAAAAAATTTGCCGGCTCCAAGGGCTTGTCGCTGTTGGATTTGATTCAGGAAGGCAATATTGGTTTGTTTCGCGCGGTGGAAAAATTTGAATATCGCAAAGGCTACAAATTTTCCACCTATGCCACCTGGTGGATTCGTCAGGCCATTACCCGTAGTTTAGCTGATCAATCTCGCACCATTCGTATTCCGGTTCATATGGTGGAAACGATTAATAAATGTAAGCAGGTTCAACGTTTGTTGGTGGCTAGTTTGGGTCGCGAACCCTTGCCGGAAGAAATTGCCGCTGAGATGAACGAAGACATTGATAAGGTTCGTTATATTTTGAAAATTTCCCAGGAGACTATCTCATTAGGGACAACTATTGGCGACGATGATGAGGATTCTACTCTGGAAGATTTTATTGAGGATGTTAAAACTATCACGCCTGACCGCGAAGCCGCTCTGATGTTGCTTAAAGATTATGTCAAAGAAATTATTTCTCGACTTAGTCCGCGCGAACAGAAAATTTTGGAAATGCGTTTTGGCTTAGTGGATGGTGTCGCTCATACTTTGGAGGAGGTGGGCCAAGAGTTTGATGTAACTCGCGAGCGCATTCGTCAAATAGAAGCCAAGGCTCTGGAAAAAATACAGAAATTGCCGGGCATTAAGAAACTTCGGGACTACTAAGTTTGACATTTTGCTAAAATTTTATATAATAGCAAGGCTATTATTTTAGTTAATAATAGCTATTTTCCGCGGTAGCTCAGCGGTTAGAGCAATTGACTGTTAATCAATGGGTCGTGGGTTCGATCCCCACCCGCGGAGCCACGCAAAATAAACTTAAAAACAATCGCCTAAAGCGATTGTTTTTAAGTTTATCGCGTGGCGCTGCCGGCGCCTAAGCGATATTTTGCGTGGCCCCGCGTGAGCGTAGCGATTTTGCGGGGCATGGCCACGAGACAGTGAAGCTATTTTTCGTGGCGGACTATGTTATACTTTTAAGATATGTATTATGTTTATCTCTTAGAATGTACGGGTGATAATAGCTGGTATGTTGGGTATACGGAAGACTTAAAGAAGAGAATAAGTGACCATAAAAAAGGTTATGGGTGTTTTACTACCTCTAAAAAACAAAATTGGAGATTAATCTATTATGAAGTTTATTTAAATAAATATGACGCTCTCGGAAGAGAAAGATTTTTAAAGGGTGGGTCAGGTAGAAGATATTTAAGCAAGCAATTGAAAAATTATTTGTTGAAACGACAAATATTTTAACAAGCGAGACTTAGCGACAGACGCCTCCCCACCCCCAGTTTTTTTCGAAATTTCAATTTTTATGATAGACTTATAAGAAGGAAAAGTTTAAGTTAAAAATATCAAAAAATCAAAACATAAAATTAAAAAGTTTTTAAAAACTTTAGGACCTGGTATCATTGCTGGCGCTGCCGATGATGATCCTTCTGGTATTGCCACTTACACCCAAACTGGCGCGCAATTTGGTTATAGTCAATTATGGGCGATTTTGACCATGCTACCATTTTTGGTAGCCGTACAAGAAGCTTGCGCTCGGATTGGCGCAGTTACCGGTAAAGGCATCGCCACGGTCATTAAGCAAAATTATAATCGCAAGATTTTGTTTAGTTTGGTGGGTTTGGTTTTGGTAGCCAACACTATTAATATCGGGGCTGATATTGGGGCGGTGGCGGCGGCTATTCAATTAATTATTCCGATTAATTTTTCTTTGATTGTTTTGCTGTTTACGACCCTGGTTTTATATTTGGAAATATTTTTATCTTATCAAAAATACGCACGAGTTTTAAAGTGGCTTTGTTTGTCGTTGTTGGCTTATCCGATAACGGTTTTTTTGGTTCAACAGCCCTGGGGGGATTTGCTTAAGGCAACTTTAGTTCCTAGACTAGAATTTAATTTTGCTTTTTTCTTTATTATCACCGGAGTGCTTGGAACGACTATTTCGCCTTACATGTTTTTTTGGCAAGCCTCTGAAGAAGTGGAGGAAGAAAAAGCCTTACATTTTCTTAAAAAAAATGGCAAGCCAAAATTATCCAGAAGCTTTATTCACAATTTGCGAATTGATACGGTGATGGGTATGGTTTTTTCCGAAATAGCCGCTTGGTCTATTATTGTGGTGGCCGCTACTGTTTTGCATGGTAACGGCATAACGGACGTTAAAACAGCTGCCGATGCCGCCAAGGCCCTGGAACCGCTAGTGCAAACTTTTCCTAATGCCGGTTTTTTGGCTAAATTTATTTTTGCTGTCGGAGTGGTCGGTTTGGGTCTTTTGGGTATTCCGGTATTGTCGGCTTCGGCTTCTTATGCCTTGTCTGAGGCCCTGAGTTGGAAAGAGGGTTTAAATTTAAAGTTTAAAAAAGCCCATGGTTTTTATGGTATCATTACTATCGCTACCTTGATTGGTTTGAGTATTAATTTTATCGGCATTGATCCGATTAAGGCCTTGGTTTTTACCGCCGTTTTTAATGGAGTAGCCGCGGTTCCTTTATTGTTTTTTATTGCTAGAATTTCTGGCAGTAAAAAAATTATGGGAAAATATCGCAGCGGTTTTTGGTCAAAAATTTTGGTTTGGTTAACCTTTGTTGTTATGAGTTTGGCTGCTATCGCCATGTTTATAACGCTAGGCAAAAGCTGATAAAGTAAAATTATGAAAAAAAATCGAGTGATTTTATTAAGTTGTTTAATTTTTGTGTTGGGTCTTGGTAGTCTTTATCAATTTTGGTGGTGGCCTCAATATCAGGCCCGAGAAACCAAGGTTGGTTCTGATTCTCATGGTTGCGCTACCACTTTTGAATATTATTGGTGTGAAGCCAAAAAAAGATGTTTGCGCGCCAGCGATGAAGATTGTTTGATTGAAGAGGGGGTAAAAAAAGCTTTGTCTTTAAAATATAAAAAAGCGGTCACGGAAATTTTAATTGAGATAAAAAAACAAAGCGCTCACTTTGCCGAGGGTCGAGTTTGGTTGGGGGATAAAGCCGGCGAGGGTTATCGTTGGCTGGCGGCCAAACCCCAAGAAACCTGGGAAATAGTTTATGACGGACAAGGTAAAATTGATTGTCCTAAAATTACCAAACAGTATGTTTTGCCAGCTTCGGTTTTACAAGGATTTTGCGATTAAGAACAGGAAGCCAGGCAGTTCCACAAAAAGAGATAATTGGCTAGATAATTGTTAAACGGGTCGAGGTGATAATTAATTTTGGCAAGCCAAGAGAAAAATGCTATAATTAATAAAGTTATATAATTTTAATTAATATGAAATTTATGAAATTCAAAAGCGCAAAAAAAGATCGGACATCTTTTTGGATTTTTTTGATTTCGGTGGTGGCTATTGCTTGTGTGGCGGTGTCTTATATCACTAGCACCCAGTATAAAGTTAAGTTGCCAATTACCGATCCCTTGGCTATTAAAGATGCTTTGATTAAAAATCAGGTGCAGACGGCGGTCAGTATGTTGGACGGTGTTTATAAAAAAGTTCAGGCTAAAAAAATTACTTTAGCCCAAGCTAAAATTGAGGGGGCTAACCTGCTTAGAGATTTGCGTTATGACGGAGGTAAAGGCTATTTTTGGGCTGATACCCTAGAAGGCGTTAACGTGGTACTTTACGGCAACAAAGAAGTGGAAGGCAAAAATCGTCTAGAGGCCAAAAGTAGTGGCTTTGAATATGTCAAAGCTATGATTAAGGCCGGACAATTACCTGGTGGAGGTTATACTGAATATTACTATCCTAAAATGGGCGAGAAGACAGCTAAGCCCAAGCGATCTTATACTTTGCTTTATAAGCCTTTTAATTGGGTTATCGGCACCGGCTATTATTTGGAGGACGTTAAATAATTTTTTAGTGACAAACAGAAAACACCCCCTTTGGGGTGTTTTTGAGTTTTATTATTTAGCCTTGAATAGCCAACTGACAACTCTTTTGCCAATTAGTTTGAGGTGAGTAAAGCTTTTTATTTCTAAAATAAATTTCCAAATAATGTGTGGTCGTAGGTAGAAGCGTAGGACGGCTTGTTTTCTTAATTTTTTCATTTCACCGGTAGTAAAGCCGGGCGGGGCATAAACAGCGTCAGCTAAAATATATTTGGCCCAGTCGGTTTGCGACATGGGTTTTAATTCGCCGTTGGCCAATAAAGTGTTGGTTATTTCTGTACCAGGAAAAGGTTTAAACAGGGAAAAATTAGCTCTTTTGAGGGGCAGTTCTAAGGAAAAATTTATCGTGGCCATAATATCAGCCCTGGTTTCAGTGGGGTAGCCGATAATAAAAAACCCCGAAGCTTCCAATCCGCATTTTTTAATTAAATTGATTTTGGTTCTAATGGTCTCTGTGTTCAAACTTTTTTTGATGTCTCGCAGAATTTTATCCGAGCCTGATTCGATGCCCACCGACAGGCTGTAAAGTCCGGCTTGCTTCATGGTTAGAAGCAATTCTTCGTCCAAAGTGTCCAGACGCACCCCGTTGGGACAAGTCCAAGAGATATTTAAATGGTTGATTTTAAGCTCACGACAAAAATCCATAACCAGTTCGCGTTTGAAGGTAAAATTATCATCTTCGATATGGATTTCTCTGATGCCGTATTGTTCGTAGAGTAGTTTTATTTCGGCGATGACGTTGGTTACGCTACGAAACCTGATGCGGCGACCGCTAACCAAATGACCGGAACAATAAGCGCAGGCGTAAGGACAGCCCCGCGTGATAATAATCGGCGCAATCGGATAGTTTTTGAAAAAAGCGCCGTGTGGAGCCAGCGGATAGGAATTTGGTTTAAGCAGGTCCCAGCTAGGCAAACCAAGACTGTCCAAGTCAGTGATAAAATTTGGTTGGTTGACAATGGTTTGTTGCTGATCGCGCCAAATCAGCCCAGGTATTTGCTCTAGGGCTTGTTGGGTGATTTTGTTTTCAGACAATAAATTTAAAAGTTGCGGTAAACCGACTTCAGCTTCGCCTCGAAAAGCCCAATCAGCTTGGGGGAAGATTTCAAAAATGTCTAGAAAGCTAGCCGAAGGGTGTGGTCCGCCCAAAATAATTTTAAGCTCAGGGCTAAGGGCACGCGCCGTAGCTAAATAGGCTTGGACTTGAGGAATATGAAAAGTGAAAACCTGTAGACAACAGACATCCGGTTTTTTTTCTTGCAGTAGTTGGGTCAATTTTTCATTGGTTAATTTTTCTTTAAGGCCGTCAATAATCTCCACCTCGTGTTGGTCGCGGATGGCCGTAGCCAAGTAACCCAAACCCAGCGGGGGGATCATTTCGTCGGCCGTTGAATAAGGCTTAATTAGGAGGACTTTTAATCTGGTCATTTCAAAACCTTAACAAAAAAAAGAGGATAATTCAAATTTATCCCTTTAAACTTTAGAGCAACTGACTATCTGACGCCGTAAACTCTAAAACTGTGAGCCATCATGGTGACGCCAGCATTGGAGGCGCTCATTTGGCCATTGATGATAAAATTGGCATTATTTGGCAAGCCGGTGTTATTAATAATAGTTTTGATAACCGTGGCTTGTCTAATGCCGGCATTAGCGAGAGTGCCAATGAATTGCCAGGCATAAGTTCTTTTAAGATTAGCGCCCTCTTTAAAATTCCAAGTAAAGTTGATGTTGGCATTGGCGGCATGGCCTTGGTTGCCCATAACCGTAGCCTCTAAAATATAATAACGAAAAGAAGCGGGGTCAACATTAAGCACCCAGGACAGAAGAGTGGTTTCGCTGGCCGAAGAAGCGATTTCCGAGGAATTGGTTTCGCTGGTGGCCGGATTAAGCAGAACTAGGCCGTTAAGGGCAGAACTGCCCCAAGTTGTGCTATTAGCCATTAAGACATTGCCGACACTGCCAGGGCTGACTAGTTGGACTGGGTTGCCAGCATTGCCCAAAAGCAGACTGTCAGCGTCCAGAGTGGTGGTTCCAGTACCACCGCGAGCCACGCTTAAAGCATCGGAGGGACTATCACCAAGGTCAGCCCAAGGGTGTCCAGGGTCAGGGGAGGCGGAGCGACTGATTTTTCGCTACTACAACTTTGGCCAGTTATATTTACGTTAAGGCGCTTGACAGGGCTGGCAACGAAAGAGTGGTGGAAGTATCGCCCATTAAACCACGTTATAGTTTTTGGCCGTCATTAGCGGAAGCCCTGTTTTATGTTATAATTATAGTGATAGTTGTTGCGTTGGGATTTGCGATTAAAAAATTTCAATTTAAGGTGAGGATTAATAAAAAAAATCATGTTCAAGGAGGTAATAAAAAACCTGATTAAGCAACCAGGAGTTAAGCTAAATATCAGCTTGACCCTGATTTTTGCCGGATTATTTTGGGCCAATCAGAGCTGGGCAGCCTCTCTTTATTTGTCGCCATCTTTTGGTTCTAGTTCCGTGGGTAAAACTTTTTCGGTTAGTGTTTATGTTTCTAGTAAAGATGCCCCTATTAACGCTGTTTCTGGGGTTGTCAGTTTTCCTTCCGATAAGCTGGAATTAATCTCCTTATCTAAAAGTAGTTCTATTTTTAATTTGTGGGTAACTGAACCATCTTTTTCTCAAAGCGCCGGTACGCTTACCTTTGAAGGAGTTATTTTAAATCCTGGCTATACGGGTACTAGCGGAAAAATAATTTCCGCTAATTTTAAAGTTAGGACCGGTGGTACAGCTAAACTATCTTTTTCTTCTGGGGCTATCTTAGCTAATGACGGAGAGGGCACCAATGTTTTGTCTGGTTTTGGTAGCGCCTCTTTTAATTTAGTCGACAATCAAGAGTCTAAGCCAACTGAACCAAAAGAAGAAGTTGCTCCTAAGCCTGTGTCCGAGCCAACCCCTTCACCAGCGCCAGCGATGACAGATACTTTGTTACCTAAACTTAGTTCCAAGACTCATCCTGATCAAGACAAGTGGTTTGCTAACAAAGACATTAAGTTATCTTGGTCAGTGCCCAGTGGTGTAACTAGCTTGCGTTTATCTTTAAGTTCTTCACCCAATGATGTTCCTACGGTTTCCTATACGCCTCCTATTAGCTCTAAAGAGTTTGTTGAGGTATCTGATGGTGTTTATTATTTTGCGGCGCGTTTTAAAAATGCCAGTGATTGGGGGCCGATTGCTCGCTATGTTTTGCGCATAGATACCACGCCGCCCGAACCAATTATTATTACTTGGCTTGATGGCCAGACCACGACTAACCCTCAACCTAAACTTAAGCTCGTCACCACTGATGGTGTTTCTGGTTTGGATTACTACTCGTTGAAAATAAACGACGAACCAGCCATAACCATCAAGCCAGAAGAACTACTTGACGGGGTTTACACTTTGCCTGTGCAAAATATTGGAAGCAAACAAGTGACAGTCGAGGCTTATGATTTGGCCGGTAACAAAAGCTTTGCTTCCGATAAAATAGAAATTATAGCCGGAACCACTTATAGTAAAAATTTAACCCTAACCTCTTGGCCAGAAAAAGTTAAAGTCGGGGACTTACTAACGATTAAGGGTAAAACTGCCGGTCTTAATAAAATAATTATTTTTTGGCAAAAAGATGGCGGACCGATTGCCTCTAAGCAAACTATAAACGATCTTAGTGGTAATTTTTCTTTTAGTCTTAAGTTGCAAGAAATTGGCAATTATCAATTTTGGGCTGAAATTAAAGATGATCAGGGTTTAGTGATTGCTAGCTCCGACAAGGTAAAAATAAAGGTGGTTGAGGGAATAGTTAAAGTTACTTGGGGAATTATCCAGAATTTTTGGTGGGTGTTTTTGTTGCTGGTTTTACCTGGCTTGGTTTATGCTTGCTGGCGGTTACCCTGGGTCTCGGGTTGTTATCAAGGTCTTCCCAAGAAAAATAAACTACCTCGTCATTCTTTGTTGCCTTTGCTTTTTCTTTTGCGCGATGATATTAAGGACCAAGTTAAAATATTAATGGCTGCCAAAACTAAACGACGTTTAAGCAAAGAAGAGGTGTTGGTTATGGATAACTTGAAAAAAACTATTAATAACGCCAATCGTTTTTTAACTAAAACTTCAACAAAAAAGAAATAAGCAAGTTAAAAAAAGACGGAGCGATCCGTCTTTTTTGAATGGTGGGGTTTGACTAGTGGGGGGATAATTGGTTATATTTAAAGGCGACTATGAGTAAATCAAAAGAGCAAATTAACTATCAAAAACTAAGCGACGAACGTTTGGTGGCTTTGGCTTGCAAAAACAATCAAGTTGCCTTAGAGGTTTTATTTTCTCGCTATTTGAAAGTAATTTATAATTTTATCTATCGAGCGGTAAGCGACAGCTTTGAAGCCGAAGACTTAACCCAAGAAGTCTTTATCAAGGTTTGGAAAAATTTATCCAAATTTGACCAAAGCAAAACTTTTAAACCTTGGCTTTATAAAATCGCCAAAAATACTTATTTGGATTATTACAAAACTAAGCAGCCCAGCGTCTTTACTGCTTTAGCTGAAGGTGTTTTAGCCAGGCTTAACCCGCTTAATCAAGTCTGGACAACAGCCAACGATTCTCCGGAAAGTTTGGTTGATAAAAATTTATTGCAGGCCAAGTTTGCTTCAGTGGTGTCTAGTTTAGAAACGTCGTCGGCCGATATTGTCACTTTGCACCATCAAGCCCGTTGGAATTTTAGAACCATCGCCGAAACAAAAGGAGAGTCGATCAATACTGTTAAAAGTCGTTACCGCCGAGCTTTAAACAAAATTAGAAGAAGTATAATTTAGTTTATTTAATCATAGCCAAAAAATAACCGAGTGCACCAAAAAGCGCTCGGTTTTCGTAATAGGTAATAGTGCTCTTGCTAAGAGGATAGTTGAAGTTTGGCTGTTTCTCTATCGCCTAGCACCTATAACCTGATACCTCTTAAATAAAATATGGCCGAAAATTTTTTAACCAATAATCAACCGGAGATAGAAGCTCCTCGCGACCTAATGTCCAAAATTATGTCACGAGTAGAGCAAGAAATTAAGTTGCGCGCTTTGCGTCGGCGCTTAATTTTAATGTTAGCGTCGTTTGTTCCCTTGTTAGCGGGATTAACCCCGATTTGGCAAAATTTTTGGTCTGATTGGCAACAGGCCGGTTTGGTTGATTATTTATCTTTGCTTATGTCTGACGCTAAAATAGTTTTAGCTAACTGGCAAAATTTTTCTTTAGGTTTTTTGGAGATTTTTCCGGTCGTCAGCACGGTGGCTGTCTTGGGTCTAATTTTAGCTACCTTGGTAGTGGCCAGACTAAGCCTTAAATATGGACAAGAATTTTTAAGCTATAAATATAAATTGCAAAAAATATGAAGCTGGATAACTTGTTTCAAAGCAAAAAATTTAAAATTGGTTTGTTAAGTCTTGGCGGGCTGATTGTTTTGCTCCTGGTTTTTCAGTTGGGAGTATTTGTGGGTTTTAACAAGGCGCGTTGGTCTTTTAAATGGGGAGATAATTATCACAAAAATTTTGGCGGTCCAAAAGATGGATTTTTGCGCGATTTTCAGGGCAAAGACTTTATTGGTGGGCACGGCACACCCGGCTCGGTGGTGGAAGTAGACGGTAATAAAATAATTATCAAAGATCCTCGGGGGGTAGAAAAAATCGTTGTCATTACCGACAAAACTACTCTCAAGAAAGGCATGACCGATTTTAAAGTCAGTGATTTAAAAGTCGAAGATCGTTTAGTAGTTCTGGGCACGCCTCGCGATGATGGCTCTATTGAGGCGCAGCTCGTTAGGATTTTTGCTCCCAACGAAATGTTTCCTTCGCCCAATCAGCCAACCGAAGGTTCGCCCGGTCGGAGACCTTTTATACCAAAACCAGGGCCAGAGGAAAAAACTTTTCCTTTTTAATTTTTTAAGAAAATTAATTTAAATATTAAAAATAAATTATGCTAAAATTTTTTAAAAGGCATAAAATAATCTCCGGTTTGGTTGTTCTGGGAATTATCGGCGGAGGTTATTATCTTTATGCTAAAACGACGGGCAATAAAACCGAAACTCGTTATGTTGTGGAAGCGGTAGACAAGGGGACTATCATCACCACCATTTCTGGTAGCGGCCAAATTTCTTCTTCTAACCAAGTAGAAATTAAGCCGAAAGTTTCCGGCGATGTTATTAAGGTGGCAGTTAAAGAAGGCCAGGAGGTTAAAGCCAACGAAGTGTTGGTACAATTAGATCCTAAAGATGCCCAAAAAGCTTTACGGGATGCGCAGACAAGCTTGCAAAGTTCCAGATTAGCCTTGCAGAAGATGAAAGAACCGGCTACGGCTTATTCAATTATGCAGGCGGAAAACGCTTTAACCAACGCTAAAGATACTTTGGAAAAATTGAAATTATCTCAAAAGACCGAATATGAAAAAGCGGAAAGTGACAAGGCCAAAGCCGAAAATGATTTAGCTAAAGCCTATGAGGATGCTTTTAATGCCGTCTCGGCTACCTTTTTAAATTTGCCAGGAATTATTACCGGACTTGATAATATGCTTTACAGCAATGAGATCAGTAACAGCGAATCCAATGTGGGCAATAGTCAATGGAACACCTCGGCCCTGCTAAACACCACCTACACCGATTATCGGGATAATTTACAGGTTTATCAAGTTAGCGCCGAGTCTGATTATAAAACAGCTCGCGCCAAATATGACGCCAATTTTACCTCCTATAAAAATGCCAGTCGTTATTCTGATAAGGCGGTGATTGAATCTTTACTGGCACAAACTCTGGAAACCGCCAAGTCGATTGCTCAGGCGGCTAAAAGCGAAAATAATTATTTTGATGTTTGGTCTGATTATCGTTCTAAACAGAACTGGTCGATTTTTTCTAAAGTGACGACCTATAAAACTAATTTGGCCAGTTACACTAGTCAAATAAATAGCAACCTGACAACCTTATTAACAGTTAGCTCGTCTCTTCAGAGCAATAAAGACACTATTAGCGATACTGTTAAAGATTTGCAAAGGATGGAGAAAAATCAGCCCTTGGATTTAACCGCCGCCACTAACAGTGTTAAAGAAAAAGAAGGTTCTTTGGCTGAACTTAAAGCCGGCGCTGACGCGCTGGACATTAGAACTCAAGAATTAGCCGTGGCGCAAAAACAAAATGCCGTGGTTGATGCCTTGCAACAACTGTCCGATTATACCATTAAAGCGCCCTTTGATGGGAAAATAGCTGTGGTTGGGGTAGCTAAAGGTGACTCGGCTTCCTCCGGTACTTCGGTGGTGACCCTGATTGCCCCTCAGATGGTAGCCGAGCTTTCTTTGAACGAAGTTGATGCCGCTAAAGTGGCAACTGGACAAAAAGCCACTTTAACTTTTGATGCTTTGAGCGACTTAGAGGTTACCGGCAAGGTGGCTCAGGTTGATACTGTTGGCACGGTTTCCCAGGGAGTAGTAACCTATACAGTTAAAATCGCCCTTGATACCAATGACGAAAAAATTAAAGTTGGCATGAGTGTTAACGCTAATATCATTACCGAGGCCAAGCAAGACATTGTTATCGTGCCGAGCGCAGCTATTAAAACTGCTGGCAACGAAACTTACGTGGAAGTGCCGAGCGAAACCATTGACTCAGGGTTAATTTCTTCTAGCAGTGTCAGCGGTTTGTCTTTAACCAAGGCGCCCGAACGTAAGATTATTCAGGCAGGAATTACCGACAATACTTATACCGAAGTTGTTTCCGGTTTAACGGCTGGGGATTATGTTATTACTTCAACCATTGTAACAACTAACGTCAAGAAGACTACGGCTAAAAGCTTGATTAGTTTTGGCGGTCAAGGGGGCATGAGAAACAGTAGCGGTTCCAGTACCAACAGAAACAATTCCGGTTCGTCTCGTGGTAGTAGCGCGCCAGCCGGAGGTCTTACTCCTGGGATGTAAAATGAAAATTTTTATGGAAAAAAATATCATTGATTGTGAGAAAATTACCAAAGTATATCGGTCTGGCGACAACGAAACCATCGTTTTGAAAGGTATGTCTTTTGCTATTAAGGCTGGAGAATTTGTGGCCATTATCGGTCCGTCTGGTTCTGGCAAATCAACCCTGATGCATATTTTGGGCGCTTTAGATACGCCCACTAGCGGTAAGTATTTTTTGGACGGGAAGGATGTTTCCAAAATGTCCGATGACGAGCTGGCCGATATTCGTAAAAATAAAATCGGCTTTGTCTTTCAGTCTTTTAATCTTTTGCCGCGAGCCACGGTCTTGAGAAACGTAACCCTGCCCTTGGTTTATGCCGAAAGACCCAAAGCGGAGAGAGAAAAAATCGCCAGAGAAGCCTTGCACAGCGCTGGTTTGGATGAAAAATATTTTAATAATTTATCCAATCAATTATCTGGCGGACAAATGCAACGAGTAGCTATTGCCAGAGCCTTGGTTAATAATCCGGCGCTAATTTTGGCTGATGAACCGACAGGAAACCTGGATACTAAAACCGGTGAAGTTGTTTTGGGAACTTTTCAGGATTTAAATCGCGACCAAGGACATACCATTGTTTTGATCACCCACGAAAAAGATGTGGCTGAGCACGCCGATAGAATTATTATGATTCGCGACGGGGAAATTGTTGAGGACAAAAAACACAAAGCTAAGCGAGTTATTCATTATAAAAGTTTGTAATATGAAAACCATTGATTTATTCGAAGAAACTTATTCGGCCTTGGTGGCCAACAAAGTTCGCTCCAGTTTAACGGTTTTGGGCATTGTTATTGGTATTGGTTCGGTTATTACCATGATTGCCTTGGGAGAAGGCACCAAGGCAAGCGTTACCTCCAGTATCCAATCTTTGGGCTCAAATTTAATTACCATTATGCCCGGTTCTCAGGGCGGTCCTGGCTTTCAAGTTAGCCAGGGTGGCGGATCAGCCAAAACTTTGACCTTGGCCGATGCTGAGGCTATTGGCAATCAATTAACCATGGTCAAAGCTGTGGCGCCGATTGTTTCGGGCCGTTATCAGTTAACAGCCAAAGGCACCAATACCAATACTTCGGTCACCGGCATTAAGGCTGTTTATGTCACCGTCGGTAATTTAGAAATGGACCAAGGAAGTTTTATCACTGATCAACAAAACAAAAATATGGCCAAAGTGGCGGTTTTGGGCCCCACGGTCAGAGACGACTTGTTTGGAGAAAATGCCACTGGGATAATCGGACAAATTATTCGCATTAAAGGAATTGACTTTACGGTTATTGGCGTGACCAAAACCAAGGGCAGTAGTGGCATGAATAATCAAGATGATAAAGTTTATGTGCCGATTTCTACGGCTATGCAATATTTTTCGGGTAGTAATGCTTTAAGTCAGATTAGTGTTCAGGCCGCTAGCGAGAGCGTCATGACCGAATTGCAAGCGCAAATTACCGCCTTGCTGTTGTCTCGTCACGGCATTAAAGACAGCGCTAATGCTGATTTTAGAATTCAAAATCAAGCCGACATTTTGTCGTCAGCTTCGTCCATTACCAATATTTTGACGATTCTTTTGGGTTCGGTGGCCGGTATTTCTTTGGTGGTTGGCGGGATCGGCATTATGAATATGATGTTGACAACTGTTACCGAAAGAACCCGCGAAATAGGTTTGCGCAAAGCCATTGGAGCTAAGCGCCAAGATATTAATTTACAGTTTTTAATCGAGGCCAGCATGCTTACTTTTTTCGGCGGTATTTTTGGCATTATTTTTGGTTGGTTGGCTTGTTTGGCTATAAAGCAGTTTGCCGGAATTTTAGCGACCATTTCTACTTATTCCGTCCTTTTGTCTTTTGGCGTTTCGGCGGCCATCGGTATTATTTTCGGTTATTATCCAGCTCGCCGGGCCGGTCGACTTAATCCGATTGATGCTTTAAGACACGAATAGCTTAAAATATTTATTTTTAATTTTTTGAACTAATTTTTTAAAAATTTGTTCAAATCAAAATTATGGAAAAAAACATTTTACAAAGACCTTGGTTTGTTACTATCCTGGTGGCTTTGGTGGTTGGCGGAGCTTCTTTTTATGGTGGCTTGCTTGTTGGTAAAAGCAAACAATTCGCTCGGGGCGGACAACCGGGGGCGACCAGACAATTTGGCCAAGGCGGTGGCGCTAATCGTCGCATTCAAGTTGGTAGTATGATTAATGGTTCGATTTTATCCAAAGACGACAAAAGTTTGACAATTAAAACGGCCAATGGCGGGTCAAAAATTATTTTTTTTGCCACCTCGACAAAAATTTTAAAATCGGTGGAAGGTTCGGTCGATGATTTACAAGTTAACAGTAACGTTATTGCCAGTGGTCAAACCAACGCTGACGGCAGTGTAACGGCTCAAATGATTCAATTGCGTCAAGACTTAATGATGCCCAGTGGCCCGGGAGCTCCCGTTGGTCAGCCCGACAACCGACCCATTCCTGGTGACGGTGGCGGTCGAGAGATGAAATAATTTTGGAAATTAGTTATAATAAAAACCTATTGAGAAATTTAGGTTTTTATTGTTTTAAGTAATCAGAGAAAAAACAGTTTAATTTTATGCCGAAAATTATTACCATAAAAAATTTAAGTAAAAAATTTGAGGAATTGACGGCTGTTGATGATATTAATTTAAGCGTAGAGCAGGGGGAAATTTTTGCTTTTCTGGGGCCCAACGGCGCTGGTAAGTCCACGACGATTAAGATGTTGACGACATTGTTAAAGCAAACTCAAGGTAAAGTGGAGCTTAATGGTTATGACACCTTGACTGATCCGAGCCAGGTTCGTCGTTCTTTTGGTATTGTCTTTCAGGATCCGAGTTTGGACGACGAATTGACCGCTTATGAAAACATGGAATTTCATGGAGTGCTTTATGGTTTGCCCAAAGCTTTGCGACAAGAACGGATTAAACAGCTGCTTAATTTTGTGGAGATGTGGGACAGACGCGATGATCTGGTTAAACAATTTTCTGGTGGCATGAAACGACGCCTGGAAATCGCTCGCGGTTTATTGCATCACCCTAAAATTTTGTTTTTGGATGAGCCGACTTTGGGTTTGGATCCGCAGACGCGTAACCACATGTGGACCTATTTGCAAGAGTTGAATAAAACCGAAGGCATTACCGTTTTTTTCACGACACATTATATGGAGGAGGCCGAACGGATTGCTCAACGTATTGCCATTATTGATCATGGAAAAATTGTTGCCGTTGGCACAGCCGAAAAATTAAGCCAGCAAACCAACAGTAAAAATTTAGAAGAAGCTTTTTTGGTTTTGACTGGTTCCAATATTCGCGAAGAAGGCGGTGGCTCAGTTGAGCGCATGAGAATGAGACATCGAGCCTGGTCTAAGCATTAAATATTCATATGAAAACAATTTATATTTTGTGGTTAAGACAATTAAAACGTTATTTTCGTTCCAAGTCGCGGATGATTGGTTCGCTGGCGCAACCAGTGTTGTTTTTGGTCTCCTTGGGCTACGGCTTTGGACCGGTTTTTCAAAAAGCCGGACAAGGAAATTATTTGGAATTTTTAGCCCCGGGCATTATTGGTATGAGCATTATTTTTACTTCGGTTTTTTCCGGTATTGAAATTATTTGGGACAGGCAGTTTGGTTTTTTAAAAGAAACTTTAGTGGCGCCGGTGTCGCGTTTTAATATTATGATTGGTCGAACTTTAGGCGGAGCGACTGTAGCGACACTCCAGGGTTTGATTGTATTGTTGATTGCGACTGTGGCCGGTTTTCGACTACTTAGTTTGTGGCAAATCATTCCCGCTGTTGGCGTTATGCTTTTGCTGGCTTTGCTGTTTACGGCTTTGGGCACAGCCATTGCTTGTTTAATGGACGACATGCAGGGATTTCAGTTGATTATTAATTTTTTAATCATGCCTTTGTTTTTCTTGTCCGGCGCCTTGTTTCCTTTGACCGATTTACCCAGAACCTTAACCATGATTGCCAGTTTGAATCCTTTGTCTTATGGGATTGACGGCCTGCGCGCTCTTTTGACTAATTTGGGCCACTTTGGTTTATTGCTTGACGTGCTGGTTTTGTCAGGCGTTACTTTGTTTTTTTTGTTGATTGGCAGTTGGCTATTTTCCAAAATTGAAGCTTAGATTATGAAACAAACTATTATTTTTGGCGCTCAGAAAATTGATTATGAGCTTAAAAAAACTCGACGGGCCAAATATTTGCGGTTAGCGGTTTATCCGGCCGGCCGGGTGGTTTTAACTTTGCCTTGGTGGGCAAGCGTTAAGAGCGGCAAAAAGTTTGTTGTTAGTAAAGCCCCCTGGATTATGTCTAAAATAGTTAAACAAGCTAGTCAAACACGGGCTTGGCCAATTGTTATAGATAAGCAAGAATATCGAGAGCACAAGGAAGAAGTTTTTAAATTTGTCATGGAGCGTTTGACATATTTCAATCAAAAGTATAATTTTCCCCTTAGGCGAGTCAGCATTAAAAAGCCGGCCACGCGCTGGGGGAGCTGTTCTAGACTCGGGAATCTTAATTTTAATTATCGTTTGAAATGGCTGCCGGCGCCATTAGCCGACTATATTATTGTTCACGAGCTTTGCCATTTGGGAGAGCTGAATCATTCTGCGAGATTTTGGCGTTTAGTGGACCAAGCCATACCCGATTATCAAGCTTTAAGAAGAGAATTGAAAAGATAATTTATGTTGAATATTATTATTGCCACCACTGTCGTCAGTCTCTTGTCTTTGGTTGGTTTATTTTTTTTAGCCTGGAAGCAGGAGATGCTTAATAAGCTGGTGTTATCTTTAGTGGCTTTAGCGGCTGGCACCATGTTGGGTAGCGCCTTTTTGCATTTATTGCCGGAAGCCTTAGAACAGGCGAGCAGTCAGGCGGTTTTTTTGTCGTTGTTGTTTGGTTTTGTCTTTTTTTATCTAGTGGAGCGTTTGTTGCATTGGCGCCATTGTCATACCGAAGATGGCCAATGTCCAGTTCACGCTTTTGCTTATCTTAATTTAATCGGCGACTCTCTTCATAATTTTATGGACGGCTTATTGATTGCTGCTAGTTTTATTGCCAATCCGGCTTTAGGCTGGTCGACAACCTTGGCTATTGCCGCCCATGAACTACCTCAAGAGATTGGCGATTTTGCGGTTTTGTTACATAGTGGCTTATCGCAGGGGCGGGCTCTTTGGTTAAATTTTGTTACTGCTTTGATGGCGGTAATGGGCGCCATTTTGGGTTATTTTTTGATTTCTGCTTATAGCATTTTGCCTATGCTGTTGCCGGTAACCGCTGGCGGTTTTATTTATATTGCCACGGTTGATTTGGTGCCAGAGCTCCATCGTGCCAGTCCCAGTTTCAAGAAAGCCTGGGGTCACTTCGCCTTGTTTTTGCTGGGAATAATTTTAATGTTTTTGTTTAAAAAATTTAGTCATTAATTTTTTTGTAATTTAAAAACACCTCTGCCAAGCGAGGTGTTTTTTTGTTTTTATTTAATTAGTTGCCGATTTTCTTTTTGTGACAGCCACAAGAATAAAGCCAGCAAGGTTATGGTAGCTAAGGGCGCTATCCAAAAAGGATATTCCAAACCAAAACTCTCCGAGATCATAATTCCACCCAAGACACCAATAGAATACATGGCGCCATTTTTGAGATAAGCAAATTTGGCGATTAAATCTAGGCCACGAATAGTAAATTCTCTGACTACCAAGGCGCCCAGACCATTGCCTAAAATAATTAAGGGTACACTAATAGTAAAAGCAAAAGCGCCAATGACGCCATCAATAGAAAAAGAAGCGTCTAAAATTTCCAAATAAATAATTTTGCTCCAAGCGTTCATGTTGGAAGACAATAAATCTTTTTCTTTGGTCTCGGCGTTTTTCTTAAAACCGTCAGTGATAAAAAAAGCACTGGCACCAATAGAAGCGGCCAGAGCCAACATAGGACTTTCTTTAATTGATAAATAAATAATGGTCGTTAAACCAATAGAGGCGATAGCGTAAAACCAAAAACCGCGACGATGAATAAAGCCCTCCACCGCAAAAGCGTATTTTTTTTCTTCCAAAAATAGCCAACCCAAAAAAACAAAAAACAAGTAAACTCCGCCACCCAAGAGCAAGAACGGTTTGGACTTTTCCACATAACCGGTAATAGCTGGGTCGTTGGAAAAGGCCACACTGAAAACTTGCATAATAGATAAAGCCGGATTGGCTACCCAAACAATAACAAAGGGTAAAATACCGCGCACCACAAAGACAGCAAAAAACATCCCCCAAATTAAAAAGATTTTTTGGTATTTGGCGCTCATGGTTTTGAGCACATGAGCGTTCACCACAGCATTGTCCACGCTGGAAATAATTTCAAACAAGCTGAGACCGACAACAGTAATTAATATTTCGAACCACATAGTAAATTAATTTTAACCCGTTTTAGAGTTATTAGCAACTAGAAGTTTTAAATTTTAAGTTTTAATTTTTAAGTTTAATTCATAAGTTGGTCAATAAGACTTAAGACTTATAACTTAAAACTTTAAACTTATTTGGTGAGCGGTTTGAAGCTTAGCCTATGTATCGGTGACGGTCCTAGAGCTTTTATTCTTTCTAAATGCGTCTTGGTGCCGTAGCCTTTGTGTTGTGCCAGACCATAACCGGGATAGGTTTTTTCATATTCGTTCATTAGCCAATCACGACTAACCTTGGCTATAATAGAGGCGGCGGCTATAGAAAAAACCAGGGCATCGCCACCAATTATGGCGGTTTGGGGCAGGGACAATTTGGGAACAGTAAATTTTCCGTCCACTAGGACAAAATCAGGTTTGGTGGCTAAATTATCTACGCTACGACGCATGGCCAACAAGCTAGCTTGCAAAATATTTATTTTATCGATTATTTTGTTGTTGACAACTCCGATAGCCACGGCCACGGTTCTTTCTTTAATTAAACCAAACAATTTTTCCCTTTGCTTGGCTGATAATTGTTTGGAGTCGTTGACTAAAACTAGCTCACCCAATTCCCAAGGAGAGCTGAAGTCAAATACGACACAAGCGGCCACCACCGGTCCAGCCAAAGGTCCGCGACCGACTTCGTCGCAACCGCCGATTAAACGATATCCTTCGTTAACCAATTTGTGTTCATAGGTTAGTTCCATAGTAATAATATTATCTCTGTTAAATAAAAAAAGAGCAATCTTTTTAGAAGCTCTTTTTAAAAGACGGCCGAATTATTCGGCTAGATATGGTTGCATTGGTGAACCGCAAGACAGGCAAACAGCGCCACCAGCTGGATCAATATAATCACACTCGTTGTTAGAGCAAACAGTCCAGCTAGATCTTTCTTTGTTTTCAGCTTCCATTTTAGTTTTTAGCTGGTAAAAATCAAAAGATAAGCGGTTTTTGGTTTTCTCGGCTCGGGAAATTTTATTTTCCAGTTTAGTGGCTGTCGGATTTTTTTTCCCGTCAATCCAGTACAAACGTCGGTGTCTAAGAAAACCCAGTTCCTTTTTGCTTTTAGTTATCGTGGCGGTAGCCAGGGCAATTCTACAGCTAAGCGCCTTAAGCTGGTGCTTTAAATCATTCATTTTTCTTCCTGAATAAGTATAGTAAAATAAAAAGATCTTTTTAATTATTTATTATTATATCATATTTTATAATAAATGTCAAGAGGAAGTAATCAAGCCTCGGCAAAGGCCGATATTTGTTGTATTTTTAAAATGATGTATAATTATTAAATAAACACAGGTTATAGTTATTGGGTAATAGATAAGAGTAAAATTATTTGATTTGAATTTATCTAAAACCTACTACCCCTGGTTGCGTCCCGCATCCGCGGGTAAACTAGCACCTATTAACCAATCTAATGTTGAGTCAAGAATTTATCGACAAAATGAAAATGCGTTTGTTGGCTGAACGCGCCGAAGTGGAAGAAGAAATCAGACAAGTCAGCCAACCAGAATTAGAGATGGACAATCCTGATGAAGATGATTTGGCCAATGACGCCGTTGAAGATATTTTGCAGGATTCATCTATTTCTGTGCTAAAGGGTTTGTTGGATAAAATTGATCGCGCTTTAGAGCGTATCGCCAACGGCAGTTATGGTCTTTGTTTAGAAACCGGTGAAGAAATTCCAGAGGCGGTTTTAGATAACGAGCCGTGGATTGAGGTTCTTCCACTGATAATGCGACCAAAATAGTTGGGCTAGAAACACGTTTTTTTATTTGCATGATTTCTCTTCATCTGTCTGCCAGCGGGCAGATAGTGAGCTCCGCTGAAGGCGGATAATATATGATTAAAGAAAAGTCGTTTAAACAATTTTTAGCCGGCTTGCTGATTGCAGCTTTGTTCGGAGTATTACTTTATGGTATTTGGCCATATACTAACGCGCTTTTGGGCGCGTTTATTTTATTTATTGTTTTTTTGCCTTTATATCGTTGGCTGACGCTGAAGTTTAAAGTGAAAAAGGGTTTGGCGGCAACTCTGGTTATTTTGTTGTCAATTGTTTTGATTTTGATTCCTGTTTCTTTTTTAGCCTCGGTTTTAGTAAAGGAAGTGCAGTTGGTTTTGATTGACATTAATGCTCGTTTGGGAGGCTGGGAAGAAATGAAAAAATTTTTGCCTCAATTTGACGCTACGGCCATCGGTCAGCAAGTAGCCCAAGCCGGTTCTACCGCCAGTCGTTTGCTTTTCGGCACCTTGAGTGCCATTGGCAACCAGGTGATTTCTTATTTTATTATGTTTTTTCTGTTTTATTTTTTGTTAATTACTGATGAGGAAAAATTAAGCAAAGTTGTTTTGGATCTTATGCCTTTTAGTCACGACAACACTTTAAAATTACAACGCAAATTTCGGACGGTCACTTATGCCACTTTAATTACTTCGGGTTTAATTTCCTTGGTTCAGGGGACTTTGGTGGGTTTGAGTTTTTGGTGGCTGGGTCTTAATGGACCGGTACTTTGGGGTTTGATTGCCACTATTACTTCTTTTATTCCTGTAATTGGCGCCGCCGGAGTTTGGGCACCGGCTGTAATTATTGTTTTTTTTCAAGGAAATTTTTGGACGGCCGTTGGTCTGTTGCTTTGCGGTTTGTTTGTTTCCAGTATAGATAATTTGCTTCGGCCGGTTATTCAAAAAAAAGTGGGCAAGATTCATCCCTTTGTTTCGCTTTTAGGGGTGGTGGTCGGTTTGTCTCTTTTTGGCTTGGTCGGGTTGATTATCGGGCCCCTGCTTATTTCTTATTTTCTTTTGATGCTTAGTATGTTTAAGGAAGAGTACATAGACTAATCAGGCAGTTAGCTGTTGTCTAAATTTGTGGTATAATATTGACATATAAAAAAGAGAAAAAACTTCTCTTAAATTAAATAATATGAAAAACCTTAAAGGGTTTCTTGGTTTAGCTTTTATGCTAACGCTTTTTGTTTGGTCGACGGTCAAGGTTTTGGCGGTTGACGAAACGACCACGTCTTTGGAGCGACTTAAAAATGCCGTTAGTTTATTGGCCAAAGATGATAGCTTAATCCAAGATACCGGCGACTTCGGTTATTACGCGCCGGCCTGGGAACGTGGGCAAGTTTTAGGAGTTGCTATTACGGCCTGTCCTAACAATCAGGCCTGGTTTTGCGCCGGTGGAGTTAATCCGGTCATTGGTAATGACGGCACTATGACTTGTGCTGACGGGGGAATTCCCAGTTGTCAAAATCCGCCGAATCAACCGCCACAAAATAATTTTCCTCCTTGCTCTGACGGACAAGTGTATTTATGTTCCGGGGTTAATCCTATTTGGACTAATGGTCAGATGACTTGCGCCAATGGGGGACAGCCGGCCTGTGGCGTTATGGCCAACCAGCCGGTTAATCAACCGTTTCCAACTACGACTAACACGGGAACTTTTTTCTGTTATTCTTTAAATCGACAGGCCACGGGGGTTGAGTGCGATGCCGCTGACAAAGCCAAGTCCCTGAATTTGCCAAGTAACAATAATCAACCAGGATCGTCCCAACCCTATCAAAATTATCAGCCACAAGGCTCTGGCCAAGGTGGTCAAATGATGGGACCAAATCAAGGCAACAATTCTCAGCCGGGTTTTAACCAGTCAGGACCATCAGAAGAAGACATGGCCAAACAACAAGCCCAACGAGATGCTCAACAATTAAAAATGATGCAAAAAGATGTCGCTAGAGTTATGCAGGGCCTTAAACAGCCAAAAGCTTTAATGGCCAAGGCCACCAAAGCCGGTTTGACTATTCCCCAAGGATTAACGATGGCTATTAGTGGAATAGAAAATTATGTTAAGACGGTTAAAAACGCTAAAAGCATGTCCGAAGTGGAAAGCTTAGATTCTAATCCTGGTGATTATTTTTCAGAGATTTCCGACTATATGGGTCTCTTATCCAGACAATTGGAATTTCCAAAAATGTTGAAACAGGCAAAACAAAATTTTAAGACCTATCAAACTGCTTATACTCGTTTGGCTAAAAATAAAAACATTAACACCGTTGATTTGAAAAAGGTTATTGATGACACCGCTAGCGCCTTGGCTCAAATTGAAGCTAACGCTAAAACAGCCACTGACACTGATAGTTTTGATGCGGTGATGAGTGCCTTGGGAGACATTTATGATATTAATTTTGATAATATCAGAACAGAACAACAGCAAGCTGAATTTTTTGCTAATTACAAAAAAGGTTTGACTGGTTTTACTACCATGATTAAGAGTTTTACTAGCGCCATCAAGAGAGCCGAGCAGAAGAAATTAGACGCTGATTCGATTGCTACGGCTAAAGAACAATTGGCGCAAGTTCAGCAAATGTTTAATGATGTAAAAACAGCCGCCAACAATAAGCCGATAGATACTGAGGATTTAATGAGCAAGGTGAGCGATCTCAGCGATCTGGTTAACGAATTGAATAATGCTTTGGGTGATTTAGGAGTGGGGGTTAATAATATGGTTATGCCCCAAATACCACAACAACCGCAAAATAATTTTCAAATGCCATCCAGTTTTAACTATAACCAACAGCCACAAATATCCGGTTCTCCTATGGGTTTGAATAATTCAAGCGGATCCACTCAGGGTGGTTTTGGCCAAAATCCACAAACACAAATGGCTCCTGGAACCTATTAAGAAGAAACAACCAAAGCTTAACAAAGCGCTCGGTCTTTCGGGCGTTTTTTTTGGCCTAAAAAATTGACTTTTTTTAACAGCCTTTTTGTTAGGGAGAGAAAAGTTGGCCAGAACTTGACGCATTCGCTTTTGTCTGTTAAACTGAAAAAACATTTTATTAATAATTAAGTTCAAACTATGTTGGACCAAGAATTCGATCCGATGGAGGATCAAAAAGAAGAAGATTTAAACGAGGAAAACGAAGCCGAAGATGATTTATTGGACGATGAGGATGAAGACGAAGAAGATGCTGAAGAAGCTGAAGAGGACGAAGGAGAAGAAATATAATCTCGTTCTAAATAGCTGATAACAAAAACCCCGCTGTTAAGTGGGGTTTTTGTTTTTTTTGTAGACTCTTAGTAAGGGCAAATACCCTTAATTCAAAGTTTTGATTTTTAAATTTTTTGTGTTATTATGGTTTATATGGCTAAAAAAATACTTATTGCCGAAGACGATGCTTCCTTGTCTAAAGCTCTTAAATTAAAACTGGAAAGCCTGGGTTTTAGTGTGGAAGTGGCGGTTGACGGCGAAGACGCTTTGTTGCATTTAAAAAAAACTCCCTATGATTTATTGCTGTTGGATTTGATGATGCCTCAACTTGACGGTTTTGGCGTTTTGGAAGAATTAAAAAAAGCCAAGCACAAACCAGTGGTGTTTGTTAATTCCAATTTGAGCCAAGCTTCGGATCGCGACAAGGCCATGAAATTAGGCGCTGATGATTATTTGGTAAAATCTGATATTTCTTTGAAAGAAATTGTAGCCAAAATTACCAAAGCCCTAAAGTGAAAACAGGTAACAGGTAATAGATATTAGGTTTTAGAAAAACCCCCTTCTTCCCCCTTCTCTTTAGTAAGAGGAGAGAGTAAGAGGGGGTTCTTTTTTTGTTTTCAAGACTAGTGTATAATTAGGCTAAAGAGTTTTGCCCTATTTTTGGGGTGACAGTTTTTGGTATTTTAGTATTTGGGATAATGGTTTTAAAAATTAAATCATTCAATATAATAATTTTATTTTTATGAAACAAAGCAAGCTAAAAACCCTAGTGGTAAAAATTTTGGGTAATTTTTTTATTTTGACGGCAGTTATCACCGTCTTTTATTTTATCGGTCAAAATTCCAAAAATCCGACTTTACAGGCGGTTGGCCTGCCTCGTTGCGGAACTTCCGACAATACTTGTTTGTTGGGCACAGCCGACGGTTCTTATCGCTATGACAATGTTGATAAGTGCTGGAAGTGGGGCTGTGTTATTGGCGACGTGAATGTACCTTGTTCCAGTTGCGCCGTGGCCGTTTGCGGCAATGGCGTTATTGATGCCGGGGAGGCTTGCGACCAGACCAATTTAAACAGTCAGACTTGTGTTACTCAAGGTTTTGCCAGTGGCGCCCTAAGTTGCAATAGTAGCTGTCAGTTTAATACTTCTGCTTGTGTGGCCAGCCCCACGCCGCCACCGCCACCCCCTGGAAACAGTCTTTGTGGCACGGCCAACGAAGTGTGCTTGTTTGGTTTTGATCCGTCGCCCATGACTTGCGCGGGTTTGGGCTATACCGGCGGAACCTTGGCCTGCGATCCTTTTAATTGTCGTTATGATACTTCCGGTTGTCTAGGGGCGGCCACTAACAATACCCCAACACCTCCTGAGCCAGCTCCTGGGTCTAATTGTTTAACTTTTGCTAATTGTGATCAAGCTAGAGCGGCCACCGCCAGGTGCGAAGATGGTAGCGCGCCGGAAGTGATTCCGGCCGTAGGTGATCCGGATTGCACGGCTGATTGTTCTTGGTTTTGTGTTAACACCACTAACGGCTACACCGAAGCCTGCCGAGCTCAGAATACTTTTACTTGCAACAAGCCAGACGACCCCAATCCCTTGACGATGGGTGTTAACAATCAGTTTGTTTCTGTTAAGCCTTGGTATAATTTATGTTTTAAAAACGGAAAATTGCTTGATGACTGTTCTGGCCAGGTGTCTGATATTCCTCCTTCACCGTATACATGGACTTGTGGTAATCAAAATTGTTTTGCCTGTCCTAAGGCCAAGTGTTTACCAGAAGACGAAGTATTGGCCAATTATTTAGCCACGGGCATTATTTCTTGCAAAGACGGAAAAGTAGCGTTGATTTTAGGTACAGTAAAAGATAAAAACGGCGTTATCACTAAAGTGTCTGCTGATTATGAGGGCAAGGTTAATGTTCCTCCTGGTTCTTCTTTGGTTAGTTTAAGTTGGAAATGCCAGGATGTCGGCGATTGCCAATACGGTCGTGGTGAAACCAGTTGTTCTTTAAATTTACCTTATTGCGGTGACGGTAAGGTGCAAAAACCGAATGCTGCCGGATTTGATGAAGAGTGCGATAGTAGTTTAAAAGAGGACACCAACTGTACGCCTAAGGCCACGGAGATAACCACCGGTTTTCCAGAGTTTGCTATTTATCAAATATTGTGTGAAAAAGATAATGGTGGCGATGGCGCCAGCATTAAGGGAATTAAAATCGGTCCTCATCCCGAAGGTTATGTTTGGCAAAATGGTTATTACGGCAGTTGCTCTGGTTGTCAGTGCGTGCCCAAGAAATTAAGCGGGGGAGTTTGTTTGAAAGAATGTGGCGCTGAAGCCGCTTCTCAGGCTGATTGCGCCGACAAAACATTTTTTGACCCCGCTACTTGTACTTGCGTCGGGTGTTTGACTGATGACGATTGCGCCAAATCTCACTTGACCATTTTTGATCCTAACACACCGTCAGAATACGAACGTTGCGAGGGTGATATTTTTATCAAGTCCGGTTGGAAGTGTGAAAGCAAACAATGCGTTAAAAGAGATTTAGTCCCGACGGAAGATTGCACTAAGGGTAACCGACAGAACTTGTGCGAGAATGGTACCGGCCCTAAAAGTTATGACAAAACTTGTAAATGTGAGTTGATGACTAAACCTTGGTGGACCAATGATGTTCTTAACGGCACCTATCTTGGCTATGGCTGTAACTGTGTTGATTCTACGCCTAAGTGTGTCAAAGGCGTCTGTAGCGCCGAGTGTAGCGAAGGTGAGGTTTTGGAGGCTACTTATCGAAACCTTGGTCTTAGTGGATCAGCTTGTTTTATCGCCAATGCTTATCAGGACAAAAGAGAGTGTGATACGGCTGATTGTAAAATTAAAACTACTAGAGGCGGCGAATGTGGCGATGGCAACCTTGATTCTTGGACTGATGCCGATGGCGTGGTACATGGCGAAGAATGTGATGATGGCAATAATATCGATGGTGACGGTTGCGATGCCAATTGTTTTGTTGAGTGCGGTGATGGCGACAATTCCGCCGTATCCCATACAGCCAGATCTTTCGATGTGGCCGATTGGTTTGTTAGAAAAAACCAACCCAAATTTTTCTGCGGAAACAATGGCGCCCCGCGCAACTTAAGAATTTATTATAAAGTGGACGGCAATACTTTGACCGAAGTTTACAATGGCAGCGATTATATTGATTGGTTAGATAGGCATAGCACTTATCACATAGTTTCCATTTCTTGGAGTTGTTCAGATTTAGAATGCTATAAATGCGGAACGACTTTCCCGGGTTGTAATATTGATATTAACAACCAATTTGCTTATATGGGAGCCGGTAACACCTATCTTTATGAAGAACCAGAAAATCCTCCGGCCACCACTAAATGGATTTATTCTTGGAGTGCCGCTCCGCATACCAGGGGGAGCGACACTTATGCTACTAGCTATAATTGGCGTGATTTTACTACGCGCTTTAGTACGCCCAACAATCCTATCCACTGCCGTTTCTTAACTACGGGTAGTTTGCAGGGTGGCATTATGCCTGACGCCACGTTGAGCACAGCTAAATGTACTGGTCTTTGTAGCCGACCAGAGACCGAGGTTGATGTTAAATTTGAAAACTCAAAGTGGACTTGGACTTGTGGCGCCGAAGCTTGTGAAGTTAAACAGATGGGTTGCGGATCAGAAGATGGAGCTACTGATATTCATGGGCAGAACTATTTTTATCAAAACGTTCAAAAACCCAATGTCGGTTGTTTAAATGGTGGCCGAGTAGTTTGGTACGAGCGACCAGCCAACGAGGACCTTGGTTTTTATGGCTATGATGGTTCGCGGGATCCGGCTAGCGCTTCTGATACTCGCAATCGAGGCAAGTGGCTCTGGCGTTGTGAATATGACACCATTAATCAGGGCGTAAGAGAAACCATTCAAGCGCCCCGCAGTAATAGAACCAGTCAAACTTTTGATTTTGACGGGGTTGGCGGTTTAAACGGTTTCTTGCCTCGGGCCTGGCAAGATAACTTGCGTTGGTGCTCGGCCAAGGAAAGAGGCGAGTGTCCTTCGGAATTTGATACCGCCACTTTAAGCTGGAAATATAATTTGACTTGGGACAGAATGGGCGTGATGCCCGAAGCCCCCGGGGCTGGTCTCTGGCCCGGTGAATCCACGCCACTTAACCTTAGCGATTTAGCCGCTAAAGTTAATCAAGGACAACATTCGGGCAACAAAACCAAAGATGCCACCGACATTCCTTTATGTAAACACGGAATTGCCAGACGAGTAACTCTAAAGGATATTGATCAGTTTCAATTAAGTGGATTTAATTATCCTACGTCTGGCAAAAGCACAGTCACAGTTGATCCAGGCAGCACTTTAGGTCGCTGGCTTGATAAACCTAATGAAGTGATTAATTTTAATCAGACCAATATTTGGGATCATTCCGGTTATGTTTATTATAGTCCTGAAACTAGTAAAGCTTTCTGGATTTGCGATCATATTTTTGACTGGAACGGGCAATATTCAGGCAACGACACTATGCCCTATAACGGAGAAGCTGAAGTTTGTTACACCAAAATTAGCACTTGCAAGAAACCGCCTCATGGTGAGGTGTATACCAGATTAAAAGATTTTATGGACATCTTTAAGGACGGCGACAATTCTTTTTTCTGGGGTTGTTTTAAACGACAAGGTCTTGTTTATGACCCCGAGCCTTTGTATAAAGCTAAGTGCGACGCTAAATTGTGTGAAAGTGGCGAGGCCACAAACTTCAAATATAATGTTCCGGTGCCACCAAACAATAACGGCGAGGTGGTCAACTTGACTTGGCAGTGCTCTGACTCCGCTTGTCAGGCTTCGTCCAAGTGCGCTGAGGTTAAAAAAATTGAGGCGGTGACGGTCAGCGCCAACGTGCCTTATACCTGCAACGGCAACGAAGCTACTTATACGGCTAATTATACGGGCAACTGCGATCAGGTTAAATATGCCTGGCGCGTAACCGATGCCGATGCCAATTTGGTTAATAATACGCTCTACAGTAGAGTTACCGGCAACTCCTTAACTTTAACTAGTGAAGATCAATTGGCTTTGGGTCAAGATGCCAGTCGACCGGGCTCTGTTAGTGTGACCGTGAGCTGTGAAGATGATTGCGCTGACCTTACTGCCGCCACCGTTGAAGGCTCTACTACGGTTGTCAAGACTTATAATCCTAGCGTCGAGGGAACTATTAACAAAGAGAGTATTTGTGCTTCGGAAAGTGCCACGATTAATTACACTATTAAAGATGGTGTGGAAGCTGACGGCACCCCGATTTGCACTTTAGCCTGGGAAGACAACAATTTCAGTAAAACCGCTTGGTCCGATTATCTTTGGAATACCGCCCTTGACGGCAACAATCCCAAAATTAATGGTGAATTCTTAATTAAAAAACTTGATCCAGGCTTCTTTAATAATAACCAGGCCAGCGCTCACTATCCGGCCAACTGGCGTTATCGGGCTAAAATGATTTGCGCTTGTAATCCGGAAAAAAGAGATATTCCCGTCAAGAATACGGCCGATAACTCAGAGTTGTTCTATATTAAAATCGGCCCGAGTTATGAACTGGATACCAAGCTAGTTAGCAATCCAAACACCAAGATTGTTTGTCAGGATGAGCCTAAATTGTCGTTAACGGCTACGGAAACAAAATGTGTGGGCCTAAGAACCTTTACCTGGAAACAAGATCAAGGCGGGACGGTCAGTTCTCTGCACAGCGAAGGACCGACTTCCGATACTACCAAAAATTATGATTTGGTGCCTGCGCAGCTAGCTCGGGGTACTTATAATTTTTGGGTGGAAGCCGGTTGTAGTGATACCTGCGTCGGCGAAAATCCCAAGGCTTCCGACAAGATTGAAGTGATTATTAAAAACGATCAATCCAGTGTCACCTTGGAGCCAACCACCGACCAAGAATTCTGTAGCGATGACGCCAATCTTGATATTGCCGCCACTAATTTTAGAGCCACTTATAATATTCCGGCTGACAGTGCTTGTTCTACCGTCCAGAAAGATTACCACTGGAGTCTTTATAAATCGTCGGCTGGTTGCGCTTCGGCCAACGCCAATGATGCAGCCTTATCCAGACAAGAAAGCTTAACCGATAATGTGGCTATTCATAATTTAAAATGGATAGCTAATGACAACAATATTCCGGTCGGCATCTATTGGCTCGGAGTCGATGTGGCTTGTACTGAAGCTGATGCCAATTGTGTTAAAGACACTAAAGGTCAGACTTGCGTTAAAGTGGAAATAAAGCGGGATCAAAGAGCGACCGACGGCCTTAGCCTTTATAAACCGGAAAAGACTGACTATTTTTGCGGTAATGATCCCCAGGAAAAAGCCGCTTATGTCGGTAACGCTGATTGCTCTGCTACTAATACCACTTATGTCTGGAAGTTGACCAAGACCAGCGACTCTTCGGCTACTCCGGTTGACTTTACCAGCAACACCAAAGATGTTGATTTGTCGGGATATTTGGATAACGTCAATGGCGGTGATTATAAATTGGAAGTGACGGTTAAGTGTTCTGAGCCATGTTTTAATGAACAAGACCCGACCTCTAGTAAAGACTTTACGGTTAAGCCTAAACCGATTTTGGGCGAAATTGCCAATATTGATAGTTTGTATAGATTTTGCGCCAACGCCCCCCAAGAATACACCACGACCGTGGCTAATTGTACCAGTGGTAAGCTTACTTGGACCTTAAAGAACAAAGCCTCTAATCAGCTTGTGGAAACCAAACAAAATATTATTGGCGCCGACAATTTGGCTTATCGGCCAAAAACCGGTTTGTCTCCGGATATTTATTCCTTGGAAGCCAAGTTGGAATGTCTTGATCCTTGTGTTGGCACCGAAACCAAACAGATAGACTTGGAAGTCAAGGCCTTGCCTGAACCCGGCGCTATTGCCCAAAATCAGGAAATTTGCGCTAACGAAGATCCAGAGGCCTTTACTAGCACCGATGACGGCAAATATTGCGAAAATTATTACTGGCAAAGCGCGTCGGTAGCTAATGATGGTTCTTGTAGCGGAGTTACTTGGGGTTTGTATATTGAGAGAGCTGGAGGAGTAACTTATGACCCGGGTCCTTTAAGCAGTAGCACCTGTTACCGTCGTCTTTGTGCCAATGAGTGCGACACCACAGGAAGAGGCACAGCTCCATTAAAAATTAAGGTAACTCCAACTTTTGAAATCCCGACCGTAACCTTGTCTTCGGTTTCCGGCTTTGAAGCCTGCCAAGACACCACTAACTTAGTGACGGCTAATTTAACTTATAGTGATGACTCAATAACTGATTGCACCAGATTGTCTTATGAATGGTCAGTGAGTGGGTCTGTGGTGACTGACGGCAATAGTGATGACACGACCTTTGATGTTGGCACTCTAAGAGCCAACAACAGTCCATTTTCTTTGACTGTTAAAGTGACTTGTCTGGAAGAATGTCCTAGGACCAATAAGGTAGCTACCGACACCGAAACCATTAATATTTATGAATGTATTTGCGGTAGCGCCAATGACAAGAGTTTCGTGGGCGGAGCCAACAGAACTTTGAACCAAGAAGACATTACCAACAATAATGGCAACACTAAGTCTTTCCGCTTCTGTAAGGATGGTTGTAGTCCTGAATCTGGCTTGCCCCTTAATTTTAGCGACGCCAGCGATCGTTGGGAATGGACATGTAAGTGTGGCAATAATTTAAGCAGTCCTCCGTGCTTGGCTAATAGAACCGCTTGCGGAGAGGCCAGTTCAGCTGGACAAGGAGCTTCTGATAAAATTTATACCGACGCTTCTTGGATGACTTTAACCAAATCAAATTTGTGTAAAAATAGCGCCGTTAGCTGGGATCCCAGTGGCTGGAACACTCAGCCCACCGACGAATTAAACACCGACGAACCTGACGGCAACACTTGCAACGGTGGCGGTGATGGCACCGGCATTAAGGATATTTGGAAATGGAACTGCGAAGACAACGCCGGCAAACAGTTGCCTGACGAGTCTGCTTGTAGCGCCAAGCGTTTGGCTTGTGGCGTGGCCGACGCTAATAGGGTTTTGGATAACAATTGTAAAATTCAACCGTATGATGCCACGGACGGCTATCGCGGTTCTTATAGCACGACGCCACCAACTGACCATAAGTGTAATTTGGGTAGTACTTATATCAGAAACGAACAAGACAACCTGGCTAATCCTCGGGGCAAGTGGTATTGGGAATGTGGTCAAGACAGTTTAGCTAATAACACTACTTCCATTGTGAAGTGCGAGGCCACTAGAGATTGCGGTTGGATGGAGCGCACCGGCGGTTCTAATGGTTGCAATGATGGAGCCAAGTTTGCCACGGTTAATTATGGCGCGGCCGGCTGTTGGACTAGCGAAGACGTGGGTATTTGTAACAGTTCAACCACAGTAGATATGACTTGGGGTAAGGCTACTAGAATCCCGTCGAGCGCCACGGATACTAATGCTTGCTCTGCTACTCAGCCTTATTGGAGTAGTTGTAAGGGCATTCATTGTTTTGGATTTTTGAGAAATATGCCGTCCAATGATTGTTATATAAGAGGTGTTTGTAATGGAGGTAGTTCTGGCCTTTTTTCTTTGCCGACTGACGCTGAATGGCATACCCTGGAAGCGCAGTTATCTTCTAGTACTTGTAATGGCTCAAGAGTTAATAGTAATAGTTGCTATGTGGCAGGTAATGGCAATGTGTCTAGTGGCAGTTATGGTTTAAGCGAAGACGGGCTTAAAGATCCGTTGGCTTTTCGTGGGGTAGCTGGCGTCGGCTATTGGACCAATAGTCAAAAAAGATATACTGCGCCGGATGGTTTATTTTGTGTGGGAACATCCTGTCCTTTAACCTTGCCTTATTATGAGATAGAGGATTCCAGGTGGAGTAATCCTAGTGGCACTACGGCCAGAAACGGCGACTCTAATAACGCTACTTGTACCGAGGGGGTTAATTGTCCTCAACATCGAGTCAGGTGCTATCGTCCGCAATCCGGCAACATCATTGGCGGAGGTGGCTTAACTCCGACAGCTTTGGTTCCTCCGCCTTGTTATGGCTGGGATTGCCCCAATAAATAGTTTTAGTAAAAGTCTTAAAACACCCGAGAACAGCGAGTTTTCGGGTGTTTTTTTATTCAAATAAGTTTGTGCTATAATTGATAAATGATGAAAAAATTTTTATTCATATTTTTTGTTTTAGCCCTGGGTATTTTAAGCGGTTGTCAAACCGAGCCGGAAGCAGTCTTGGCGCCCACAGTCGCGCCAGCGGTTGTTGATGTCAACCAAACAGCTTCCACTACGCCTGATTTGGACGAAAACGCCATTATGGCTATTTTGGCCGCCAGTCATAACCAAGATTCGACTAAATATGAGTTGCACGATGTTAAAAAGAACGGTAACTACGCGGTGGGGCGTTGGTCAGTGGACGACAATCTGTCTGCCGAAACTTTTTGGGCCAGTAAAGACCAAGCCAGTTGGCGTTTGGTTTATGTGGGTCGCGAGATGCCGTCTTGCGAGCAATTAGCGTCTTGGCCGACCGAGATTAAGGCTGGTTGTCGCGATGATTTAAATAGCCGACAAATCAGCAATTTTTCTCAGTGCGTGACGGCCGGTGGCCAGATTACGGAGACTAAGCCTCGGCGTTGTTTTGATAAAAAGGGTAATATTTTTGTGGAAATTTTAGTCGGTCCCACTAATAAACGTTATATTAGTCAGGATTTAAATAAGTGTCAGGACTTGGATTTTGATTGTGCTGTTCGAGAAAAGCGTTTTATGGATAATTTGGGCTGTGGTTGCCAGACTAGCGTGGAGATAGTTAAAAATTTTTGCCAAACGACCGACAGAGTTGGAGAAGTATGCGCTCAATTATACACACCGACTTGCGGTTGGTTTAAGTCGACCGTTAAATGCTTGCGGTATCCTTGCGCTCAGAATTTTGCCAATCCTTGCGAGGCTTGCCATAATGTGCAAGTGGAATCTTGGACTAGTGGGGAGTGCCCCAAATAAATTTTTAATTTTTAATTTCCAATTTCCAAATCACCTGCTCGCCTTGCCGGTAGGCAGGCCGGGCGGGCAGGTTTCCAATTAAGATGTTCGTTGGGTTCACTATTTAAATTTATAATTTATGAATAAAAAACAGACTAAAATTGTGGCGACAATCTCTGACTTGAATTGTTCGGTGGAGTTTATTAAAAGTTTGCATGATGCCGGGATGGATGTAGCTCGTTTAAATACCGCTTTTCAAAATCCCCAGGAAGCTGACAAGGTGGTGGCTAATATTCGTCAAGTTTCTGAACGCTTGGCTATTTTGTTGGACACCAAGGGACCGGAAGTGCGCACCACGGCTTTAGCCGAAGCAATAGTTTTAACTAAAGGCGATTTAATAAAAATCAAAGGTGGCCAGGCCGACAGTCAATCTGATCGGCAGACCCTGTATGTTAATTATCGTCATTTTGTTAAGGAAGTTCCACGCGAGGCCAAAATTATGATTGATGACGGGGAAATTGAATTGATCGTCGAAAAAAAGACCCAAAATTATTTGGTGGTCAGGGCGGAAAATGGCGGAGAAATTAAAGCTTATAAAAGTGTTAATGTGCCGGGAGTTAAATTGAATTTGCCCAGTTTAAGTGTTAAAGACAAAGAATTTATTGCTTGGGCCATTAAGCAGGACATTGATTTTATTGCTCATTCTTTTGTGCGCGGGCCGGAAGATGTTTTGGCTATTCAAAGGATTTTGGACAAGGCGGGTAGTCGCATTAAAATTATTGCTAAGATTGAAAATCGCGCCGGGGTGGATAATATTGAAGAAATTTTAGATCAGGCTCATGGAGTGATGGTGGCGCGCGGTGATTTGGGAGTAGAGATTCCGGCCGAAGAAGTTCCTTTAATTCAAAAACAGTTGATTAAAAAATGTATTGCTCGGCAAAAACCCATTATTACTGCCACGCAAATGTTGCAATCAATGGTTAGCGCCCCGCGACCGACCCGGGCTGAAGTTAGCGATGTGGCCAACGCTGTCTTGGATGGCACTGACGCGCTAATGTTGTCTGGGGAAACGGCTTTCGGCAAGCATCCTTTATTGGCGGTTAAGATGATGGCTAAGATTGCCAGAACCACGGAGCTTAACCGACCGACGATTTTTGACCAATCTTTAAAAAGTTCCGACAAGATTACCGATTATTTGGCCAAGGCGGCGGTTTTGGCCACGCATGACTTGCCGATTAAAGAAATTATTATCAGCTCGGCTACCGACTATTCAGCTGAAACTATCGCGGCTTATCGTTCCAGCACCCCGGTGTTTTTTAAAAGTTTTGACAAGCGGCAAATCAGGGAATTGGCCCTGACTTATGGCGTGCATGCTCATTTTTTTGAAAAACGTCATTTTAATGACAAGTTGATTTATAAAGTGTTGAAAAAATTAGTGGCTAAAGGCAAGTTAAACAAGCATGATTTGATTATTTATTTATCAGGGGATATTAAGAAAAATAAAATCGCTAATGCTTTGGAAATTTGCGAAGTTGGCAAATATGCCTAACTAGGTTACAGGTAGTAGGTAGTAGGTAGTAGTATTTCCACTAAAAGAATGGTCGAAGTTTAGCTGTTTCCCTATTACCTAATCCCTATCACCTATTACCTAATCCCTATTACCTAGTACCTACGACCTAATACCTTTTTATAATTTATGATATAATGTGAGTATCTATGGCAAAAATAAAAAAACAACCTCCCAAGAAAAATAACCTGGACTTTATTGATTTTTTAAACGCGCAATATGGAACACGCGATTCCGACGGCGACGGCTTGACTGACGAGGTGGAGCGTTTTTTGGGTACTGATCCTTATAAAGCCGACACTGACGGCGATGGAATGAGCGATTTAGAGGAAATTCGCGCCGGACGCAATCCGCTGGGTCCGGGAGATTGGAAAAATTGGTTTTTGCCACACGAAGGCAATAGTTATCATCCTAAAGCTTTGCATCCTAAACGCTTGTTATTTTACGCCACTTCTGCCTTAATCTCCAAGGTTTTAGTGGTGATGTTTGTTTTGGGTTTGCCGTTAACCGCTTGGTTGTCGCCGGACATTTTAAGAGAACAGGCTCAAAAAATTATCACTTTAACCAATCAAGTCAGGGCCGGTTTGGGCGTGGCAGCTTTGACTGAAAGCCCTACTTTGGATCGCGCGGCCTATGCCAAGGCTAGCGATATGATTTTACAACAATATTTTGCCCACGTTGGTCCGGATAAAAAAAGTTTAAGTTCTTGGCTGTCTAGCGTGGGTTATCGTTACCAAGTGGCCGGTGAAAATTTGGCTTTGGGTTTTGACACGGCCGAAGAAGTTATGAAAGCTTGGCAAGCCAGTCCGACTCATTATGCTAATTTGATTGACAAAGATTTTTCTCAAATAGGTGTCAGTGTGGTTAGTGGTCCTTATGAAAATACGGAAACCACTTTGGTGGCCCAGTATTTTGGTACGCCACCGGCCGTAGCCACCCCCCTTAAGCCCGCACCAGTTTCAGCGCCTAAACCAGATCCTTCGGCGGTAACCGCGCCTCCTAAAATTAAACCAGTTTTGACCACAACAGAGTCAGTGGTTGAAGATAATCAGCCACCACAAGTAGCCGCTAAAAAAGAATTAGCTACTGTCGCCAAAAAACCAGCCCCAGCCCCGGTAGTCGTTAGTCAGCCGTCGGTTGCTTCGGCAGTTAATGTTACGGTTCAACCTTTGCCGCCCATTGATGGCGCAAAAACTCATCTGTGGCTGGACTTGCCTCAAGATTCCCAGGAGGCGATAGCTCGCGCCACCGTGGTTATCAATTCCGATCCGAGCGAAGCGCAAATAATTTTTAGCAATTATCGGATGGTTTTAGCCAAAGATGAAACCGGAGTTTGGCGGGGACAAGCCATTATCAATGATCGACAAAGTTTAGAACCAATTGTTCCGCCGGTCCTGCGGGTAGTGGCTAAAAACGGTCAAGTGACCACTCATAGTTTGTCTTGGGAAAATTTACAACCCAGCGCTAGTTCGGCCAGCGAACGCTATCTGTTTTTGCGTCATAATCCCACGCCGGCCGTAGCCAAAATTTTCGGTTTTAGTGATTGGTTTTATCGTTTGCTTCTGTTCGGCGCCACCATATCTTTGTTGGTAGCGGTTATGGTGGAGATTAAAAAACAAAAACCCAAGCTGATTATTGGCACCGGTTCTTTGATTGTTTTGTTGATTCTCTTGCTAATATTTTAATTCACCCTGTTAAATAATGTTAATTTTTTTAAATTTAAAATTAAGATTTGAGCGGTTAGGCTTAAAGCTTAATTAACTGGGTAAAGTTATATGAAAAAAAGTTTAGTTAATTTCCTGGTATTTTTTGTGGCCGGCTTGGCAGTCGGTTTGCTTCTTGGTTGGTGTTTACCTCATAAAACCAAAAGCAACCAGCTAGCGAGAACAAGTTTTTTCCGTCAGGACCAGCCTGAGCGGGTGATTGATAATTTACAGGGCAAGGTTAGCGGGGTGGAGAAGCAAGTTTTAAAATTTGACGCGAGAATTTCAAGGGACGGAGAGCCGGTTTTGGCGACGCTAACGGCCCAAGTTACTCCGGCCACCGCTATTTATTTGCTGACTCCCAAAACTAACGCCGATCTTGATCCTAGTTATCAAAAGAAAATAGAGGAAATTAAAGACAAGTTAAAACAGGCGATTCAAACTAAAAAGACCGCACAAATCGCTAGTCTTACTGGAGAACTAAGAACTTTAGCTTTGGCCAAAAATACCGAAACCAACAATCAAGTTAAGTCTTTAAATGAAAAAATGAATTCTTTGCCACCCGAATCGGCCGAGTATCAAGAAGCTCAAAGGGCTTATTTAGAATTGACGTCCGCCTTTAAATATAGTCAAATCACCTTGGCTGATATTAAAAATGGCGACTTTGTCCAAGTTTGGTCCAAGGAGGATTTGAACGATAAAGATAAATTTATTGCCACGAAAGTAGAAATAAGAAGATAAAATGGATTTACCGATTTTTGTTAAAGTCTTTGCCGGTTTACCGGCTTGGCGTTTGCGACAGGCCAAAGAGGCTGTTTTTCATCATTTGATTGATGATTGGGATCAGGCCAAAGTTTTGCCTCAAGACTTGCGTCAAAAACTAAAAGAAACTTGCCCTCTAAAATTAGAAGGCAAGTTTTTTGTCGGTCGGTCTAGTGTTAAGGCCACTTTGACTTTAGCTGACGGGGCTGTGATTGAAACGGTTTTGCTTCGACATCAAAGCGGGCGCAATACAGTTTGTGTTTCTTCTCAGGCCGGCTGTTCTTGCGGTTGCGCTTTTTGTGCCACCGGAGAAGGGGGACTAGAAAGAAATTTAACCGCCGGAGAAATTGTCGCCCAAGTTTTAGTGATGGGACGTTGGCTTAAAGAACATTATCAAGACAAAATAACCAACTTGGTTTTTATGGGTATGGGTGAACCTTTGTTGAATTATCACCAGGTTAAGGAGGCTCTTAATTGGCTTCATGACAGCCAAGCTTTTGCTTTAGGTTGGCGCCACATTTCTTTATCAACTTGCGGTATCGCGCCCAAATTAAAAGATTTGGCCAAAGATTTTCCGCAAATAAATTTGGCTATTTCTTTGCATGCTCCCAACGACGATTTGCGTTCTCGCTTAATGCCGATTAATTTAACCTATAACCTTAAAACTTTGCTGACGGCGGTGGACGAACACCTGGCTCTGGCCGGTCGAGAAGTGATGTTTGAATATACTTTAATTAAAGGAATTAATGATAGCGAGGCTTTAGCTAAACAATTAGCCAAATTGATGAAGAAAAAATTATACGTGGTTAATTTGATAAATTACAATCCCACCGGAAAATTTTCCAAAACCAGCCAAGAAACTTTGGAAAAATTTTATGAAATATTAAAACAAGCCAGAGTCAAGGTTACCAAGCGAAGTAGTTTAGGTGAAGAAGTAATTGGCGCCTGTGGACAACTGGCGGCGCGTCCGTTTGCCTAGGATTTTAAAAAGTGTATAATAGATTAATTAATTAAGTTTATTATTAAGGAATAAATATATGAAAAAATGGTTAGGCTTTTTTTTCTTAATTGGTTCTTTGTTGTTAGTTTTGACGGCTCAAGCCGCTACGACCCCGGTTAAAACGACCCCGGTTAAAGCCGTGGTCGCTAAAAAAACTCCTGCTAAGCCGGCCGTTAAAGGTGCCAAAACAGTAGAACCCCATACTAAGGTAGGCCTGACCAAGACAGCTTATAATAAGGTGGTCGCTTCAGTCACGGATTTTGTTAATGAAAATTTAATGGCCGAAGGACAGAAAGTTGCTAAGATCGTTATTACCAAAAAATCCGGTTTTTTATATTTTATAGACATAACTTTGCCGGACTCTCGAACGGTTAAATCAGCCTTTTTTCAAGATAACAGTAAGGGCGGAGTAGATTATTTTTTTCCTACCGCCATGAATATTCCCGAAACCAAAGCCGAGACCAAAAAAGAAAAAGAAGCGGCTGCTAAAAATAAAAGTTCGGAAACGGCTACCACTCAGGCTTCATTAGTCAAAACTGATAAACCGGCAGTGGAAGTCTTTGTGATGAGTTATTGTCCTTATGGCACCCAAATTGAAAAAGGTTTGTTGCCGGTGGTTAAAACTTTGGGCGATAAGGCTGATATTCAGATAAAATTTGTCAGCTACACCATGCACGGTGAAAAAGAATTTACCGAGAATTTGCTTCAGTATTGTATCAACAAAGAACAACCAACCAAATTTTGGCCTTATTTGGAGTGTTTTTTGAAAGAAGGGACTAGCGCCGATTGTTTACAAACTGTTGGGGTTGATCAGGCCAAGACTACGGCCTGCGTCACGGCTACTACCAATGAATACAAATTAGTAGCCAGTGGGACTGATTTTCCGATTTATAAGGAAGCTAATCTTAAATACGGCGTTCAGGGTTCTCCAACCTTGATTGTTAATGGCGTGGAAGCAAATAGTGGACGCAGCGCCGCCGCTCTACTTAAGACTGTTTGTGGGGCCTTTAATACTCCGCCAGCTGAATGTTCCACGGTTTTGGATAGCGCCAATCCTGCTCCTGGTTTTGGCACCGGCGCATCCGCCAATCCCTCGGCGGCTAGTTGTGGTAGCTGACAGCAATAAATAAAAATTTTAAAAACCGTCCGCCCCGACGGTTTTTTTGTTATTTAAAATATGGTATAATAAAAAAAAGAAAAAATATATGTTGAGCGACCAGAAGTTGCGCGATATTTTGATAAAAGAAAATTATTTAACCAAGGTCGAAGCAGAAAAAGGTTTGATTTTGGCTAAAGAATATAAAACACCCCTGGAACAAACTTTGGTATCAGAGGGCTTGATAACCAAAGAGGTTTTGGGTCAAGCTTTGGCTGAATATTTCAAGGCGGATTTTTTAAATTTAGATAAAGTCAAGCCGGATCGGGCCGTAGTGGCTTTGATTCCGGAAAAGATGGCTAGAAGCAAGGGGTTGGCTGCGATTAATTTTACCGCCAATAAATTGCTTTTGGGCATGTCCGATCCCTCAGACAAAATAACTATTAATTTAATTAGAAAAAAGGTCGGCAAAAGAGTAGGAGCCTTTTTAATGTTGCGTGACGACTTGGAAGAAGTTTGGTCTTTTTACAAAAAAAGTTTAGATCAAGAATTTAAAGATATCTTAGCGGTATTGGCTTCCAAGTCGACCAGCCAAGAAGAAAAAGAAGAGGCGACTATTGCTATCGTCGACAGTTTGTTGCGTCATGGTAACGACAGCAAGGCCAGTGATATCCATATTGAGCCCTACGCCGATCAAGTTGTTGTGCGTTTTAGGATCGACGGAGTGATGTATGACGAATTAAAAATTGACAAGAAATTTTTGGAACCGATTGTTTCTCGCATTAAGATTATGGCCAAGATGCGCATTGATGAACATCGCACCGCTCAAGACGGCAAGCTCCGTTACGAATTGGGAGACAATTCTTTGGATGTTCGTGTCTCTATTGTGCCAATTGTGGAAGGAGAAAACGTTGTTTTGCGTTTATTAGCTTCACGCAACAAGCGCATTGGTTTGACTAATTTGGGTTTTGGCGCCAAGGATTTGAAAAAATTAAAGCGAGCCATGGATCGACCGCACGGCATGATTTTAGTCACCGGCCCTACTGGTTCTGGAAAAACCACCACTTTGTACGCCGTGTTAACTATTTTAAATAAGCCCGATGTTCATATTGCCACGATTGAAGATCCCGTAGAATATAACATTGAAGGTGTCAGTCAAATACAGGTGGACACTAAAACCAATCTGACTTTTGCCAATGGTTTGCGGGCCTTGGTGCGCCAAGATCCAGATATTATTATGGTGGGGGAGATTCGCGACAAGGAAACCGCCGGTATTGCTGTTAATTCAGCCTTGACCGGCCACCTGGTTTTATCCACCTTACATACTAATGACGCACCCACTACTTTGCCTCGTCTAATCGACATGGAAGTAGAGCCGTTTTTAGTGGCCTCGACGATTAATTTGATTATTGCTCAGCGTTTAGTGCGCAAGAATTGCGAGAAGTGTCGAGTTTCTTATAAAATAACCGAAGAAGAAAAGGTTATTATGGTTAATGAACCGGGTATTGAAAGAATTTTAAAAGAGAAAAAAATTAAAAACATAGATAAGCTTAATTTATATAAAGGCCAAGGTTGTCCGGTTTGCGGACAGACCGGTTATACCGGTCGAATTGGCATTTTTGAGGTTATGGAAATGGATGATAATATTAGGGGTCTGATTACCGATAGGGCGTCTAGTCAAGAAATTATGAAAGCGGCTAGGATCGCTGGCATGACCACTATGCTGCAAGATGGTTTGGAAAAAGTTTTTAGTGGGATTACTAGTTTAGATGAAGTTTTAAAGGCTACTAGAGAATAAATATTTATGACCAAAAAAGGAGGTAAGCATCAGCCGATGCTAGCAACTAATATTAATTTAAAAGGAACCAGCTTAGTAGAAAAAGTGGTTTTTGCTAAACATTTATCCTTAATGATAAAGTCGGGGGTGGTTATCTCGGAGGCCTTAAAAATTCTTTATCAGAGTTCTTCCGGAAAATTTAAAACCACCATCGGCGAAGTTTATAATTCTGTTAAAGCTGGTCGCAGTCTTTCGCGCTCTTTAGGACGCTATCCGAAAATTTTTTCCGATTTTTTTGTGGGTGCGGTTTATGCTGGAGAGTCTTCTGGCACCTTAAGCGAAAGTTTAGAAAATGTGGCCAACGAGCTTAAGAAAGAAAAAGAATTAAGGGACAAAATTAAGGGAGCCTTGCTTTATCCGGTTATTATTTTGTTGGCGGCCTTTGCCATGTCGTTATTTTTAGCTTTTTATATTTTGCCTAAAATCATTCCTTTGTTTGAGGGCATGAAAATGAAACTGCCCTGGACAACTAGAGTTTTAATTGCTTTTTCTCATCTGGTGGAGGGTTATGGCTCAGTTATTTTAGGGGGCATTGTTTTTTTAATTATCATCTTGGCTTGGTTGCTAAGACAAAATTTTGCCAAGCCTTTTTTTCATAAGATTTGGTTAAGCTTGCCGATTGCCAAGGACATCATTTGTCAGGCTAACTTAGCTCGTTTCGCTCGTACCCTGGGGACACTTTTGGCCAGTGGCTTAAATATTGTGGAAGCCTTGGATGTTACTGCTAAGACCACAACTAATTATTATTATCGTGAAGCCCTGTTCGTTGTTGCTAAGGGTGTTAGCAAGGGCAATAAATTATCATTTAGTTTAATTAAGTTTAAGGATTTTTTTCCTGATATGCTCGTTAAAATGGTGGCGATTGGCGAAGAGTCAGGCAAACTGGAAGAAACCTTGATTTATTTGGCTGATTTTTATGAGCTGGAAGTGGATAATTCTACTAAAAATTTATCGGTAGTGGTGGAGCCGGTTTTGTTAATTGTTATCGGGCTGGGGATCGGCTTTTTGGCTCTGTCCATTATTACGCCGATTTATGGTATTACGGGAAATGTTAAATAATAATTTAAAATTATTGGTCTGCCGGTTGCGCAGAAGTTTTAATGTTTCTAAAAAAGCCGGCTTAACTTTGGTAGAGATTTTAATTGCCTTAGCGATTGTTTTGATTTTGCTTAGCCTTAGTTTGCCAATGTTGGGGAGTTGGCCGTTTAAAGTTCAGACCACTTCAGCCAATGCTCAATTAGTGCAAGCGATACGTTTGACCAGAGAAAAAAGTTTATCCAGACTTAATAACCAGAGTCATGGAATTTTTTTTGACAACAGAGGTTATACTATTTTTCAGGGAGATAGCTATATTAATCGTCAGATTGATTATGATTTAACAACCTGGTTAGACAAGGGTTTGCAATTGTCTTGGGAGTTAAATGGCTTGGGCGGGGCCAGCGAAATTGTTTTTAATCAAGAGGGTTTTCCTAGTCGTCAAGGAAAAATTGTTATTACTAGTCGAGCTGGGGAATCCTCAGGAATCATTGTTAATCAGTTGGGTATTGTTACTTTTGTTAATGACTATCGTTGTACACCGGATTGTCTTGGCAAATATTGTGGCGATGACAATGGTTGTCTTGGAACTTGTTCAGCTCTTAGTCCGGCGATGAGCGTTTGTGTCAACGGAGTTCCCAAGTGTGGAGAAGGGCCAGCCTGTTTAACGCCTCAAACTTGCGGTGGTGGTGGCACCCCCAACGTTTGTGGTTGTGCTACGGAAACTGATACGGCTTTTTGCAGTCGTTTAGGTAAAAATTGTGGTAGCGTAACAGCTTTGGATAATTGTGGTGTTAGTCGCACCGTAATTTGTGGAACTTGTACTAGTCCGGCTACTTGCGGTGGCGGTGGCACCCCCAACGTTTGTGGTTGTGCTACGGAAACCGACACCGCTCTTTGCACTCGTCTGGGCAAAAATTGTGGCTCATTAACTGCTACTGACAAATGTGGAGTTGATCGTACGATTAGTTCTTGTGGTAGTTGCACTCCTCCTCAATATTGTGGTGGTGGTGGCACGCCTAATGTCTGCGGTGGTTGCGCACCAATGTGCACCAATAAATGTGGCGGCAATGACAGCTGTGGAGCTAATTGTCCCAATACTTGTTTGGCCCCTAACCCTTATTGTGATATTAGCAATATGACCTGTCAGAGTAGCGACAACCATCCCAGTGTTCAGGCTAGGAGTTTGATTGCTACTAATACCAGGGCTAATTCATCCGACTTAACTTGGACTCGAGGCAGTGGACAGGGTGTCGTAGTCTTTATAAACAGAAGTGCTACGGTTATTGCTCAGCCAGTAGATGGAGTAAGTTATAATTGTGATAAAACCAGCTATAGTTTGGCTCCCACCCTGCCCTTTGGTGGCGGCAAGTGTTTATACGTTGGCTCTGGCAATATTTTGCGCATCAAAGGTCTTTCTGCTATGACCTCTTATATTATTAAGGTTTATGAATATAATATTGTTAATGGTGTTTATTATTATAATTTATTAAATAATACCTATAATCCTCGCGTTATTACGACTCCTAGGGCCTAAAAAATGTCATTCAAACATTTCAAACCAGCTTGGTCTTTAATTGAAGTTATTGTTGCTTTGGCTATTTTTTCTTTGGTGGCCGTTTCTTTAATTAGTTTGTCGGCTGGCAGTTTAAATCCCTGGTTAAATTTGGGCGCTTCTAATCAAGCCGAAGACCTGGCGCAAGAAGGTTTGGAGGCAGTACGATCTATTAAAAACAGAGCTTGGAATGAATTAAATTTTAAGACTAGCGGTTTGAGTTTAATAGAAAATGTTTGGAGTTTAATGGGTGAGGGTACCGAGGAAACTATTGGTGATTATTCTAGATCATTGAGTTTTACTGATGTTTGTCGAGATACTCAGGGACAAATTGTTTCTTGCTCGGTGGGACGCTTGGATCCTCATATCAAGGAAGCAACGGTTAAGGTTAGCTGGGGGGTGGCGCCAACAACTAAACAGATTGTCAGAACCACTTATTTAACTAATTGGAATTCTTTTTTTTGGGAACAAACAGATTGGTCAGGTGGAGATCGCCAAGAAATTTGGAACGTTTCCGATAGATTTTCCACGGCCCTAAATGTTAATATTACCCGAAGAGGACAAATTAGCTTGAGCAAACAGGATAATGGGCCCCTTTATAATTTTAATGGTTATTTGGTGTCGTCTGCCTTTAGCACTGGCGGTAGTTCTAAAATTCAAGTGATTGAATGGGATCAAGTAATACCTGATTCGGCTTCAGCTATTAAGTTTCAAGTGCGAACTGCTCCGGACAATAATGGTGTACCGGGAACCTGGAGCCAATGGTTTGGGTTATCTGGTCCTAATGATTATTTTGTTAACTATCAAGGAAATTTAATAGACAAGTCTTTAAACGATCGTTTTTGGGTGCAGTATCGAGTAGAATTAAGTGGCGACGGTCAAGATACCCCAGTTTTAAATAAAGTAAAAATTAATTACAAATCAGGACAAAGAGTAAATTCCGAAGATCCACTTGACGTTGGTTTGGTTGCTCATTGGAGGCTTGACGGCAATGCCAACGATTATAAAAATTTAAATAATTGCCTGGCTAGCAACATCAGTTATGCTGATGGCAGACTTAATCAAGCCGCAACTTTTGCCAGCTCCAGCCCGTCCATTTTTTATAAAACTAATCCGAATTTGATGTATCAGCTAACTAGTCCTCACACCATTGCTCTCTGGGTTAAAATGGACTCCTTAATCGGAAACCAAACCCTCTTTAATTACTCCAGCCAGTATGGTTCGCGCCAGAATTCCTTGTCTTGGCAAAACGATAGATTAATCTTTAATAGCTGTAATTCAACGTGTCATTTTTATAATTTTTTAACGGTTGGCGAGTGGACTCATATAGTTATCCCTGTCGAAGTCGGAGGAGGGGTGCCGCTAACTATTTACAAGAACGGACAACCAGTTGGTTATAATTTTTGCGAAGGCTCTTGGATATATGGAGATTGGGAATATGTTTTGTTGTCTCTTGGTAGTGGTTGGGTCAACAACCTTAACACTAGTTATTTAAACGGCACCCTTGACGAAGTGAGAATTTATAACAGGACATTGTCGGCTACTGAAATTTTAAATCTTTATAATTCTTATTAATCAGAAGAATAAGTTATGTTTCAAGGTAATTGTTTACATAAAAAGATTATTCCGTTAAAGGTTGAAGCTCCGCGCCTACAAACAGGAGGCTTGATGAGGCTACCCTTCATAGATCCTTCAGGGGCGAAGCGGGGGTTTAGTTTAATGGAGTTGATAATTTATATCGGAATTATTGCCTTAGTTAGCACCTCTTTGGTGTTGTTTAGCTTGGCTTTGTCTAATTATCGTCAAAAAGCGTTAGCAGCTAGCGAGGCCGAGTCTAATGCTAAAATCGTTTTAAATTATTTAAATCGTTATTTGCGTAGTGCCAGAAGTATTGATGAGGCTAATTCAGTTTTTGACAATAATCAGGGACGTCTAGCTTTGTGGCTCGGGCCCACCAGCACTAAACCAGTAATTTTCAGCTTAGATAGCACTGTTCGGCCACAAATTAAATTTGATGAACAGCCGAGCATTAATTTATCCAGCCAGGCTGTTTGGTTTCCGATTTTTAAATTCAAAAAAATATCAGATAGTCAGATCGGTATTGAGTTGGAGGTTAGGGCTGGCCAACTTGATATCAAAAATTCGCCAGAAAATTTTTATCAGACCAAAGTAAAAACTATTGTTAATTTAAGGAAATAATATGGCCAAAGGTTTTACAGCTTTAATTGTGGTAATGATTATTACTATGGCCGGCTTAGCCATGATTACGACCGCTGTTTGGTTGGGCGTAGGCGGAATGGAAATGGCTCAGGCCTGGCAAGGGGCCAACGGAGCCTTGGATGTGGCCGAAGGTTGTGTGGAAAATGCTTTAGAAAGATTAAGTTTTGACAGTAATTACAATGGAGAAACCTTGTCCCAAGGTGATAAGTCTTGTATAATAACAGTGATTAAGGTTGGCTCGCCTATGACTACCGCCAATTTGCAAATAGATGGAGCTAAGGGCAATTATCATCAAAAAATTTTTGTTTCCTTGGAAGTAAACGACGGCAAGTTTAATATTATTTCTTGGCAGGAAAATAATTTTTAGTTTGGTTATGTTTGGCTTAAACAATAAAGCGGTCGGGGTAATTATTGATGATCGCAGTTTGGAAATAGTTGAATTGAAAAAAAGCGGAGCTCGAACCCGTTTGCTTAATTTTTCTAGAAAAATTTTACCTCACGGCCTAGTGGTTAATGGTGTTTTACAAAATGGTCCGGCCCTTAGGACTATCGTGACCAAGGCTTTGGCTGAAGCTAAACCACAAGGCATCAAAACAAAAAAAATTGTTTTTGCTTTGCCGGAAAATCAAAGTTATTTTTTAGCCACTACCTTGCCTCCAACAGAAAGCGATAATACCGACGACGTTATTAAAGAAATAGTCAGCGAGAGTTTTCCCTTGGACAGTCAAGATCTTGTTTTCGATTTTAATCTCATCCAAAAATCCAAGCAAGACGCGGAAATTTTTTTACGCGTTGGTAGTCAAAGGGTTTTAAGCTCCTGGCAGTCTTTTTGGTTAGAGCTGGGCTTAGAAATAGATATTTTTGACACAGAGTTTTTTGCCTTAGCCCGTGATTTAGTTTTGTTGGACCCCAAAGCCCCGGTATGTTTAATTGATATTGGCGCGGTTAAAACTAATATTTTTATTTGGCAAAATGGTTTAATTTATTATTCCTCCGTCTTGGGTGTTGGTGGTAATTTTTTTACCAAGGCTATCGCTGAGAAATTTAAATTAACCATGGTGACGGCCGAAAGAAAAAAAATGCAACTGGGATTAAGTCGGCAAATTCTTCCTTTGTTGATTAAACAATTAAGAGCCGTGGTCAATGAAACCGAAACAGCCATTAATTATTACCAAAACAGCTATGGAGTTGCCGTTAAAGAAGTGGTATTATTAGGAGGTAGCAGTCGCCTAAAAGGGTTGACGGAGTTTTTTCGAGAGACTTTAACTTTGCCGGTTAGTTTGGCCAAATTAAAATCGTTGCCAGATAAATTTCCTTTAGAATATTATGGGGCTATCGGGGCGGCTTGGCGCGGTCTAAATGCTAAACGGTTTGCGGAACAACCAGATTTTAATTCTTTGCTTAAAAAAGATTTTTTTAAGACTAACGTAAAATTAGCGCCAATTATGGTTAAAACCAAAACAAAAACAGCAGAACCGGTAACTGTGGTCGATCAAACAATTTCGACCAAATTACCTTTATCCTCAACCGTTAATGATAACGAAGACTTGGCCAGCCTGGAAACAGAAGAAGAATCTTTGTTGGCGGATAAAATAAATAAAGAAAAAAAGATTTTGTTGATGATTTTGGTTTTAGGTTTAGTTTTACTTTTAGGAGCTTTTTGGTATCGCAATCAAGAAAAAAACAAACAAGCTTTAGAGAGAAGTCGCTATCAAAGCGTCAGCTATGACCAGGTTCAGACTTTTAGCTTTAAGCTTCCAGTGACAATTAGCAATGATTCGTTACCGCAAGGAACTATTAGCGGTCGAATTATTGAAACAGTAATTAATTCCGGAAGCGACTTTGACAGCGTTTTGGCCGAAGCAATGGCTAAAGCTAAATACAACCTAAAGGAAAATGAAGTTTTATGGACAGAACCGCTTAATGAGATTGTTGACCGCCAAAATTTGCTTTTTCCTCTTACTTTCCGCTGGTTAGCTTATGGGCAAAAAGAGGCCATGAAAATAGCTTTAATTAAAATTGACGAATTAAATTCTCAAAAGACTGATTATTCCTTTAATAAGCTGGAGGCCAAAAGCTTAGAAAAAACGGACAAGACTGATTTACTTTATTTGTTGTTAGATGTTACCATTTCTTCCAATAAAAAAATTGTAGCAGCCACCAATCCTTTGGTTATTCCCGAACCAACTCAAACTACGCAAATTTTATTGGCTAGTTCTACCAGCACTTCCTCGGAACCAAAGGCCTCCTCCGATGAGGCTTTAATCGGCGTTTCTCAGGTTTTAATTTTAACCACGGAAACCGGTTGGCTAAATATTCGCGAAGGTCCAGGCGCCAATTTTGCTGTCGTTAAAAAAGTTACCCCGGGGAAGACTTATGAAAAACTAGAAGAACAAGGCACTTGGACAAAAATCAAACTTGAAGATGGACAGACGGGGTGGGGAGCTAGTCGCTATATGCGACAACAATAAAATTTGTTATAATATAAATAACCAATAAATAATTCTTGTAGCCCCAACTTACAAGAAAAAAAATATGAAAAAATTTAATCGCCAGGGCTTTACGCTTATAGAGCTCTTAATCGTAATGGCTATTATTTCTATAATAGCCGCGGTAGTGTTTGTGGCTCTTGATCCTCTAACTCGTTTTAGGGATTCTCGAGACGCTGCTCGTTGGACCGACATTTCCGCTGTGGTCAGTGCTATTAAAATTGATCAAGTGGATAATGGTGGTTTTTACATGACAGCTGTTAACGATATGGTTCCGAATGAAGTTTATATGATTACCAACGGAGCCGCTACTGACTGCACTGCTGGTAATGCTAATTGCGCCATTGATGTTACTGGACCAGCAGGAGTTACTCATTGCGTTGATTTAGCCGGTTTAGTGACCGATGGTTATTTAGGCAAAGTACCAACCAGCCCCAACGGCTTGGGTACCTGGGGACCCAATAGCACAAGCAAGTTGAGTGGTTATACTATTGAAAAAAGTGCTACCGGTATTTTAACGGTTAGGGCCTGCGAAGCCGAAAACGCTCCAGAAATTAAGGTTTCCAGATAGTTTAAAAGTTGTTTAATTTAAAACTCCTTTGTCTAAACGCAGACAAAGGAGTTTTGTTATTGAGGTTGTTTGTAGTATAATGTAAGATATGCCAAAAAAAATTTTCTTGGTCGTTTTGTTTGGTATTTATCTGTTGGTTGGTTTTTCGGTTCAGGCTGTTGTTGAAACTCAAACCCCAAACAAGATCACGACGGTTGATACTGATAAAGATTATTTATCTGACGCTTGGGAAAAAATTATTGGCACAGATTCATCTAATCCTGATACGGACGGGGATAAATATTTGGACGGTACCGAAGTGGCAGCTGGCTTTGACCCCTTGAATAAAGACACCAAACGAATAAATAAACTAATTAAGGTTGATCTAAAGACTCAGCATTTGTGGTATTATTTTGGCGACAAACTTTTAGCGGATTTTCCGATTTCCTCCGGTGTTAAAAATTTGCCCACACCCCAAGGAGTTTTTAAGGTTTTAAATAAAATTCCTATTAAACGGTATGGTGGTCCTGGTTACAATTTTGATTTTCCTAACACCAAGTGGAATTTGCACTTTGCTACTAAAAAATTGCGTTATTATATTCATGGGGCTTATTGGCACAATAATTTCGGTCAACCCATGAGCCATGGTTGTATTAATGTCAGCTATGCCAACATGGAGGCTCTTTATTGGTTTGCTCAGATGGGAACAAAAATAATTATTAATTGACGCTTTTGGTTTATGAACACAAAAGAAAAATTTCAAAAAGTTGACACTTTGATAATTTCCGACATTCATTTGGGTTTTGAGTTTAGCCGAGTAGCCAAATTAAGAGAAATTTTGTCCCAATATCGTTTTAAACGTTTGATTCTCAATGGTGATATTTTTGATGATTTGAATTTTAATCGACTTAATTCGGAGCATTGGGAGGTTTTGTCGCTTTTTAGGCACTTATCCAAGTTTTCCGAGGTGGTGTGGGTGATTGGCAATCATGACGGGAGGGTTGATGTTTTGTCCCGTTTATTAGGCGTTGCCGTTCATACTGATTATCAGTGGAAAGTCGGTCGGCAAAAATATTTAGCCATTCATGGACATCAATTTGACCGCTTTATGTCCGAAGATCCGGTGATCAGCAATTTGGCTGGTAACCTTTTTTATTTTTTAAAAAGATTTGAGGGGAAAAATGAAACGCTGACTAGGTGGATAAAGAAGCATAACCGTAGTTGGTTGCGTTTGTCGGACGAAGTGGCTTTTGGTGCTATTAAATATGCCAAGGCCAAAGGCGCTGATTACGTTTTCTGTGGACACACTCACTTAGCGCGAACCTTGGAAATCGGAGGTATTAAATATTTCAACAGCGGGTGCTGGGTGGAATTGCCTTCGCACCTTATTATTCTAAAAGGCAAGGAAGTGGAATTAAGGAAGATTAAATAGGCTTACGAGTCAATGTTTATTAAAAAAGCCGCCAGAGCGGTTTTTGTGTTTTATTCGTAAAATTTAAATTGTTATTCTTTTTTTAATTTTTCCTTGCCTAAATAAAGACCATAGGCCTTATCAGCCGGATAATTGTGTAGTGAAATCGCTGAGATGGCGTTGGCCAGGCGGACAGCTTCGGCAATGGGCCGTTCGTGAAGATTGCGACCAGTGGCATTGCCTCGGGCGCCGTTGGCAATTTGGAAGGCCAAAGTGTCTAAGAATTTTTTGGCATTAGCCGTAGCTCCGCCGGAAAAAATAACGCCACAACGACCAGCCGCGGAGATAATTTCTTTCATTTTGTTTTTAGTCATGGCCGAGGGATAAGCTAATTTAACAAAATCAGCTCCCAGACTGGCGGCTAAGCCAGCCATACCGGCCGCCAAATGGGCGTCCTTTTCGTTTTTGACGGCGCGACCTCGGGGATAAATCCATAAGACCGCCAATAAACCCAAACGATGCGCTTGGTAGATAAAGCGTCCGGCTTCGGCCAACATTTGACTTTCGTATTGGCTACCGGGGTAAAGAGTGTAACCGATGCCGACAATCTTTAAGTGACTGTCTTTTTTAAACTGCCAAACATCTTCAACGCTGTTAATGGCTAAACTGAGAGGATCTTGGTCTTTAATTAAATTAGTTTTGCTGTTTAATTTGATCAAGTAAGGAATTTCTGGATGAAGTTGTCCATAAGAAGCGATTAAACCTAATTGAGAGGCAAAAACGCCAATTTCGGCTAGACTGGCAATATTAAAAAGATGTGTTGGCGAAGCATCATCAGCGGCAATATTGGGGCCAAAAAAATCATCATTAAGATGTTCAATTTTTTGATCGCCGGCCAAAAGCATCAACCGTCCTGTGTTACGGGTAGCCAAACGCCAATGACGCAAATAATTTCCTTGGTGTTTCCAAGGAACGCTGGCCGGAATAGCTAGCTTCAGCATAAAAGATAATTATTTATAGACAAATTAATTATACCACAAAAAGGGCCAAGGAGAAAAATATGTTTTTTGTTGGTGACCTAGTGGCTTTATTATTTTATTTAATAATGATATAATATGGTTGTAAATTTACCGTTAATTAAATTTTAAACATAGTTAATGGGGTAGGTCTCGTTAAGTAATTAGTCTATTTAACGGGGTAAAGAGAAAAACATATGAAAATAATTAAAATTTTTAGCTTGCTGACCCTGACTGCGGTTTGTTTGTTGGCTCATCAAGTTAGAGCTGAGGCTGATTATGAGGCTTGCGCTAGTCTCAATGATTATCTTAGTTACGCCAAATGCGTGGCTGAAGCTGATTCTAAAAATAATGGCGCTCCGACGGTTGTGCCGCAAGACCTTAAGTCTCAAGAAGGGGATTATAGTGTGTCTATCAATGATCAAAGCGAGCAAGCTGATTCTCGTTATGTGATTTTAAACTTGACTACGGCCACTTCTACTGTCGGCACGTCTACGGTTAGCGCTTTAGCTACTAAAATAGCCGTTGCTAAGGATTCTAATTTTGGTTTTAGTGCCAGACAAAATTTTGCCGAAAAAGTTTGGTGGCTTTTAGAGGATATTCCCAATGAAACTCAGTATGTCTATGTTAAATTTTTTAATGAGGCCGGCGACGGCTTAAGTGTTTTGGGTGTGGCTATTAAATATGTGCCTCGGGCCACCGATAAAACTAAGGAAGCTTGGGCTAGCAATAGTTTTTTGAAACTATATAAACGAAAACTTGATGTAAAAAAACCGGCCGATAGTGTTTTTCTAGAAATCGCCGCTTATGGTTTAAATAAATCAGCGCCCAAAGACGAAGCCAAAGAAAAGGTTGCCTTGGATAAATTTAAAACTGTTTTCAAAAGAATGCCGGCCGGAGACGATTGGTCTTTGGTTCACGCTATGGCCTACGGCCAAACTTTAGTAGATTTAGCTACGGTTAAGGTTGCCGCCACTACCGAGTTAACGACAACCACCACCGAAATCACCCCTAAAAATTGTCAAGCTAAACAAATTTTCAAAACAGTTATGGATGTTGGCAGTAAAGGAAACGAGGTTAAGGCTTTGCAGGAATTTTTTCAATGTCTAGGCCTGTTGGAAGCTAAGTTTAAAATTAGTGGCGCTTTTGACAAAGAAACCGAAAATGCCGCTAAAAAATTTCAAGAAAAATACGAATTAAAATGCACTACCGGGACAGCTTGCGGTCGCATTGGTCCGGCCACCATGAAGAAGCTTAACGAAGTGTCTCAAGAAGCCAAAACAGCGGTGGTAACCGAAGCAACCCCAACCGAGAATGTTACCGCCGAAATAACCGCCAAGGTTAATCTTAAGACCAATTTAACCGTTGGCTCTAAAGGTCAGGAGGTTACGGCTTTACAAAAGTTTTTAGCGCAAGACAAAGAAATTTATCCGGAAGGTAAGATTACCGGTACTTTTGGTCCGGCCACTGAAGCCGCTGTTAAACGTTTTCAAACCAAGTATGAATTATTGTGCAAGGATGGCACCGCTTGCGGTTATGTGGGGGTTGCCACTAGACAGAAAATAGCCGAAGTTTCCGGACAATAAAGCAAACCAGAATAAACCACCGAGGTTAAATCGGTGGTTTTTTTGTTATTTTTTCTTAAACTTTTCCTTGCCAAAGACCGGTCCATTTGTTATGATAATAGGCATATTATCAAGGATAAGCTTATTTTTGTATGGGTAAAATTGAATTAGCCAAAACTTACGAAGCGGCCAGCTTTGAAGAGCATATTTATCGGTTGTGGGAAGAATCCGGTTTGTTTAATCCGGATAATTTAAACGTGCCTCCCGATGCCAAGAGTTTTACTATTATTTTGCCCCCACCCAACATTACGGACAAACTTCACGTGGGACACGCCGAAATGCTGGCCATTGAAGATTTGTTTATTCGTTATAAGCGTTTACAGGGTTTTAAAACTTTGTGGTTGCCAGGCACGGATCACGCCGCCATCGCCACCCAGACCGTGGTGGAGAAAAAAATTAAGAAAGAATTGGGGCAGAGTCGTCATGATTTGGGTCGAGAACAATTTTTAAACCATGTGTGGGCTTTTTTACGAGAAACGCAAGCCACTATTTTAAAGCAAATCAGGGTTATGGGCGCCTCCTTGGATTGGTCGCGTTTGGCGTTTACTTTGGATGAGCCTCGTCGAGAAGCCGTTAAAACCATGTTTGTTAAAATGTATGAGGCTGGCTTGATTTATCGAGGAGAGCGCGTGGTTAATTGGTGTCCGCGTTGTCAATCTACATTAGCCGATGATGAAATAGAATATCATGAACAAACGGCCAAGCTTTATACTTTTCGTTATGATCAAAATTTTCCCATAGCCATTTCCACTACCCGTCCAGAAACCAAGTTGGGGGATACGGCCATAGCGGTTAATCCTCGTGACACCCGTTATAAAAAATTTATCGGCCAAACGCTGGAAGCTGATTTTTGTGGAAGCAAATTAAAATTAAAGGTGATTGCTGATCGTCAGGTAGATGAAACTTTTGGCACCGGCGCCTTGGGAGTTACTCCGGCGCATTCTATGGTGGATTCGCAAATAGCCGTAGCCAATGATTTGCCGGTTATTAAAGTTATCAATGAACAAGGTTTGATTCGCGAGGGCTTTGGTGAATTTAGCGGTTTGTCGGCGGAGGAGGCGCGAGTCAAAATCGTGGAACAATTAAAAAACAACAATCTTTTGGAAGCCGAAGTTGATTTAAGCAACAACTTGTCGGTTTGTTATCGTTGTGGCACGGCTATCGAGCCTTTGCCGTCCAAACAATGGTTTGTGGCCGTAGATAAACCGGTCAAAGAATTAGGCCACAAATCTCTGAAAGAGCGAGCCAAAGAAGTGGCGCAAAACGGACAGATTAAATTTTTGCCGGAGCGTTTTAATAAACGTTATTTAGACTGGATAGATAATTTACGAGATTGGTGTATTAGTCGACAAATTTGGTTTGGTCATGGTTTGCCGGTTTATTATCGAGGAGAAGATGTTTATGTGGGCATTGATAAACCAGAGGAAGAAGAGTGGGTACAAGATCAGGATACTCTCGATACTTGGTTTTCTTCGGGTATGTGGACTTTTTCTACTTTGGGTTGGCCCCATAATTTTAAAGATAATAAAAAATTTGGCGATTTGGCGAAATTTCACCCAACACAATTAATGGAAACCGGTTACGAAATTATTACTTTGTGGGTTAGTCGAATGATTATGATGAGTCTGTTTGCCGTGGGCGAAGTGCCTTTTGAGACAGTTTATTTGCATGGCATGGTTTTGGATAAACACGGCAAAAAAATGAGTAAATCTAAGGGTAACGGGATTGACCCATTAGATGTGGTTAAAGCTTATGGCGCCGACGCGGTGCGCTTATCTTTACTTATCGGAGTGACTCCGGGCACTGATTTTCGGATGAGTGAAGATAAAATTGGCGCTTATCGGAATTTTGTTAATAAATTTTGGAACATCTCCCGTTTTATTTTGCTGAATATTGAAGCACCACAAGCTGACTTAACCAGACCAAGCGGAACGACTTTGTTTGATCAATGGATTTTAACCAAACTGGATAATTTAATTGTTACCGTCAGTGCCAGTTTGGACAAATATGATTTTGCTGTGGCTGGAGAACAATTGCAGAAATTTACCTGGGACGATTTGGCTGACTGGTACTTGGAAGTAGCCAAAGTAGAAGGCGCTAAGGAGTCAGTTTTAAATTATATTTTAAACACTTTATTGAAATTGTGGCATCCTTTTATGCCTTTTGTGACCGAAGCGATTTGGCAAGAGGTTTATCAGGGGGAATCTTTGCTATTAGTTGAAAGATGGCCTGAAGGCAAAAAACACGCCCCCAAGGCTTTGTCGTCAAATATTGAATTGATTCAAAAAATTATTATTGGTATCCGCAATGCTCGAAGCGCCAACAAACTGGAACCCTCGCAAGCGGTCAAAGCGGTTATTTATGCCAGTCAACATCAAAAATTATTACAAGAACATGAGGAAATTATTAGAAATTTACGTACCAGCGTCGGCGAACTAGAAATAAAAGACAAAGGGGAGGCACCGGAACAAGCAATTTATTTTTGCGAAGCTGGGGTAGAAATTTATTTAGTGGCACAAATAGACAAAGACAAAGAAAAGTTTAGATTGGAAAAAGAATTTGTTAAATTAGAAGAATACATTACTATTTTGGAGGCCAAACTAAGCGATGAAGAGTTTCTGACCAAAGCTCCCAAGATTTTGGTGGAGAAAGAGCGGGCTAAATTGACACAAGCTCAAAATGATTTAGTTAAAATTAAACAACGTTTAGAAATGTGGTAAATATATGCTTTTAGCTAAAAAACATGGAGTTATTTTGGCTCCCACTAAATTAGAGTTTGAATCCCAGGCCGTTTTAAACCCCGGTGTTTTGCGGGAAGGCAAGAATGTTCACTTGGTTTATCGGGCGATTAATCATAAGCACGTGTCATCTTTGGGTTATGCGCGACTTAATGGACCCTTGGAGGTAGAGCAACGCTGGAAGCATCCTTTTATGGAGCCCCACTTTAAATATGAATCTATGGGCATGGAAGATCCCAGATTAACCAGTCTCGACGGCTCGGTGTATATGACTTATGTGGCCCACGACGGTAAAAACGCGCAAATTGCCTACGCCCAAGGACCCAACGTTTTAAAGTTAAAAAAGGGCGGTTTAATCGGTCCAAAAATCAGGTATGATGTCGCCGGCAAACATTTTCGCCAGAACAAACTTAAAGATGACTATTATTTTTTTGAATCTTTCTATAAAACTTATAATGGTAAAGATATTCTGATTTGGGAAAAAGACGCTATCATCTGGCCGGAAAAAATAAATAATAAATTTATTTTAACTCATCGAATTTTACCGGACATTCAAATAGCTTATTTTAATAATTTCGCTCAACTAAAGACCAACGCTTATTGGACAAATTATTTAGAAGATTTTGATCATTATGTTTTGTTGGAGGGTCGGCATGGTTGGGAAGAGCGTCACATCGGTGGTGGCGCTCCGCCCATTAAAACCAAAGACGGCTGGTTAATGTTTTATCATGGAGTGGAAGAAACCAATAAGCAAAGAACTTATCACGTTGGCGTGGCTTTGTTTGACTTGAAAAACCCCAATCGTTTAGTGGCTCGTTTGCCTTACCCTTTGTTTTCTCCGGAAGAAGATTATGAGTTGATTGGCGAGGTTCATAATGTGGTTTTTCCTACGGGCACTGCTTTGTTTGGCGATGATTTATATATTTATTATGGCGCGGCTGACAGCCACATTGCCGTAGCCAGTGTTAGTTTAAAAGATTTGTTGATTGAACTGCGACGACATAAGGGGGATTTAATCTAATATGAAACAGCGGTCCTCACCCAGTATTTTATATGTTTCCACCTTTCCGCCCCGGGAATGTGGCATTGCCACCTTTGCTCAGGATCTGACCAACGCCGTTGATCGAGAATTAGCCCCAACTCTAAAATCTAAAATTTTAGCCATGAACCCTAGCGACGTGGCTTTTTATAATTATCCCAAAAAAGTCGTTTATCAGATTAGTGACGAAGATTTGCAAAATTATTTGGAAATAGCCCAAAAAATTAACAAAAATTCGGAAATTAAATTAGTTAATATCCAGCACGAGTATGGTTTGTTTGGTGGTAACTGGGGTAATTATATTTTGCCCTTTATGGAAATAATCACTAAGCCGAAAGTTGTTACTTTCCATACGATTTTACCGCGTCCAGACAAGCAATTAAAAAAAATTACCCAAGATATTATTGCTAAAGCCGACGGCGTTGTAGTGATGACTGAGCATACTGTAAAAATGTTACGTCAGACTTATAAGGTTGATAAGAAAAAAGCAGTTACGGTTATTCCGCACGGTGTTCATCATATTGCTTTTCCTTCCAAGACCGACGCCAAGAAAAAATTAAATTTGTCAGGACACACGGTCCTTACTACTTTTGGTATGTTAAGCCGAGACAAGGGCATTGAATATGCTATTGAGGCTATGCCAGACATCGTAGCTAAACATCCCGATGTTTTATATTTGGTTTTAGGGGCTACTCATCCCAATGTGGTGCGACACGAAGGCGAAGTTTATCGCAACAAATTAATGCGTTTGGTTAAAAAATTAAAATTAGAGGATCATATTAAATTTTATAATAAATATTTAGAGCTGGAAGAATTAATTGATTATTTAAAAGCGACGGACATTTATATTTCACCTACGCAAAATCCTCGTCAGGCTGTTTCTGGCACGGTTTCTTATGCTTTGTCTTGTGCCTGTCCTGTGGTGGTCACGGCCAGTCAATTTGCTAAAGATGTTATCAATCAAGAGCGGGGACGGTTAGTTGGTTTTAATAATTTTACTGATATCACTAAGGCCGTTTTGGAAATTTTATATGATCCAGTGATGCATGCCAACATGAAAAAAGACGCTTATTTTTATTCGCGTCATATGACTTGGCAAAATGTCGCCTTGTCTTATTTTAAATTTTTCAATCAGTTTGCTAAAATTGTGCCTCGGGAACCGGACAAATTACCACCGATTAATTTAGGGCACATCAAAACCTTAACCGACGAATTTGGTATTTTGCAGTTTGCTCGCCACACCAAACCTGATCCGCACTCCGGCTATTGTCTCGATGATAATGCTCGCGCCCTAATTGGCGTGATTAGGCGTTTTGATGAACGTCCCAGCAAAAGTTTGGCTGATTTAATTGCGATTTATTTTGCTTATTTGAAAAAATCACAAAAAGCTGATGGTCATTTTAAGGATTTTATTAATCATAATCGCAGTGTTAATAATGATTTGCCGGAAAGCGAGGATTCTTTTGGACGCGCCATTTGGGCTTTGGGAGTAGCTCTAGGCAGTCCCAGTTTAAATGCTGATTTGGTCGCTGTGGCCCAAAAAATGTTTAAAAAATCTTTGCCGCTTGTTAGTAACTTGAAATTTTCTCGAGCCATGGCCTTTGCTGTTATTGGTTTGAGTGCCGCTTGGGAACACAGCGACGAAAGCATTAAAAATTTGGTTAGCCCTCTTATTAAAGAATTAAGTGACCAATTATTGGCGCGTTTTCAAGAGCAAACCAGCCTTGGCAGTCAAACAGGGGATAAGTGGCGCTGGTTTGACGACCATCTGACCTATTCTAATTATAAAATTCCCGAAGCCTTGTTGCGAGCCTATAGTGTTCTCAGAGACAAACAATACTTGATGACAGCCAAAGAATCTTTGGATTTTTTAGCTAGTGTCGCTTTTGACAAGGGCTACTATAATGCTATCGGCCAAGATGGTTGGTATTTCCGCGAAGGCAAACGAGCTTATTTTGACCAACAACCAGAAGACGCCGCCAGCGCCGTGGAAGCGCTCGTGGTGGCTTATAAAATTACCAACAATAAAAAATATTTAGATGAAGCAAAACTAGCTTTTGGTTGGTTTTTGGGTAAAAATCATTTGAACCAGATGGTTTACGATGAAGCCACTGGCGGTTGTTATGACGGTTTAGGAAAACACTCACTCAATTTTAATCAAGGCGCTGAATCCACCCTGTCTTACTTTTTAGCTCGTCTAGCTATGGAGGAGATGGCTAAGGCGAAAAAGTAAATCTTTATTTTAGTGTCTAGTGAGTTTGTGATATAATTGGTAGGCAGGTATTAGATAATAGGTTTTAGGTATTAGTAAAAGGTCATTAAAATTATTATCTATTACCTAACACCCACTAACTATTGTCTAATTTTATGACTATTATTAATCAAGCTTACGATAAAGCCGTGGAGGTGTTACGCGCTTGCGCCAAACCGACCGGATTTTTTGCTTCAGGACTACCGGGCGGTTATGAAGCCACTTGGGCGCGGGATTCTATGGTTACTAGCCTGGGCGCCTCTTTGGTTGGTGATGAATTTAAGACGCCGATCAAAAAAAGTCTGGAACTATTGTCGCGACATCAATCGCTTCTCGGACAAATTCCCAATTGTGTGGGTTCTTATAACACCGACCGCCAAAGCGACGTTACTTTTAATAGTATTGATTCCAGCTTGTGGTATGCCGTTGGTTTTTTAACCTATGCTACCAAGTTTGCTGACAAAGATTTTTATAGCAATTATCGTAAACATCTCATCATGTCCTTGGTTTGGTTAAGTTATCAAGATCCGGACGAGGTTAGAATGTTAGCGCAACAGCCGACCATGGATTGGCAGGACGCTTTTCCTCATAAATACGGTTACACTATTAACAGCCACGCTCTTTATTACGGGGCCTTGAAAATGGTTGGCAAGGAACGACAAGCCGAACATATTAAAAAAATTATTAACGGTGACCGAGATAAATATTTATCTTTGTATAATAAAAAATTAGGTTATTATTATCCTTGGGCCTGGAAAAATCACGACGGCGATCGCGAACACGAAGAATGGTTTGATTCTCTTGGTAACTGCTTGGCTATTATCACTGGTTTGGCCACACCAACCATTGCCAAAAAAATTCTCGAACACATTGAGAAGAACAGAATTAATCGTCCTTATCCCTTAAAAGCGATTTGGCCGGTGATTAAACCAGGGGATAAAGAGTGGCATAGTTATTTTTCTAAGTGCGACGCTCGCGAACCGTTCCGTTATCTTAATGGCGGAATTTGGCCGTTTATTGGTGGTTTTTATGTGGTGGCTTTAATTAAAATGAAACAATTTGCCAAAGCCGAGCAAGAATTAATTAAGCTGGCTAAAGCTAATCTGCAAATAATCCATTATCCTCAAGCTCCGCAAAATTTGCCGACGATTGCTAAGAATAAAAAACTATCAACTATCCGCCAAAAAGAATTTAATGAATGTTTGGATGGACAAACCGGCGAGCCGACGGGCGAGCCTTATCAAGCTTGGTCGGCCGGCGCCTATCTTTATGCCTATCACTGTCTTAAAGAAAAAAAAGTTTTATACTTTTAACCTGTGGATAACTTTTTAAATGAATCCTTGCTAAAAATTTTTTGTTTCGTCAAAAATTTTTTTTATTCCACGAATTATTTTTTTTCTGACAGCAAAAAATATTTTATTTTTTTAGAAAGTCATTATTGGCTTGATTTTATTGATTTTTTTTCAACTAAGCGCTGACAAAAATTTTTTTGCCAAAATTGTTTTGACGAAAAATTTTTTTACCCGATAATTTTTTTTGTCTTTTCTATTGTTGCTTGTAAAAAAATTTGGTATAATAAAAATATCTAAATTAGAAAAGAAAATTTTTTTAAAAATTCGTAAGAAAATTTTTTATCTAAAAAGGGGGTGATCTTATGGCAGCTAAGAAAAAAGCGAAAAAGGCCGTGAAGAAGACCACTAAGAAAGTGGCCAAAAAAGCGACCAAAAAAACCAAAAAGAAGAAATAATAGTTTGGTATAAAAAATCCCGCTTTAATTTTTTTCGTGACTACGAAACAAATTAAAGCGGGATTTTTGTTTTGACTAAAAATTATGGTTTATTTGTTAAGAACATCTTTGATTAGCTGGCGCGCTTGGCGAGCGATTTGCTGATAGTGAAAATTTTTCTCAGCATGGGCGCGCGCCGCTTGTCCCATTTGTGCGCGCAAAGCGTCGTCAGTTAAAAGTTGATGAGTGTATTTAGCCAAGTCGGCAATAGAGGCGCGATAGGCGAAGACTTTGGGTTTATCAAAAATGATTTTATGGTCGGCATCAAAGCCCATATGTTCATAGGCCCATTCTTCTTTAAGTTCTACAGTTTCGCCGACTTCAGCCAAAAATCCGGTCTGGCCATGAATAATCGTATCCACCGGTCCGCCAACATTAATGGAAATGACCGGTGTGCCCACCGCTTCCGCTTCCATCTGAATCATACCAAAGCCTTCCAGACGTGACGGCGCGGCATAAATATCGGCCGCGCTCAACAATTGACTCATAAAATCATGCGAGTACATGCCGGATAAATAGATAATACGGCTTTTATCCAGACTAAGTCGTTCGATCAACTCTTCTTCTTCCTGACGGTGGTCGGCGGCGCATTCGCTATCCGAATGTTTGCAAACATATTTCCAATCTTTGAAATCCTTATTAACTTCCGTTAAAGCTTTGAACATTTCTTGCGCGCCTTTGGAAGTAACGTCGCCCCCGACAGTCAAGATCATTTTTTCGTGTTCTTGGATGCCCAACATAGAGCGCAGGCGCTTAATTGGTTCGGCGTTTTTATCCCAAGGCGTTATTTCGGCCGGATCATAGCCAATCGGTAACATGCGATAGTTGGTGGTGTCGACCCCGTCGCGCTTAAAAGTTTCCGTGACCCAATGGCTGGTGGTAAAAGTTAGAGGTAAACGGCTTAGTTCATCATGATAATTGGCCACCCAGCCGTTGGCCACAAACCAGGGGATAGGTGTTACTCCCTTGCGCAGAGGCGAAAAAACAATGTCCGGAGAATATGACCAGGAGCCGATACCAATAGCCAAATCCGGTTTCCAGGCCTCCAGCACCCATTCTTTTTGAAAGCTGGGGCGATAATGGCAAGGCATCACTTCCACGCCAAGCTCAGCTCCCAATTCTTTGAAGCCTTTGTATAATAAATTTCCTTGAATGCTTAGACCGTCCGACTCCACCGGATGAGCATATAATACAGCAATTTTAATCATAAGTTGAAAGTTATAAAGTTGAAAGTTGCAAGTTAAAATAATACCTGATGTGGTATCTACTTTATAGCTTTATAACTTTTAACTTTATGAACTAATAGTTTAAACGCTTCTGTCTTCGTGCAAAAGCCAACATCAATGCCACCTGATGCGAAGCCATAGATATTGGTCATGACCTTTTTTTTGTCAGCCAGTTCGGCCGGAGTCAGATTTAAGAAAAAGTCGCTATCGGCTTTGGGTTTTAAATCGGTTTTTCGATAATTAAAAAAGAAGGCCTGATTGACACGAAGAAATCTGCCGAGCAACAACTGTTTGACCGCCAAATGAACAGCCCGATGTCGTTCGTGTCCGTATTCACCGTTAGAGCCGTGGGTAAATAAATAATCAAATTGTTTATTTTTAATGGTCTTAACGATTAATTTTTTAATTGGCGTCAAACTTTGCTGGAGATTCAGGCGACCTTCATCTTCCAGGTCAGTGATGATGGAGCGAGCCTTAAAGTGGGCGCCAACTCGTTTGAATTTAGGAGCCCGATCTTTGTCTGAGGCTCGGCATAAAGACAAAATAGTCCAAGAAACTTGAGGAAATTTGGCCATAGTCCCGCCCAACCAAATAGTTTCGTCGTCCGGATGGGCGACGATGACCAGGGCCTTGGTTTGGGGGGCAAGCTGAAGTTTCTTCATATAAAGCAAACAACAGGTTAATTGTATAAGCATTTTTCTAAATTTTCAAGAATTGACTAGCTGTCGGCTAGTGTTACAATTAAGGCAAGATTTTAAACAACAAAGTATATGCAAATTATTATTACTAAAAATTTTGAAGAATTAAGCGAACGGGCCGCTGGTCTGATTATTGAACAAATTAAAAAAAAGCCAGATTCAGTTTTGGGTTTGCCGACCGGTCACACTCCGTTAGTGATGTATAAAAAATTGGTGCAAGCCTATGGAGCTGGCCAGGTTAGTTTTGCTCAAACCAAAACTTTTAATTTGGATGAATATGTCGGGTTGCCTCGGACCAGTCCTGACAGTTTTTATACTTATATGCGTCAACATTTTTTTGATCAGGTGGATACTAGACCGGAAAACATTTTTGTCTTAGACGGAGCGGCTAGTAGTTTAACTGATGAATGCGCTAATTACGAAAGAGAGTTGGAAAATTTGGGCGGGATGGATTTGGCGGTTTTAGGTATCGGTCAGGACGGGCATATTGGTTTTTGCGAACCAGGCACTAGTTGGCAATCGCGCACCATGGTAGTTACTTTAGATAAAACTACGCTTAATGCCAATGTTAAAGATTTGGCCGAGTTAGCCTGTTTGCCCAAGCAAGCTATTACTATGGGTTTGGGGACAATCATGGAGTCGCGCCGTATTATTCTTTTAGCTTCAGGTGAAACCAAGCGAGATATTATTAAAAAAGCTTTAACCGGAGAAGTTAGCGAAGCGGTGCCAGCCTCTATTTTACAAACGCATCCACACGTCACGGTTATTTTAGATGAAGAGGCGGCTGGGGAAATTAAAGACCAATAAAAAAACTCGCTTATCCATAGAATAAATAAGCGAGTTGGTTTAACAATAAATTAATTATTGTTAGGAGTTTTTTTAGGGTTTAGCTTTTTTTCGGCTCGAGCGACGTTCGATAAGACAAAAGAATCATGAGCAAAATTTTTTTCGGCTAGCTTGGCGCTTCTGTCTTGTTTGATTTTTTCATATAAGTTTTCAAACTGCTCAATTCTAGCCAACAAAAGATTGTAGTGGATATTATAATCTTTAGGGCCAGGCAAAAAACCGTGACTTCTTTTGGGTTTTTCCGCTTCATCTTCAGCTGATCTTGGTATGAAATAAAAAGAGAAGCAAAGAGTGGTCGCTTCTTTTTGAATGTCGTTTGCTAAAGCGCTTAAACTATTTTTACCTTTATGAATCGTCTTGGTTGGCGGCGTGATGGGCAATAAGGTTTTTACTTTTTGCAAATGCTTTTTAAGACGTTCCAAACTGGAATCACAAAACACTCTTTTAGTAAACCAGCTATATTCTGGTTCGTCTATGTGCAGATTGGAGTGGTTGTATAATTCTCGAGCATTTTTTTCCAGTTTATCGCCGGCCGTTAGTAGTTTTTTTCTGTCTTCGTCTGTTATCATAAAGACTTTTCTCCTTTTTTGTTTAATATAAAATGAACGATATTTGAATAATCTATAATATTAGCACAAATTTAATAAAATGTCAAGGTTTTTAGTTAAAGTTTAAAATTTATGGAATTTATTGAGGAAACAAGGCTAAAATTAAAACAAAAAGGTGAGGCCTATTTTAATGTTAAAGTCAGGCCAAATGCTAAGATTAGCCAAATAAAAGAAATTTTAGCTGATGGCACATTACGTTTAGATCTCAAGGCTAAGCCGGTTCAGGGGCAGGCTAACCAGGAATTGCTTAGATTTTTAGCCAAAGAGCTTGCGGTATCCGGAACAAGTATTAAAATAGTCTCGGGGAAGGCTAGTAAGGAAAAATTAATTAAGATAACAAAATAAGTTTCAAGTCTTAAGTTTTAAGTTTAAAGTCCATAAAGTTAATATTGATAATTGTTATGAACTCAGTAAATCGTTCGCCTTTGTCTGATCGTTTGCGCCCACAAGATTTAGTTGATTTTGTGGGGCAAGAACATTTGACGGCCGAGGGGAAATTATTAACCGAGGCGCTGAAAGCCGGAGAATTGCCGAGCCTGATTTTGTGGGGGCCGCCCGGCACCGGCAAGACTACCTTGGCTCTGATTTTGGCTAAAAAAATCGAGGCGGAATTTGTCCGCTTTTCGGCGGTAACCGAAGGAGTCAAAGACTTGCGCCGAGTGATCGATGCGGCCAGGAATAATCGACTGTTGGACAAACAGACGGTTCTTTTTATTGATGAAATTCATCGTTGGAACAAAGCTCAACAAGACGCTTTGTTGCCCCACTTGGAATCGGGCGATTTGATTTTAATCGGCGCCACCACGGAAAATCCCAGTTTTGAAATTCGCGGCGCCTTGTTGTCGCGCTGTCGAGTTTTGGTCCTCAAACAATTGGAGTCACCAGATCTCATAAAAATTTTACAGCGCGCTTTGTCTGATAAGACTCATGGACTTGGTGATAAAAATTTACAAATTGACCAAACTGATTTGGAATTAATTGCTAATTTGTCCGGCGGTGACGCACGCGCGGCTTTGAATATTTTGGAATCGGCCAGTCTTTTGGCTAAAGAGATTACCCCTGAAATTATTAAAGAAGCGGCGCATAAGACAGCTTATCACGACAAGTCAGGGGAGAGCCACTACAATTTAATTTCCGCTTTGCACAAATCTTTGCGCGGCTCGGATGCTGACGCCGGATTGTATTGGTTGGCGCGCTTGATTGAGGGCGGGGAAGATCCTTTGTATATCGCGCGCCGTTTAGTGCGCTTTGCTTCCGAAGATGTTGGGTTGGCCAATTCTCGTGCCCTGGAACAAGCGGTAGCGGTCTATCAAGCCGTCCATTTTTTGGGTTATCCCGAGTGCAACGTTCATTTGGCGCAACTGGTCGTTTATTTGGCCAAATGTCAAAAATCTAATGCTCTCTATGTGGCTATCAACCAAGCTAGCGCCTTAGCCGCCGAAACCAATCACTTGCCGGTGCCTTTGCACTTAAGAAATGCGCCCACCAGCCTGATGAAAGATTTAGGTTACGGGGAAGGTTATAAATACAGCCCGAACTATAATTATCAAGAAGAACAAACCTATTTGCCGGACGAAATCAAGGACAAAAAATTTTTGAACCGTAAATAAAAGACAGATTTTTTATTTTAGCCTTATTTCCTCAATAAATTACATATTTTTAAAAAATTTGCCCTGTGGAGATTTTTCTTTTTCCGAGGCTTGCCCCGTGGAAATCTCCCTTTTTACGGGGTTTACCCCGTGGACAACTTGTTGTCTTTCCGAGGCTTGCCCCGTGGACAGCTTATTTTACGGGGTTTACCCCGTGGATAAGGTGCTGTCTTTACAGGGCCTGCCCCGTGGACAGTTTGCTGTCTTTACGGGGTTGACATTTTTCTTATTAGTGTTATTATAAAGCAATTGTTTTTGTTCATTTTTAATCAAAAAAAAAGGGGGAGGGTATGTCTATTGATTTAGAATCATCAGACCACGTTTATTGTCGACACCAATTGAATAAAAATAAGATTGATTCCTCGGGACCCGAACGTAAAAGAGAGTATCTTCAAAAGATAGTTTTGGAAAAAGAGACAACATTTAAAGTTGGCGAGCAAAAAATTTTTCAAGAAGTTGAAACTTTATGTCGGGTCGGGTTTTATGCAATTGGCATTATTAAAAGAAATTCTGCGTATGACGTGAGTTTTTTAAAAATTATTCCCGCTCAATTGCTTAGTCAGCGGGTTTGTTCAGCTCGGTGCGATGAACTTGATGATAGTTTCAGTGATTTTCTAAGAGACAAAGAAAGAGACATCAAAGAACATCCGCAAGCCGAACAATTAGCAAAATTTTTAAGAGAACTCGCCAACAAGATTTATTATGCAGTTTGATTATTTTGAGCCGCCAACTTTAGGCGGCTTTTTAAAAGAATGATTTAATCAATGACACCAACAGACTTATCAAAAAAAATTGAAAATTTAGCCTTGCCAATGGTTAAGGTTTGTTTAGCTGTGGCCTGGGCTGTGTTGATTTTTGCTTTGTTGGAACGACCCATGCCGATAGTGGAGAGCGACGCCAAGGGTTTTACGGTCAGCGATAAATTTATCCACATTTTTTTATTCGGTATTTTGCTCTGGCTGGTTTTAAAGGCCGTTTCTGCTTTTCGCGGACACTTAACTAGGTTGGCTTATTTTTGGTCTGTGGCTGGAGTGTTTGGTTTTGCTTATTTATGTGAGTATTTACAGAAATTTGTGCCGACCCGCACCTCGTCTTTGATTGATTTAAGCTTTGGCACTTTGGGTATAGTTTTAGGCCTCTTTTTATATAAGTACTGGTCGACCAGAAACAAGTCTTTAGGCGATAAACCAAAGCTTTTGCTCCATCTTTGTTGTGGTCCTTGCGGGGCGCAAATTAGCGAGGAGTTGAAGAAGGCTTATGACGTTAGCTTGTTTTTTACTAATTCTAATATTGATACCAAGGCCGAATTCGACAAACGACTTAAGGCGGTGGAAACCTTGGCCCAGCACTACGGCTTGCCGTTAATAGTGGAAGACTACGATCATCAAGATTGGTTGGCTTTTATCAAGGAATTTGAAGATTCCTCGGCTTCTCTTAGCTTGGCCGAAGAGCCAGAAAGGGGACGGCGTTGTTTGTTGTGCTATCGTTATCGCTTGGCCAAAACCGCCCAGACGGCCAGCGCTCAAGGTTTTGCTTGGTTTACTACCTCGCTTTCGGTTAGTCCTTTTAAAGAAGGTCAAGCTGTACTTCATTTAGGCAAAGCAGAAGCTCAAGACAATCGAGTCAAATTTTTAGACCAGCATTTCGGTCTGGCCGAGGGTTTTAAAAAAGCTACTACCAAGGCTAAAGAACTGGGTCTTTATCGGCAAAAATATTGCGGTTGTGAATTTTCCCGTGTCCCGTGGTCAAAGACTTTACGGGAAAAAAACACATAAAATAATTTTTGTCAATTGACAGCAATTCGCTAAAAGTATAAAATTAATAACACTAAAAAATATGAAATAAGTATTTTTGGGACAAGATAATTAATTTCGGTTAAAGCATTTTTCGTAGATGCTACCGATAAAAAAATATGGCAAAAATTTTACAAAGGAAATTTTTACCCGGAGCAATCGCATTACTTTTAGTTTGCGGTTTTTTTATTTCTGGGAGTAGTAAATCTTCAGCTACAGACACGGTAGCCTCCAAACCAACCGCAGTAGAAAATGTCACCAGGGTAGACACGCCCGCGGACATCTATGACGGGAGCAGTGGAAGCTATGCTAAGTGGAAGCATGATGATAGCGCAGCAACTTATAGTAATTTTAATATTGTTATTCCGTCAGGATCGACGATTGAAACCGTAAAAGTTATTTTAACTGGCAAGAGAAATCGTGATAATGCGAGACAACTACTAGTTAGTGTGTCAGCTAACGGAACGACGTTTAGTTCTAGTCAGACAACGAGCCTAACAACAAATGATAATACTTACAATTTTACTGGAGCTTCTTCTTTGTGGGGGTTAACCTGGTCAGCTAATAATTTTAATAATAATAATTTTAAAGTAAAACTTGTCGCTACAAATGGTGATCATGAAGCTAATTTAAGTATGCTGACCGTAGTTGTTTCTTATAAACTAACCCCGACTGTTTCTGTTACCAATTCTCCAATTACTTATAATGGCTCGGCTCAATCAGCCACAGTTACTGGGTCGGTGGCCGGTGTTGTTAGTAATGTTCGTTACAACGGCTCTTCAACTGTGCCAACCAACGTTGGAACTTATGCTATTACAGCCAATTTTGTTCCAACTGACACCACTAATTACAACAGCCTTACCAACGCTTCAGCCGGCAATTTTATTATCAATCCTTTGTCTGTTACGGTAACGGCTAATAACGCTTCTAAAAGATTTGGCGACACTTTAACTTTTACTGGTAGTGAGTTTAGTAAAGGAGCCATGATTAATGGTGATGATATCACTAGTGTTACTTTGACCAGTGCTGGCGCTACGGCCGAGGCTGGCGCCAATGGTTCTCCTTACGACATTGTTCCCAGCGCGGCCGTTGGTATAGGTTTGGCGAATTATGACATCCATTATGTTAACGGATATTTAACCATTACCTTTACCTATGATTGGAGTATTGGTCAATATAGCGAATGTAGTAATATTTGCGGTGGTGGAACTAAAACCAGAAGTGTTGTTTGCCAAAGAAGCGATGGCCAAACCGTACCTGATGCTAATTGTTCTGAGCCTAAACCGACCTCTGAGGAATCTTGCAATAATCAAGCTTGCCCAATTTATAGCTGGGACACTTCATTGGGGTGGAGTGAATGTAGCGCTACCTGTGGTGGCGGTACCCAGACCAGGACAGTCCTTTGCCGGGACGACGGTGGTAATTTAGCTGATGAAGCTTTTTGCCCAACCCCTAAACCGGATGTTTCTCAAACCTGTAATGCCGACCCTTGCTATAACTATGCCTGGCAAGTGGGTGAGTATGGGGCCTGTAGCGCTACTTGTGGCGACGGAACTCAAGATAGAGAGGTTAAGTGTTATCGTAACGACCAAGTTTTAATGGCTGATGAGTATTGCCAAGAAGCTAAACCAGCCACCAACCAAGCTTGCAATTTGGGTTCTTGTTCCTTGGATACGGATGATGACGGTGTTGTCAATGAGTCTGATAATTGTGTAGCGGTGGCTAATCAGGACCAGGCCGATGCTGATAACGACGGCTTGGGAGATGTTTGCGATAATTGTGTTAATAACGCCAATCCTGATCAGGCGGATGCCGATGGAGACCGTGTGGGCGATACTTGCGATAATTGTTCAGCAACAGCTAATGCCAACCAGCTGGATGATGATCATGATGGCCTTGGTAATGCCTGTGATGAATACAACTGTACAAGGACTGGCGAAGAGGTTTGCGGTGATGGTCTTGATAATAATTGTGATGGTAATATTGATGATATTTGTAGTGACACGACAGCTCCGGTTTTAAGTTATGTCGAGCCTACTCCAGCGGATAATTTTACTTCTAATCAAACCAGCACAACTATCCGCGTTCAATCCAATGAACCTTTGTCTAAGGCTGAATTAAATTTCGGCTTGCCAAACGGTAATTTTGAAAATGGCACAACTGGGTGGAATTTGTCTGGTTATACGAGTATAGTCAGCGATAATTATCATGGTGGAAGTCACAGCTTGCTCTTGCAAACCACTAATGATTGCGGTGGCTCAAATAACTCTGCTTATCGCACAGTTACTTTGCCCACCAGCGGTGTCATTAACTTGAGCGCTTGGATTAAACAATCCACGCAAGATGGTATTAGTTGGGATCAACAAACTATTTCTGTTGCCGATACTTCAGGCAATCAAATAAGAAATTTACTTTATACTTTAGCTAATGCCGATTGGCACCAAGTAAGCTACGATCTGTCTGATTTAGCTGGTCAAACTGTTAGGATTTATTTTTCTGTTCATGACGACGGTGCTTGCGACCCCAGTCGCATGTGGGTTGATGACGTGAATATCAACGGTTCCGGATCAGATTCCAATTATTTAATGACTATTGAAGAGGATAATCACTTTGCTAATTATACAGTTAGCAACATTGCTGAAGGGACAAACTATTATGAAGTTAAGGGTTACGATTTATCTTCTAACAATAGTTTAACCGACCAAAGACACTATATTGTTGATGTGACAGCCCCGACTTTAGTAAGCGCTCGTGTGACTGTTGCCGATAAGATAGAAGTTACTTTTTCTGAAGATCTTAATGGTGAAGCTTTAACTCTTGGTGACTTTGAGGTTAAAAACGGTGAAACCGTTTTACCAATTAGTTCTTTGAGCGAGGAAGGTGGTGTGGTAACCTTAACCCTAACCAATCCTTTGACGGTTATTGCGGGTACTATTACTTTAACTATTAATCCAAATAGACCCGAGAGTATTAAAGATATTTATGGAAATGAACAATTTAATACTGCTAGCGTGACCGTAGAGGATCAAAGCAAACCAATTACAACCATAGTTAACCCTGTTTTAGTGGGAACGGTAGGTGTACCAGTTAATCTTCAAGCGACTGCTACCGATGTTTTCTCTGGTGTTAACGCCTATATTTGGGATTTTAGTGAAGGTTCTACCGAAACTGGAGACAACACCAGGGTCTATGATTCTCCGGGTGTTTATAACTATCAGGTTAGGGCTAGGGATGTGGCTGGTAATTTAAGTGATTGGGTGGATGGTAAAATAATTATTGGCATCACCGGTGAGTCATCTTACCGTCCAGACGATGGTTTAGCAGTTCAATTTACTCAATTACCAGAAACCGGTTCCTATGGTTTGCATATTGAAAAGAAAGATACTCCGGTTTTTTCCACTACTGGCTTCCAAGTTGGCGGAGCTAATTATGAGGTTACCTCTAGTTTAACCAATGGAAACTTTAAGGTTCAATTGACCTTTAGTTATTTGGATGTCGACAACAATGGTATTATCGATGGTACAAGTATCAATGAAGCTGATATAAATGTTTATTATTGGAACGGTAGCTCTTGGGAAATTGTTCCAGACCCAGTTAGGGATCCTGTGGCTAACACTATTACGGTAATTGTTGATCACTTTACCATGTATGCCTTGCTCTATAGCGTGCCAGCAGTTGTTTCGTCCGGTGGTTCTGGTGGTGGGGTGGCATCTACTCCAAGTCCTTGCTATAGTGTGGATTATGATGAGTGGCAAACTACCTGTGTTAACAATTTGCAATTTCGTAATATTAAAAATTTGAATCCGGCCGGTTGTCAGATGACCCAAGCTCAGCGTGAAGCCGCTCAACGAGTTTGCGGTGTAGCTGGAGTAAAGATAGAAGAAACTAAAGTTGTTGATGATAACAAAGTAGTTGTTCAACCTAAAGTTTTAGGTACTAAGACTTATGCCAATGGGACACTTTTAAAGGGGTCGGGCGCTAAAATTTATTTATTGGTTGATGGTAAAAAATATCATATCAAAAACTTAAAAGAATTGTGGACTTACAGAAAAAACAAAATTGTTAAAGTTACCGAGGAGGTTTTGGCTCAATATGTCGACACTAATTCAACCAAGGTGGCCGGCAAGAAGATTGTTGCTGTTAAAAAAGTAGTGACCCCTAAAGTAAAATAAGGCTTTTTTGTAAAACTCCTCGGATAAAACCGAGGAGTTTTTTGTTGGTCTTAAGCCGGTTTGTTTGTCTAGATCTAAAGGAAATTGTTTAACAAATATCTTTTTATTTGTTACACTAAAAAGACAGAAGAAGCCTGTTTTTATGCTTGATTTTAATGTCTTCAAAAAGAGAATATTTTGGTTGATTCCCTTGATTGTCACGGTTGGTTTTTTGTTATCTTCTGATTGCGGTTTGGCAGAGGAAACAGCCACAACCACTCCAGAAGTAACAAGTGTTCCAGTCGTCTCAACGGCCAGTTCGACACCAGTAGAGCTTCCGCCTCCACCACCACCCCCAGAGATTATTATAACCAATCCAGATATGAGTTCTCCGGCCAAAACCAGAACCATTGTGGCCAGGTCTTCGCGTGGGACCATTACCTTTGCTAGTATTCCTGCTTCTACTTCTTGTAATGGTAATATTCCGGAGTTTTTCCAGTATCCAAACGAAGAGGATATAGTTTTTACTGATGAAATTGATAATGGCGCTCGCGCTTGTTTTCGGGTGATTGACGGAACTGGAGCCACTACTTATGCCTCCTCTGAGACCATAAGGGGAATTGATACTACTTTTCCAGAATTAATCCTTAAGGGAGAGGAATACGTCACGGTTTATCTTGGTAATTCTTATACTGATGCTGGCGCTACGGCGGTTGATAGTGTTGATGGCGAGGTTCCGGTTTACCAGGTTGGTTCGGTTGATACTAGTGTGGTTGGCATTTATTTTATTGTTTATAGCACAGTTGATCGAGCGGGCAATGTTGCTTCCGGTCTAACTAGAACTATTTATGTGCGAGAAGTGCCACTGTCAATGCCATCACCCAGTGTCACTAATAATCTTAACCTTAATAACCAAGCTAATCCGATTAATTCAGTAAATTCTAATCAACCGGTAAAAGTTGTTTTTTGTTCAGAGGTTACTTATGGCGATTGGTTGCCCTGTGAAGGTGGTTTGCAATTTCGTGATTCGGCCACCAAGAGTCCAGATAATTGTTTTTTTACCGCCAAACAACAAGAGGCTAAGGTTAGGGGTTGTCAAGCTCCGGTTGTAACTTATTGTGCTAATGTTTTTTATGCCAAATGGGGACCATGTGTTAATGGTTTTCAAAGTCGAGTTATTTTAAGCCAAGTGCCAGAAGCCTGCGTGGTAACTACCCATCAACAATCTTTTGCCACCAAAACTTGTTCGGCTGTTTTAGGACAAAAAACCGAAGTCAAAAAATATCCCAACGGCTCATTATTAAGCGATTCTAAAAATATCTATTTAATAGTTGGTGGCAATAAGTACCGACTAAAAAATATTAAAGAATTGTGGGCCTACAGAAAAACTAAAACGATTAAGGTTTCCTTGGATGTTTTGTCTCAATACCCTGAAATAAGCTCACCAAAAGACGTTGTTAAAAAATAGGATGATTTTTGGACGCTTTATTTGAAATCAGATTTTTTTGATTAAAAAATAGACTTGGTTGCTGATGATTTTAAAAAAGTTTTTGTTAAGGTTAAAGAATTGGGTCTTTATCGCCAAAAATACTGCGGTTGCGAGTTTTCTCGCGTCTCGTGGCCAAAGGCTTTACGGGAAAAAAAACACACAAAATAGCTTTTGTCAAGTTGACATTTATAACTTTTTTGTTTAATATTAAAGAACTAAAATTAATTTACTTTTAATATATAAGGAGGAAAAATATAAAAACAATTAATAAAAATTGTTGGGGTTTTTGCCCCAACAATAAAAAACTAAAAATATGACAAAAATTTTACGAAATAAATTTTTGCCCGGAGCAATCGCATTACTTTTGGTTTGCGGTTTTTTTTGTTTTTGAGGCAAGCAAAACTCTGGCTAGCACCACTGGCTCCCTAGTGCCGATCGATGATGGATCCTATGCTCAGTGGGCCCATGGTGATTATACGGCAGTTGATGAAGGAACTGTTACACCCAACGATTGTCGTGGTACTGGCGCTGACTATATTCAGGAAAAAATTAGCAACAAGAGAGCTTCTTTTAAACTAGACCTAAGTAGTATTCCTGATGGTTATGTGATTAAAAGTGTTGATATAACGGTTGTTGATCGAGGCGGAGGCACTGGAAGTAGCGGAAGTGGCGGTGACGATGATTCGGGAGGATCTTACCAAACCTTTGCTAGACTTAATGGGGTTGATACTGATTCTGGCGTCAATTTATTCGCCTTTAATGATACCAATGCTTGTAATCCTCCCGTGACACAAACTATTAATGTTGCCGATACAACAAAGTCTAGTGCTACTATCCTTGAGGTTGGGGTCGTTAAAACTAACGTGGATGATCATACCGTAACCATCGGCGCTATTAGCGCGGTTATAACTTATACTAAACTTGACCAAACTATTACGGTTACGACTCATGCTCCGGCTAGCGCCATTTATGGTTCGAGTTTTGGGGTTTCGGCCACATCCAGTTCTGGTTTACCGGTAACCATCACCACCACCGGTGTTTGTTCTATTGATGGCAACACTATTACTATGACCAGTGGATCTGGTGATTGCGTAGTTCATTACAATCAAGCCGGAAACGAGTCTTATGGCTCGGCTCCGGAAGTAACCGAAACCACTCACGCCACGGCCAAGACCGTGACCGCTACAGTTACGGCCAATGATAAAACTTATGACGGAAACAATACCGCCACCATTAGTGGTTGCATTTTGACTGGCGTGGAGACTGGCGATGTTGTTACTTGTTCGGCAACTAGCGCCACTTTTGATAATAAAAATGCTGGTACTGGTAAAACAGTAACAGCTACTGGTCTGGCTCTAGCTGGTGACGATGCTGCTGGTTATCAATTGTCGTCAACTACCGCTACTGCCACAGCCAAGATTGATAAATTAGCCGTAGTTGTTACGGCTGTAACCGATACAAAAACTTACGATGGCACCAACGCTTCTTCTGGCGCGCCAACCCATGGCACTTTGGCTACTGATGATAGTGCCACTTGGAGTCAAACTTTTGCCGATAAAAATGTCGGCGCTGATAAAATAATTACTCCGTCAGCCGTGATTAGTGATGGCAACGGTGGTAATAATTATGATTTGACTATTAATACAGCCACGGGTTCCATTACGGCTAAGAATTTAACCATCAGCGGACTATCGGCTGTCAGCAGAGCGTATAACGGAACAAATGCAGTTGCTCTAAGTGGAACTCCAAGTTTGGTTGGAGCTATTGGTGGCGAAGATGTCGTTTTAGCTGGCACGCCGGTCGCGACTTTTGCTGACAAGACAGTGGCTAATACCAAACCGGTGACGGTTGTTGGTTTTGCTCTTAGCGGCGCAGATATTGGTAATTATAATTTGGCTCAACCCACGGGTTTGACGGCGGATATTACTCCTTTGGCTTTGACTGGCACTATTACGGTTGATAATAAAATTTACGACGGGACAACTGCGGCCACTATTACTGCTTACAATTTGTCAGGTGGCATTATTGAAGGTGATGACGTCGATTATATTGGTGGTACGGCTAATTTTATTGACAGAAACGTTGACAACAACAAAACGGTTACTGCTATCGGCCTAAGTCTGTCTGGCGCTGACGCCTCTAATTATACGGTTAATACTACTGCTACCACCACGGCTAATATCAGCCAATTATCTATTAATGTTAACGCTGTGACTGATTCTAAGATTTATGACAAGACAACTTCCTCGGCCGGCATTCCGGTTTTTGCGCCAGCATTAGTGGGAGGAGACACTCCTAATTTTACTCAAAGCTTTAATGATTATAATGTTGGCACCGGCAAAACTTTAACCCCTTCCGGAACAGTTAATGACGGCAACGGTGGCGCTAATTATGTTATACATTTTAGTCAAGATTTTACTGGAATAATTACCGCTCGCGATATTGTTGTTACGGCTGAGACCAAATCTAAGATTTACGGCGCGCCTGATCCAGCTTTAACTTATAATGTAACCAGTGGTTCGGTTTTAGATGGTGATGAATTTAGCGGTTCGCTAGCTCGCAACCCAGGAGAAGATGTTGGTGTTTACGCCATTAATCGAGGAAGCTTAGCTCTTAATGACAATTATAATATTACTTACAACGGCGCGGATTTTACTATTACTACCGACGCTGTTTTAACTGTTACGGCCGACAATAAGACTAAAATTTATAACACCCCCGATCCCGTTTTTACTTTTACTTATTCGGGTTTCGTGGGCACGGATGATACCAGCAAATTAACCACTTTGCCTAGTTGTTCTGTTACGGCCGATCACACTAATGTCGGTAGTTATGATATTAGTTGCAACGGCGGTTCGTCTGCTAATTATAGTTTTAGTTATGTTGGTGCCACTTTAACCGTTACTCAAGCTGAGCAAGCCATTACCTTTGGCACTTTGACCGATAAGGTTTATGGCGATGCCGATTTTACGGTCAGCGCTTCGGCTGATTCCGGGTTAACCGTTGATTTTACCACTACTGGTTCTTGCACGGTTTCCGGCAATACGGTTCATCTCACCGGCGCTGGAACTTGCGCTGTTACCGCTCATCAGGCCGGCAATCTTAATTATAAAGCGGCTACTGATGTAACCCAGTCCTTTACTGTTAATAAGGCGACGGCCACCGTGGTTTTAAGCAACTTAATTCAAGCCTACAATGGTTTGCCGAGATCAGTTACAGCTACTACCACTCCGGAAGGTCTGACGGTTGACTTAACTTATGATGGTTTAACCACGGTTCCGGTTAATGCCGGTAGCTATGCCGTAGTTGGCACTGTTAATGATCCTAATTATGTGGGTACGGCTAGTGACACCTTGGTTATCAGTAAGGTTAATTTAACTGTGACCGGCATCACTGCCAATAATAAAATTTATGATGGCACCACCTCAGCCACGCTTAATCTTGGTGAACCGCTATTGGTTGGGGTCATGGGCGAAGATGATGTGCATTTAGATACTACGGGTGCTGTTGGCACTTTTGCTGATAAAAATGTCGGTGCCGATAAAACAGTCGCTATTTCCGGCTTGGCTCTGCTCGGTGTGACGGCTGGTAATTATACTTTAACTCAACCAACTACCACGGCGACCATCACTAAACGTGAAATTACGGTTACCGCCGTAACTAGCAGTAAAATTTATGATGGCAACAACACTTCTTCCGGTTTACCAACCATCACCAGCGAAACAGGTTTAGCTAGTGGCGATACGGCTACTTGGACGCAAACCTTTGCCACTCCGGAGGTGGGCACGGAAAAAACTTTGATTCCGGCTGGCACCGTCAACGACGGTCATGAAGGTCAAAATTATCAAATAACTTTTGTTAACAATACCACCGGAGTTATTACTGCCAAAGAATCTCCCAAAGAAGAACCGGTGGTTACTGGCGGTGGTAGCTTGGGCGCCCCAGCTTCTAGTCCTTGTAACAGTGTGGAGTATTATGATTGGAAAAGTTGTGTTAATGGCTTCCAATATCGCGACATTAAAATGCTTGTCCCTGAAGGTTGCGCCATAACCCAAGCTCAACGCGATGCCGGACAACGAGCCTGCGGTGGCCAAGTGTTGGGTGAAAAAATTGTCGCGGAAAAAGCCGCTGGCGGTATTTGTGATGACGCGCCAGCCATTGCCACCGGACAAGTTACCTCACTTTTAGATTTAATGAATGTTCAACGTAACCCTTTGAGCGAAAAAAATGCTCAAGATAAATACATCAAAAAACTTCTCAGTTTAGCTAAAGACAAAAAAATAACCCAGCAGAATATTAATGCTTTGGTTAATTATGTTGCTTATAGCGGACCGCGTTCCCTTTATTTAGGTGAAGGCGAGCGCGCCGGGGTGTTACATTCTTATCTGGCCGCTTTTGGTCGCTTGCCAAAAACCGAAAATGAATGGTGAGATGTCGTCAAGATTGCTACCGGCCGTTGGACCATTGAAACCAGTAGCAGTTCGGAAAAATATGCCCAAGGAGCTTTCAAGAATAAGGTCTATAAGCGCAACCCTGATTTGAAAAACCAGGTTGATCAAAACGCTGTTATGGTGATGGCTTATGGTTTAAGGCCTAATCCGCGTTCTTTGGCCAGTGAAAATCAAGCTATTAATATTTTTAAGAAGCTGATGAAGTACTTGCCACAAGTAGCCAGAGATTGGGATATTGTCAGAGCTATTGCTTATTCCGGAGCCGAACAGTAATTTTTAGCCAAATTTTTTAAGACTCCTCGATTAAAATTCCCGCGCGGGATAGGTCGAGGAGTTTTTAGTTATAGTTAAACTTACTTTTTTGGTAAAGAGGGGAGAATTGTTGTCGCTTGACAAGTGTGATATAACTTAGTATACTAGAATATTATTTAACGAAACGCTGTCAGACAGCTTTTTTTGTTGTAAAATTACATTATGAAAATCAGAAACATCGCCATTATTGCTCACGTTGACCACGGCAAAACCACGCTCGTGGA
>CAZJEP010000001.1:140673-145755 GCA_964545125.1 uncultured Gammaproteobacteria bacterium
AAATTAGCCAAAGATTCCGGTTCAGAACTTATTATGGACTCCAATGAATTGGAAAAAGAGCGTGGCATTACCATTTTTTCTAAAAATGCTTCTATTGCTTGGCAAGATTACAAAATCAATATTATTGATACGCCTGGGCACGCCGATTTTGGCGGGGAAGTGGAGCGTGTCCTCAAGATGGCTGATGGCTGTTTACTTTTGGTGGACGCCAAAGAAGGTCCGATGCCTCAGACCAGATTTGTGCTGAAAAAAGCTTTGGCCATGAACCAGAGAATTATTGTGGTGGTTAACAAAATTGACAAACCCGACGCGCGCATTGACTATGCTTTAAACAAAACTCTGGACTTGTTTATTGAATTGGGCGCTAGCGACCACATTGCTGATTTCCCGATTATTTACGCCAGCGCTAAAAAGGGTTTAGCTGGTTTAGAACCGGATTTAACTAAGATGACCGACATCAAACCGGTGTTTGATATTATTATCAAAGATATTCCCGAACCCAGTGGTGATGCCACTAAGCCGTTGCAGTTTTTAGCCAATTCGGTGACATCGGATCCTTTCAAAGGGCGCATTGCTACTGGTCGCGTTTACAATGGAATTATCCACGCCGGCGAACGCCTTAATTTAATTAATCGCGACGGTGAAATTAAACCCTATCGTTTAACTTCTTTGATGACTTATGTTGGTTTGGGTCGCGTGGAAGCCGAGCAAGTGGAGGCCGGAGACATTGCCGCTATTGCCGGAATTGATAGTATTGACATTGGTGATACGGTGGCCGATATTAACGAGCCGATAGCTCTGCCAATTTTAAGTGTGGAAGAACCGACAGTCAAAATAAATTTATTGGTCAATGATTCTCCTTTTGTCGGCACCGAAGGTAAATATACCAACTCTCGCCAAATTAATGAACGTTTAAATAAAGAATTGGAAACCGATATGGCTTTGCGCGTGGAGGTTAATCCGACTGGCGGTTGGATCGTGTCTGGTCGCGGAGAATTGCACTTGGCTATTTTATTGGAAAGATTGCGTCGTGATGATTATGAAATTCAAGTTTCTCGTCCGCAAGTTATTACCAAAATTGTTGATGGCCAAGAATTGGTCCCCTGGGAAGATGTCCATGTGGAGGTACCAGAAATTTATGGGGGAGTGGTTATTTCCAAACTATCTACCCGTCACGGCGAATTACAAGATATGCGCACCGAAAATGGCACGACTTTTTTACAGTTTGCTATGCCCACGCGGGGACTCTTTGGTTATAAAAGCGAATTTTTAACTGATACCAAGGGTTTGGGTATTATTAATTCTACTTTTTCTGAATATCGGGCTGATAAAAATGCTTGGCCAGAACGCGAACGAGGTTCTTTGGTGGCTCATGAATCAGGCGTGACTAATCTTTATGGTTTGCTTAATGCTCAAGAACGCGGAACATTATTTTTTGGCGCTGGCGTGAAAGTCTATCAAGGTCAAGTGGTTGGTCAGCAAGCGCGCGCCGGCGATTTGGCGGTTAATGTTTGTAAGACCAAACAATTATCCAATATGCGCTCCAAGGGTGATGGTTCAGCCGAACACTTTAACGCGCCCAAAACCATGGATCTGGAGGACGCCTTGGAATATATTGGCGACGACGAGTTAGTGGAAATTACTCCCAAATCGGTGCGTATCCGCAAGAAAATTCTCAACAAACAAGATGAACGCAAGAAGATTCTCGGTATCAAGGAGTAGTTAATTGAAAGTTTTGACAATAATTGTTATATTGTTTAATATTATTTTAATCTTGAATAAAGCCCGAGTGGCGGAACTGGTAGACCCCGCAAAAATTTATTCGCTTTTAGCGAATAAAATAACGGGGCGGGCGCGCATTACAAATTAGAAGGCCTCGGTGGCGGAACTGGTAGACGCGCACGACTCAAAATCGTGTTCTGGCAACGGAGTGAGAGTTCGATTCTCTCCCGAGGCACTTAATAAATTTTGCGGGAGCACAGCCTATCCGCCTTTGGCGGAACTCAAAATCGTGTTTTGGCAACGAAGTGAGAGTTCGATTCTCTCCTCGGGAACGAATTAAACAATCATTTCGGTGGTTGTTTTTTGTTGGAAAAATTGTCAAAGATGGATAGTTAGGTTATAATACCAATAGATAGTTATGGGTAAAATAATCGCCATTGTTAATCAAAAAGGGGGAGTAGGTAAAACCACCACAGCGGTTAATTTGGCGGCTTATTTGGCGCACCTGGGCCAACACGTGCTGTTGGTGGATGTGGACCCGCAAGCTAACGCCACCTCCGGTTTGGGTATTGATCACGAAAAGCTGGAACACGGTATTTATGAGGCGATTGTCGGCACCAAAAAAATGTTGGAAATTGTTAAACGCACCATGCAGGACCGTTTTCATTTGGCTCCGGCCACCGAGGCTTTAGCCGGCGCCGGCATTGAGTTGGTCAATTTGGAAGATCGCGAATTCCGTTTACATAACATTTTGCAGGAAGTAAAAGGGGAGTATGATTATATTATTATTGACGGGCCACCTTCGTTGGGGCTTTTGACGGTTAATAGTTTAGTAGCGGCCGATGAAGTTTTAATTCCAGTGCAAAGCGAGTATTATGCCTTAGAGGGGCTGGGACAGCTACTCAACACCATCAACTTAGTCCAAAATAATTTAAAACCGAATTTGAATATCATGGGCGCCGTCATCACCATGTTTGATAAGCGCAATACTTTGTCCGGCGCGGTCATGAACGAACTCTACCAATATTTCCCGAATCGTATTTTTCGCACCATTATCCCGCGCAGTGTCCGTCTAGCCGAATCACCCAGCTACGGCCGAAGCATCCTCCACTACGACCCCTCATCCAAAGGCGGACGCGCCTACGAAAAGCTAGCCCGCGAAGTCATGGGTATTGAATAATTTACTTTATAACTTTTAACTTTATAACTTTCAACTTAATTGTATGCCTTTAGGCCGAGGATTGGGATCCTTGATTCCACAAAAAGTAAATAAACATTTTTCCGATGACATCACTCCTGGTGTCAGCGTGGTTAGTGATGAAGATAAAATTTTGCATGTTAGTCCTAAAGTTATTAAGGCTAATTCGCAACAACCGCGTACTGATTTTAACGAAGCCAGTTTGGAAGATTTGGCGCGCTCTATAAAAGAGTACGGTGTTTTGCAACCTCTGGTGGTTAATAGGCGAGGCGACGGTTATGAATTGATTGCCGGCGAGCGACGTTTGCGGGCGGCGAAAATCGCCGGTCTCTCTACCGTGCCGGTAATTTTACGCCAAGCGGACGAACAAAAAAAATTAGAAATGGCCTTGATAGAAAATATTCAGCGCGAAGATTTGAATCCGATTGAACTAGCCATGTCTTATCGTCGCTTGGCTGATGAATTTAATTTGAAAACCGAAGAGGTGGCTAGGCGTTTGGGCAAGTCGCGTCCCTTGGTCTCTAATACCATGCGCTTGTTGAATTTGCCCGAAGAAATTCAGCGCGCTTTAGTCAGTGGTTCAATTTCCGTCAAACATGGTTTGGCCATTGCCGGCTTGGATAGTGAGGCCAAACAAATGGAACTATTCAGAAAGGTTATTGCTAATAAAATGACCTCGACCGAAGTCTTTGAGGAAACCAAAAAAATGGGCGGAACCAAAGAAGCCAGAATCAAACATCATCCAGCCGACGAAGGTCGCGTGGTTAAACTACAAGAATTTTTTGGTTCCCGCGTCAAAATTCACAGAAAGAATAAAGGCGGACAAATTATTATAGACTTTTCCGACGACGAAACATTGAACGAAATGGTACGAAAAGTTAGTTAGTTTTATCCTGTGGATAAGCCCGATAAATAGATTTAGAACATTTGATTGATTTTTGAGTTTTATATATTTTTTTTATTTAATATTAGTAAAATTTAAATAGCTCTTGACTAATTTAAAATTTTAGTCAAGAGATTTGACATATTCATTTATTTTTGTTAGGATAAAAAAGTTATAAAAGCCTAATTATTCAATGGGGCCTCAGTTAACTATAAGAATAGGATATACAACAAAAAAAGAGCGACTGTAAACGCTTATTTTAGCGTCTTTTACCAACTAGGTCGTTTTTTTCTTTTTCGCCACACGTTTCAATTACTTTAGATTTTTTTCGTAATTAATTGTTAAATATATTTTAAAAGCGTCTTTCTAAAACAAGCGCTACAAGACTCAAACCATAAGTTTGAGATTTTTTTGTGGTTTTTGTTTGGGTGATAAAAATAATTTTTCTGGAAGCCGTGGCTTGGCTGTCAGAATAATTCTTTTTAGCCCAAGACTCTTATACGTACGCCTATGTCAACAAAAACTTTGGTTAATCTTGATCGTCATGCCGATCGAAAATATTTCATTGATTGTGAGGCGGTAATGAGAATGCCCGATCTCATTGAAGTGCAAAAGAATTCTTACGACTGGTTTTTGAAAGAAGGGCTAGCTGATTTATTTGATGAATTTTCTCCGATCACCGATTTTATCGGTCGCGACCTGGAGTTGTCCTTTGGCCAATATTATTTTGATGAACCAAAATTCAGTGAAGCCGAAAGCAAAGCCAAAAATGTTACCTACGAAGCCGCTTTGCGCATTAAAGCCACTCTGCTTAATAAAAAAAGCGAACAAAGCGTAACTCAAGAAGTCTTCTTGGGTGATTTTCCTTTGATGACCAAAAACGGCACCTTCATTATTAATGGCATTGAGCGCGCCATTGTTTCTCAATTAATTAGATCGGCCGGTGTGATTTTTAACTCTTCGGTGATTAAGGGGAAAAATTGTTATAGCGCCAAGATTATTCCTAATCGCGGTGCTTGGATTGAGTTAGAAAGTGATTCCAATAACGTTATTTGGGCTCGCATTGATCGCAAAAGAAAAGTCGCCGTGACTTCGCTCTTGCGGGCTTTTGGTTGTGGTAGCAATGAAGAAATCAAAGCTTTGTTTACTGACGTAGAAGCAGGTAGCGAGGAAAGTTTTATTGATGCCACCTTAGCTAAAGATGCCGCCACTAACGAAGAAGAAGGTTTGATTGAAATTTATAAACGTATTCGTCCCGGCGACTTGGCCACGGCGGAAA
>CAZJEP010000001.1:145765-175981 GCA_964545125.1 uncultured Gammaproteobacteria bacterium
CGCCAACGTTCAAGATGCTTTGAACGCTTTGGGGTTTGATTCATTCCATGTTTTTCCGTTTTGATCGTTATGATTTTGATCGAGTTGGTCGCTATAAATTAAACAAACGTTTCGGTTTTAATATTCCCAACAACAAAGAAACCAGAATTTTGCGTCGTGAAGACTTGGTGGCCATTATTGGTGAATTGATTCGCATGGCCAACGTGCAAGCTCCGGCTGACGATATCGATCATTTGGGCAATCGTCGCGTGCGCGCTATCGGCGAACTTATTCAAAACAAAACTCGCGTTGGTTTTTCTCGCATGGAACGCATTATTAAGGATCGCATGAGTATCATGGATCTGGACAGTTTGACTCCCAACAAGTTAATCAATGCCCGACCTTTAATCAGCGTAGTCAAAGAATTCTTTATGAGTTCTCAGTTGTCTCAGTTTATGGATCAAACTAATCCTTTGGCCGAGCTGGAGCACAAGCGTCGTTTGTCGGCTCTTGGTCCCGGCGGTTTGACTCGGGAACGAGCCGGCTTTGAAGTCCGCGATGTGCACTCCACTCACTACGGCCGTATCTGTCCGATTGCCACTCCGGAAGGTCCTAACATTGGTTTGGTTGGCCACTTTGCTTCTTATGCTCGTTTAAACAGCTATGGCTTTATTGAAGCCCCTTATAGCAAAGTTTTGCATGATATTCCTAATGATCCCAAAATAACCGAAGGAAAAATTGCTCGGGCCGATATTTATGAATACGACAAAGATGGTCAGAAAAAGGAAGTTTTAGTTAAGGCCGGTGAGGTTATTGATGATAAAAAAGCCAAAAAACTCGAAGCTAAAGCTGGAGCCATCTTAATTCCGATCAAGCCGGTCGTGACCAACGAAATAGTTTATTTAGATGCCATTGAAGAAGAAAAAATGATTACTTCCACCTTTACTGTGCCGATCGATAAAAACGGTTACTTTTTGGTAGACAAAGCCGAAGTCAGAAAATACGGCGAACCGGCCCTGGAAGAGGTTACTAAAATTGATTATATTGCCGTGGCGGCCAATCAAATTATTTCTATTGCCACTTCGTTGATTCCTTTTTTGGAACATGATGATGGTATCCGCGCTTTGATGGGCACTAACATGCAACGCCAGGCCGTGCCTTTGATTTTGGCGCAAGCTCCGATTATCGGCACTGGTATGGAGGCGCGCGCCGCTTATGATTCCGGTCATGTTATCGTGGCCGAAGAAGCTGGCGAGGTTATTAAAGTAGACGGACGCCGTTTGGTGATTAAAGACGCCAAGGGAAATTCTCATGAATACGCTTTGGGTAAATTTTTACGCTCCAACGCTTCCAGTTGTATGAATCAACGCCCGATTGTTAACAAGGGCGACAAGGTGACCAAGGGACAAATTTTAACCGATGCCGCCGCCATTGATAAGGGCGAATTAGCTCTGGGCAACAATGTTTTGGTGGCTTTTATGACCTGGGAAGGTTTTAACTACGAAGACGCTATTATTATTTCTGATCGCTTAGTGCGTGAAGACGCCTATTCTTCGGTTCATATTGAAAATTATACGATTGATGTCCGCGACACCAAACTGGGTCCCGAGGTAGTGACTAACGACATTCCTAATATCAGTGAAGAAAAATTAAAAAATTTGGATGAACGGGGTATTGTACGTATCGGCGCCGAAGTTTCCAGCGGAGATATTTTGGTTGGCAAAATTACTCCGAAAGGCGAGACCGAATTATCCGCTGAAGAAAAATTACTCCGCGCTATCTTCGGCGACAAAGCTAAGGATGTTCGGGACTCTTCTCTTTATTTAGAGCATGGTGAACACGGCAAGGTTATTGATATTAAGATTTTTTCTCGCGAACAGGGCGACAAACTGCAGACCGGCGTGATTGAATCTATTCAAGTCACGGTGGCTAATTTGCGCAAAATTCGTGTCGGCGACAAAATGGCTGGACGCCATGGTAACAAGGGTGTTATTTCTAGAATCGTGCCGGTGGAAGATATGCCTTATTTAGAAGACGGCACTCCGATTGATATTATTTTGTCTCCTTTGGGGGTGGTCAGCCGTATGAATTTGGGCCAGCTTTTGGAAACTCATTTGGGTTTTGCCGCCAAGAAGTTGGGCTATAAAGTAGCCACGCCACCTTTAAACGGTTTGAGTGAAGAACAAATTAAAGATGAACTTAAAAAAGCCGGTTTGCCAGAAGACGGTAAATTTTCTCTTAACAACGGCAAGACTGGAGAAACTTTTGATAACAAAGTTACGGTTGGCTATAAGTATATGTTAAAGCTCAACCATATGGTTGAAGATAAAATTCACCAACGTTCTATCGGTCCGTATTCTTTAATTACCCAACAACCTTTGGGCGGTAAAGCGCAATTCGGTGGTCAGCGTTTCGGTGAAATGGAAGTGTGGGCCCTGGAAGCTTATGGCGCCGCTCATAATTTGCAAGAAATTTTAACCATTAAATCCGACGATGTTTCCGGACGCTCTAAAGCCTATGAGGCCATTATTAAGGGTAAGGTTATCGAAAAACTTAATGTGCCTGAATCCTTTAATGTTTTAGTTCGCGAGTTAAAAGGTTTGGGTTTAAATGTTGATTTGTTGGATGCCAATGACGAATTAGTCGATTTGGAAAAACGCAGTGAGGAATTAGAAGATAGACGATATGATCAGGACGAGACTCCTCAGGCTCCGCCAGAGACGGAAGTTAAGGAAGCCCAAGAATAGTTTTTCATTATCTAAACATCATAATAATATGCTTAATCCAATAAGAATCAGCGACTTCGAAGCCATCAAGCTAAAAGTAGCTTCTCCGGAAGATATTATGGCTTGGTCTTTTGGCGAAGTCACTCAACCGGAAACGATTAATTATCGCACTCAGAAGCCGGAAAAAAACGGTTTGTTTTGCGAAAAGATTTTTGGCCCGGTCAAAGATTATGAATGTCATTGTGGCAAATACAAAAAGATTCGTCACAAAGGCATTGTTTGCGAAAAGTGCGGAGTGGAGATTACTCGTAGCATTGTCCGTCGCGAACGCATGGGTCATATCAAGTTGGAAACCCCAGCCATTCATATTTGGTTTTTACGCGGTCTGTCTTCCAAGTTGAGCTTGGCTTTGGGTTTATCGGTTCAGGCTCTGGAGAAAGTGGTTTATTTTGCCAGCTTTATTATTACCGACGTTAATGAAGAATTGCGCGAAGCAACCATTGAACAGATTAAAGAAGAGTATAAGGCCAAAAAGAAATCTATTGAAAATGATTTTGATAATAAGTCCAAGGCCATTAGGTCTAAGGCGACTGCCATGATTAAGGATGGCAAGAGCGAATTTGAAGCTAATTCTTTGGTGGAAAAAGAAGTGGAAGCCTTGGCCAAATTGCGCGACGAAAAAATTTCCGACTTGGGAGAAGCCTTTGCTCAGGCGCAAAAAGAATTAAAGGCTTTAAAAACCATGACAGTTATTTCCGAGAATATTTATCAGAATTTGAGCTTAAAATATGGCCATATTTTTACCGCCTCTATTGGCGCCGAGGCCATTCATCAATTATTAAAACGTTTGGACTTAGACAAGGAAATCAAGGCGATCGAAGATGAATTAATCGACGTGGTTAAATCGCGCAAAGAGAAAATCACTAAACGTTTGAAATTTTTTAAAAATTTGAAAAAAAATAACATTCGTCCGGAGTGGATGATTATGACGGTGATTCCGGTTATTCCTCCTGACTTACGTCCTATGGTGGCCTTGGACGGCGGTCGTTTTGCTACTTCTGATTTGAACGATTTGTATCGTCGCATTATTAATCGTAATAATCGTTTAAAGCAATTGGTGGAACTTAGCGCTCCGGAAGTAATTTGTCGCAACGAAAAACGTATGTTACAAGAAGCGGTTGACGCTTTGATTGACAATTCGGTGCGTCACGGCAAGACCGTCGTGGCTTCCACCGGGCAAAAACGCACTCTGAAATCTTTGGCTGATTCGCTCAAAGGCAAACAAGGACGTTTCCGCCAAAATTTGCTTGGTAAACGCGTGGACTATTCCGGACGTAGCGTTATTACCGTCAATCCTAAATTAAAATTATATCAATGCGGTATTCCCAAGCGCATGGCTTTGGAATTGTTTAAACCGTTTATTATCAGTCAATTGATTTCCAAGGAAATTGTGCACAATGTTCGTAGTGCTTCCCGTTATATCGAGGCTGGCCACGATGAGGTCTGGGATATTTTGCAGGTGATTGTTGACGATTCCTTTGTGCTTTTGAACCGCGCTCCGACTTTGCACCGTTTAGGTATCCAGGCTTTTAAGCCGATTATGATCGAAGGCTTAGCTTTACAGATTCATCCTTTGGTTTGTACGGCTTTTAATGCCGACTTTGACGGCGATCAAATGGCTGTTCACGTGCCTTTGACCCAGGAAGCGCGCGAAGAGGCTGAATTTATTATGTTGGCTTCTCACAACTTATTGAAGCCGGCCACCGGTGAACCGGTTGTGGCGCCGGGCCAAGACATTGTTTGGGGCGTTTATTATTTAACCAGTTTTGAAGAAGAAATTAGTGATAAAAATGTTAAATATTTTTCTAATATCGCCGAAGCCAAATTATTTTACGATTTAGGAAAAATTAGACTGCGTCAACCGATTAAGGTCAGGATTAATGATTATGGTTTGAGCGGGTTAATTGACACTTCTGTTGGTCAATTGGTTTTTAATGAAGTTTTGCCCCCCAAATTGCGTTTTGTAAATAAAATTGTCTCTAAAGGTGAACTGAAAAATTTGGTTAAAGATTGTTTGCGTCATTATGGTGAAGACGAAACCGTGGCCTTTGTCGACAACTTAAAGGGTTTGGCCTTTGATTACATCACCAAATCGGGATTGTCTTGGGGGATGGATGATTTGCCTAAGTTTGAGGCGGTGGCCAACAAAATTAGTACCACTGAAAGTTTAGCCGAAGAAGTTATGACCAGCTATGAAGACGGCCTGTTAACCGAAAGCGAGCGTTATAGCAAAATTATTGAATTGTGGACTCATGCCAAAGAAGACGTTACTGATATTTGCATTAATAGTTTAGATAAGAATGGTCCGGTTTATTCTATGATTAAATCCGGCGCGCGCGGTTCTTGGGCGCAGTTAACTCAGATTTTGGGCATGAAGGGCCTGGTAACTTCTCCTTCCGGAGCCATTATTGAATTGCCGGTAAAAGGTAATTTTAAAAAAGGCTTTGATGTTTTGGAATATTTTATCGCCACTCACGGCGTGCGTAAAGGTTTGTCTGATACGGCCTTGCGTACCGCTAACGCCGGTTATTTAACCCGTCGTCTAGTAGATGTTTCCCAAGAATTGGTTGTTTATGAAGAAGATTGTGGCACGGACAAAGGCATTACCTGGACGGCCGAAGACAGCAAACAAATCGGTCGCTCTCTCTTGGCGCGTATTACCGGTCGTTATTTGGCTGATGATTTAAAAAATGCTAAAGGTAAGGTTTTAGCTAAGGCCGGAACCTTGATAACTGAAGCCGTCGCCGGAAAATTGGACAAAGAAGATATTAAAGAGGCTAGAGTGCGCTCTCTGATGACTTGCCAATCCATGAAAGGTGTTTGTCAAAAATGTTACGGTTATGACTTGGCCTATAATAAACCAGTAGCCATCGGTACGGCCGTCGGCATTATTGCCGCCCAGTCTATTGGTGAACCTGGCACGCAGTTGACCATGAGAACCTTTCATACTGGCGGTGTGGCCGGTGGCGATGATATTACTCAAGGTTTACCTCGCGTGGAAGAAGTCTTTGAAGCCCGTACTCCGAAAAAACGCGCCTTTATGGCTGACGTAGCCGGTAAAGTTAAGATTGAAACTCAATCTAAAACCACCCAAGACAAAGACGGTAAAGTTTTGTTTTCTAATTTACGGGATAAAATTTTACAGATTCATCATGAAGGAGAAGATTTGGAACGCCACGCTTTTGCCTTGTTGAAAGATAAAACCAAAAAGAAATTAGAAATTTTAGTAGCGGAAGGGGATAAGGTTAAGGTAGGGACAGAACTTTTCCGCTCAGGAGAAGAGGTCGTTACGGCTAAGTCAACCGGTACGGTTAAATTGGAAAAACAGGCGGTAACGATCGCGGTCAAGGCTGATAAAATTAGAGAATATGTTATTCCTCGCGGTTTTGGTATTTTGGTTAATGACGGAGAGATGGTGGAAGCTGGCACCCAACTAACTGAAGGCAGTATGGATCTGAAACACTTGTATGAATTAAGGGGCATGGAAGAAACCCAGAAGTATATTATTAAAGAAATTCAGTTCGTTTATTCTTCTCAGGGACAGCCCTTAAACGACAAACACATTGAGACGATTGCGCGTCAAATGTTCTCACGCGTGGAAGTCGTCGATGCCGGAGACACTGACTTAATGGAAGGCGAGACGGTAGAAAAAGTTATTTTCAATCGCGCCAATAGTCGCGCTATCTCCGCCGGCAAAAAACCGGCCACCTGTCATCAGTTGCTTTTGGGCATCACTAAGGTGTCTTTATCCACCAACAGCTTTTTATCCGCCGCTTCCTTTCAGGAAACTTCTCGCGTCTTGATTGACGCCGCAGTGACCGGTAAGGTTGATTATTTGGAAGGCTTAAAAGAAAACGTGATTATTGGTCGTCCGATTCCGGCTGGCACCGGTTTCAAAAATCGTCAGGCGAGTCCAGATGTGCAGTAGAAAGTAAATAGAATATAAAAACCACTGACGTAAAAAATCAGTGGTTTTTGTGTTTGGCACGAAATTTTTAATTCCCAAGTTCCAATGTCCAATTTTGGTATCCGCTAATCGCGGATGATTTTATGTTTAAATTCTGAAATTTATTTGGGAATTGTGATTTGAGATTTGTTTGGAAATTGGGATTTGGAAATTGGGATTTTTCCGTGGCGGTTACGTTAACTTTTACTCCTAAAGCTAAAGCAGATAGTATCCCAGTAAGCTGACTAGAAAACCGATAATGGCGCCGACCATGGCTTGTTTTTTGGTGTGGCCGATTTTTTCCGCCAGGTGTGGGTATTTGGCATCCAAAAAATCATCTTCTTCTAAGTCGGCGACCAAGTCGTTAAGCACTTCGCCTTGTTTACCGATATAACGCCTGAGGCCGACAGCATCGCGGATGGTTAAGGTGGTTAGCACCAGAGCCACGGCAAAAGAAGCCGACAAACCTTCGTTAAGAAAAATAATAGTGGCCAGTGAAACCGTAATGGCACTGTGACCGCTAGGCATGCCGGAATAAGAAGCAATGTTTTTCCAGCTGGCTCGAGTGTGATTGGATTTAATAAAAAATTTGCTACCTTGAGCCAAAATAGCGGCCAATAACGGCAACAGTAAGTACTGGATGGAAGGCATAGATTTATTTTACTTTTTTGGGGATACTGTTATTATAGAATAGTGAGAAGAAAATGGCAATTTTGAAAGTTAATCCGAAGGCTACAAACAATAAATCACAAAGCCCAATTTTCAATGACCAAGTAAGCGCCAAATCATAATGACCAATTTGAATTTGGGTTTTGGGATTTTGTTGGTCATTGGTTATTTAGATTTGGGAATTTTTTCTTAGTTTCAGAATATAATTTGTAGTATTCGTGTTATTAATAAAGGTTGCAGAAAAGAAAAATTTGAATATGAAGATAGTTATCCGTGCCGGCGGGACGGGCACTAGATTGTGGCCCCTGAGCCGACAAGACAACCCAAAACAATTTCAACCGGTCGTGGGCGACGATCCCATGGTTAAGGTAACTTTTGATCGCGTCAGGCCGGTTGTAGCCTCTAGAGATGATATTTTTGTTAGTGTTAACGCCAAGCTGTTAGATCGCCTCCAGGCCTGCTTGCCGGAAGTTAAGTCAACCAACATTATTGCCGAAACCGAATCGCGCAACACCGGACCGGCCATGTGTCTGGAAGTTTGTTTTTTGTCAACTATTTGTTCGCCCGACGAGGTGATAGCTTCTTTGCCTTCGGACGATTTTATCAGTGATGCCGAAGCCTTTCGTAATTTGTTAAAACTATCGGCCAAATTTTTAGATCAAAATAACGACTATATTTTAACGCCGGCGGTGCGTCCGACTTATTTGGACACAGGATATAGTTATTTTAAGGCAGGAAAAAATTTGGACTCGGATGGGGAAGAGGGGATTTTTAAAGTGGCCAAGGTGGTGGAAAAACCCAACGAAGAACGTTGCCAAGAATTAATTGATAGCGGAATTTATTATTGTCACACCGGTATGTATCTTTGGCACTTGGGTTATATCAAACAATTATTTACCGACTTGCAACCAGAGATGACGAAAGTGTGTGAGAAAATTGTGGCTTTAATGAAACCAGGCGGTCAAGAGAAAAAAATAGCTGAGCTTTATGCTGGCTTGGAAAAAATGACCATTGAATCGGCCATCACCGACAAAGCTCCGAATTTGGCTATGAGCGTGTCTTCTGGTCTCGGCTGGTCGGATCTTGGCAAATGGCACATTATTAAAAAAATGCTTTTGAATGATGAAGCTAACAATTTGACCAAGGGGAGAGTGATTACTAATAAGGCTAAAAATAATTTAATTTATAGCACTGACAAGAAAAAGGTGGTAGTGATTAATGATTTGGATGATTTGATTGTAGTGGATACGCCCGAAGGTCTGTTTATTTCTTCCAGTCGGCGTAGCGCTGAAGTTAAGGAATGTGTGGCCAAAATCAAAGAACAAGGTTGGCACGAAAATTTATAGATTAATTATGAAAAAATTATTAACTATTTTTACTGTAATTATTGTAGCGATTTTAGTCGCGTGGTTTTGGTATTCGTCTAAAGTTAGTTATAGGGTGGCTCAGGACACCAAGTTTGAAGTGCAATCTGGAGCCAAGGTTGGGCAAATTGCCGATAGTTTGGTTCAGGCTGGTTTGATTAAATCGCCCTGGGTGTTTAAGGCGGAAGTTAAATTGTCCGGCAAGCAAGATAAATTGCAGGCCGGAAAATATTTGATTAAAGCCGGTAATAATTTGTCGGACATCATTAGACTCTTGGCGCGAGGCGAAGTTGATTACAATGAAAAAAACATTTTAATTAAAGAGGGGATGAGCCTGAAAGAAATAAATAAATATTTGCAGGACAACAAATTGCTGGCTGATGATTGTTCAACTTTCTTTAAAACTTATATCAGCAAACTACCAGCTAATTTAAAGGCTTATGATTTCTTGCGTGAGGCCCCGACGAAAGTGGATTTGGAGGGTTATTTTTTTCCCGATACTTACCGCGTCTTTGCTGACGCCACCTGCGAAGAATTGCTGACCAAGGCTTTAAATAATTTTAATAATAAATTTGATGCCGAGATGCGCGCTGAGGCCAAGCGTCAAAATAAAAGCATTTTCCAAATTTTGATTATGGCTTCTATTTTGGAAAAAGAAGTTAAGAGCGAAACTGATATGAAAATTGTCTCGGGAATTTTTTGGGACAGAATTACCAATGGTCAACGCCTGGAGTCTTGCGCCACCTTGGCCTATATTTTGGGGGAGAGTAAGGCTCAGTATACTTTGGCTGATACGCAAATAAATTCGCCTTACAATACTTATCGCAATGATGGCCTGCCTCCGACCCCTATTAACAATCCGGGCCTCAAGGCCATTCGCTCGGCGCTCTATCCTACCAAGACTGACTATAATTATTTTCTCTCTCGCCCCGATACCGGCGAGACCGTTTTTAGTAAAACCTTTGAGGAACATAAAGCCAACAAAGCCAAGTATTTAAAATAATCTATTTTTTTCCACCCTTTGTAACCAAAGGGTGGAGCCTAAAGTTTCGGGCTGGATAAAAATTTTGGTTTTGTCCGTAAAATTTCCAACAAAAATTTTAACTCGCTACGCTTCAAACAGAAAATTTTTGTAAAGAAATTTTACTCCCAAAATAACCCAAAATTTTTATATGGCCCGATCCCAAGAAATCCACATTTTAACAGGCGTCAATTAACTAAAAAAATGTCAACATATAATAAAAATAAGCTTTATTTTAGCCAAAATTTTTGGAGTATTGACTTTTTTGCGCGATAATCATATAATCATCTTACAACTTAATAGTCGCAGACAGTAGGCCCTTCGGCTTCTCTCAGGGGAGCCATTCATAAGTCCTACCGAGACGAAATTAAAGGTTAATTTTGACTGTGGCTATTTAGGCGACAGTTTTTTTATTTTTATAGGGTTTAGCATTGATAGTAGGTATGGCTAATTTAGCTGATAAGCAGATTAAAATTCTAATACCTAATACCTAATACCTAAAACCTAAATTATTATGCCAAAAACCAAACAGCAAAAACAAGTTATTTTGCGCGATTTGGCGAAAAAGTTTGATGAGGCAAAATCCGTAGTCTTTGCTCATTTTACCGGTTTGAAGGTGGTAGACAACGAAATGTTGCGTAACGACCTTAGACAGGGAGATGGTGAATACTGCGTAGCCAAAAAAACTTTGCTGAAATTGGCTTTGAAAGAAAAAAATTTGGGAGATTTTGACCCCAAGAGTTCCGACGGACAGTTAGCTGTAATTTTCGGCTATCAAGACGAAGTAGCTCCGGCGAAAATTTTGAACAAGTTTATCAAAGACCATGCTGGGCAAGTTAAATTTTTAGGCGGAATTTTGGAAGGCCAAGTGATTGATGCCAACGGCGTCTCAGCTTTAGCCAATGTACCCTCTAAACAAGAACTTTATGCCAAATTGGTCGGATCCATTAACGCTCCGGTGTCCGGATTTGTTAATGCCTTAGCCGGTAACCTGCGCAACTTGGTCAACGTTTTACACGCCGTCCAAGAGAAGAAGAATTAAGAATCACACAACACATAACACGTAGCACACAGCAGGGTGCTATAAGCATAATTTTGTTTCTTATTCTGCTTGAGGGTCTGCGGTTAGGGGTTGTTTAAAAAATTAATTAATTATACATATCAGCGTAGAGTAAATTTGTTATATGCTATGTGATATGTGCTATGTGAAAAATATGGAAGAAAAAAACATTGTCGTTCCAGAAAAGTTTAAAACTTTAGTGGAATCTGTCGAAAAAATGTCCGTCTTGGATTTAGCCGAATTGGTTAAAATTTTGGAGGAAAAATTTGGTGTGTCCGCCTCTGCCCCAGCTATGATGATGGCGGCCGGTCCAGCTGTGGCCGCTGAAGCCGCTGAGGAAAAAGATAGCTTTGATGTTGAATTGACTGATGGTGGCGCTAACAAAATTAACGTCATCAAAGCCGTGCGTACCGTGACCGACTTGGGTTTGAAAGAAGCCAAAGATTTGGTAGACGGCGCTCCTAAGATGGTTAAAGAAGCCGTCAACAAAGAAGAGGCTGAAAAAATCAAGAAAGCCCTGGAAGAAGCGGGAGCCAAAGTCACATTAAAATAAGATAAATTTTATTAAAAAAATACCTCGTTTAATTAAACGAGGTATTTTTTTATATCTATCAAAAGTTTTAAGTTACAAGTTTTAAGTTTTAAGTAATTACAAGAATATAAGAACTTAATATTTTTAACTTAAGACTTAAGACTTTTTGTCTATTTTTTAAGTTTGAATCTAACAACATCCTGCCCATTAAGTAAGTAGACTGTTTGGTTGGCGCTGTCAAAAGCTATTGATTTCAAATCAGTCCAACTAGCACTGGTATATTGAGACAAGAGTTTACTGTTGCGACTAAAAATTACCACGCGTTGACTGTCATGATCGATGGTCAAAAGATAATCGGTGCCAGTGGGCGCCAACAAACTCTTGGCGCTGGTCAGGGCGGGGAAAGGCTGGTCCCAGGGAGGACTGTTAGGCGCGCCATTATCAAATTTGATGATTTGATTATTAAACAAAAGATAAACCGAGGTTTCAATAGCCAGACCGTTAGCCTCTACAGCTAATGTTTGGTTGAGCCAAGGATTGCTATTAGCAAAAGTTCCACCAGCTAAGGTAAAACGATAAATTTGTTTATTGGTCGAATCAAAAAGATAAAGGTGATTGTTATAGGCGTTACCGGCGGTGACGGTGGTGGGGGCTCCGGTGATGGTTTGTTTTTTAATTTGTCCGGTTTTAGCCTCTAGCGAGATGACAGTGTTGCCGGCCAGCCACCAGGAGCGTCCGTCTTTGTCGCTATTAAGAAACAGGGGATTAGTCGCTTCGGAAGTTATCTCTTTTAATTCTTTGGTCGCCGGGTTTAATTCTGAAATAGTGGCGCCAGTGGTTAAATAGATTTTGTCGCCGACTAAACTTAGGGCGGTGGCGGTTTTTTCGGCGGGCAAACTAAAGACTGTTTCCACCTGATCTAAACGCACTAAACCGCTGATAGCGTCGGCTAATTTTTGATAGCGGATATTGATAGCTTGATAATCAGCTTGGCGGTTTTTATTTTTGCCGATGGCGGCGGATAAAATCGGCAAAAGGCTTCCCATTTCTTCGACGGTGATTTGGGCTTTATTTTTGTTGTTATAAATTAAATCTCCCTGGACCTGTTTTTCTTTGTCGTTGAATTGTTGGCTGGCATTATCCCAGGCCGTTTTATTTTGACGCTCAATTTTTTGGATATTGCTCCAGTATAAACTAGCGATTAAACCAATAATTGACAGGACAATAACCCCAATCATGATTAGTTGTTTTTTGCCCAAACGTTCTTTGGTGGCAACCAAGCGTTCGCGAAGCTCGGTTCTGGCTTCCTTTTTGGCTATGGTTTGATGCGCTTTTTGTCCTAAGACCCAGGCAATTTGTCCGGCTTTTAGCAAACCTTCCCCGATTTTTTTCAAAGAGATTAAACCTTCTTTTTTTAACCAAGTTAAATTATCTCGTTTTAGAAGCAGTTTGTTTTGTTTTTTGTTAAATTCTGGCAATTTAAATTTACGAAAAAGTTGTTTCAGCTTAAGATAATTGATAAAACCAGGGGAACGTAAAATTTGATCAGTTTTGGCGGCGGTACGGTTGAGGGTTTTAATGGATTCTTTGTTAAGATCGCGTTCTTGGCGAAAATTTGGTTCGCGTTCTCGGCTGGTAGCTAGGGTATGGTAGGTTGGAGAGGGTTCTTGTCTGACTCGTTGGCTGGGCGCCAGAGCGTAAACCTCTTCGCTCTTTTTGTGATGACCGCTAGCGGATTGATTTTTAATAATCAAACCAACAAAGGGCATATAAATATTAGTTTGCTCTAAAATATTTTTAATTTGTTCGGCGGCCCCGGAAGGTTGAAGAGTGGTGACAATTTTGACAAGTTGGTTTTCGGTTAAAAACTCATGAAGAGCCTCGTTGGTAAAAACAAAATAACCGTCGATCGGGATAGAGCCGGAAATGGTGTTGGTAAATAGTTTGTCAGCCAGTACTACGTCCTGAGTCGGATCGGCCGTGCTGAGAGTGATATTAATTAAGTCGTAGCCATTAATTTGCCGGTTGCTTTTTATTTTCGGTTTATAAATTAAGAGGGCTCGATTGTGCCCTAAATTACAAAAATATAATTTGTTTTTATGAATAACTCCAATAGTCAAATTACAATCATCGCCGGCCACTTGAATTCTTTCTGTTTGGATAAAGGTTACGATAGCTTGGTTGAGTTTAGCTAAGGAAGATTCAAAAATATCGCTGACTGTAATAGTGGCCAAGCGCGCCAATAAAGGGATTTGTTCGTTTTGATAATAAAACAAGTTAATGCGATCAATAATAAAACTAGCCAACTGGATGTCCGGTTTGCGATTTTTTATTTCGGCCAAAACAAACAATTTTCCCAGAAGCAACTCTTCTTCCATGTTTGGTTGGCTCAAAAATATTTTGCTCAAAATCCCCGTATTATTTTTGGGGCTAACAGATAATTGAGCTATTTTATAAGACATACAAAGAGTTATAAAGTTAAAAGTCGAAAGTTTATAAAGTTAAGTGTTTTTGCTAATTATTCTGTGAAAAAGTATTTCATTTACAACAAATAAACAGCCAAGCTTGGCTTGACGTTTGCTCCTTTGTATTATACTATAAAGCTAATAAAAATTGAAGTTTATGCTAAGCAAGCTTTTTGGCTCCAACGCTCGGGTAAAAATTTTGAAATTATTTCTTTTGAATCCTGGTCAAAAGTTTTTTGTGCGTGAAGTTGCTAGAAATTTGGGGCTACAGTTAAACTCGGTTCATCGAGAAATTGGCAATTTGGTGGATATTGGTTTGTTAGGGGCCAAGGAGGCAGAGGCCGGAGAACTGGAGGGAGAAAAAATTGGCAAACAAGATAAAAAATATTATCAGGTGCAGGAAAATTTTGTTTTTTATAAAGAATTAAAGGCTCTGTTGGTCAAGTCTGAGGTGCTCTATGAAAAGGAATTTACTGATAAACTTAAAAAGCTTGGTAAAATTAAGCTTCTTATTTTGACCGGATTTTTTGTGAATGATGACAACGCCAACGTGGATTTGTTTATGGTGGGAGATTTCAATCGCGAACGTTTGGGCAAAATAGTCAAAGAACTGGAAAACAACTTGGTCAGAGAAATTAATTATGCCGTTATGACCGAGGAAGAATTCAATTACCGTCGGGAGGTAGCCGACGTTTTTATTTATATGATTTTAGACGGGACCAAAATAGTTATAGTTGACGAAAACAAGATTATTTAGAGTCATAAAGCCAAAAATTAAAAATAAAAAGCATAATATCTGGAAATTTTTCTGGATATTTTTATTATTAAGGTTTTTTTGTTATTTTTTTCTTTGTTTTTTGTGTTTTTAACCTTTAATTTAATAAGGTTGACTATTTTTTAAAAAAATGCTATATTATCAGCATAATTTAAATAATTCTATAAATTTTTTAAAAAATATCTAATTTTAGGTAAAATTTAGCAAAAATATCTAAGTTAAAGATATTAGGAGAGATATCTTTTCTTTATATGATGAAGAACGATTCCATTTTGAACACCATTATAGCCGACAAGCAAATGAAAGATTTAGCTAGCTTAAATGTGGTTGAAACGGTAGCGGCTTTATTACAACAATTGAACAAAAGGGAACAAGATGTCTTGAAAAGGCGCTTTGGTTTGTTTGGCGAGCCAAAAGAAACCTTGGAGGGGATTGGTAATCGCCACAAATTAACTCGCGAACGCATTCGCCAGATTGAAAGTGGCGGAGTTAATAAGCTCAAAAAGAATCCGGATTTAGAAGCTCGTTTGGGTACTTTGCGTCAAATAGTGACGGAATTAAGCGAAGAACACGGTGGGTTAGTGGAAAAGAATTATTTGTTTAATATTTTGTCCAACTTATCTCAAGATGGCGTTGGCGAAAAAAAACAGATTTTCCCTTATTTTGAGTTTGTTCTTTCTCGTTTGTTAAACGATCATTTTGATGAGGTTAGTAACTCTAAATACTTTAATAATTTTTATAAGATTAAATATCAAAGCTTGGAACATATGGAAGCGGTAGCCGAAGAATTGTTGACGGCTATTAAGGATTTTAAAAATTTATTAACCACCGAAGACTTAATTTCTCTGATTAAGAGCTTAAAATCTTATCAGGCTCATGCCGACAAGTTTAACGTTTCTGGCAACGTTGATCTTAAGGAACTGATTGGATCTGCAACCGGTGAAGCATTCGAATCTGCTTATAACGATCGAGCTATTTATTCTTTGCTTTCAGCTTTAACTGAAGTTGAACAAAACAAATTTGGCGCTTGGGGACACCGAGAGTCTCGTGAAGTAAAGCCCAAGACAATTAATGATAAAATTTATTTGGTCCTTAAGGCTCATGGCAAGCCCATGTATTATGGGGATATAGCTAAAAAGATTTCCGAGATGGGTTTTGATGGCAAGAGTGTTAATACCGCTACGACCCACAATGAATTAATTTTAGATGATAAGTACGTTTTGGTCGGCCGTGGCTTGTATGGATTAAGGGAGTGGGGTTACAAAGAAGGAACGGTGGCTGATGTTATTGCCGAGATTCTCAAAGAAGCCAAAGATCCTTTAAGCAAAGAAGCAATTACCGAGAAAGTTTTAGACCAGCGTCTGGTCAAACAAACTACGGTCAATCTAGCCCTGATGAATAAAAATAGATTTGAAAGAACTAAAGATGGAAAATATAAACTTAAAGAAACGATTGCCTAATAAAAACCCTCGACCCAACCGTCGGGGGTTTTTAGTTTAAGTTAAGCATAGGTTTTTAGGTAATAGGTAATAGGTTTTAGAAAACTACAAAATAATAAAAAGAAGCTTATCACTAATGCCTAATTCCTAATACCTAAAACCTGTTGCGATGTATTTTTATTTAAGACCTTTTTGTGATAAAATTAATTCAAGCCAAGTTGGCCTTGTTTTAGCTCTATGATCATTAATCTTGACTTTACCCAATTATCCGAATTGATTTCTTTGCCTCTGGGCGACATTCTTTGGCGGTTGCTTTTTTGGTATTTTGGCTGGTTACCCATCGCCGTAGTTTTTATTTGGGGAACGTTGCAGTTATGGTTGTATTATCGGCAAGGTCTTTATGCCGCCAAACAAAAAACCATTATTTTGGCCATTGACATTCCTCAAAACAACACCCAGTCCTTACGAGCCGTAGAAAATTTATTCGCTTATTTACATGGCGCGCAAAAAACCCCTAATTTAATTGAAAAATGGTGGGAAGGTTTATATCAGCCGTCTTTCAGTTTTGAAATAGTTTCCATTGATGGCTATATTCAATTTTTGGTGGTGGCGCCGGCACAATTTAAAGACTTTGTAGAGACAGCTATTTATTCACAATACCCTGACGCGGAAATTTCTCAAGTAGAGGATTATGTTGGCACCGCGCCTGATAATTTTCCCGACAATGATTATGATTTGTGGGGCGGAGAGTTTGTTTTAACCGCCAATCCGGCTTTGCCAATTAGACTTTATAAAGAATTTGAACATCAATTTGGTGAACCGGAAACTTTATATCGCGACCCTATGGCTAGTTTGATGGATTTGATGAGCAGCTTAAAAAAGGGTGAGCAATTGTGGTATCAAATTATTACCAAGCCCACTGGCTTTGATTGGGTTAAAACTTTTGAAAAAACATCAGGAAAAATTATTGGCGACAAGGCTAAACCCGGTTTTCTTTTGTCAGCTTTGGAAAGTTTTGGGAATATTGTTGACGCTGGTATGGGTAAAAAAGTGGAACCCCCCAAGAAACCAGAACCGCCCTCTATGCTAAATTTGCGCCCCAAGCAAAAAAAACAGATTGAAGGCATTCAAAACAAAATAAACAAAATCGGCTTTGAAGTTAAAATTCGCATGGTTTATTTAGCCAAAAAAGAAATGATGAATAAGCCCAAGGTGGTCAATGGTTTTGTGGGCTTTATGAAACAATTTGCTGCTAACGATTTAAATGGTTTTAAACCGGATGCGGCCAAAACAGCCACTTCTACTGCTTATTTTCGAGCGGACCAAAGAAACAATGTTCGTAAAAATAAAATAATGCGGGCTTATAAGTGGCGTAGCGCTTGGTTAGGACGGATGCCGTTTATTCTCAGTAATGAAGAATTGGCAACCATCTGGCATTTTCCAATTGACGCCGTGGTTAAAGCTCCGTTGGTCCAGCGTGCTGCCGCTCGCCGAGTAGAGCCACCGATGCGGTTGCCAGTAGGAGAAGCTAAGCCGACGATTAGCTATGAAGCTCTTTTTGGCGACGAAGAAATGGCCAATCTCCCTGAAGACAAAGAATCTCAACCAAGAAACAGTTTTTCAGATTTTCTAGCAGAAGAGAAAGCTAAGCCAGCAACCAGAAAGGATCAAGCTCCAGAAAACCTTCCTTTTATTTAAAATGTGTGAAGTTAATCCTAATACTACGAAAAAGCATACGAATACTACGAAAGACTACAAATACTACGAAATTTAATGTGTTTTATTTGTAGTATTTGGATTAATTATATTTATATATGAATGACAAGAATCTTGATCTAACTATCTTTGCCGAAACTACTTTTCGCAACCAACACCGTAAATTTGGCATCAAAGTTGACGATCGGCGCCGACACATGTATGTCATCGGCAAAACCGGCATGGGAAAATCCACGTTATTGGAAAACATGATTATGGAAGATATTCGCGCTGGACGGGGCGTGGCGGTAGTTGATCCACATGGCGATACCGTGGAAAAAATTCTGCAATTTATTCCCGATGAACGAATTCAAGACACCATTTATTTTAATCCGGCGGACACTGACCATCCTATTGCTTTTAATATTTTGGAACAAGTCGATGCTCATTATAAGCATTTAGTGGCTTCCGGATTGATTGGTGTTTTTCAAAAATTATGGGTTGACTCTTGGGGACCCCGTTTAGAGTATATTTTGCGTAACGCTATTTTGGCTGTTTTGGATTATCCTGGCTCGACTTTGTTGTCGGTTACCAGAATGTTGTCAGACAAGGCTTTCAGAAAAAAGGTGATTGAAAATATTCAGGATCCGGTGGTCAAGGCTTTTTGGGTAAAGGAATTTGCCGGTTATGCGGATAAATTTGCTGCCGAAGCCGTGGCGCCTATTCAAAATAAAGTCGGTCAATTTTTGTCCAGCTCTTTGATTCGTAATATTGTCGGTCAGCCCAAGTCAGCTATTAATTTGCGAGCCATCATGGACGAAAAAAAGGTTCTCTTGCTTAATTTAAGCAAAGGTCGTATTGGAGAAGATAACGCGCAGTTGCTTGGAGCGATGATGATTACCAAGCTGCAATTAGCGGCTATGAGTCGAGTAGATGTGCCCGAATATGAACGTCAAGATTTTTATTTGCATGTTGATGAATTCCAAAATTTTGCTACTACCAGTTTTGCCAATATTTTATCGGAAGCCAGAAAATATCGCCTAAATTTAATTATGGGCCACCAATATATTGAACAATTGCCAGAAGAAGTGGCGGCTGCAGTTTTTGGCAACGTGGGCACTTTAGTTGTTTTTCGAGTGGGGGCTACTGACGCAGAAGCTTTGGTCAAAGAATTTTCTCCAACCTTCACAGAAGAAGATTTGGTTAGTTTGCCTAAATATAATATTTGTTTAAAGTTGATGATTGACGGCGTAGCCTCTAATCCTTTTTCCGCTCGCGGTTTGCCGCCCTTGCCAAGTGATGAAAAAACTCACAACGAGGAAGCAGTCATCGCTTATACTAGAAATCATTATGCTGGTAGTCGAGAAGATGTAGAGCGAGCTATCGCTACTTGGCACGAAGACGAAATAATACAAGCAACAGCTAAAAGTGATAAACCCGGTGAAACGGCAAGTTCCGACACTGCTTTGAGCGCTCCTGTTAAAATTTCGGCCGACTCCAAGGAAGTAGAGTGCGATGGTTGTGGTAAAAAAACTTGGATTAATTTTGAACCAGATGGCATTCGACCAGTTTTTTGCAAAGACTGTTTGACCAAGTCTAAAGACGAACGCAAGCGTCAAGTTGAAGCTAGAAAAAAAGCCAAAGAGCAAGAATTAAAAAATTTAAAGACCAACCAGAGCGCGACTCGTCCCACGGCTGAATTAAAATTATCCGATTTAGGGAAAACCGTTCCGGTTGATTGGCACGGTCGCAAACTTAATTCTCGGGAGGGCGGACATCATGAAACTTAAAGCCAGTTTACATATTCATACTAAAGAAGACTTAAACGATGGTCGAGTGATAAGCTACGACATTTTTAGGTTAATTGATGAAGCTAAAAAATTTAACTTTCAGGTTTTGGCGTTAACTTGTCATAAAAGCCTGGCTACTCGTCCGGAGTTCATTAGCTATGCTCAAAAACAAGGCGTTTTATTAATTAACGGAATTGAATTGGAATTGTCTGAGGGTCGGCGTCGTCCGCACGTGGTAGTGTTAAATTGCCAGACGAATATTCTTAAGGTAAAAAATTTAGCTGATTTAAAAAAATACAAACTTCAACATCCGGAAATTTTTGTGTTAGCGGCGCACCCTCAGGCCGACAGACACTGGTCTTTGGGTTTAGACTTGCTAACTAAAAATATTCAAATTTTTGACGCTATTGAGCATACTTGGTTTTATAATAAGTGGTTCAATTCTAATAAAGCGGTATTAGCTGTAGCCAAAAAATTCAATAAACCAGTTGTTGCTACGGGAGACCTTCACGACTTAAAGTATTTGAATACCGATTATACTATTATTGATGTTCCTAAATTAGAAGTCGGGGCTATTTTAAAGTCGTTGAAGGCTGGTCGGGTTACCAATGTCACCCAAACCAAAAATTTAGTAGAGATGTTTTTGTTTTTATTAAAATTTTTAGTTTGGCCAACTGTTTTGACTTCAAGCGATTTTTGTGGTAAAAAAAGCCATTGATATGAATTATCTAAAGATTGGCAAAGCCACGGATTTAACAGGTAAAAATCGTCGTTTATATCGGGTTTTAGAAATATTGCCCGGCGCTTTATCTTGGGGGACCTTGTTGGGATTGGCCATTGGTTCTTATTGGCAACCAGTTTGGGTAGCTGTTTTTTTGATTTTGTTTGATATTTTTTGGCTTTTGCAGGTCGTTTATTTGGCTCTATATTTAATTTCTTCTTTTCGGAAAATGAGTCGTTCAATGAAGACGGATTGGGCCGGTTTGTGCCAAGCTCTGGCACCCCGCCAATTTTTTATCAAAGACACCGCGGGCTCTTCCGCCATGGTCAGGACAGGTGGTTACACCAAGACATTAGTGTGGACAGACATTTACCATTTAGTGATTTTGCCAACGTCTACCGAAGATTTGGATGTTTTGCGGCCAACTTTTAATGGTTTAAAAAATGATAATTATCCCAAAGATAAAATGATTGTCGTTTTAGCAACCGAAGAGCGTTGTGGAAAGGAGGCTGCCAAGCGCGCGCAAATTATTAAGGAGGAGTATGGAAAGCTGTTTAGAAATTTTTTAATAACTGTTCATCCTGATGGAGTGGCGGGGGAAATAAAGGGCAAGGGCGCCAACCAAGCTTTTGCTGCCCGCGAAGTTAAAAGAGAGGTTATAGACAAGGAAAAGCTAGATTATGACACTATTTTGGTTAGTGTGTTTGATAGCGACACAGTGGTAAGGCGAGGTTATTTTTATTGTTTGACTCACAAATTTTTTACGGCTAAAGAGCCCCATCGTTCCAGCTATCAACCAATACCGGTTTACAATAATAATATTTGGCAGGCGCCATTTTTTGCCCGCATTGCGGCTTTTTCTAATACCTTTTGGCAGATGATGTTGCAAATCAGGCAAGAAAAATTGGCTACTTATTCTTCACATTCCATGCCTTGGCGTGCTTTAGTGGATATCGGTTTTTGGTCACCATCTATGGTTAGTGAGGATTCGCGTATTTTTTTTCACGCCTTTTTCTTTTACCGCGGTGATTATCAGGTGGAACCCTTGAATTTTATTGTGTCTATGGATGTTTGTATGGATAAATCCTTGGTGACGACAGCGCGCAGTTTATACAAACAACAACGTCGTTGGGGTTGGGGGGTGGAGAATGTTCCTTATTTGATGTTTAACACAATTAAGGAATGGAAGAATCTTCCTAAAAACAAAGCGCTTTATCAGATTTGGATTCAAATTTATGGTTTCCATTCTTGGGCGACCAACGCTTTGATTATTGCGGTTATTGGTTGGTTACCTTTGCTTATTGGTGGCGATCGTTTCAATATCAGCGTTTTGTCCAACAACTTGCCAGTCGTGACGCAAAATTTAATGAATTTAGCTTTGGTGGGCATGTTGTTATCGGCTATCGTGTCTACTTTAATTTTACCCAAGAAGCCCAAGCGTTACGGAATTGGTAAGCGCACCGTGATGTTTTTTCAATGGATGTTTTTACCGGTGTCTATTATTATCTTTGGAGCCATTCCTGGACTGGAAGCCCAGACCAGATTGATGTTCGGCAAGTATATGGGTTTTTGGGTAACACCGAAAAAGAGGTAAAGCAAAGATCAAGAACCAAGGGTCAAAAGTTAAATTTAAAAATAAAAAACACTTTTGATTTTTTAGTTTAATTTTTGCCTTTTTGCTTTTTGAATTTGTTTTTATGACTATTTTTAATGAGAAAAAACCAGGGGTTAGTTTTGTGCGTTTTTTTGTCGCCATGGGGTTGTCGTGGGTAGTTATTATTTTCGGCCTGACTAATTTATAACAATAATTAAAAACACCCCGAGTTTAGTCGAGGTGTTTTTGTTTAGAAAATTTAATCTTTTTTAGAGGTTTTGATGCATTTGGTGCAGACTTTCAACTTAGCGCCATTGATGGTTTTAGCTTGTAGGTTGATATGCTGACGTTTAGTGGTTTTGATATTAGAATGGGATCGAGAGGCATCTTTAGTGGAACCGCGTCCGCAAACATCACATTTTCTAGGCATAGAATTTGAATTATTTTATTTAATCGTTTAAATACCGCTTTAAGATAGCATTGTTTTGGGGAGATTGTCAAGATTTTATTAAATAACAAACAACAAACAGCAAGCAACAAAATTTTCATAAGACTGTTATTTATTGTTTGCTGTTTGTTATTTTTGACTTTCTGTCTTATTTTAATTATAGTAATTATTATGTTAATCACCATCTTTGTCATTATTGCTCTAATTATGTCCGCGGTTGTTCATGAGGTGGCTCATGGAGCCATGGCTTATTATTTGGGTGATACCACCGCCAAAGACTTGGGTCGCTTAACCCTTAACCCTATTAAGCACCTGGATTTGTTCGGTTCTATAATTTTACCCTTGGTTTTAATTTTGACCAAGGCTAGTTTCTTTTTGGCCTGGGCCAAGCCGGTACCCTATAATCCTTATCGACTTAAGGATTATCGTTTTGGTGATTTAAAAGTAGCTTTGGCCGGACCGGGCGCCAACTTACTTATGGGTATTTTTTTTGGACTGTTGGCTCGCTTTTTACCCCTAACATCTAATTTTAAAATAGGTTTGATTAATCTGTTTTTAATGGGGGATAATAGCGCCCTTCTTGGCGCCATGTCAGGATCAATTTTAAACAGTATTTTTGTCTTATCGATAATTTTTTGTTTTCTTAATTTAGCCTTAATGATTTTTAATTTGATGCCAATTCCGCCCCTGGATGGTTCCAAGATTGCCTTAGCTTTTTTGCCAGAAAGTGGGCGACAGGCTTTTTATCGTTTGGAGACTTACGGCATTATTATTATTGTAATTTTAATTTCCTTGGGGGTATTTAGCTTTATCGCCCCCTTATTATTTTGGCTGTTTCAACTGATTATTGGTCTTTAGATTGTTTTTTATTTAATATTAAGTAAATTTTGTAATTAATACTTTATAACTTTTAACTTTATAACTTTTAACTAGTTGTGTTGACTTATTCCTGGACTTCTGATAAAGTATAGATTAGTCAAAAAAATTCCCGAAACTTCGGGTCTTATTTTATTATCGGTAGAGTCTTTAAATGGGGTTGTAGTTAATCCGAATACTACAAATTACAGTCCAAATGCTACAAAAGTCTACAAATACTACGAAATTTATTTTATTTGTAGTATTAGGAACCTATTTTTAGTATTCGTATTATATTTCTAAACATTAATATCGGGATCATAAATTGTTATTATTATGCCTACAATGAATCAATTAGTGCGTTTTGGTAGAAAGAAAATTGGCACCAAGGCGAAATCTCCGGCCCTGAAAATGAGCTTGGACAGTCTCCATCGCAAAAAGAACACTACGATTAAAGGAGCTTCTTTTAAGCGCGGTGTTTGTTTAAAGGTTACCACCACCACCCCCAAAAAACCTAACTCAGCTTTGCGTAAAATTGCTCGCGTTAAGTTGTCTAATGGCATGGAGGTAACTGCTTATATTCCCGGCATCGGTCACAATTTACAAGAACACTCAATTGTTTTAGTTAAAGGGGGAAGAACTAAGGATCTGCCTGGGGTGCGTTATAAAGTTATTCGTGGCGTTTATGATGCGCAGGGCGTAGACAAACGTCGTCAAGGACGCAGTCGCTACGGAGCCAAGAAACCCAAATAAAAGTTTCAAGTTTTAAGTCTTAAGTTTTAAAAAGAATTTTTAATGAAAACTTTGCCAAGCAAATCAAGTAATTATTCAAAATTCAAAATTCTAATATTATGAGAGGTAAGCAAGCGCCAAAAAGAAAAATTGAAGCCGACACTCGTTATAATGACGTGGATATTGCCAAATTCATTAATTATATTATGGATAACGGCAAAAAAACCGTAGCCGAAAAGGTGGTCTACGAAGCTTTTGATATTGTTAAAGATAAGACTAAGCAAGACCCTCGTCATGTTTTTAACAAAGCCTTAAAACAAGTTTCTCCGTTATTAGAGGTTCGCGGTCGTCGCGTCGGTGGTGGTAACTATCAAATTCCTTATCAGGTTAGGGGAGAACGTCGTTTTAATTTGGGTTGTCGTTGGATGATTGACGCCGCCCGCTCCCGCAAAGGCAAAAAGATGGCCGAAAAATTAGCTGAAGAGATTATTAACTCAGCCAAAGGTGAAAGTGCTTCTGTTAAAAAGAAAATGGATGTACATCGCATGGCCGAAGCTAATAAGGCTTTTGCGCACTTCGCGCGCTAAGGCGCGAAGCGCAAGTTAAAAGTTTGTAAAGTTCATAAAGTTTATAAAGTTATGGACTCGAAACTTTTGGCTAGCCTAAGGAGAAGTGCTACTTTATAAACTTTCAACTTTATAACTTTATAACTAATTGTTTATGTCCCGAGACTATAGTTTAGAAAAAACTAGAAATATAGGTATTATGGCGCACATCGACGCCGGTAAAACTACTTTTACCGAGCGTGTTTTGTTTTATACCGGCAAGAAACACAAAATTGGCGAGGTGCATGAAGGCGCTGCTGAAATGGATTGGATGGAGCAAGAAAAAGAACGCGGCATTACCATTACTTCGGCTGCGACCACTTGTTTTTGGAAAGATACTCGCATCAACATCATTGATACTCCCGGTCACGTGGATTTTACCGTAGAAGTGGAACGCTCCTTGCGCGTGTTGGATGGAGCGGTGGCGGTTTTTGATGGTTCTCAGGGTGTAGAGCCCCAATCGGAAACTGTTTGGCGTCAAGCCGACAAGTATCATGTACCCCGCTTATGCTTTATTAACAAAATGGATAAGATGGGCGCGGATTTTTACATGAGTTTAAAGTCTATTCATGAACGTTTAAATAATCGGGCCGTGGCCGTTCAATTGCCGATCGGCGCCGAAGAAACCTTTGCTGGCGTGGTCGATCTTTTAACCCAAAAAGCTTATCAGTTTAAAGGTCAAAACGGGGAAGTAGTGGAAGAAATTCCTGTACCAGAAGACTTAAAAGAAAAAATCACCAAATTTCGCAACGACATGATTGAACGTGTCGCCGAGGTTGATGAAGTTTTAACGGAAAAATATTTAGGCGGAGAAGAAATCAGCATCGAGGAATTAAAGGCCGCTATTCACAAAGGAGTTATTAATAATGAAATTTATCCGGTATTTTGTGGTACCGCCCTACGCAACATTGGCGTCCAGTTAATGTTAGATGGCGTGGTGGATTATTTGCCGTCACCGTTAGAAAAACCGGAATTGTTTGGTACCGATATCAACGACGAAGAAAAGAAAATTTCGATTCCGGTTAACGACACTGCGCCGTTTGTGGCTTTAGCTTTTAAAATTGCCACTGATCCGTTTGTGGGTAAATTATGTTTTGTGAGAGTTTATTCCGGAGTTTTAAAATCAGGTTCTTATGTTTTGAATTCCAATAATGGCACCAAGGAACGTATTGGACGTTTAGTGCGTATGCACGCCAATCACCGCGAAGAGATTGATGAAATTTATGCCGGTGATATTGCAGCGGTTATTGGTTTGAAAGCTACCGTAACCGGTAATACTTTGTGCGAAGAAAATCGTCCCGTTCATCTGGAAAATATTGTTTTTCCTGAGCCGGTTATTAAAATTGCTGTGGAACCTAAAACTAAGGCTGACCAAGAAAAAATGGGTATGGCTTTGGCGCGCTTAGCCGAAGAAGATCCAACTTTCCGCGTCGAGTCTGATGAAGAAACTAACCAAACCTTAATTAGCGGTATGGGTGAATTACATTTGGATATTATTGTTGATCGCATGAAACGCGAATTTAACGTTGAAGCCAATGTCGGTCAACCGCAAGTCTCGTATCGTGAAACCATTCGAGCCAAGGCGGAAGGCGAAGGCAAATATGTTAAGCAGTCCGGTGGACGCGGACAATACGGACATTGTTGGTTGCGCATTGAACCGAACGAACAAGGTAAGGGTTTTGAATTTATTGATGAAGTTAAGGGCGGAGCTATCCCTAAAGAGTATATTCCGGCTATCGGTAAAGGTGTTAAAGAGGCGGTGGAAAGAGGTTTCTTGGCTGGTTATCCGATTGTTGATATTAAGGCGACGGTTTTTGAAGGTAGTTATCACGAAGTTGATTCCAGCGAAATGGCTTTTAAGATGGCGGGCATTTTAGCCTTCAAAGAAGCTGCCGCTAAAGCCAAGCCGGTGTTGTTGGAGCCGATTATGAAAGTGGAAGTGACCACACCTGAAGAATATATGGGCAATGTGGTTGGCGACTTGAATTCCAAACGCGGCCAGATTGAAGAAATGACTGATCGCGGCAACATTAAAGTTATTAGGGCCAAGGTGCCTTTAGCGGAAATGTTTGGTTATGCCACCTCTTTGCGTTCCATGTCCCAGGGTCGCGCTAATTATGCCATGGAATTTTTACACTATGCCGAAGCTCCGAAGTTTGTGGTTGACAAAATCATTGGTGATAAAGGTAAAAATAAATAAATTAGTTGCTATAAAAAACCGTCAGTTCGTTAGCTGGCGGTTTTTTTATATTTTATCTATTTGTGGTATAATAACCTAAAATTTAAAGGATAGAAATATTTGATTTTTTATCTTTAAATCTACAAATATGAAACCATTTAGTAGAATTTTTCAAAAAAAATATAAGCGGGGCTTTTCTTTTATTGAGCTTATCGTCGTTATTGCTATTATTGGTATTCTGGCCACCTTGTCGATGGTTGGGCTTAATTCTATCAGGGTTAAAACCAGAGATATAAAAAGGAACAACGACGTCAATCTTTTGCAAAGCACTTTGGAACTATATTTTAACAAAAACGATTTTTATCCTCCGACTAACGATTTGCTGTCTGGTCTGCCTTTAGTTGGTAACGGGAAAACTTATTTAACAGCCGTGCCTAACGCTCCTGGCAATCCAGATGGCTCTTGCGTGGCCGATACTTATACCTATCAACAAGACACTAACGGATCCTCCTACCATCTTACTTATTGTCTTGGAGACAAAGGCATTTGTGTGGCTGTGCCCGGTGATAGGTGTATTAATTGTACGCCAAGTTGCGCTGGCAAATGTACTGGCGCCGCTGACGGTTGTAACGGAACTTGTTCTAATAACTGTAGTGTTGGTTATACTTGTCAATCAGGAATTTGCATAACAGAGCCGGGCAATAGTTGGACAAAAACCGCCAGAGAGGGATCAAACTATTTTGCTACGGTTAAATCTAATTTTGACGGTACACTTTTAATGGCCCAAAATGTTTTATATTCGGTCGGTAAATATCTTACTTATTATTATGTTTCTAGTGATAGCGGAGCTACTTGGTCAAAGATTACTTCTGGGCCTTTGTTACAATGGAGCAACAATTCTAGGTATGATGCTAACGCTATGGATTATAGTGGCCAAAAGATAGTAGTGGGTAGTAGTGTTGGTCAACGAGGCGCTTGGTTGTCAACAGACTTTGGCGCCAACTGGACCAAGCTTAACCCCACCGGAACGGGGACTGAACTTAATTGGTATGCCGCCGCCGTTGACAATGACGCTTCGGTTATTGCTATAGCTTCGTCGCAAACTAGCAATCAGTCCAGATTTTTTCTGTCTACTAATGGTGGTAGCAGTTTTGCTGAACCGCAAATTTCTATCAACAATAGGGCTTGGAGATCTATTGCTATTGATGATGACGGTTCTTTTATTATTGCTTCTTCCATAACTAACGGCACCGGTTATGATGCTAATTCGCGTATTTTTACTAGCGCCAATGGCGGAACCAACTGGACAGAACGAATTCCTGGAGGATCGGCCGTTACTGGTTGGACCAACGTTGATTGTGATAGCGACGGCTCCAATTTAATAGCCAGTTATGGCGGTAAACTTTGGACTTCGTCTGATGGTGGAGTTAATTGGACAGAACGTCAACCGGCCGGAGTATCTTTTTCTGCTTATACGGTATCCTCCAACAACAGCGGATCTGTTTTAATGGCTGGCGCCAAAAGCGGACGTTTGTATATCTCCACCGACTACGGAGTTAGTTGGACAGAAAAATATCCACCCGGAGGCACTCCATACGATAAGCCTTGGTGGGCGACAGCTCAAGATTATGATGGCACCAACTTAGCTGCTTATGGAGATTATCTTTATATTTCTCCGTGATTATTTCGATCAACGCAAACAAATAAAAATTGCCCAGAGATTTGTTTGGGCGATTTTTATTTTTAAGAAAAGGTTTCGCGCTGGCATAAATTTTTTCCACATTGGCTGCTGTTTTTTGATTAAAAAATTAAGGCAGTTGATAAATCAAGCTGAAGCGGTTTTTTGGTTTGTCACCAATTTTATATTATTAACAAAATTTTTAACATTTTGGCTAATTTTAAATAAAAAAATACAAAATATGGTAAAATATGAACTTTCTTGACTATTTTTTGAAAAAGACCTAAACTGTATTTAAGATTTGTTAACAGACAAATTATTTTTTAGTCTTTTTTTGGTATGGATCAAGGATTACAAAGAGTTCTAAATTTAGCCAAAAAAACCGGTGATAATGTCATTGTGTTTGATTCGCTTAATCCTGAACAGTCTTATGTAATATTAGCCATAAATAAGTACGAAGATTTATTAGAAGAGGCTGGATATAGAGACTTCTTGACAGAAGAACAGATGACTGATAAAATAAATCGCGATATTGAGCCCTGGAGCCTTAATAATCAGGACTGGAACCTTGAAGATATTAGCCCTAATGATTTTTTACCCAAAAATTTATTTGGGGAAGAGTCTGAAAGAGAAGAGATGTCGTCTTTGACCGAGGCTACGGAGGACGAATGGGAGGAAGACATTAATTATCTTTATCCCACCGAAGACGAATTTGCTTCTTTGGAAACAGGCTTAGAAACGGATAATCATTCGATAACTGATTCGCAAGCTAATCCTGATTTTCCGACTGAAGATTCGAGGGAAGAAATTATTTCTGATCAATCTGCGATTGAGTCCAAAAATAACCAAGAGACGTCCGATCAATTCAAGCCAGATTTTAGTTCTATTGGCGAATTGCTGGAAGACAAAAAAAACAAAAGCAATGTTTGGGAAATTCCGGAAAAAAGGCAAGTCTGAAAAAATTTTGAATTTTTAATTTCGAATTTCGAATAAAAAAATTATTCAAAATTATGTCATTAAAAATTCATTCAAAATTATAAATTCAAAATTAAAAATTAATTATAAACGGTTGGTTAAAAACTTTAGCTCAACTAAAGACCGTTAACCAAAACTACTATGGCAGAAAAATTTGAACGAAACAAACCACATGTCAATATTGGTACTATCGGCCACGTTGACCACGGCAAAACCACTTTGACTGCCGCTATTTTGACTGTCTTGACCAAAAAGGGTTTTAAGACTACGCAAAAGAGCGTTGATCAAATTGACAGCGCCCCGGAAGAAAAGGCTCGTGGTATTACTATCGCTACTGCTCACGTAGAGTATGAATCCGAAAGGAGACATTATGCTCACGTTGATTGTCCTGGTCACGCTGATTATGTCAAAAACATGATTACCGGCGCCGCTCAAATGGACGGAGCTATTTTGGTAGTGGCTGCTACTGATGGCCCCATGCCACAAACTCGCGAGCATATTTTGTTAGCCCGTCAAGTTGGCGTTCCTTATATTGTCGTCTTTTTAAACAAATGCGATATGGTGGAAGACCAAGAATTGATTGACTTGGTAGAAGAAGAAATTCGCGATTTGTTAAAGAAATATGAATTCCCGGGTGATACTACTCCGATCATTCGTGGTAGCGCCTTAAAAGCCCTGGAAACTCCAGATGGCGAGTGGGGTAAAAAAATTGAAGATTTAATTAAGGCGGTTGATGAATTTATTCCTGATCCAGTTCGCGAAACCGACAAACCTTTCTTAATGCCAGTGGAAGATATTTTTTCGATTGAAGGACGCGGCACGGTCGTAACCGGCAGAATTGAAAAAGGTGTTAACAAAGTTAATGATGAAGTGGAAATTGTCGGTTTGCATGACACCAGAAAAACCGT
>CAZJEP010000002.1:0-15715 GCA_964545125.1 uncultured Gammaproteobacteria bacterium
TAAAATTAGCTTCCTCTAATTTTTTAATCATCGAGGTCGACAAGGGCTTGAAGCGACCACTGCAAACAAACTTAACCTTAATGCCACGGCGGACAACTTCATCGCAAAAATCAATTACTCGCTGATTGTTAATAAAGAAGGTGTCATCATGAATCCAAATTCTGGCTAGTTGCGGAAACTTGGCGATCATATATTCAATCTCATCAACGACATTTTTAACTGATCGATATCTAACCTTTCTTTTAGAAATAGTATCCAGACAGCAAAAACTGCAATTAAAAGGACAGCCTCTGGTCGTTAAAATATTACCTAGAGTGCGACCGGTACGGAAAAAAACTTCATGTTTAGGAAAAGGTAAAGTATCTAGATTGGCAATCAATTCTCGAGGCGGAGTAACGACGACTTCTCTTTCGCGCCACCAAGCAATGCCATTAATTTTATTTAAATCAAGTTCTTCCGAACCGAGCCGAGCTACCAACTCGGCAAAAGTTAATTCACCTTCGCCCAAAACCGCAATAAGGTAGGGATACTTGGTAATCAACTGGTGATACATAATACTAGCGTGAATGCCACCAACCAGTAGTTTTACTTGTGGGTAATTCTCGTGAAAATATTCAATTAACCTGTAGGTACTAACTCTAGTGGAAGCCAAAACTTGAAAACCAACAATATCCGGTAACCACTCACCTACTACTCGTTTAACTTCAGTTAAACAATCGGCCAAGTTATAGCTCGACAAAAAAAGAGTTTTTACTTCATGGCCCTGCGACTCCAAATAAGAATGCAAATAGGCAATACCCAGAGGGTACATAGACTCGTCTTCTCCTTGCCGATCCAAAACTCTTTTGGGACTCGGGTTAGTTGGCGACTCTTCTTCGGAACCGCTTAATATTAAAATTCTTTTTGGTGTAGTGTTTTCCATAATCGTCAAAGCAACGAGTGTTACTTTAGGTCTTGGCCGATGTTGATCTCTTTTTAAAATAAGTGCTAATAAATTTTCCCAAATACTTTAAGCTTTGAAAAAATAATTTTGCCCCATATCGAAATTTTTGACGTTTAATTAGGCGAAAAGACTTAAACAAATATTTAATTTTTTTTTGCCAAGAAAAATCTAAATGCAAAACGTCATTAATGTGCAAACGCAAACCCTGATCAATATTAATGGGAAATTTTTGATACCCTGGGAAATGAAATTGGATATCTTGCATTCCCACGTAACCAAGATTAGTAAAACTAGGTCCGGGAAAAACAACGAATTTTTTGTCATGGACTCGCAAAAAAGACCTCATTAATTCATCCATAATTTGGCTTTTATATTTATAAGCCAAATGGTTGCCGGCGTGAACCCGGCAACCAACTATCGGCCAATCATAAAAAATCATAGACAAGTTACCATGCAGGAGACTAAAAACCGCCCAGTGGTCGCCAATTGGGTCTTTCCAAAAATAGCCAGTAGCTTTTTTTATGTCACGCGCTAGATCTCCGAAAAAAAATAAAAATCCGGGGCCAAGCTTCATGTGTTCTGGCTCAGTAATATTATTAAAAGCAAAAAAACTTTCAGCAATCTTTTCTACTTCCACTTCGGCAATTTTATCAGAGTAATTATCGTCTAATTGTGGCTGATTATCAACAACTAACACGTGAGCAACGGCTAGCAGTCTAGCCTCCGTAGTCGCCAACACGGGCAAAAATTTTTTTAAAGAATCTCGCAGATAAATATCATCGTCACCAATGGTATTGATATACTTACCTCGAGAATTTTTAATAGCGTTGTCCCAATTCAGAGCTGAAGTAATTGTCGACTCTAATTTAAAGTATTTTATATTATTAAACTTTTTTTGGTATTCCTTAACCACCTCTTCGGTGTTGTCGTTACTAGCATTGTCAGAAATAATAATTTCCACTTGCCGACAAATCTCTTCGTCGGTAAGCTGACTGACAATACTATTCAAACACTCCGGCAAAAAATAAGAGGCGCGATTATAGGTTGGGATGCAAATACTTAATAACGGCCTATTCATATTTATTTAAAAACTCCGCAAAGCTTTTGATAACATAGTCCAGCATATCTTTAGTCAACCCAGGATAAACGCCAAGCCAAAAAGTATTGTTCATTATTTCGTCGGCATTTTTTAAATCACCGGATATGCGATAATTAATGTTGTAATCTTTAAAATACGGCTGTTTAGTGATGTTACCGGCAAACAAAAGCCTCGTACCGATTTTTTTGCTATTTAAATATTTAAGCAAATCCTCGCGGGAAAAGTTAACGGCTGGTTTTAAATTCAGCAAAAACCCAAACCAACTTGGATCGGCTTTCTCGCTCCAAGCCGGCAAAATAAAATAATCGGAAAATTTTTGAAACGCTTGGTGTAAATAAGAAAAATTGTCTTTTCTTCTAGCAATAAACTCTGGCAATTTTTCCAACTGAGCCAGACCCAAGGCCGCCTGCATGTCGGTTATTTTTAAATTGTAACCAATTTCACTGTAAATATATTTATGATCATAGCCCAAAGGTAAGTCGCCTAATTGCCAACCGAAACGATTACTGCAAGCATTGTCATGGCCGGTAGGACAAACGCAATCCCGTCCCCAATCGCGCAAGGAACGAATTATTTTATTCAAAACCGGATCGCTGGTTAAGACTGCTCCACCCTCACCCATGGTTATGTGATGAGCCGGATAAAAACTGCAGGTGGAAATATGCCCAAAACTGCCGGTCAGTTGATTATTATATTTTGAACCTAAAGCATCACAATTATCTTCAATCAACCACAAACCTTGCTCTTCGCAAAACTTCTTCAATTCTTCAACTTCAAAAGGATTGCCAAGTGTATGGGCAATAAAGACGGCCTTGGTTTTATCTGAGATAGTTTTTTTAATATTTTCCAGTTTGACATTATAAGTTCCCAGTTCAACATCAACAAGAACTGGCACTAAACCATTTTGAATAATTGGATTAATGGTTGTTGGAAAACTGGTGGCAACTGTAATCACCTCGTCTCCTTTTTTTAATCGTTTGGCTTCCGGCAACCTAAATGAAGTAAGGGCCGTTATAGCCAACAAATTAGCCGATGATCCAGAGTTGACCGTAACACAAAACTTAAGACCCAAAAAGTTCGCTAATTTTTCCTCAAATTCTTTGGCAAATCTACCTTCTGTCCACCAGCCATCCAAAACCGCTTCGGTCATTTTAACTATTTCCTGTTCGTCAAAAATTTTACCAGAAACCGGCACGGCTGATTCGCCGGCAATAAATTCTTTTATTTTAAAGCTTTTTTGATAAGCTTTTATTAAATTTTTCTTTAAATCTTCATCCATAAATTTGTAAAAATATTCTCAAACCAACGCTACTAGTGTAGTGGATTTTCCCCTAAAAATCAAGTAAATCAACGATTTTTTTAAAAAAATACCCCGTTTTATAAAAATCTATAAAAACGGGGTTTTAAAATTATTTGCTATGCAGTTCTTTAAAAACTTCTACAGCGATAGGAATGATGACTTCTTGGTGATTGGGAACCATTGGTTGAGGCAGATTATCAACCGAAAACCAATTGTCGGAACGATCTTCTTCAATTTCACAAAGATATAACAACTGAAGAAAATGCCCTCTAGCTTCGTTTGGACAATTATTATTTTCTATAAAAGTCCAACTTTTTAAATTATTTTTGAACTCACGGTTTTCAAGTCGTTTGAAGCTGTCAACAAATTCTTCCGTTGGCCTAACAATCGTTCCGGGAGAATGCCACATCCCTGGATAAGCCGTGTCTGTATCTGAACGCTTAGTCAGAAAAATTTCCAACCCTTTATCGCCTTGACGCAGAGTCAAAGCTTCAATAGCCACGTTTAAGCTTAAAAAAGCAATGGCGTTATAAAGCTCAGTTCCCAACGGCTTAGTGCGATCAATTCTGCTCAAAAGACTTATTAAAGTTGTAAGTTCCCTTGGACTCAAGCTCTGTGTTGTCAAAATAATACCTCTTTATTTATTTGAAAAATACAAAAATCACAATGTTTGTGAATAAAACAAAATACACCGAAATAATAAATTTGTCAAGAATAAAGGCCGGCTTTATTAGCGTTTGTTTTGTGTCAACTGATTATTTCTAAAAGTGCGTCGCAAACAAAATTAATGTCCTCTTTATTTAAATTGGCGGCCGACGGCAATGAAATTCCATATTTTTCAACTTTTTCCGCCTCAGGATTGGGGTATCTTGCTTCAAAAACAGGAAAACGACTCATCCTTGGAAAACCTGGCCTGGCATGAATATTTAATTCTTTAAATTTTTTCAACACCTCGTCTCTAGGAACACTCACGCTCTCCTTTAATAAAATCGAAGGATAGCAATAATTACTTTTAATGCCCTCTTTTTCTTTTATCATCTTAATGCCCGGGACATCTTTCAGTCTGTCTTCATACCAGCTAAAAATCTCTCTTTTCTTGCCGACTAATTCTTCTATTCTTTCTACTTGCGCCAGAGCCAAAGAGGCAGCTAAATTACCCATGGTATACTGATAACCAAGAGAGTCGGACCAAAACACCGCCTGAGAATCTGTCCGACCCATACTGGCCAACAACAAAGCTTTTTTGTACAGATCTTCATTGTTTGTCAAAAAAATACCACCCTCGCCACTGGCAACTATTTTGGCTCCATGAAAACTAAAGCAAGCGATATCGCCAAAGGAACCAACTTTTTGCCCATGAAACTCAGCCCCCAAAGAAGGCGCCGCATCTTCAATAACAAACAAATTATTTTTCTTGGCTATAGCCATTATTTCATCCATCTGCGCCGGATAACCAAAAGAATGAACCAACATAATTGCTTTGGTTTTTGGAGTGATCGCCTCTTCAATGGCCTTAGGGCTAATACACCAGCTATCAGGATCAATGTCCACAAAAACTGTGGTTGCCCCAGTATAGGCTATAGCATAAGCGGTTGCCACCCAACTGAAGTCGGTGCAAATAACTTCGTCGCCTTCTTTTATGCCCAAAGAAGCCACCGCCAAATGAAGGGCCAGAGTACAGCAATGAGTAGCTAACCCATATTTCATGCCCACATAATCGCACATGGTTTTTTCCAGTTTTTTTACATCTTTATCATAAGTTTCATAAAAACCATTCTTGGTCGCATCAACCACATAATCGACTTCTTTTTGCGTGATCCATGGACCAGCAAAACTTATTTTTTTTTCACTTTTTTGCAACATATTTTTGTCATTAATTTTAAAATAGTTTTTGTAATCGTTCGCAAGCTTCTGCCAACTTTTTATCATCTTTAGCAAAACAAAACCTGACTAAATTTTCTCCGCCACCATCATGATAAAAAGCACAACCGGGGACGCTGGCTACTCCTGTCTTGTTTAAAATAAACATAGCTTTTTCTTTACTGGTCTGCCCAGGGACTCTACTGACATCAGCCAGAACATAATAAGCACCTTGAGGAATGTAGGGAGTTAGACCAATTAATTGAAGCGTAGAACACAACTGATCCCGTTTAATTTTGTATTTTTCACTTAGACCTTTATAAAATTCATCAGGCAATTTAATAATGCCTTGAGCTGTCCCATATTGCAAAGGAGCAGGAGCGCAAACATAAACTAAGTCGTTGATATAACCGATTATATCTTTCCATGCTTCATGACAAACACAGTGGCCGATGCGCCAACCAGTGATACTATAGGTTTTCGAATAACCGGAAATGGTAATAGTTCGATCAAAAATTCTTTCTATGGATCCGGGGCTAAGGTGTTCTTTGTTGTCATAGGTGATGTACTCGTAGATTTCGTCTGTAAAAACAAACAGATTGTGCTTAATGGAAAAATCGGCCAGTTGTTCCAATTCTTGTCGGGAAAAAACTTTGCCACAAGGATTAGCTGGCGTATTTATCACTATCCCTTTGGTCTTAGGGGTGATAGCAGACTCCAAGTCGGCCATACTAAAATTCCAGTCAGGCGAAGTCATTTTGATATAACGCGGAACTGCACCGACAGCCAATAAAGTATTTACATGATAACCGTAATATGGCTCAAAGATAATTACTTCATCTCCCTGATTCAACAATGCCAGACAAGCCGAATAAAAAGCTCCGGTGGCACCCGCAGAAACAACAACGTTTTTTTCCGGATCAATTTCTATTTTATTATAATGACTTGTTTTTTTAGCAATTGCTTCGCGAAGCTCAATTAAACCATCATACCTGGTATACTGATTGAAACCCTTTTTAAGACCTTCAATTACTCCTTGCTCGACTTCCATAGGCACGGGCAAATCACAAATGCCCTGTGACAAATTAATACCATTAATCTTATCGCACTCAATTGACATGTTGCGAATTTCCGATTGAGCCAATAATTCAACCTGTTTATTAATGGAAGGATTCATATTCACGAATTACTTTTTAATTCCATGTAAACGTCATAGCGTTCAATCGATTTGTCATAGCCCAATGGCGCCTCAATCCATTCTCCGCCCTCTTCGGTTTTTTTATAAATCAAAGGAATTCTTTTGGTTTCAATAAAACCAAGCCGACCATATAAACGTAAGGCTTTTTCGTTATCCGAGGTTGTTTGCAATCTATAATTCTTAATACCTAACTCGACTTTCCCCCAATTCATCAAACTGACTACCGCATCACCAATGATACCAGGAAAAACACTGTCCTCGCCACGAACAACATTATCTATTTCGCAAGTAAAATCACTAAAATCAAATCTAAATAATCCAGTATGACCAACATAAAGACCATCAATTTCAATCACAAACAAAACTCTATCTGGCTCTCTGATAACTTTTTTGTCAAACCAATTTGTAGTTCTTTCAACACTTATGGGAAATTGGGCTTGAAACCAAAACTCATGTTTTTTCCTCCAATCGGACAACAACTTCATAAGCTCATAGTTGTCTGAACATTCACTCGTAAGTAAAACTAATTTATATTCTTTTTTATCAAAAAGACCGGGAATAATTACTTCCCCAAATTTTTTACTTTTTAATTCCTGAAAATTTTCCAGTACACTTTTTTTAAAGTCCGAAAATTTCATAAAATTAAGTTAATTTTTAAATTATCATGTTGTTCGCTAACTCATCCTTGTCTAGATAAGGGAACATATCCTCATAAGGGCGAGGGACCAAAACGCCATCGGATCGTTTTTCCGACTGGACTCTCGGCACAAGCAGTTGCCATTCTGGTGTCATAACATCACAAATAACTGGCCCATCAAACTCCAAAACTTCTTTTATCTTTTGGTCGACTTCGTCAACAGATTCAATACGAACACTCTTAATGCCATAAGCATTAGCTATTTTTAAAGCATCGGGACACCATACACCGCTATTAGCACTTTCACCAAACAACCTTCCTTCCATAAAATTTCTCTGGGTGTGACGTATTAATAAATAGCCGTTATTATTAAAAATAAAAACCTTGATAGGCAACTTGTTATGTTTGATTGTTGCTAATTCTTGAATATTCATCTGGAAACTTCCATCGCCGGTTATCACGATAGTGTTTTTTTTATTATTGGCCATACAGGCGCCAATGCCAGCCGCCCAATAACCCATAGACGACAAACCACCGGTGGTCAACCATCGTTGATCTTTTTTTATTTTCCAAGCTTGTGAAGCCACATGAAAACAAGAGCCGGTATCAACCAAGGTCAAATCGTCTTTGGTGGCAATATCCGAAAGACGATCAATAAAAAAATAAGAATTGACCGGTTTTTCGTTTTTGTACTCTGGCAAAACGACCGGGTATTTATCCCTCCATGCTTTGCAACGTTTTACCCAATCAGCATGCTCGGTTAGTTGTTTGTCTTTTATCTCCTTGCTTAGCTCAGACAAAAAAGACTTGGCGTCGCCATTGATTTTTAATACAAAATCAAGGTCGGGTTTGTCCAATTCCTTTTGATCAATATCAATCACTATTTTTTTGGCGTTTCTGCCAAAATCTTTGGCATCATGACCGATAAGAGGCGTTGCTAGACGACAACCGACAACCAATATTAAATCCGAATTCTGAATGGCAAAATTAGCAGCTCTTTCTCCATAATTGCCTGGACGACCAACATATAAAGAGTGATCACTATTTATTAAGTCAATACCCAATCTTGAAGTCAAAACCGGAATATTTAATTTATTAATTATCTCATTAAATTCCGGCAAGGCATTGGCTAAACGAACGCCCTGGCCAGCTAAAATTATCGGGCGAGATGAAGCGGAAATTAAATCAATGACTTTTTTAAGTTGTTCTTTGCTAACGTTTTTTGTTTCATCTGAAGGTGGAATAAATTGATCTAAATCGTCTTCGGGCATTTCGGCTCTTTGAATGTCAATTGGCACATCAATCCACACCGGCCCCGGTCTACCTGAAACCGCCGAATAATAAGCTTTTTGCAAATAAAACAAAATCTTTTTAGGGTCATCAACGGTAATAAAATATTTTGTTACTCTTTCGACTAACGGTTTAATATTTATGCCCTGAACTCCATACTGTCTAATGCCAGTCTCTTCCTGATACTTAACAAAAGATAAGTTTGACTGGCCAGAAATTATTATCATGGGGGATGAGTCTGTCCAAGCGCCAACCAAACCAGTAGTAATGTTTACCGATCCTGGCCCAGCGGTTATCAGGGCAATAGCTGGTTTACCAATAATTCTACCATAAGCTTCGGCCGACATGCCGGCCGCTTGTTCGTGATGTAGACAAGTCACATTAAACTTTTTGTTTTGAAAAATGGCGTCATTTAAATACATGGCTTGACCGCCAGTAATCATAAACGCTTCATTAACACCTTTCTCGGAAAAAAATTTAAAAATATAATCAGCAACTCTCATAAATTAATCGGAAACTATCCCTTAATAAAAACTCGGGATGGTTTATTTATTTAAATTATTTTTAATAAAATGCTCACTACATTTACATACTTTATTTTCTAAAAAATCAATACAAGGACACTTTAGTTTTAAATTACATAAACAATGTCCAATTTTAATGGCCTTCGCTTGGACTTCTTTTATTATCTGTTCATTAGACCGAATCATATATTTTGTTTTTAAAAACTTTATTCAAAAACGGTTATATTAATATTTATTTACCTTTCTTGTGAGACAGCTGTTCAGCCACCTCTATAATCATATCTTCTTGCCCGCCAACTATTTTTCTCTTGCCCAACTCAACATACATATCCCTGGCGCTAACATTATATTTTTCGGCTGCCTGCTTAATCGGCAAAGCATACAGAGAAAATACGCCAGTTAACCCTCCCATTAAACCTGCCTCATCAATTTCTTGTGGTTTTTTCATAATCTTAGAAACAACTTTTTCACTGACATTCATTAGCGTATATAAATCGATGTTTGTTTCAATGTTCATTTTCTTTAAAAGCGCTATTAAAGCTTCTAGCTGACAATTTCCGGAGCCGGCACCAAAACCTCTAATAGTTCCGTCAATAATAGTCGCTCCACTCTGTATGGCAATCAAAGAATTAGCAACTGCTATGCCAAAATTATTATGAGCATGGAAACCCACTGGAATATTTAAATTTTTCACCAAACAACTAATAGTATCTTGTACTAATTCTGGGGTAGAAGCTCCGGCTGAATCCATAACAATAACACCGTTAGCACCATAAGATTGCATTTTTATGGCCTCTTCCACCAATCTTTCTTTGGTTGTCATGTGATACATCATTAGCACTCCATAAACCTCTTTTTTAGCTTCGCTCAAATATCTAATATACTGTTGAGTTACGTCCGCTTCGGTACAGTGAGAAGCCACACAAGCCAAGTCAATCCCCATTTTTATGGCTGGGGCCAAATCATTTTCTATGGTAGCTAAACCAGGAATCATAAAAATTCCTAAACGGGTTTTTTTAAGAATTTTTCTAGCAATAGCTATGGCTTCATGGTCTTCTGTTTCTGAAAAGCCTATTTGATGTGACGAAGCACCCAAACCGTTGCCATGACCAATAATTACCGTGTAAAGACCGGCCTGGTCAATATTTTCACAATATTCTTTTATTTGATTGACGTTGATTTGATGAGAGACTGCATGAGATCCATCACGCAGAGTCGAATCAAAAAATTTTAAATTATTCATGTTGTTTATTGTTTAACAACTTACGTGCGTATTCTTCGGCAACTTTTATGGCGGCACAAGTTATAATATCTAAGTTGCCGGCATAGGGAGGTAAAAAATCTCCAACACCAACAACTTGAACCATTATTACCACTCGACCACGGTCGTATATTGGACCAAGGGTTAATTTATAACCCGGGACATAATCTTTTATTTTTTCAACTGTCTCAATAATTTTTTCCTTAAGTAAGTCAATGTCAGGATTTGGAATACTGGCGTAAACGGTGTTGTGCATCAATACGGGTGGTTCAGCCGGATTAAAAACCAAAATTGCCTTAGCTTTAGGCACACCAGAAAATTCTTCCAAGGCTTTTTTAGTGGTTTGCATATATTCCTCGATATTTGCTCTAGTCCCGGCTCCAGCTGACTTCGAAGAAATACTACCAGCAATTTCAATATAAGTAGTCTCTGGGTGCGTTTCCATAATTGCTTTGGCCAAAGGAATACAAGCCTGTCCACCACAAGTAACAAGATTAACATTATCACAAGACAAAACATCGTTTATGTTAACAACAGGGACACACATTTTTCCAACTTTCGATGGCGTTAAATCAATAACAAATTTATTCAACTCTTTTAAGATGGGGGCATGAATCAAGTGGCTTTGAGCCGAAGTTGCGTCAAATACTATGTCACAACATTCTGGGTTATCAACGATGGCCTTAATGGAGTTTGTTGCGGTCGGGATACCAATCTCTTGGGCTTTTTTTATTCCATAAGAATCGGGATTTACTCCGGTAAACATTTTACAAGTTAATAATTTTGATTTTTGAATTTTAAAAAGCAAATCACTCCCGATGTTACCAGTGCCAATTATACCGACTTTTATTTTATTATCATTCATAACTCTGTAATAATACTACTAATTATTTTTAATATACAAAAACATTCTTTTTATACCTTCTCTGATTTCTTCCTCTGGGCCTCCGAAAGACAACCGAAGATAGCCCTCGACACCAAAAGCCTTACCAGGCACCACTGCCACATTATTTTTGTCTAAAAGTTTTTTGGCAAAATCAACAGAATCGTTGGATTCGACACCAAGCTCTTTTAAACTAACAAATAAATACAAACCGACAGTCGGTGTTGATACTTTTAGCCCAAAACACTCGACCAAACTATTAACCAAAATTTCTCTCCTACTAACAAGTTGCCTTTTAATGTTTTGCTGGATACTGTTTTTTGATTCTATGGCCGACAAAGCGGCGTACTGACAAATGGGCGCCACACCAGTGGTACTTTGACTTTGAATGATTGAAGTTTTTTTAATAATATCAACATCACCAAAAATAAAACCGACACGCCAGCCACTCATGGCAAAATTTTTAGAACAACTTTGTACAACTACAACTTGCCCATCGGAATCAACGGCCCCACAGGAAAAAAATTTTTGTTTATCGTCAAAAACCAAATTACTATAAACTTCATCCGAAATAACGATTATTTTTTTACTGGCAGCCCAATTTAAGATATCTTTTATTTCCGCTTCGCTGTAAATAACACTAGCAGGATTACTGAGACTATTTAAAATAAGAATTTTTGTATTTAAAGTCCAAGCTTTTTCTAAGTCGTCGACTGTAATTTTCCAGCCACTCTCCGGCGAGGTATTTATGATTTTAGGCACTCCTTTAAATAATTTTATAATTTCCGGATAGCTTACCCAATAGGGCGCCGGCACCAGCACCTCATCATTATCATTCAACAAGACTTGAAACAAAATAAAAATGGCGAACTTACCACCAGAAGTAACCAAAACATTTTGAACCGAGTAAGCAGTTTGATATTCTTGATTATACCAATCAGCTACCGATTGTCTTAATTCGTTAAAGCCGGCTACTGGAGGATATTGCCAAGTAACAATTTCTTCTAATTTGTTTCTCACAAAATCTGAAACCTCCTGACTTTTAAGGCCGGTAATTTCCCCAATACCCAAATCAAACACTTTTTCTCCTCGTGCTTTTTTTTCTTTAATTAAATTAGCTATAGTTAATGTGGCCGACGGTTGAACATTCATAATTTTATCTACCAAGATGTTTTTTGTACCATTCAAAAGTGCTTTTTATTCCCTGATCAAAAGTATAAACAGGTTGCCATTTTAAAATTTGTCTAGCTTTGTCTGAATTTAAACTTTGCGTTGGAATTTCATTTTTCTGATTATTAACTATTCGGTAGTCAATTTTTTTATTCAAAATTAAACCGATCTTTTGGATTAATTCCAAAACGGAAAAATTATGACCGGCGCCAAAATTAAAAGCCTCGCCTTTAATTTGATGAATTTGCTCTGCCATTTTTATATAGCCGTCCACCACATCTTTAACATAAACATAGTCCCTGACAAAAGTACCATCACTTCTTAATTCTAAAACCTCCCCCGTTAAAACAGCTTTCATAATTCCAGGAATAATCCTATTGGCATTCAAATCTCCTGGACCATAAATATTGCCGAAACGACTAATAGCCACCGGCAAATTGTAGGTTTTGGCATAAGTTCTAGCCAATAGATCGGTGCAAGATTTTGAAGCGTCATAAGGATGCTCGCCGGCCATTGGTTCTGTTTCTATCGCCTCGTCGCATTGCTTGCCGTAAGCCTTATCACTGGAAGCAACTACTACACCCTTAACTAGTGGTGACAACCTGGCCGCCTCTAAAATATTCAAAGTGCCAACAACATTAGTATTAACTGCCTCAGCTGGATTAATAATGGCGGTAGGCACGATCGCTTGGGCGCCGACATGAAAAATATAATCAATTTCGTATTTAGTAACTACATTAAAAATTCTTTCCTTATCATTTAAATCGCCATAAGCGCAAACCACCTTTTCATCCAACTTGTTTGTATAAAAATATGACTTCGGATCTTTGCTACGTATCAAGCAAACGATTTTGTGAGGCTTTAAATTTAAAAGCTGTTCCACTAAATGTGGGCCTACTAAGCCGGTAGCCCCGGTTACTAAAATATTTTTATTTGTTAAATTGCTTTGTTCAACTAATTTTTTTATCGGCTCACCATAGAAAACTCCGTTTTCCCAAACTTTCCAAAAAGGATTTTCTTTCCAAAGAACATTCATTTCCTCTACCTCCTTGTAAGTATCCATACACTTCCATTTCCCTTCATGTGAAAATATGGATAGCTGCTTTTGGCCTGTTAGCAAAGGAAAGGCCTGTTCTATCATTGAGTCAGGTTTAATAAAATCAAAAAATTCATTCTTAAAAACCATAAAACCGCCATTGATGTAATCCTTAGAGCTAACGCTTACCAAGTCACCTATTTTATCTTGTTGATAACCTATGGCTTTCCCGGAATTGGCGTCTGCGGCAATCAAACCGAAGCGACTCGTTTCTTTGTGCACACCTGTTATGGTGCCGATAGTATTTTGTTGTTGATGAAAATCCACCAACTTTTTAATATCAATATCAGCTACGCCGTCGCCATAAGTCACCATAAAATCTTCGTCGCCAATATATTTTTTAAGCAACCTAACCCTTTCTCCGGTTAAAGTCTCCAGACCGGTTTCGGCAAAAGTTATCTTAAAATCATCACAATCATTATTGTGGAAAGTGAGCTGATTATTTTTGGCGTCGAGAGTAAAGTCATTTAAAAAAGTTCGCCAATTAAGAAAATAGTCTTTGATCATTTCGCCCTTATAGCCTAAAGCCAAAATAAACTCATTATAACCATAATGAGAATAAATTTTCATAATATGCCACAAAATCGGCTTACCACCAACCAAAACAAGAGGCTTCGGCTTATACTCTGTTTCTTCTTTCATTCTGGTACCCTGACCACCACACAGAATTATTGTTTTCATATCTTTTATTTATTTTTATTGCTAGATTCTAGTTCAAATTTTAAAAATTGCGCCGGTGTCCAGGCTCCCGGGTAATTAAATTTACCATTTATGATATTGGCTGATATTTCAAAGGTGACGGCATCGTGCCAATCGTCATAGCTCGGTTGGCCTGGCAAATAAAGAGCAAAGCTAAGGACGTATTTACCGGGAATTAATGACTTGGGATAAAGCTTACAAATAATATTATCATCATTTTCGCCATAAGTTATTTCATCCACTAGAGCTGATCCGCCTACGGCAATTTGTTTGCCATAAACATCATTCAATGACCAATAAACATGAAACGACCTTGGATCCGGTAAATTATTTATTAATAATTCAACGTTGATACAATCGTCAGCTACAAAAACATTTTTTAAATTATTTTTATCGTCACTAACTTTAATGGATTTGATCCATGGTCCAATTACTTTAACGCCACTGGCACGAAAAACCGGGTTATCCGTTTTGAAAAAAGTTTGTTGAGTATAGCTGTTAATAACCTGTTCTATGCCCCCTTGATCGACAATTTTACCATTTTTTAAATATACTCCCTTTTTACATAAAGCTCGAATTGATCGCATGTCATGACTAACAAATAAAATCGTTCTTCCTTGGTTTTTAGCAATATCATCCATTTTACCTAAACATTTTTTTTGAAACTCACTGTCGCCTACTGCCAAAACCTCATCAATAATCATAATGTCGCTACTTAAATGCGCGGCCACAGCAAACCCCAAACGCACCCCCATGCCGGATGAATAATATTTAACTGGAGTATCTAAAAATTTAGCAACATCGGCAAAAGCGACAATTTCGTCAAACTTTTTACGTATTTCTAATTTGGTCATACCTAAAATCACTCCTGATAAAAAAATATTCTCCCTGCCAGTAAGCTCTGGATGAAAACCGGTGCCAACTTCTAACAAACTGGCTACTTTCCCCGTTAAAATGGCCTGTCCTCTAGTCGGCGGGGTAATTCGTGACAGCACTTTTAGCAAAGTTGATTTGCCAGAACCATTGGGTCCAATAATACCAACAACATCACCTTGATTTACTTCAAAAGATACACCATTCAAAGCCCAAAATTCTTCTGGCTTAGAGACCAATCTTTTTTTAAAAGCCTGAATTGGATGCGCCAATCTGTCACGCAAGGTGGCATAAGAAGCCCCTTCGTGCCTAATTAAATATTTTTTACCAATATTTTGAATGCTGATTACGGACATTTTTAAATTAGTTAAACCACTTATTATTAAAAACCTCTTCTATGGTTCTTTTGAGGCCATCTTTTAAGTTAATGGTCGCTCGCCAACCAAGATTGTTTATTTTAGAAACATCAAGCAGTTTTCTTGGTGTGCCATCAGGCTTACTAGTATCCCAAACTATTTCCCCCTGATAGTTAATTAGTTCTTTAATTATTTCAGCTAATTCTTCAATAGTTAAATCAACTCCGGTGCCAATATTGATAATGGAAGAATCATGATAATTATTCATTAACCAAATGCAGGCGTCAGCCAAATCATCAACATGTAAAAATTCTCGGTACACTTGACCAGTCCCCCACAACACAATTGACGGCTGATTATTAAGCTTGGCCTCATAAAAACGTCTGATTAACACAGGCAAAACATGACCAGTGGCTAAATCAAAATTGTCGTTTGGTCCATAAAGATTAGTGGGCATGACAGAAATAAAATTCGTGCCATATTGCTCATTAAAACTTTGGCACATTTTAATGCCGGCAATTTTGGC
>CAZJEP010000002.1:15725-30529 GCA_964545125.1 uncultured Gammaproteobacteria bacterium
CACCCCGGAGATGCCAAGCCACTCACGTCTTGAGGATGGGACCGAGATCTTCCAGTTCCTTCGCCGCTTCTTCGGCCTTCTTCTTGAATTTGCCCTTGGCGCCGGCAATTTTGGCCAGAGCATAAGCATCATTAGTTTCCTCTAGTCGGTCAGACATTAAATATTCTTCTTTTAGGGGTTGGGGCGCTAACTTGGGATAAATACAAGATGAGCCAAGAAATAATAATTTTTTAACCCCGCTTTGATAGGCATTAAAAATAACGTTGTTTTGCACTAACAGATTTTCATAAATAAAATCAGCCTTATGTTCTTTGTTGGCCATAATACCACCCACCTTAGCGGCCGCTAAAAACACGAATTCCGGTCTCTCGGTGGCAAAAAAATTCTTCACCGCCGTCTGATCCAGCAAATCAAGTTCTTGGCGAGTTCGTAAAATTAAATTGTGATAACCCTTGGCTTCGAGCTGACGCACTAAAGCTGAACCAACCAACCCAAGGTGGCCAGCCACAAAAATCTTAGCTGTCCGGGGCATAAATTCCTCAATTTTTTCCGAAGACGCAACCTTAACCGGAGCTACTTGAAACAAAGGTAGGCCGTTGCTTTCCTTAAGGTAATCAGCCTCAACCATTAATTTTACCAAAGCTTTAAATTTAACGGTCGGTTCCCAGGCCAATTTTGCTTTAGCCTTAGAATAATCACCAACCAACAAATCGACCTCGGCTGGGCGAAAATATCTTTGATCAATGGCCACAATCACTTGATTAGTCTGGCGATCAAGGCCCTGTTCAGCTAAGCCAACCCCTTGCCAGACCAAATCAATGTCCAAAAGTCGACAAGTTTCTTCAATAAATTCTCGAACACTGTGGGTTTCATTGGTAGCTAAGACAAAATCTTCTGGACGGTCTTGCTGAAGCATGCGCCACATACCTTCCACATAATCTTTGGCATAACCCCAATCTCGTTTGGCCTCTAAATTTCCAACATAAATTTTATCCTGAAGACCTAATTTGACTCGTGCTAAACCTTTGGTAATTTTTCTGGTAACAAAAGTTTCTCCGCGTCTCGGCGACTCATGATTGAACAGGATACCATTAACCGCAAACAAATTATAGCTTTCTCGATAATTTTTAGTAATCCAATAAGAAAAAACCTTGGCGCAACCATAAGGTGAACGCGGATAAAAAGGAGTGGTTTCCTTCTGGGGCACTTCTTGCACTCGACCAAACATTTCCGAAGACGAGGCTTGATAAAACTTTGTTTGCACCCCTGTTTCCTTGATGGCATCAAGCAAACGAATGGTCCCCATACCGGTGACATCAGCTGTATATTCAGGCATATCAAAACTAACCCGCACGTGGCTTTGAGCGCCTAAATTATAAATTTCATCTGGTTTTATTTTTTCAATCAACCTAGAAATATTAGAAGCATCAGACAAATCCCCATAATGCAAAAAAAGTTTTGGATCAATCTCGTGTGGATCTTGAAACAAATGGTCAATTCTCTCTGTATTAAAACTGGAAGCCCGTCTGATGATGCCGTGCACTTCATAGCCTTTAGCCAATAACAATTCAGCTAAATATGATCCGTCTTGTCCAGTAACACCAGTAATTAAAGCTTTTTTCATAATATTAAATAGTATCAACGCTATATTTTTCCACTACTCTAAAATACAGCCAACCAACTACCAAAACAATCAGACAAGCCCCAACAGATAAACCAAATTGCAACCAATTAGTAGCAAAGCTGTTCAGTAATTCACTGCGAGCTGTTTTAATCACACCAGCCAAAGGATTAAAAGCCAACAACCAACCATATTCTCCTAAAATACTAGTAGAATAAACTACCGGTGTGACAAACATCAACATTTGAATAAAATAAGGCAAAACATAACGAACATCTCTGTACTTAACATTAAGAGAGGCAAAGAATAGGCCTAAACCCAAGGCGGCCAAGGCGGTTACTAGACAAAGAATCGGAAAAATTAACCAACCCGATAAACTAGGCATAAAACCATAATAAATCATTAAACCCATTAAAATAAACAAGGCTACTAAAAAATCAATAAACCTAGTAAAAATCATTGACAAGGGTAAAATTAGCCGAGGAAAATAAACCTTGGTAATAATTTGCTGATTGGAAACCAAACAATTGGAAATATCAGTTACGGCTGAAGAAAAAAATTGCCAAAAAATTAGGCCAATAAAAACAAAAATTGGATAAGGCGCCCCGTCGGTTGGCATCTTGGCAAAATTACCAAAAAAGACAGTAAACACTACCATGGAAACAAACGGCTGAAACAGCACCCAGGCCACACCAACAACGGTTTGTTTGTAACGAACCTTTAAGTCTCGCCAAGTAAAAAAGTACAGCAACTCTCGGTATTGCCAAATTTCCATAAAATCAGACCAATGAAAATTAGATCTGGACTTAATGATTATTTTTTCCATAGAAATATTTCAAAAACTTCACCAAGATTACCACAATTTTAAACAAAAATCAAGAATTTTTACGGCTTGACTTTTGCCTTAATTTCTTGCGTTAGTTTGATTGTGGCCTGGTCAGTGGGGTTAAGTTTTAAGGCCGTTTGTGCGTAAGTCCAAGCTTCCTGAAAGCGCCCTAATTCATTATAATAAACAGCTAAATTAAAGCTCCAGGCTGGGTCTTGTGGGGCTAAAGTTAGTCCTTTTTTAAAATACTCGATGGCCAAATCCGGCTCTCGCTTGGCTTGATAAATTTTGGCAATATTGTCATAAACCACAATATAACTTGGCTGAAGTTTCTTTACTTCCAAATAATAGACTAGAGCCTGGTCCAACTGGCCTAATTTTTCATAAGCTTGGGCAATTAATTGCTTAAAATAAACTGTTTGTTTAAGGCCATCCGGAGAACCGATGGGCGGAGTAACCCCAAGACCTTTTTCATAAATTTTAATGGCTTGCTCATAATCACCAGCCCAAACCTTCATGCGACCATAATCTTGATAATTCACAGAAATGTCAGGATTAAGAGCAATTAATTTTAAATAAGCCACCTCGGCTTCGGCATAATATTTTTTATCTAAATAAGAACCAAAAATAGAATAGGCGTGCGCCATATTCATAATAATATGATAACCATATTCTCTTTCTGGATAGCTGCTGATTTGTTCCAAAATATTATTTAACACCACCATCATGTCGCTTTTATTGGTCAGGGCCGCAAAACAATTAGTGTACATAAAAATATATTGCTCTTTATAGTAAAGATTAGTTGGTTGCCAACTAACCGCCCGACTAACATTGTCCATGGTTTTCAAACAATCGTATTTGGCTTCGGCTTTTTTGGCTTTCATAAAATATAAATCCGCCACAAAACTGCCAACAGTAAAAAAGTAGAGGAAAAAGAAAACAAAAATTGTCACCGAAACAGCTACCACCCAACGAAAAATCGGACTTAGGCCGGATAAATCAAGCTCTTTTCTTTCGTTGGCAAAAATCGCAAAACACAAAATAGCCACCACTAAATAATAATATAAATAATGAGTGGTTAAAGCAAAACCAAACAAATCGGGCACCGCATAAGCCACCAAAGAACCCAAAAGCGCGAGCGCTAAATATCCGGGATTGTCACTAAGTTTATTTTTCTTTAAATATTTTAAAGCCTGCCAAACCAGATAGGCGCCAAAAAAAATAAAAACCAATAACCCGGTCAAACCAAATTCTAAAATTGTGTCAATAAGACTATTGTGGGCTCGGTCCGGAAAAGAATTAATCATTTCATACTTGCCCCACTCGGTGCGATATCGACTTAAATAATTACTGCTTTGGGTGTCTTTGCCAAAACCAATAATTTTTCTAACCGGGCTAGCTTGGCGCCAAATATCATAACCGGCGCGCCAATAAAACAAACGAGTTTTATTAGCTTCATTGTTTAGACTAAAAATACTGGAAAATCTAGTTAAGCTATAATTACTGCGGGCATTAAAAAAATTATAATGAGTCACCACATTTAAACCAACAACCAATATTATCATGCTCGCCAAAAAACCAAAAAATAATGATTTTTTGTTTTTAAACCAAGCCCATAAGCCGACACCAATTACCAAAGAAGCTCCCAGACCCAGCCAAGCGCTACGACTACCGGAGTAAACCAAACAAACAAGTTGCATGATTAAAATTAAACCTACTAAAAATTTTAACCAGTATTTTTTAGCTACAAACAAGAAACTATAAATCGTCAAAGGAATAACCATTGCCAAATAATGGCCCAAAAAATTCGGTTGGCCAAAACTAGAAAAAATCCGACCTTCTTTTTTAACCCAAACAAGAGGGTCAAAATTAAAAGCTTGAACCAGACCATAAAAACAAACCAATAGCGAACTGCTAACTGTCGCTATTAATAAAGACTTAACTTGTCGCCAATTTTTCAACCAAGATATTAACAAAACAAAAAACAGCCAATAATAGATTAAACTGTAAACACCTTGCTGGCGTTCATAATTTCCCCATAAACTCAGTTGGGGCTTGATAGAAAAAATGACGCCGTTAGCCACGTAAATCAACAAAATTAATCCTAAAAAAATCAGTAAGGCTCGATGATAACCCAAAATTTTTTCTTCCAATACTGCCTTAACCAACCATAAAAATAAAATCAAAGAAATGCCCACTCTGGCCACCAGACCTTTATTAATATCAAAAACATTAAAGGTTTCCTGCCAATAAGCAAAATATATCGGCACCACAAAAATAATGGTTAGAAACAACCAGCCGATACTTTGGTCTAAAAATTTGATAATTTTAATCTTACTCATAGATAAGCTGGCGATAATATTGTTTCGTGTTGTAGCCAAAACAATTCTATCATTATCTTAAGTATATAAAAAGCTCGGTGAATAAACAACCGAGCTTTTTAATTGATAGTCTTGAAAATCTACGGATTAGTGATACCAGCCGGAGTAGCCGCATGAGAACCAGAAGTGATGCTGCCAGTAGTGCCAAACAAACAATACCCCATCGTATAAGAAGTTGAAAGCCCGGCAGTAACTGTCCCAGTTTGGGCATACAAATAATTACCATTGGAAGACGGACAACCCGCTGTCAACGTATCACCACCTGGATCACCAGGAACCTTAGTCATATAAGTAACGCCAGTAGCCCAAATGGGACCTCCCACCGTAGTAACAGAAGCGGCCACAGGATAACCAAGATTGTCGTTATAAAACAACTCCAAGGCTGTCTGAATCTGTTTGATGTCACTGACTCTCCTGGCATCGCGCGCCTTAGAACGGGCGCTACCTAGAGTGACGGTGGCTAACGTCGCCAAAATACCGATAATTACGATAACGACCAATAACTCAATCAAAGTAAAACCTTTTGCTATTTTAGTCATATCGTCACCCCCTCTCCGGTTTGTTTGTTCAACATATTTTTTTCCATTAAGAGGAGATTATCAAAAACTTCTTAGTCAAAAAATCTTGGACAATCCCCCCTCAAATTAATTAATAATAAAGATAATTATATTATATCACTTTTGAAAACAAAGACCAAGAGCTGGTCAGATATCAGATATCGGGTGTCAGGTGTTAAGTTTTCAAAACTTTAAATCCGTTATCATTATTGTAGCACCTTTTAAAACATAGACCAAGCTTTTTTATAATTCTAAAACTGACTCGTCAGGTTATACATCGGCATAATAATGGCTGCGGCCATAATGCCTACCGCCACACCCATAACCACCATAATAATCGGCTCCAAAAGCACCATTAAGTTATCCAGTTTGGTGTTGACTTCTTTGGAATAAAAATCACCCAGTCGTTGCAAAATAAAATCTAGCTTGCCGGTTTTTTCTCCCACAATCATCATACGAGGCACCATCACCGGAATCTCTTTGCTGGTCATAAAAACGCTGGAAACGGAATTGCCTTTTTCCACTTCAATAATGGTTTCATTAAGAATATCTTTAAACAAAGAATTGCCCACAATTCCTCGAGCGATTTTTAAGCTGTTGGAAATAGTCACCCCTCCCACCAATAAGGTGCTTAATGACCTGGCAAAGCGAACAATGGAAATTTTTTTTACTAAATCTCCGACTACCGGTATTCTTAAAATTAAATAATCAAATTGTCGCTTGCCAAAGGGCAGTTTTAAATAAAAGCGAAAAAACATAATAATCGCTATCAGGAAAACCAAGGCTACCCACCAATAACTAACCAAAAAATTAGAAGTGCCAATCAACACCCTAGTCATCAAAGGCAACTCTCCGCCCACCTCATTAAAAACAGCTGTTAATTTAGGAATCACAAACAGCATCATCATGATGCCCACGCCAAACATCACCACCAAAACAATAATAGGATAAGTCATGGCCCCGCGAACTTTTTTAATGATGTCATAATTGCGCTCCTCTTCATCGGCCAAATAACCCAAAGAATCGTCCAGTTTACCAGAACTTTCACCGGAACGAATCACGCTGGTATGAAACTCACTAAAAACGTGGCCATGTTTGACCATGGCATCAGACAAGCGATCGCCACTGTCCACTTCTTTGGAAATATCGCCGACCACTTTTTTTAAACCATAATTTTCAGTTTGTTCCGACAAAATTTTTAAAGCCTCGCTTAAATTAATGTTGGCCGACACCAAAACGGCAAATTGGCGAAAAAACAAAACTAAATCCCGCGTTTTTACCCGACCCAAGGCGCCTTTAAAAAAATTAGCAATCTCCGGCCAAGACCAAGATTTGTTGATAGAAATAATTTGCACGCCTCGACCAGCCAAAATCTGTTCCACTTGTTTGGTATCATTAGCCTCCATGGAGCCAATTTCTTTTTCGTAATCTTTATTAACGATTTGATACTTAAAAAATGCCATACTTTAACAATTTAGATATTCATAACTCTAATGGTTTCTTCTAAACTAGTTAAACCCTGCAAAACCTTGATAATGCCATCCTGATTAACCGTGATAAAGGGCTGATTTTTTTTAACCTCTTCTTCGGTGACGTTACCGTTTTTATTTAAAATTATTTCTCTGATATATTCATTAACATCCAAAACTTCGGCCAAGGCCACGCGTCCTCGATAGCCGGTTTTATTACAACGGACACAACCAACCGGCTCATAGATATTTATCTTATTGATATCAAAATCCGGAATAATTTTCTTCAAGCTCTCCTCTGGTATATTTTTAACCTTAGCTTTAAATTCTTCTAAGAAAGCTGGAGTAATTTTTTTTACTTTTTTGCAATCATTGCACAAACGACGAGCCAAACGTTGAGCCACCACCATATTTAACACCGAACTTAACAAAAATGGCTCAATTTTCATATCTAATAAACGAGGTACGGCTCCAATAGCGTCATTAGTGTGCAAAGTGGATAACACTAAATGTCCGGTCAAAGCAGCATGAATAGCTAATTCAGCTGTTTCGTTGTCGCGAATTTCGCCCACCATCATAACATCTGGATCCTGGCGCAAGAGCGAACGCAAGCCCGAAGCAAAAGTAAAGCCGATTTCCGGACGAATCTGTGATTGATTAACTCCCTCGACAAAATATTCCACCGGATCTTCCAAAGTAACAATATTGACGCCTTCGCGATTCAAAAGATTTAGCACTGAATACAAAGTGGTGGATTTACCAGAACCAGTAGGACCGGTAACCAAAATAATCCCCACGGTTTTGGTAATATTCGTTTTAATAGTTTCCAGGTTTGGCCCCTGAAAACCCAATTGATCCAAGCTTAACATGCCCTTAGTCGTATCTAAAACTCTCATCACCACCTTTTCGCTGCCCATTAAAGGCAAGACCGAAACGCGAAAATCAATGTCTTTGCCGTCAACGGTCAAACGAATTCTACCTCCTTGAGGAATTCTGGTCTCGTCCAATTTTAATTTTGACAGCACCTTAATTCTAGCCACAATGCTTTCGTGAATACTTTTAGGCAAACTTAAAGAAGCATGCAAAATACCATCAACACGATAACGAACGCGAGATTCTTTATCTAAGGGTTCCACATGAATATCACTGGCCCCCGCTTCTACCGCGTGCTTAATAATTTCTGAAACAATCTTAGAAACCGGCGCATTTTTGACTATTTCTTCAAAAGATTCTTCCGGTTTGTCTTTTTTTTCTTCGCCTTCTTTTTGCTCTTCTTCAGCCTTAGTTTTTAAAGCGCTGGATATTTCTTCGGTAAATTTTGTATACTGTTTAAAAACATTCAGAAAACTAGCCTCGGAAACTAAAAAATATTCCACCTGCAAATTACCCTTGGTGGCTAAAAAATCAATAGCTTCCATGGCATGAAAATTATTAGAATCAACCATGCCAATGCTTAGTCTGTTATCTTTTTTATCAAAACAAACCACGCGATAATTTTCAGCTACTTCCAACGGGATACTGTTGAGGATCGGACCAGGGACTTCAGTATACAATAAATTAGCATAAGGCAAACTCAAAAATTCCGCCTTAGCCTTAGTTAAATCTTCACTGTTGATTAAGTTGCTTTGTGTTAACAAATCCTCAATTTCTGTTTTCTGTTCTTGGGCCCGAGTGCTGAGAGCCGTCACATCTTCAGGCTTGATTAAATCCTTGGCTATTAAAAAATCAAGTAATTTTTTAGGTTTACTCATGTTATTGTCTACCATATTTGCCCCGTTAGATAATTGTCTACTTTTTATCTAACGGGAGAAACCCACTAGATAACTCTCTAATCTTTTTTAGCGTAACGTTTTCCTCAAACTGTTTTTAAATATTTTTCTCGGTGAATGACTTCTTGTTGGTTTAAAAAGGTTTAAAGGGGTTGCTGTGCCGAAGAGGAATGCTGGCCACATCTTCTTTTGGCTCGGATTTGACCGGAGACTCTTCCACAATAATACGTTGTAATTCTTTAAATTTCTTATCTTTCAAAATTTCTGCGTCAAGTTTTTTCCCAGATAATTTTTTAGAAACAATTTTTTGCGTAGAAGTTTCAATTTCTCGAGATTCTTCTTGCAAATAATTGTAATAATAATAAGCCACTACCCCCAGAATAATAATCAAGAGAGAATAAATGGCTATTTTAATTTGTTGTTTTTTGTCCATGGTCGTGATTAAAATTGATAGGTAATAAATTGAATAGAAGCTTTCTTGGTTAACGGATCATATTCTGTTTTTATAATATCCATAATGCGCAAGTTAAATTCAAAGGTTTTCAACACTTTAACCAAAGACTCATATTCAACATCAGACATCTTGCAAATGGTCATGGTTAATTTCATGGTGGCGAATAAGGGGCTTTGCTTGTCTTTACCCGAAATATTGGATAAATCGTAAGCTTTATCCAGGGCTACGGGATCAATGGAATCGACTTTCAAACCGTTTTTATTAACAATATATTCCACTTCTCGATACAGTTCATTTTGATCGTTAATATTAGAAATAATTTGATTAATTTTATTCTTGTCTTCCGGCTTAATTTTGGCGTAAGCATTTTTTAAATCAATCAACTGGTTGTAGTACTGTAATTTTTCAATATATTCATTATTTTTCTTAACCACCTCGGTATTCGATACTATTTTATTGTATTCCGGGCGCAAAAAAAACTGATAAGCTATAAACAAAACTACTACTACCGCCACCAAATCAACCACCCAAAAAAATCGGTAGAGCATCACCAGTGATCTGCCAAAAATTTCTCGGTAATCTGCTTGTTTTTTAGTTGACTTCTCTTTATTCAACATATTGCGGTTCTTTTATAAAAATAGAACGATTAAGGTTTAAATTTAAATTGAATTTAACGTTGGTGTTATCTGGAGTAGAAGTGGCAACACTGTTTGGGGTAGTCAAAGCGGCTGTTTTGTTGGCCGACTCGGCTCCGCCGGCGTCAACGCTCATTACTTTGTCGGTAGCGCTTTGCAAAACCCTAAGCTGAGAAGTGACAGAACGATAATCTTTGGCGACTGTGGGTAAAATATATTTACCGGACAAATCTCCAGAAAATCTTTCATAATAAGCATCCTTGATAGTATAATCCTCTAAAAATTGAAAAAGGTTGGTCCAATAAATATGATTACTCAACAAATAATCTACGGCCAATAACTTGTTATTAAAATTTAAAATTTCTTCGGCAAAAACTTCTTCGCTTTGTATTTGTGAAACAATGCCGGACAAATTAGCAAAGGTGCTTTGGCTGGAACTAATTTTATCTTTTTCTAAAATTAACAAAAATCCATAAACAGCAATACTGATCAATCCAGCAAGAGCAACAAACAACAACAGCCATAAAATTTTAGACTGCCAGTTTAAAAACATTCCACGATGCTCTCTGATTAAATTAGTGTGGACAACACCAAAAGGTTGCCAAGATCGATTTTCTACCTGTTCTTTTTGACTAAGGTTTTGGTGTTTTATTCTTTCTTCTTTAAATTTATTAGCGTTTTGATCTTTGGCGTTTTTGTCAGACGTCGGTTTTGTTTTCTGAGAATTACTTAAGAAAGCGGTTTTATCAACAGATAAACGATTAGCCGACAAATTATCGGTTAATTCGGTTTTAATCGGTTCGGCGCTTGGCTTGGTTTTAAACCACGAAGATTTAGTTGGCGCCGGAACCTTGGGCGCTACCGCCAAACCAGAAGAGGCTGGCGTCGCTTGCGGACCTTTAGTTTTCAACAAGTGTTCAGCTATCGCCTGCTGTCGCTCCTCAAAACTCTCTCGTTCTTTTTTGAAGTGGTTGGCTAATCTGGTTTTAAAAGACATTTTTTTAGCCTTGTCTTTATTAAGCTTAGCTAATTTATCAGCTTCTTCTTTTTTCTTTCTGTTTATCTCTTCGGTTTGCTTTAAAGCCTTGATTTTGGCTTGTTCTTCGGCCAATTTTTGTTCAGCCGTCATTTTGGCCAATCTTTCTTGCTCTCTTTCTTCGGCCCTGGTCTTTTCTAAAATTGTTAAATCTCGTTTGAGCTCATCGCTAGCGCTTTCTTCGTTAAAAACAAAATGACCCACGTCTTTTAAAAACTTGGAAAGGATTGGCCATTTACCAGGCTTGGTTTTAACCGGTTTTACTGGCTTGTTTTTATCCATTGTGTTGTTAATGACTGGCTGTTCCATGTTTTTTATAAGTAACAAAATATGACGGTTTCTGGGCCGTCTCTTTATTTTTTATCAAACTCTCTCATAGCCAAACCAATAGCCACCGACATTCGGGGTCCAATTTGTTCCAAAACCGGCTTAAGCTCAACCGGATAAGCTACTCTAAACCATGGATCCCCTACTACCACATTTTTTTCTAACATAGCAGAAAAATATTCCGGCAAACCCTGTAGCAGACTAGAACCACCACTTAAAATAACTCTTTCAATCTCGTGTTTTTCCTTACTGGAAAAAGCGCTCAAAATATACTTAGCTTCATTTACAACCGGAGTCATAGCTTCAATAATAGGTTTGGGCAAATCAGCTTGACCATGACTAGTCAAATCATATTTGAATTGCTCAGCTTTTTCCAGGCTGATGTTTAAATTTCGACTAATAGCCTTGGTAATAGCTAAACCACCAACATCAATACTGCGACTCAATAAAGGAATTCCTTTGTCTACAATAAAAATATTGGAAGAACTGGCGCCCATTTGAATAATCATAATAGTCGCCTTATCACTGCCAACCAAAGAACGAATTAAGCCAAACACTTCGGTTTCCAGACTAATTAAGTTTAATCTCAACGACTTGAAGGTGTAGGCATAGCTTTTTATTAAATTTTTAGGAGCGCCAATTAATAACACTCGATTCATGGTTGGTTTTTTGGAACCAAAACTAGCAGCTGCAGGAGCTGGAGCCGTTTGATTGTCTTGACTTTGCCCCGGCTTCGGAGCTGCTAAATCAGGTTCGTCGATTTTTTGCCAATCTAAAACAATATCCTCTAACGGCAAAGGAATGACTTTTTTGGCTTCCCAGTTTATAGACAAATTCAAATCTTTTTCATTTAAATTTCCTCCCAAATTAATAATAGAAGAAAAGACAGAAAAAGTTGGCAAAGAAGCAACAACATCCTTGGAGGTAATGCTAGACTTTCTTATAATGTTTTCCAAAGAAGTGGTAACATATTTAAGGTCAAGTTTGTTGGCATCACCATAGTTAGAGGCCAAGCGATCACTAAAACCATAAGTTACCAAGGCGACCTTATTTTGGTGTTTTTTTAGTTCTACTACTTTGATACTGGAAGCACCAATATCAACACCAACAAAGCTATCACCGGTTGAACCAAAAAGGGGCATAAATAATTTAATTTAATTTAATTTCCATTGAAGACCGCAACCTCATTAACTAAGGGTTGGCTAGATTTTAGTTAAAAATTTTTTGCAGAAAATAACTAAATGGCGTATAATTTAAACAGTCGTCGATCTGTCTAATTAAATTATACCTCAAGACGCGACAACTGTTAATACCTTTTCTTGGTCGACCATTAAATTATACCACAAGCTTTAAAAAAATAAAACGAGGTTTAAAAATTATGTCCATAGCTAGATTTAAAAAAATCATTATTGTCGCCGGGGTGATAATTTTACTGATTATTTTAGTGGCGGTGGTTAGCCAAGCTCTAAAAAAACAACCCTCAGCTTCCTTAACTCCTTTACCAGGAGAGGACACCACAACCGGAGGAGGCTTGCCAATTGCTGGCCCTGGTGGCACAGTGACCAGCACTCAAACGGATGGGCAATTACCAGAGGGAGCTCAAACCACTCCAACTGTCACTACGCCCGATACAAACACCAGTGGAGAAGACGATTCTGGCATCAGAGATAACAAAATACAAGATCTAATTGAATACACCAGCTCTAGTCCCACTTTAGCCGGCGACGGCTCTAGCATCCAGTACTATGACAAAGCCGACAAAAAGTTTTATAAAATAAACGACAATAATGAGGTGGTAGCATTATCTAATGACAAATTTTTTAATGTAGATACGGTCACCTGGTCGCCGACCAAAGACCGAGCCATTATCACCTACCCTGATCAAAGCAAAATTATTTACGACTTCACCACGCAAAAACAAATTACCCTACCTAAACACTTTGAAGAATTTAATTTTTCGCCAAATGGCAACCAGGTGGCCTTCAAAAGTTTGGGCTATGATGCCGATAATAGCTGGCTAGCTGTTATGAACGACGACGGCACCATGGCCAGAACCGTAGAAAAAATAGGCACCAATGCTGACCATATCATGGTTTCCTGGTCCCCTAACAACCAAATGATAGGCATGGAAATCCAAGGAAACAATTTTGATCAGAAAAAAATTTATTTTATTGGACTGAATGGGGAAAACTTTAAATCTATCACTACTGAAGGACGGGGCTTTATGCCTTTGTGGTCGCCTTCCGGCAACCAACTTCTTTATAGTGTTTATGCCTCCAATAACAATTATTTGCCCACTCTATGGATAACCGATAGCCAGGGTGGAGAATTAGGGGCTAATTTGCGACCGCTCAATTTGAATACTTGGGCCAACAAATGTATTTTTAATGGAGAAACCGAGGCTTATTGTGCTGTGCCTCGGGATATGCAACCAGGCTCTGGCATGATACCAGCCGCCGCTCAAGACTCAAGAGACGATCTCTATTTGGTCAATTTGACTTCCGGACAAAAAATTCTCATTGATGGCTCGGGACAATACAACATGACCAACCTTATCTTGACTAAAGATAAAAAATTTATCTATTTTACTGATAGTATTACAGGGAGGCTTTACAAACTTGCGATCTAAACCTACGGACTACAAAAATAAGTTAAGTTTTAAGGTTTAAGTTATAAGTTTCAAGTAATTACAAAAACAGCAAAAACCATACTTCTAGAACTTAAAAATTAAAACTTATAGCTTATAACTTTCGGTTTTGTTTGCAGTATTCTTATTAATGCTATTTATGAAGAACGCCAACCTCTTTGTTTGCTCCAAGTGCGACGCCCAATTTCCCAAGTGGAGTGGGCGTTGTTCGGAATGTGGCGCCTGGGGCTCTTTGAGCCAATTAATAATTAATAATGAAGAATTAAAAATTAAAAATGCCAAACCGGCGACCATCATTGATTTAGCAAAAATTGACAGCCAACTAAATCAAAATCGCTTGCAAACCGACATTGAGGAAATTGATCGAGTTTTTGGTGGTGGTCTAGCGACTGGCTCTTTGATTCTTTTGGGCGGTGAACCGGGTATTGGCAAATCAACCATTGTGGCGCAAATAGCTGACGCTTTGGGCCAAAAAGCTTCGGTGCTTTATGTTAGCGGTGAAGAATCCGCTTCGCAAGTTAAATTACGTTTAGAGCGTTTACATTGCCGTTTGGATGATTTAAACTTTGTCAGTGAAACCAAGGTAGAGGCGATTGTAGCGACCGCGCGCGATCTTAAACCAGCGCTAATGATTATCGACTCTATTCAAACGGTTTATTTGGAAGAATTGCCAGCTGAAGCTGGTTCGGTTACCCAAATCCGCGGAGCGGCTGTTCGTTTTTTGGAATTGGCCAAAAGCAACAACGTTACCATTATTTTAATCGGCCATATTACCAAAGATGGCGCTATCGCCGGCCCTAAAACTCTAGAACATATCGTAGATACGGTTATTTATTTAGAAACCGATGCTTCACAAAATTATCGTTTTTTGCGCGCCACCAAAAATCGTTTTGGTTCCACCAACGAACTAGGCATCTTTGCGATGACCGCCCAAGGTTTAACCCCGATTACTAATCCAAGTAGTCTCTTTTTGGAAAACAACGACACAGCTTCTCCTGGCTCTGTTATCAGCGCCGTATTGGAAGGTACTCGACCATTTTTGGTGGAAGTTCAAGCTTTAGTTTCCAAAACTGTCTTTGGTT
>CAZJEP010000002.1:30539-94022 GCA_964545125.1 uncultured Gammaproteobacteria bacterium
GGTTATCCGGTGCGGCGCGCTTCTGGCTTTGATCTAAATCGCCTACAAGTATTAACTGCAGTTTTAACTAAACGCAGCCGTTTAAACTTATCCACAACCGATGTTATTTTAAATATTGTCGGTGGTTTAAAAATCAACGATCCGGGTTTAGATTTGGCCGTAGCTTTAGCCATGGCCTCATCTTTAAATAACCAAATTATCAAACCTAAAACCATTATTCTGGGCGAAGTCGGCTTAGGTGGCGAAATTCGCGCTGTAGCTCGTCTGGAAGACAAACTTAAAGCCGCCGCTAAACTTAATTTTAACCGCGCTATTGTTCCAACTAACGCCAAACTAGGAGACACAAAAAATATCGAACTGGTAAAAGTTAAAAACTTGACCGAAGCCCTAGAAAAGATTTAAGATTTAAAAACAGAAAAAAACCGACCTCCGGTCGGTTTTTTTATTTTTGGTTTTACTTTTGATTTGCTTTACGCCACTCCTCTATTTCTTTATGATTGCCGTTTAGAAGTACCTCCGGCACTTTATACTCCTGGCCTTCAGCTACAAAAACAGCTGGACGAGTATAATGCGGATATTCCAAGACTCCGCTTCGTGAATGTGATTCATCAATAGCGCTATCTTCATTACCCAAAACCCCCGGTAATAGCCGAATGACAGAGTCGACCATTACCATAGCGCCCAATTCTCCGCCAGTTAAGACGTAATCGCCGACGGAAATTTCTTCGTCAACAAAATTAACGATGCGTTCATCAACGCCTTCATAATGACCGCAAAGCAAAATCACTCTATCCAATTTGGCATACTCGCGCGCTTTGGCTTGGGTCCAAGTCTTACCCTTGGCCGATAACAAAATAATTTTACTTTTTTTCTTTTTACTTAAAAATTGAAACTTAGAACTTGAAACTTTTTTAATGGCTTTATAGAGGGGTTCGACTTTTATAATCATGCCGGCACCTCCGCCGTAAGGCGTATCATCCACGGTTTTGTGTTTGTCACTGGTCCAATCACGCAAATTATGAATTTTTATCTCTAATAGTTCTTTGGCTTGCGCTCGCTTAATCATCGATTCGCCAAAATAAGAATCAAAAATTTTAGGAAAAATTGTAATAATGTCAAAACGCATAGATTAGGTAATAGGTAATAGGTTTTAGGGATTAGGTCTTGGAAGTTAAACTATAACCTATAACCTATTACCTAGTACCTGCTCTTAAATAAACAAAAAGCCACAGGCAAACTGCGGCTTTTTGCATAAAACAAACTTTTATATCTTAAGATCGTCAACACTGGAAGTGTCGATGTCAATCGCCGGTTCGCTGGAAGCGTAACTTCTCTTGGATCCTTCTGGTTCGTAAATCTTCAAATTAACTCTGGCGTTATTCTTCGCGCCAATAATTTTTAACAAGGTTCTAATGGCTTGCGCGGTTTGTCCTTTGCGACCAATCACGTAACCCATGTCTGACGGGTCTAGCTTTAAAGTTAAAAGCACGCCCATTTCATCTACTGTTCTATCCACAACGACGTTCTCGGGGTGGCCGACAATAGACTTAACAACAATTTCTAAAAATTCTTTGTCCTTGAATTCTGCCATACATTTCGCCATCTTTTTCAAATTAAGTGCCTGATTAAGCCCTAAAAAATTGAAAAATCTCGCTTATTTGTTAATTATTCCTAAAACTTTAAAGTTTTAGGTTTTTAAATTATAGATTAAAAAAACTAAACTGTCAATTAACCAAAAACCGGACTATTTTGACTATTGCAAAAGAAAAGACTGGCCCATAGGCCGCCCCTCCTTTGGGTTTTTAAAAAAATTTACCTTAAAACAATAAAAATGTAATCAACCGTAAATAACCAAGTAATTAAAGACACTACAAAACCAATAGCAAAGCTAGAAATAAAAATCAAAATAAAAGATTCTAATGGCACCTCTGGGCCAAAGGAACTTTTGGTTCTTTTTACTTTCAAACTTTTTGGAATCAATTTGGACGTCGCCATAATTTTTTCAATTAGTTTTTATTTATAAATTTATAAAACAATTTTCTTCACTTTCTAATTGTAGCAAAAAACGTTCAGGCTGAGAAGAGCATGAACGTTTATGATGATAAATGATAATACTTTTACTTTGGCCACTCTACTTCAACAAAATAATCCCCTTCGTCTTTTGTCCCTTTAAAGCGGACGTCTATGGTTTGTTTGAGTAAATGTTGTCCCACGACTATTCCTTGCTTGCCCTTAACCTGAATCTCGCTGCCAATGGCTGGCAATTTGCCGGCCAACTCTTTATAACCCTCGGCTTCATAGGACAAACAGCACATTAAGCGGCCACAAGAGCCGGACAAGCGATCAGAACCGCGACCAGCCAAATTTTGTTGCTCAGCAATTTCACTGGTAACTGAAGAAAATTTAGATAAATGTTCTCGACAACAAAGTCCTCGACCGCAACGACCTTGATCGCCGATTGCCTTGGCTTCATCGCGAATACCGATTTGTTGCAAACGAACACTCTTGTTAAAATTTTTGGTCAACTCCTTAACCAACTCCCTAAAATCTATTCGGCTACTAGCCACAAAAGCAAAGGTTAGACGCGAGCCATCAAAAGAAGCTCGAACATCCACCAGCTTCATCGCTAAATTAAATTTCTTTATCAGTTCATGGCAAGTTTGCAAAACCTGTTTTTTTTTGGCCTCATCTAAAGATTTCTCTTCGTCTTCAACACTAGCTATTCTTAAGATATCCACAGCCTCATCCACCTTGGGCTTAGGCTGATCATAAACAGCTATAACCTTGGCTAAATCTAAACCGCTTTCAGTTTTAATGATAACATTATCAAAAATATTAACAGCCAAGTCGTCACAAGCCACGGTTAAGGCTTTTTCCCAAGGCGCTATTTGAACTTCCGCGATTTTCATAAGCTTAGAGACTGAAACGGATAAATTTAACGACGCCAACCCCAGCCAAAATTTGTTCTACTTTTTGTTTGTCGTCTTTAATATATTCTTGTTTAAGCAAACAAACTTCTTCATAATACTTGTTAACCTTGCCACCCAAGATCTTTTCAATCATTTCTTCCGGCTTGCCTTCTTTCTTAAGTTGTTCCCGGTAAACATCTTTTTCTTTATCTAAATCCTCCGCAGGAACCTCTTCTGGTCTAATGCACTTAGGATTAGAAGCGGCCACTTGCATAGCCACTTCCCGAGCCAAATCAGCTTTGTCAGTTTGATCCAAGGCCACCAAAACCCCAACCGAACCTCCGGCATGGAGATAGGCGCCCACAGTTTGTCCAGTTAAAACAGCCGAATTCTTTAAACCAAGCTTTTCTCCAATAACACCGCTTAAATGATCAATATTATCTTTAACCGTTCCCTGATCTAAAGGCAGGGCCAACAAAGATTCTAAGTCGGCTGGTTTGTTAGTCTTAACAATAGCTAAAATTTTGTCAGCCAGAGCCTGAAAATCACTGTTCTTAGCTACAAAATCGGTTTCAGAGTTTAATTCAATCATATAACCCTCGGTTTGGTTGTCATTAAGGGCCACCTTAATAATACCTTGACTAGCTTCTCGGTCTTCGCGCTTGGCCGCTTTAGCGATACCGCTTTTGCGCAAAAGCTCTACGGCCTTTTCCAGGTCTCCACCGGCTTCTTCTAAGGCTTTTTTACAATCAACCATGCCGGCACCGGTCCGCTCACGTAGTTTTTTTATTAGTTCCATATGAGATAAATTTAAAATGTTACATTTCAAATTCTAAAATAATAACAAATATTTTAATTACTAAATTTTAAATTTTTGTTATTTAAAATTATTTTGAAATTTTAAATTTTAAATTTGAAATTAATTTTATGAGTTCTGTTTTTTGGCCGCTAATTCTTTGTTTTGATTGGCCTTCGCTTTGCCCTCGGTAACTGCCTCCCTAATGAGATCAAAGATCAATTTAATGGTTTTGCTGGCATCGTCATTAGCCGGAATAATATAATCAATGCCACTAGGATCAACATTGGTGTCGCAAATAGCAATAATTGGAATCAATTTTTTCTTGGCTTCGGCCAAAGCAGTTTTTTCATTCTTGATATCCCAAATAAAAATAGCCTCTGGCATAACATTTAAATCCACCAAGCCACCGACCGATAATTCCAGTTTGGCAATTTGACGAGAAAATTGTAGTTGTTCTTTTTTGGTATATTTAGATAGTTTGCCTTCGGCCTGTTTATCTAAAAGGTCTTTATATTTTTTGACATTCTTTTTAATAACGGGAAAATTGGTCATAGTCCCCCCCAACCAATGTTCACAAACATAAGGCATGTCAGTTTCTTTGGCCACCTTTTTTAAAAGACCCTTGACCTGAGCTTTGGTGCCCACAAACAAAACTTTACCCCCACGAGCGCTAATGTCAGAAATAAAACTTAAAGCTTTTTCCAGCTGCTCTCGAGATTTTATTAAATCAATAATGTGCACGCCTTTGCGTTCTCCAAAAATGAAAGGTTTCATTTTTGGATGCCACTTGGAAGTGCGGTGACCGAAGTGCATACCCACTTGGAGCAGCTCTTCAACATTAGGAATTTTTGTCATACTTTTCCTTTTTGCTCTGCCTCAGTGTTCATCCGCCAGCGGCGGACAAGGAAAATAACCAAGGTAAGAGAGATTAGTTAATTAAAATTGGCCAAAATATGGCCAGTAAACTAGAAATAGCTTATAATAAAATGATGGGCTTGTCAACTATAAGTTAAAAATTTATAAAGTTATAAAGTCTATAAAGCAATTTAAACAAGAATTTATTAAAAATAAAGTAATCTTCAATGCTTTATAACTTTCCTGCCTCGCCGGCAGGCAACTTTCAACTTTATAACTAATTGCCTCTTGTCAAATCAAAAAACCTGTGCTATATTACCAAAAGCTAAAAAATGGCTAAAATATACATAAATTAAATATGAAAAAAGACATTCACCCAAAGTATTACCGAGATGCCAAGGTTAGTTGTGCTTGTGGAGCTAATTTCACTACCGGTTCTACTGTGCCTGAACTAAAAGTTGAACTCTGCTCTGAGTGCCATCCTTTTTATACTGGCAAACAAAAATTAGTAGACACAGCTCGACGCGTTGAAAAATTTAAAGCTAAAGTTGAAGCTAAAAATAAAATTGGCGCCAAGGCTGGTGGCAAAAAGGCTAAGCGCGTAGCCAAAGCCATCAAAAAAGCGGACAAGTAAACACGACAACAGTCGTTTGGTTTGTTTTATCTTTTATTCTATAATAGAGGGTAAGATATACTAAACGACTGTTTTATTATAATTTTTAAATAAATCTTAATTTTTAAAAATTAAAAAATTATTTACAAAACTCAAAAATTACAAAATTAAAAATTTTCTGTATGTACAAAGATATCAAAACTAAATTTAAACAGATAGAAGCAGATTTAAGCAATCCGGCCTTGGTTAGTGATATCAAAAAAATGACCGAATTGGGCAAAGCGCGCGCCGAACTAGCCGAAGTAGTGGTTATGATCAATCAGTGGGAAAAAGTTAGCGAGGAAATAAGACAAAATGAAATCATCATCAAAGACAATTCCGACAAAGATTTGGTAGCCATAGCCGAAGGCGAACTGGAAGACTTAAAAAATCAGGAGCAAAGCTTAAAAAACAAAATTGAAGCCGAACTTCACCCCGCCGATCCTAACGACAAAAAAACTGCTATTATAGAAATTCGCGCTGGCACAGGTGGCGACGAATCAAGTTTGTTCGCGGCCGAATTATTTAGAATGTATAGTCGTTATGCGGAAAACCAAGGCTGGAAAATTGATTTATTGGATTCTAGTCGCACTACCTTGGGCGGCTTCAAAGAAATAACCTTTGAAGTAGTTGGCAAGGGCGCTTACGGAGATTTTAAATATGAGGCCGGCACACATCGAGTACAGCGCGTGCCCGAAACCGAAAAGGCTGGTCGGGTTCATACTTCCACTATTACTGTAACAGTTTTCCCTGAGGCCCAAGAAACTGATATTGAAATTAAACCCTCGGATATACGCATTGACACTTTCTGCTCTTCTGGCCCAGGTGGACAAAGCGTTAATACCACTTACAGCGCTATTAGAATTTTACATATCCCCACCGGCATGATTGTTTCCTGCCAGGACCAAAAATCCCAGCACCAAAATAAAGACAAAGCTCTGCAGGTTTTACGCTCTCGTCTCTTGGCTAAGGCCGAAGAAGAAAAACGCGCCAAAGAATCATTGGCGCGCAAAGAAATGGTGGGCGCTGGCGAACGTAGTGACAAAATCCGCACCTATAATTTTCCTCAAGATCGCATCACCGACCACCGCATTGGTGAATCATGGCACGATATCAAGACGATCTTAGATGGGGGCATGGATAAAATAGTGGAAGCTCTTAAAAAGAGACTACATGGATAATTTTATTTATCAAAAAATATTACTAAGAATATTTCACAAATTTTGGCTAATTCAAGCCAAAAATTAAAAAAAATTAGCGCAAGACCGGCAGTAGAAGCGGAAATTTTACTGGCCAAAGCCTTAAACAAGCCACGGGGGTGGATTTTGGCCCACGGTGACCACCAGTTAAGCAAACCGGAGCTCCTGGTCTATTCTCGCCTTTTGAACCGACGCCTTAAAAGCGAGCCTTTGGCCTATATTTTAGGCGAACAGGAATTTTACGGCCTTAATTTTAAGGTCAATAAACAGGTGCTCATCCCCCGCCCAGAAACAGAACAAATTGTTGAACAAATAGCAAACAGCCTGCCTGCCGGCAAGGCAGGCAAACAACAAACAACAAACAGCATTATTATTGATGTGGGCACAGGCAGTGGGGCGATTATCGTTTCAATAGCCTCGGAAATTAAAAAACAAAAAGCAAAGGGTAAAATTACAAATCAAAAATTAAAACTTTTTGGCTTAGATATTTCAAGCAAAGCTTTGACTGTGGCCAAACAAAACGCCAAGCTCAACGGTGTAGACAATGATATAATATTTTTAAAGGGCAGCCTATTACAACCACTCTTTACAAAAAATTGGAAATTTAAATTTGGAAATTGTTTGGAAACTAAAAATTGGAAATTGAAAATTTTATCCAATCTTCCTTACTTAAAAACCACTCTCCCTGGCCTAACTAAATCTCAAAAATACGATCTTAGTTTCGAACCCTGCCTCGCCCTCTTAGCTGGTGCCGATGGTTTAAAGTATTATCGCCAACTGGCCAAACAAATTCTAAAACTTAAAAAATCGTATCCCGAGCTAGAGATAGAACTCTTAGCCGAAATTGATCCCGACCAAGTCAAGCCCATGAAAAAATTATTTTCCTTTTGCAAAACCTTTACGGTTAAAAAGGATTTTAGAAACTTAAATCGTTTGTGTATTATTAATATTTAAATTTATGTGTTTTGAGTCGCGCCAATAAGAAAATTGGCGTAATATTTTTGAGCGGAGCGTTACATAATTTTTACTGTTTGATCCCGCACCTTGTACCCAAGGTGCGGGAGAGTTTAAAAATTATGTTAAAGATGAAAAAAATAATAAAAAAACGATTTCTGGCGAAATCGTTTTTTTATTATTAGCAGACTGTTATTTTTTCTTTTTGTCGTCTTTCTTGGCTGGAGCTTCTTTGTCCGTGGCTAAAGTGGCGCCACTAGTTCCTGGGGCAGTCTCAGCCGTAACGCCAGCTTCCGAGCGTCCTTTACGTGAAGCGGCCAAACTAAAAACAACCTCGCGTGGACTATTTTTAACAGTTAAGCCTGCCGGAAAATTTAAATCTTCCACCCTAACAACATCTTTGGCGGTTTCCATTTTGGAAATATCAACCTTGATTTCGCTAACCATGTCGCCAGGCAAACACTCCACTTTTAAAGTTTGTAAATTTTTTACCAAAGTAGCACCCAATTGATTAACGGCCCTGGAGCTACCAGTAGGCACCAACTCAACAGCTACTAATACCGGCTGGGTCATATCCACAGCCAGCAAATCGACGTGAACAATGTTTTCTTTTAAAGGATTACGCTGAATCTCTCTAAACAAAACCGGAATGGTTGTTGCTTCGTCCACCGTCAAATCTACTATCGCAGCTCCCCCGGCCTCGCTAATAGCTTTATTCAACTCAGCCTCTTCTATGGCTAAGTGCTGATTAGCAACACCTGGACCATACAATTCAACATTGATCATTTTTTTGCCAGTTGCCTGAGCATCTCTCGAACCAGCCTTTAGGGTAATTTTTTTCATAATATTCTTAAAATAAATAATTTAATAATTCTTAATTTTAGAGCGCACAATAATACTTTCAGCAATCCCAATAATCATCAGATTAACCAACATGGCACTGCCCCCATAACTTAAAAAGGGCAAACCAATACCAACTACCGGCAGTAAGCCCATATTCATACCAATATTAATAAACATTTCAATAAAAATCAAGATGGCGGTTCCTAATAAGAAAAAAATGCCAAAATCATCTTTAACCTTAGGCAAATTTTTTAATAAACGAAAGAAGATCAGACCAAAAAAGAACAGCGTAATCGCCACCCCCAAAAAACCCAATTCTTCAGAAATAACTGCGAACATAAAATCATTTTTAGCTTCCGGCAAAAATTTTAGTTGAGATTGCGAACCAAAACCCAACCCTCGGCCCAGCCAGCCACCAGCCCCCACAGCAATAATGGCCTGATTAACATTATAATCACGGCTCAAAGAACTAATCGGCGCCACATAAGATGACAAACGCTCCTTTTGATATGGCTTAAGAAAAAATTGCCAACCCAAAACAAATAAAACGGCCATGGTCAACAAAATCAATGCCAAATATTTTTTAGAAAAACCAATAAAAAACAATAAAACAAACCACACAGCAAACAAAATAGCCGCCGAACCTAAATCTGGTTGTAACATAATCAAAAACACTAGACCAGCCACGCCGATACCACTCAAAAATAAATGCTTAAAAGGAGACTGTCTTAAAGAAACCCCGCTAAAATAACGGGCTAAAAAAATCAACAAAAACAGCTTTACTAATTCTACCGGCTGAAAATTAAGACTAAATATAGAAAACCAACCCTTGGTCTTATTAACTACTCGACCGAACACCAAAACAGCCAACAATATCAGTATGGCTAATAAATAAAAATAATTATTATAGCTATAAAAAAAATAATAATCCGTTAAAATCAAAATTAACATTATTGCCAAACCCAAAATAACTGATAAAAGCTGTTTTTTAAAATTAACCAGCTCACCCGTTCCTTGGCTATAACTAACACTATAAACCTCCGCTAAACCAAAACAAACCAAAAGAATAACCGAGGTCAAAAGCCACCAGTCTAAATTTTTTATTAAAGCGTTCAGTTTGCTCCACATAATTACATATTAACCAACTGGCGAACAAAGTAAAGGCTTAACAAATCCCAAAACCCGACAGACCCCGCCCACTATAACCCACCATTCTGCCAGCCATCACAACCCGCCCGCAACGCCTTGTCTGCAGTGGCGAGCTTGAGCAAAACGTTGCGGGCAGGCAAAGACCAAAGAGAAAAAAATATGCGCGTTAGCGCATACCAAAATTGAAAATTATCCCGATCTTGTCGCGGACTCACCATAAAATCGGAGGTCACTGGAAATTGGTTATTGTCTTTTATTCTATCGGTCCGTAGTTGGCGTTATCTAAAATGTCCATATCTGGAATTACTTCAATTTTGTCTACTGGGGGCAATTTCCCCGCAACAGACAAAACAACGTCCTCCTTTTTGCCTGGTTTAAAATCTAAAATTAAATACCTGTTAACTGAAACTATTTGATCTTTACTGTAAAGCAGAACCAAAAAAGGCGCCTGCAAATAATTAAAAGGGGTTTGATTAATTAAACTAAAAGAAACCTGGTTGATGTCTAAATTCTCACTCAGGCCAGAATCACTGGCACCAACAAAAACCTTATCCCTAACGGCAAAGTTAATACGTTCATCCTTAAAGCTGGTCCAATCTGGTATGTCATGAGAATTAATTCTCTGCCAATTAAACTCATCCAAAACCAAAACCACCGATGTGGGGACAAAATCTATTTTAGCGTTAACCGAAAGTACTAGACGTTCTTCTTGTGGAAAAACAAAGGACGAGCCACTACCAAACGGCTTGCCATCAACTAAAAAATAATACGAAAAACTCGCCTTAACCCTTGTGTTTCTATTAATAACACTACCGATTAAATCATAACGATTATCTCCTAAGGGAAGAGCTTGCGCTCGACCAAGGGACAGGTTGGCGTCAAAATCATAATGAACGACATTAATTGGCTCGGTTAAAGCACTCAAATTTTGCCGATCTTGTTTTAAACCTACGAACAAATAATCCCCCAAAAAATACAAAGAATAAGACCATAGCACCGAGGCGATAATCACTAAAGACCAAACAGTGACCAAGAAAAATAGCCCAGTTTTTTGTTTATACCACAAACCAACATTAAGCTGTTTGGTCGAAAGGCCCTCTAAATCAGAATAACGATCAACCCTAGCAGTTAACTCTTCCGATGGTTTCAGCTTATCAAGCAAAATGCCTGGCCAGCTAATTATTTTGTCAATAAAATTATCTAAAAACATAAAAAAGATCATTTTTTTCTTTATAATTAAAGATCGGTCCGACTACCAACAAATCTCGACCTTGATGATGTTGGGCAGTCACCAACAATTTAACGCCATCATTGGTCTCTCTGATGCTTTTGCTTTGGTTGGTTTGAGGCCAAGGAAAAATAAAGGTTATCTGATTATTGGCTACCGAGGTTAAATAATAACGACTAGTAAACTCATTTAAAAAAGTCCAGTCTTTAAAATAAAAATCTTCGGCTTTTAATTCTTTTAAGACAATTTCCTTTAAATTAGTAAGGTCGGAAAGCATTTGTTCAAATTCGGCGTTATTGTTTTTAACTAAACCCAGGGCCACGAACGTGTCAAAAACCATCTTGGTTTTAGCTATCAATTCGTTAATCAACTCAAGGTTAGTTTCTACATAATTATATTTAACATTGCTAGTCTCATTGTCTATGGTAGTACTCTTTTTAATAGCTAAGGCCCAACGATCAACCGGTAAAAGGGCATTGAGAGCTGTGGCTTGAGCTGTGCTCAAATTAACATCGGTCCAGGCATCGGTTTGAGTGTAGGGAAAGTTGTCCACCCGATGATTATTAAGCATCTGTCTAGACAAATCCAAAGAAGACCAATATAAATTATTATTCCAACCCAAAACATCAAAATTGTTAAAGTGTTGTCTAATGATTGGCGCCTGATTACTGTAATTTTTATAATTAGTATTAACCTTAAAATAGTCGTTTTTAATTGGCTCATCAAAAATAGCGTTCATAATATCCAGACCAAAAGCCCGGCAACGAACAGTAATTCGTTGATTGCCTACGCAGGTGGTAATGTTAACAGGGTCTTTTGTTTTATAATCAAAATTTAAATGAGGCCCAACTTTGTCATAAATTAGTTGATCATAAATATGTTTGGTTGGATTAAACGACACTGTTAACATTCTCATGCCAGAATATTTTTTCCCTTCCATGGTTTGTCGGTCCAAACCCCCTTTATAAATATCAAAAGTGATGCTGGCAATTTTATCACTCAAAACTTTCAATTCTTGGTCTCGGTTAGTATTAGTGATATCAAAAACATCTTCAATGGTCTTAAACGGAGCCGGACCAGAATTTTTTTTCTCACTAATCCATTTTTTGGCCACTTCTGAATTAGGGTCACCAAATAAATCCACAAAAGAGCGCTGATATTCAAGGTAGGTCAGCTCCTCTCTTAAATTGCTCATAAAAGAAATGACCTTATAAATATTAGCCCAACGATTTTTTAAATCTTGGTTAGCGTTAAAATCTCTGGCAATTAAATGGGCGGCTGCCTGATTTATAACCCAGTCTTCATAATCCAACAAACAATCAGGACAATCGGCACTTCGATAATAAAGGGGAAACAAGGAATTGGCCCAAACGTTAGCCAAATAAAAATTGTTCAAATGACTATTGTCTACATATTCTTTAGGAACCGCAAATTCACGATAATCTCTGGTATACAATAAGGCTGGAGAACGCACCGGTTTATCATTACGAGTCCCCCGATTAATTAAAGCCATTTCTTTATTGATGGTATTGGCTAAGTAGTCCGGGGTAACGAAACTATAATATTCGGCCTCCTGGTTAGAAAAAAAATTTTTATAATAATCCTTATCCTGAATTGAGCCCTTGTTGGCCGATAACGTTTGGTTTGGTTTAGGTTTTAAAATTTCTAACATGGTAGCAAAATAAACCGCCTCTGTGCGCAAGCCCTCCAAAACTGGATCATTTAAAATACCAACCTTGGCATAACGTTCCCGATAACGAGCGTCGGCCACGGCAAACATTTTTTTGTTAATTTCCCAAAACTCCTTATAAAAAACATCTGATTCTATGTTTTTAAAAATATTTTTAAGCGAGTTTTGATAATAATATAACAAGAAATCATTGGTCACTAAATAAGACAAGTCTTTTTCATTTAAAATTTTGTAAACGGAATAAAAATCATTGGCTTGTTTGACAAAAGGATTGTCGATTATGGCAAAACCGTTTTTGTTGATATCGGAAAAAGCATTTACCAGGCTTATTTCTCGGTCAACCGGATAATAATTAGAAGCTACTCTTTTAATATTGGTTGGCAAAACTAAACTTTTCGCCTTAATAGTCACTTGATCATTAATGGCACGATAGTAATTGCCAAAAAAAATAACCTCGCCTTTAATTTGACTATCTGTTTTGTTGCCGTCTTCATTGTTTCCTAGTTTACCTAAATTAGGCAGTTGTTCTTGGGGTATTATTGCTTTGTCCCCTGGTATTTTTATTTTTTTCTTATTAGCCTCTACCACCAAATAAACAGCTACCATCGCAAATACCAAAATTAGCAAAAAAATTCCGCCCAAAATACGGATATTTTTCTTGTCGGAAAAAAAATCAAACAATCTATCTTTAATTCCGTATCCCCGATTGCTGGTTTGGCTTTGATCAACAAACATAAAACGCCTAAATTATGGTTTACGTTTATTATACCATTATCCGATTAAGACAGCAAAACTTTTTTAAATCTTTTTTCACGCAACAAACAGTAAATAACAACCAACAAAAATTCAAACACAGATTTGTCATTCCAAATCCCCTTGTGGGTGAACCTGCCTACCCTGAGCGCAGTCAAATTGGTCGGGATGATAATAGTTAAGTGCTGTTGTGTTACGTGTTATGTGTTACGTGTTACGTGATTCTCCCACCTTGTATTTTATCTGACTTTTTGCTAAAATTATCTTATAAAATCATTAAATTTAATAGCTATTTTTGGGCTATTTTTTGTTGAATATGGTAAAAAATAAAACAGACAATTCTCATTACGGAGCAGAGTCTATCACCGTCCTGGAGGGGCTGGAACCGGTGCGCAAACGTCCTGGTATGTATATCGGGTCTACTTCCGCCTCCGGTCTTCATCATTTAATCTGGGAAGTGGTTGATAACTGCATTGACGAGGCCATGGCTGGCTATGCCACAGAAATCGATGTAACTTTATCCAAAGACGGTTTTGTTCGTGTCGGAGACAATGGACGCGGCATCCCTGTGGAAGCCATGAAGGCGACAGGTTTGTCAGCCTTAGAAACCGTTATGACTAAACTGCACGCCGGCGGAAAATTCGGCGGTGGCGGTTACAAGGTTTCCGGCGGTTTGCACGGAGTTGGTGTCAGCGTGGTTAACGCTTTAAGCGAAAAATTAATTGCCGAAATCCATCGTGACGGAAAGGTTTGGACTCAAGAATACAAACGAGGTTTGCCTCAAGGCAAAGTCAAGGCCACGGGCAAATCCGAAGCGACTGGCACTATTATTACTTTTAAGGCCGACGATACCATTTTTGAAACCACCGAATACGATTGGGGGAAAATTCTTGATCGCCTGCGTCAACAAGCCTATTTGACCAAAAAAATTAAAATGATCATTAAAGATGAGCGCGAGGGTCACCGAAGCAAAAATTTTGAATTCTATTTTGAGGGTGGCATTAAAACCTATGTTAAATCTTTGCACCGTAATAACGATGTCAAAAACGAAACTATTTTTTATGTAGACAAAGAAGTTGGTGATTGTCGGGTCGAAGTGGCCTTGCAATATAACGACGGCTACAATGAAACTGTTTTAACTTTTGCCAATAATATTATCAACCCAGAAGGCGGAACTCATTTAGCTGGTTTGCGTAGCGCCTTAACCCGTACCCTTAACAACTATGCTCGTAATAAAAATCTATTAAAAGAAAAGGAAGACAATTTGACTGGCGATGATGTTCGCGAGGGACTAACCGCCATTGTCAGTGTTAAATTACCCAACCCGCAATTTGAGGGTCAAACTAAAAGCAAGTTGGGCAATGCTGAAATCAAAACTTACGTCGAACAAATTTTCGGCGATGCTTTTACTAATTTTTTAGAAGAAAACCCCAAACAAGCCCAGGCCATTATTGGTAAATGCGTTTTATCGGCGCAAGCTCGGGCGGCAGCCAGAAGCGCCCGCACGGCCATTTTACGCAAAGGCGCCCTGGAAGGCATGACCCTGCCAGGCAAACTAGCGGACTGTTCCAGTCGCCATCCGGAAGATTGCGAATTATATTTGGTAGAAGGAGACAGCGCCGGAGGTTCAGCTAAACAAGGCCGAGATCGCAAATTTCAAGCTATCCTGCCCTTACGCGGTAAAATTCTAAACGTCGAAAGAGCTCGCCTAGACAAAATGCTGGCCAACAACGAAATTAAAAATTTGGTTATTGCTATGGGCATGGGCATCGGCGAACAAGTGGACGTAGAAAAATTGCGTTATCATAAAATAATTATCATGACCGATGCCGATGTGGACGGCGCCCATATCCGCACTTTATTGTTAACTCTATTTTTCCGTCATTTTCCCAATCTGATTGCCGGCGGACACTTGTATATCGCCCAACCACCGCTCTACCAGCTTAAAAAAAATACTGACGTTCGTTATGCTTACTCCGATCAAGAAAAAGAAGACATTATTAAAGAGATGGGTGGGATTCCGGTAGAAATTATGGCCGAAGAAGGTGACGAAGAAACAACCGATGACACGCAAGAAGAAATTGATGACAAAAAAGACTTGGAAAATAAAACCAAAACAGCTAAAATCAACATTCAACGTTACAAAGGTTTGGGAGAAATGAATCCCGAACAACTCTGGCAAACCACTATGAACCCGGCTAGTCGCATCATGAAACAAGTCAACGTAGAAGATGCTACTAAGGCTAACGAAATTTTTGAAATGTTAATGGGGGACGAGGTGGCCCCGCGCAAACATTTTATTCAAACTCACGCCAAAACAGTAAAAAACTTAGATATTTAACTAGGCATTAGTTAAGTAACAAAAAAACGTTCTAACCTTTTAGAGAACGTTTTTTGTATAAATTAATTTATTGCCTATCACCTACTAACTTATCGAAAACCAATCCCTCTTCCCCGCCTTAATCACATCTCCCCTGCTTAATCTTTCCCCAAAATCCAAAGTTTTTTTACCATTAATAGTTACCCCGCCCTGTTCCACTAGACGCCTTAAGTCGCTCTTGGTTTTAGTTTCGCCAAAATAACTCACTAAACCATCTAAAATAGTCGGGCAATTTTTCAAAGGCAAGCTAGACATGTCGCTAGGGGCGGTTTTTTGCTGAATCGTAGACACAAAATGCTCCTGCGCTGTTTGGGCTGATTGACTGCCATGCAAATCGTTAACTATTGTATAGGCCAATTTCATTTTAAAATCACGTGGATTGGCGCCATGCTTAATCGCCTGTTTCATTTCACTAACCTCGGCTTTAGTTAGGTCGGTGCACAAAGAAAAATACTGCTCTAATAAATTATCGCCAATGGACATTATTTTACCGTACATTTCGGCCGCTGGCTCGCTTAGGCTAATATAGTTATCCAAACTCTTGCTCATTTTATCTTTGCCCGCCAAGCCTTCCAATAAAGGACAAGTAACGATGTTTTGTTCAGCTTGATCGTAACGTTTCTGCAATTGCCGACCCATCAACAAATTAAATTTTTGGTCAGTCCCACCTATTTCCACGTCAGCCTCTAAGGCTACTGAATCATAACCCTGCATCACTGGATACATAAATTCCTGCAAAGTTATGTCGGTATTAGCCGTGATGCGTTTCTTAAAATCAGCTCTCTGTGCCACCTGAGCATAAGTTACTTTAGAAGTCAGCTCAATTAACTCCCGAAAATTTAATTTATTCAGCCACTCTGAATTATATCTAACTTCCACCTGCTCCGTGTCTAAAATCAAGCCGGCCTGCTTGATATAATTTTTCATGTTGTCCTCTATTTCTTTGTCACTTAGGGGTTTTCTTTCCACGCTGCGACCGGTCGGATCACCAATGCGAGCCGTAAAATCACCAATTAAAAAAATTACCTGATGTCCAAGTTTCTGAAAATCCCTTAACTTTCTCAAAACCACGGCGTGTCCTAAGTGAAGCAAAGAGCCGGTTGGGTCAATCCCCAATTTTACACGCAAACGCTGGCCGGAAAGTAATTTAGTTTCCAATTCTTCTTTAATAATAACTTCGGCCACGCCTCGCTCTAAAACCTCACTTATTCTTTTTTTATCGGTAATAATGTTAGACATATTTTCTTTAATAATAAAGGAAAAACACAATTTTAGCAAGATTAATCGCTAATTTTTAAATTTTATAATTTTTAAATAATAACCAAATTTTTAAAAATTAATCACAAAAAGTGTCTTAAAAATTAAAAATTATCAAACGATTCTAACGATTTCTCCCAATTTCTCTTTTATCAGCCTCACCAAATCTCCGGTAGTGTCCACTCTGGCTCCGGCTTCCACGACTTTATCGCCACTCTCGCTGGTAATTTTAATAAATACCTGACTATCCCCGGGATGAGCCAAGCATAAATTTTTTAATTCCTCCACTACAGCCGACGTCATGTTGGCTTGATTAATAATAATTTTCAAAGGCGCCGAAATTATGGCTGTCGATTGAACTACTGGTGGTTTAATGTAACCACCTGTTTGCCCATTATAACCATTGTTATTTGTCCAAGACTTTCTGGAAACGGTTGCCGTTGCCTTAAATTTATCCATATCCGCCGACAAAGAATCTAGGCGCAAAACTTGAGCGGCATTAGCCAAAATTTTAACATCATTGTCTTTGTCAGAAATACTACCGGAACAAATGATAGTTTGTCCGCTTTGCCACATCTCCGGATCAACCTTTAATAAAGTCGGAAAAACTAAAATTTCTACATTATCAAGGCCATCTTCTAATTTAACAAACAACATATTATCATTTTTTTTGGTCAAAATTTTCTTAACCGTGGTAATAACTCCGGCAATTTTAACCTCACAACCAGGCGTCATGGTTTTCAACTGGCTGATAGGTATGGTCAAACCTTTTAAAAATTTTTTATATTCATTAAAGGGGTGCTCGCTGACATACAACCCCAATAATTCTTTTTCCCAGGCCAGCTTATCACTGTTGTTAACAGTTGCTTCGGCTACTAAATTCAATTTGGGACGAGCAGCCACCATCACGGTGGCGCCAAATAAACTCGCTTGGTTACTATCATCTTTTTTATTAAGATTTCTATGAAAATTAAGCATCACTTCAATATTGGCCAAAAGTCGTCCCCGGTCAGCAAACTGATCAAAGGCGCCGCTTCTAATTAAACTTTCCAGGGATTTCTTGTTTAAGTCTTTGTCGCCGACTCTTTCCAGAAAATCGCTCATATCAACAAATGGCCCGCTCTTTTTTCTTTCGGCAATAATGGTTTCGGCAATGTGTTCACCCACATTTTTAATAGCTTTTAAACCGAAACGGATTGTTTTGACTTTTTCGTCTTTGGCGGCAATTTGATGACTAGCCGTGCCACTGGTAACCACCGTGAAAGATTCAAAAGACTGGTTAATATCCGGTTGTTTAACTTCTACTCCCATATTGCGACATTCTTCAATCTCAATGGCCATGCGATCCGTGTCGCCCTGATCCGAAGTTAACAACGCGGCCATAAATTCGGCCGGCCAATTTGCTTTAAGATAGGCTGTTTGATAAGCCACCATAGCATAACAAGCAGCATGACTACGATTAAAACCATAACCAGCAAAAGGCTCAATAAAAGAGAAAATAGTAGTGGCCAACTTGCTGTCAATTCCGTTTTTAACACAACCATCAATAAATTTTTGTTTTTGCTCTTCTAATAATTTAGCAATTTTCTTGCCCATGGCCTTGCGTAAGACATCGGCTTCCCCCATAGAAAAACCAGCCAAATCACGAGCCATGCGCATAACCTGTTCCTGATAAATAGCCACGCCATAAGTCGTTTTTAAGATGGGCTCTAATTTGGGATGCAGATAAGTGAATTTGCGGCCATGTTTACCGGAAATATAGTCGGGAATCCATTCCATGGGACCAGGTCGATACAAGGCGACCATGGCAATAATATCTTCCAAGTCGTTCGGCTTTAAATCACGCAAATAGCGCTTCATTCCGCTTGATTCAAATTGAAAAACGCCCGTAGTTTCTCCGGCTTGAAACAATTCGTAAGTCTTAGCGTCATCCAAAGGGATGCTGTCCATATTTAATTCCAAACCGCGAGTATTTCTAATAATTCTAATGGCTGATTCAATAATGGTTAAATTTTTTAGCCCCAAAAAGTCCATTTTCAACAAACCCAAATCTTCTGTTGGATGCAAAGAATATTGAGAAACAATGGTTTTGTCAGAAGTAGAGGCATACTGTACTGGCACATTTTCCGTTAAAGGATCCTTGGTAATCAACACACCACAAGCATGAACAGACGAATGACGGGCCACGCCCTCCAATTTCAAGGCATAATCTACGATTCTCTTGGCATCAGGATTTTTATACAACTCTTGAAACTCCGTAACTTCTTTAATGGCCTTAGACAAAGTCGTAAACATCGGCACCGCTTTGGATAATTTATCACAAAAATCATAAGGATAATCTAAAACCCGACCGACATCACGCAAAGCTGCTCGAGCCGCCATGGTTCCAAAAGTTACAATTTGCGCCACGTGATCATGGCCGTATTTTTCTTGGACATAATTAATAACGTCATCACGGCGGGTATCTGCAAAATCCATATCAATATCAGGCATGGAAATACGATCGGGATTCAAAAAACGTTCAAAAAGCAAATCATATTTAATCGGACACAAATTAGTAATGCCGATAGCATAACAAATAAGAGAGCCGGCTGCCGATCCGCGTCCTGGACCCACCACGATTTTATTGTTTTTAGCCCAATTAACAAAATCGGCCACAATTAAAAAGTAGCTGGGCCAACCCATTTTTTCCACAATCTTTAATTCATAGTCCAAACGTTCTCGATAAACCGGTTCGATAGTATCATAGGTTTTGCCATAGCGCTTGACCAACCCCTCTTCAGCCAAATGACGCAAGTAGCTGTTACCATCAAGACCTTCGGGCACAGCAAAATGCGGTAACTGAATTTTGCCCAATTCAATTTCCACGTTGCACATGTCGGCAATTTTTACAGTATTGGTGATGGCTTCAGGCGTATCTTTGAATAATTCTTTCATTTTGTGACCGCTAATCAAAGAATAGTCCCCGCCCAACATGCTCAGGCGATTAGTGTCGGCCTTTTTAACTTTATTTTGCAAACACAACAAAATATCCTGCGCTTCGTCATCATCCTTGTTGACATAATGAGAGTCATTGGTCGCTACCAAGCCGATTCCCAACTCGCGCGCCAAAGCAATCATTTTGGCGTTAACCGGCGCCTGTTCCGGCAAATCAGGGTGATGCTGAATTTCTAAATAATAATTATCTACCCCAAACAAATCTCTAAATTCTTGAGATCTTTTTTTAGCTTCTTCGTCCTTACCCCTCTTAAACAGCGAAGAAATTTCTCCACCCAGACAAGCACTACAAGCAATCAAACCCTGACAATGTTCTTGTAAGTATTCCCAATCGATACGCGGTTTATAATAATAGCCCTCCAGGTGACCGGTCGAAGTAATTTTGATTAAATTTTTATAACCTTCATAATTTTTGGCTAACAAAATCAAATGATAACTCATCTTTTCTCCTTTGGTATAGGTTTTGTTAAAACGAGAATCAGGCGCCATATAAGTTTCAATGCCGATAATCGGTTTAACTCCAGCCTTCATGGCTTTTTGATAAAATTCAATGGCGCCATAAAGCACCCCATGATCAGTTAGGGCAATAGCCTTGGCACCGTCTTCTTTGGCAAACTTAACAATATCATCGATTTGCGATAAACCATCCAACAAAGAATAGTGGCTATGAACGTGTAAGTGGACGAAGCTCATGATCTTTATTTAAAAAACCCTGAAACAAAATTAAAGTTTAAGGGTGTCAATTTACTAATTTCAAACTTATCCTTAAATTCTCAAGTATTTAAGGATGAAAAATTTTAAATTTATTTTTTTAAATTTTTTAGTTCCTCCCTAGCTACCACCCGATCATCCCATTTTATTTTCTTTCCACCTTTGACGCAAATTGCCTGCTCCGAGCCCTTGCCAGTAAGCAAAACTATATCCGAAGGACGCGCCAGACTAAAAGCCTTGGCAATGGCCGAGCGCCGATCCATAATCATAAACAAATTTTTGTCCAAAACTTTACCGCTTTTTTCCGCGCCTAAAATCACCTGATCAATAATGATTTGCGGATCGTCTTCGTAAGGGTCTTCGTTGGTGACAATAACTGAGTCCGCCTTAGCGCCGGCAATCTTCCCCAATACCGGCCGACGGGCTACATCGCGACCGCCCCCGGCTGAACCCAAAACATGAATAATTCTCTCATGAGGAATCAAATCAATAGTTTCATAAAGCTTCTCCACGGCGCGAGGTTCAAAAGCATAATCCACTATCACGCTAAAGGTCTGACCTTCATTAATTTGCTCCAAACGTCCAGGAATACCATGGACCGATTCCAAACCTTGTTTAATTTCCTCAAATTTCAAGCCCTGAGCTAAACCAACCGAAGCGGCATTCATGGCATTAGCAATATTAAATCCTCCCAACAATTTAAGTTCAATCGGACTATCCTTAAAACATTGACCGTCGTGACAAAAAACAAAACTACTGGCTTCACGACTGATAGCTGTCTGACAGGCGAGTAATTTGTGCCAATTATGATCCTTAGTGACAAAATCTTCATCTTTTATTTCCAAAGGTAGACGCTGGGTCAAATGATATTCAATTTTTGACTCAGCCCAAAAATTTAAAAAATAATCACTATGTTCATCGTCGCCATTAACAATAATAGTTTTTTTGACTCGTTCTAAACTTAACTTTTTAATCCCGGCTTCCACCTTTTTAACCTGGCGTTCAGCGTCAATATATTTGGTCTTGCAGTCTTTTAGGTGAGCAAAGAGCATCCCCTTGGCTTCACGATAAGCTTCAAAACTGCCATGAGACTCAATGTGTTCAGGATAAAGACCGGTAAAAACCAAAATGTCATAATTGATAAAACGATGACGATATTGCACAATACCTTCAGAACTGGTTTCCACCACCGCATATTTACATTTATTTTTAACCATGCGATTCATCAGTTGAAAATTAAACAGGCGCCCTGGCATGGTCATTTTTTTATCATTGAGCCATTCTTTTTGTCCATCGCCAAACATGGCCGTAGAGGTATAACCGACTTTATAACCGGCCGACTTTAACATTTGGGCAATCAAATAAACACTAGTGGTTTTACCGGTAGTGCCGGTAACGCCAATAACAATCATTTTTTGACTAGGGTTGCGATACAACAAATTGCCTAAAACTCCCCAAGAAAAATGATAAACGGGCCACAAATAATCCCAAAGTTTTTTGGGAATGATTTTTTTTATTTTATGCAGTAATTTATCAAACATAGACTAAAAAGTTTCAAGTTTTAAATTTTAAGTTTTAATTTATTTTTTAAACCTTAAGACTCAAAACTTAAGACTTCCCACTAATCTTCTTACCCTCCTTAATCCTTGATATATCCCATAATACAGTCTATTAAAGACTAAATCAAATGTGCCTGGATAGTCGATTTTAGCGCCTCCCCAGCCCTCTTTAAAGCGCGTTACTCCAGGCCACTTAAGCTTATCCACACCAAATAAATCATAGCGACAAAAATTATTATGTTTAGCCTCTTTGATAACCTGCCAATGAAGCCAATAGGGCGCCATCAGCGACCTAAAATCATTAGCTGAAGCCCCATGAACATAAGTAACGGTGTCGCCGAATTTGGCTACAATCGCCACCGCCAAAAGATGCTCTTTAAAATAAACTCTCCATAATTCCATCATGGGCGATTTTAACATAACCCGATAATAGTTTTTGTTGTGCAACTTAAATTGGTCTCTTTTTTTAGTCGCCTCCATTAACTCCCAAAACTTAGCAAACTCAACTTCGTTTGGTTGCCCATGCTTAACTAGCAAATTTTTCTTACCAGCCAATTTGATATTATAACGAGTCTTAGAATGCATGGCGGACAACAACTCGTCCTCGCTTTTAGTCAGGTCCAGAACAATTGTTTTCTGTGGCTGAATAGCTACAGAATTTTGAATTTTGAATTTTGAATTTTGAATATCAAAATCTTCCAACGGCTCAAATCTAAAAAAGATAATCTTTTCTTTTGTGGCCATTTTTTTTAATTCAATCATTAAAAAATTGAGTGTTGATTGAAAATTGAAAATTGAAAATTGAAAATTTATTATAGGTCCCCGGGGACAATACCAATAAGCCCAACCCCAGGGCAAATTCTTTTTTATCAAAACGGCACTGGCCACGAGTTCACCATTATCTTCCACGCCCAAACGCCAGACCTTAGCCCCCAAATTGGCATTAAACTCGCTCCAACCCCAGGACTGCAAAAAATCGCCACCTTGAGCAATGACGAAATTATCTAATTGATCTTTATTTAAATTAACTATTTTCATTTTATTTTATATTTTTTAAAGCTTGTCTGATTCTTTCCCCACTGTCAGTAATTTTGGCCTCGACTTTATTTAGGGCTTCGCGAGCTTGCGACAGGGAATAACCCAAAGACACCAGAGCCTCCAATTCTTCACCGCGCGCTTCACCACCAAGCGTCTCGCCGGTCGCCAAATGACTAATTTTATTCTTTAATTCCATTACCAAACGTTCGGCCGTTTTGCGTCCAATACCCGATACCGTCGTTAACAAGTCGGCATTACCCAAAGCAATCGCTTCTTTAATTTCTTCCACCTTAGCCAAAGACAATATGGCCAAGGCTGACTTGGGACCAATGCCAGAAACAGTCAAAAGCAATTCAAAAAACTCCAACTCACTGACCGTCTTAAAACCAAACAAGGCCGAGCCATCTTCTTTGATTTGCTGATATAAATATAATTCCACCTCACCCAACAAATCAGCTATTAACTTGGGCGCGACAAAAATCTTATAACCAAGTCCGTTAACGACCACGATTATATAGTTTTCTCGTTTAACCAAAATTTTTCCATTTAAATAGGCTAGCATGTTTTACATTTTTAAATCTCGCAAGGCTTTAACGCGATCTTTAATCGGCGGATGAGTCATCATCATTTTAGCAAACCAACCGACATCTCGTCCGGTATCAGCCTTAAAAGGCGAAGCCAGATAAAGATGAGCCGTGGCCCGATTGGCTGCTTCTAAAGGTTCTTGATCACTAGAAATTTTTTCCAGAGCCCGCGCCAAGCCTTCGGGATAGCGGGTCAACATAGCACCAGAAGCATCAGCCAAAAATTCTCGCTTGCGTGAAATAGCAAATTGCATCATGTAGGCAAAAATCGGCGCCAAAATAACTAAAACAATAGCCACCAAAGTCATGATCAAAGCAATTTGCCCGCCACCTTCATTATTGTCATCGCGACGACGACCGCCAAAAATTGACCAACGCATAAACCAATCAGCTAAGAGTACAACGACTCCCACCAAAACCGTTACGATGGTCGCCAACAGAATATCACGATTACCAATATGCGATAGCTCGTGCGCCACTACTCCCTCCAATTCAACTTTTTCCAATTTACCCAAAATCCCGGTAGTAAAAACAAGTACCGCGTGCTCAGGATCTCGACCAGTGGCAAAAGCATTCGGCGCCGTATCATCAATCAAATAAATTTTCGGGGTAGGCAAGCCAGCGGCAAGACAAAGATTCTCCACCAAATGATAAAGTTCGCGCGCGTTGTCATGAGTCACTTCTCGGGCTCCCGACATCGTTAAAACAATTTTATCCGACCACCAATAACTGACAAAACTAGACACGATACTAAAGATAACCGCACCATAAACAATAGCCGAGTTATCCATGGCTACGCCAAAAACATAACCGATGCTGATGATGGCTACAAAAAAAATACTGAGAAGCAACCACGTTTTATGGCGATTAGAATCTACATTTGTATATAAGGTCATAAGCTTATAAATTTCATAAAGTTATAACAAATTAAAAATTCCCGCCTTTCAACTTTATAACTGTCAGTTCAAAGTTAGAATTGAACTTTGACATTGTCTTTTTCGCCTTCAGTGGCTTCGAAAAATTTGCGATCGTCAAAACCCAACATCTTGCCAATAATGTTGGTAGGAAAAACTTGCAGTTTGGTGTTGAAGTCGCGAACATTGCCGTTATAAAAACGACGGCTGGCTTGAATTTTATCTTCGGTGTCCGTGAGTTCTCGTTGCAATTCCAAAAAGTTTTGGTTGGCCTTCAAATCAGGATAAGCCTCGCTTAAGGCAAAAATTGATTTTAACGTTGAAGACAAGGCGTTTTCGGCTTTTAGGCTGGCTTCCATATTACCAGATTTTTCAGCCGCCATGGCCTCGTTACGAGCCTTAATAACATTTTCCAAAGTTTCTTGTTCATGAGAAGCATAACCCTTGACAGTTTCCACTAAGTTGGGAATTAAGTCATAACGACGCTTTAGTTGGACATCAATATCCGACCAAGCTTCGTCCACGCGATTTTTCAAACGAATCAAACCATTATAAAGAGCAATAACAGCGATGAGAACCACCGCCACCACAATCAAGACAATCCAAGTGGTAGACATAAATTTTGTTTAGGTCAAGTCTCCGGCTTGACCAATTTTTAATTTGTTAAAGCTATGGCAATTTCTTGCTTGTTTATTTTAACTTCTTCTCTGATTAAAACTTGCACCGGCGTTTCATCAATCACCACTTGCGAACTAATCGTCTCTGTCATAATTTGTTCTTTCAAACTATTAATCATCTTAATAATAGTTTCGTCGGTCGTGCTAACATAAACTACCACGGTATCAGCAATAGTTAATCCGGCCATTTTTCTCAAACCGTTAATGGCGCGCACTAAATCGCGTCGCAAGCCTTCCTGAGCTAACTCTGGAGTAATTTCCGTATCCAGTTTAACTATTAAATTACCCTCACCTTTATGGCAAACAACTTCTTTAACATTAACTTCCTCGGCAATGATGTCTAAATAATCTTTAGCCAAAGAACAATTATTGACAGTCAACCGGCTAAGCGGTTGTCGCACCTTAAGGTCGGCTTCGTCGCGTTTAGCTAAAGCCAAATTTACGATTTTTCTGGCCATTTCCATATCAACTAAAACCTGATCATCAATGGCGTTGGAGGTCACGGGCCATGATTCTAAATGAACTGACTTGGCGCCATCGGTAAAATCATAGCCGTTAACTTTTTGCCAAATAGTTTCCGAAATAAACGGCATAAATGGAGCCATCACTTTAGACAAATTTTCTAAAACAAATTTTAACGTGGCCAAAGCGTTCTGTTTGTCCTCGCCCTCAACCTTAAATCTGTCGCGAGATCGACGCAAATACCAAGTGGAAAAATTATCAATAAAATCCAGAATCGCTCTCATGGCAAATGGCAGATCATAATCCTCCATCGTCCCGGCAACCTCTTTATTCAAAAGATTAAATTTTATTAACACCCACCTATCAAGACTGTTTTCTGTTTCCATAATTTGGAGCCTGGGATTTGAGGTTTTGTCTTTATTTTCGTAAGTTTCATAAAATTTATAAACATTCCAAAGGATCATAATATTCTTGCGCAAACTTTCTTCCACGCCTGTCTCGCTAAAATTCAAATTTTCGGCTTGCATCACCGGGCTAGCTAAAAGATAAGCCCGCAAAGCATCGGCTCCATAATGATCCAAAACTTCATTAGGGTCAGGATAATTTTGTAATTTTTTGCTCATCTTTTTGCCATCTTCAGCCTGAACAATACCATTAACAATGACATTTTTAAAAGCCGCTTGGCGAAAAATTCCATTAGCAATAATGTGTAGGTAATAAAACCAAGCGCGAGTCTGATCAACTCCTTCGGCAATAAATTCAGCCGGGAAATTATCTTCAAACTTTTGCTTATCGGCAAAAGGATAATGTTGTTGAGCGTAAGGCATGGAGCCGGAATCAAACCAAGTATCCAGTACGTCCGGCACTCGCTTCATAACACCGTCGCACTTAACACACTTGAAAGTAATTTCGTCCACGACATGTTTATGAAGATCGGTTATTGTTTGCCCGCTTAAGTCTTCCAATTCAACCACACTACCAAAAACTTTCACTTCGCCACACGCGCATTTCCAAATCGGCAAAACACTGGCCCAAAAACGTTGCCGACTAATTGACCAATCACGCGCTCCGGCCAACCACTGACCGAAACGTCCTTCTTTAATATGTGCCGGCGACCACTTAATGTTTTCAGCCGATTTTAAAGCGTCGTCTTTTATTTTAGCCACATTTACAAACCAAGAACTGGTAGCATAATTCAAAAGCGGAGTATCACAGCGCCAACAGTGCGGATAACTGTGTTCGTATTTAGCTTTGGCAAATAATAAATTATAATGCGCTAGATATTTAATAATTTCTACGTCAGTAGCCTGCGTGTCATTAATTGGCTTAACCGATAAACCAGCAAAATCAGTGACTTCTTTCTTAATAATGCCATCCATGCCCAGATGCTGAACAAACGGCAAATTATATTCTTTACCTAAATTCAAATCGTCATCGCCAAAAGCCGGAGCAATATGCACCACCCCTGTACCTTCTTCGGTGGTTACAAAATCAGCCGCATAAATTTTCCAACCCTGCTCTTTATTTTTTAAATTCTGGCCCTTAGCATAATAATCAAACAAGGGTTGATAATTTTTACCGATTAACTCACCGCCCTTGAATTCTTTAACAACTTCATACTCCTGGTCTTTCATGACTTCACCTACTCTTTCTTTGGCCACAATAATTTTTAATTCTTCGTTCTTAATTTTTAATTCAAGATATGAAATATCTTGTCCTACTGCTAACGCCACATTGCCAATAAGCGTCCATGGCGTGGTGGTCCAGGCTAAAATATAAGTCTGATCGTCGGTCGTAAAATCACCAATAGTTTGTCCTGGGTTTAGCTTAAACTTGACCGTAGCGGATAAATCTTTAATGTCCTTGTAGCCTTCGGCCACTTCGGATTGTGACAAAGTCGTCTCACAACGCGGACAAATATGCATTGAACGATAACCCTCATAAATCAAACCTTTGTCCCACAACTGTTTGAACGCCCACCACACCGATTCCATATAACTTAAATCCATGGTTTTGTACCCATGCTCAAAATCCACCCAGCGACCCAAACGTTTAACAGTTTTTTCCCAGTCTTTGGCATAACCCAAAACCTTGGAACGACAAAGTTCATTAAACTTGGCCACCCCCAAGACCTCAATATCTTTTTTGGATTTGGTGCCCAGTTCTTTTTCTACAATATTTTCAATTGGCAAACCATGACAATCCCAACCCCAAGCGCGTTCCACGCGATAGCCCGCCATGGTCCAATAGCGAGGCACCACGTCTTTCATTAGACTAGCTACGATATGACCATAATGTGGGGTACCGGTAGCAAAGGGTGGGCCATCGTAAAAAACATAGTCTCCCTGAGGTGCCTCTTTGACTAGACTTGCCTCAAAAATTTTATTAGTTTCCCAAAAATTTAAAACTTTTTCTTCCATCCCAGGAAACTGGCTTTTGGTCTTAACTTTTACCATAAATAAATGATTAACTAAAACAAACACCAGAGCCGTCTCTAGTGTTTGTTATTCTATAATAAATAAGGGAAAAAGTCAAAAAAATAACTAAAATTAGAAAATAAAATCAACTTAAATTCTCTAGGCTTTGTTGCTTTAAACAAAAAACAAAATAGTTCATCAATTTCTTTTTTATTTTTTCAGAAAGATCTGACGGCGCGCACATGAGGGGTTGTTGATTTTTTTTGATCACCAACCCAAATTTTGGTAAAAAATTGGAGATCGTAGGCATAAGACTGTTCGTAATTTATAAATTCACTCGAACTCCAATACAAGGTATCAACAAAATTACCAATAGTTTCTTTGTTTAAAAAAAGTTGATATAGTTCATCTTTAGACGGCAAATACCAATCGCTATAGCCATTAATTTCTACGTCATGAACCAATTGCGCGGCATTGGTACATGAAGCCACGGCAATCATATCGTGAGTATTTTGATGCCCTGTACCAATAGCTGTACCACTAGCGCCTGGGATATTTGTTCCGAAACAAGGCGCTACACCCCAACTTGCTCCATTGCTTTGATCGTTTAGAGACGCAATTAAGCCATGCCAAACATTAGGATCGTAACCAGGATCACTTGGCTGTAAAATATAAAAAACCTTTCCCCCCTGATAATTACTGCCAATAGTTGGTGGAGGTGGACCACAGATATCACCTGGTCGAGCAACACAATTCCCAGCCGGCACAGACTGGATTGTTGAACCCAAACAATAGGTAATTTGGTAACCACTAGCAGTAGAAAGATATTGATAAGTATCAACAAGACAAGAACCATCAGGCTTACCGGGTGCAGACGGAATTTGCTTCATATAAACTATATTGTCTGGCCCAACCAAACTGTTTCCAAAAATAACTTGCGCCGGATAAGCGCCGTTATCATTCTTGTAAATTTCCAGGGCTGTTTGTACTTGGCGAATGTCGCTAATTCTTTTGGTGTCACGCGCCTTAGAGCGAACCTTGCCAAAAGTAACAGTAGACAACGTCGCCAAAATACCAATAATTACAATTACAACCAAAAGCTCAATTAGCGTAAAGGCTTTTTTCATAATTTACAAAAGTCAAAATTAAACAAAAATATTATCACCCCGGAATGCTTTAATCTAAAAAATAAGCAAAATAATTGCTTGTTTTCTATTATACCATTTTACCGCCGGCGAAGTCTAGAAAAAATATTTAGCCACTTTTTTAAAATTTATAAAACTTTAACTTTTTAATGCTTTATCTTGTTATTTGTTTAATTAATGGTAAACTTTAACCAAACCTATGAACTTTATTTTAAAGGCAAAATTTTCTCCTACTGGCGACCAACCTCAAGCTATTGAGGCTTTGGTGCGTGGTCTCAAGGCCAAACAACGCCAACAAACCTTGTTAGGAGTTACCGGTTCAGGCAAAACCTTTACTATGGCCAATATTATTGCGCAAATAAACCGCCCAACCATCGTCATTTCTCATAACAAAACTTTGGCCGTTCAACTCTACGAAGAATTCAAACAATTTTTTCCCCACAATGAAGTTCATTATTTTGTGTCTTACTATGACTATTATCAGCCCGAAGCCTATATCCCCCACACCGACACTTACATTGAAAAAGAAGCGCAAATCAATGAAGAAATCGATCGTCTGCGTCACGCCGCCACTCAAGCCATCTTGACGCGTCGTGATTGCATTATTGTGGCCAGTGTTTCTTGTATTTACGGCTTGGGAGAAAAAGATACTTACGAGAGCCAAGGGCAAACCTTTCAGGTCGGCGACAACATCAAACGTAATCAAGTTTTGCGTCAACTAATTAATGTTCAATACGAACGCAACGATCTTGGTTTTTATCGCGGAACCTTCCGCGTCAAAGGGGAAAATATTGATGTTCATTTGTCCACTGGCGAAGCCGTGGTTCGCTTGATTTTATTTGGCGACACTATTGAAGCTATTTATCGTTTTACTATTAACCCCGACAAAGAACAGGCCTGGCTGTCCGCTTTGCGAAATTCCACTGGTGAACCCTTAAAGACGGTCACACTCTGGCCGGCCAAACATTTTATTACTCCGGCCGACAAAAGAGACCAGGCCTTAGCTCGTATTCGAAGCGAATTAGACGAACGAATCAAGGAACTTAAAAGTTTAGGTAAATTAGCCGAAGCTGAGCGTCTGGAACGACGTACCAATTATGATTTGGAAATGCTAGAACAAGTCGGCTACTGCAACGGCATAGAAAATTATTCCCGCCATCTCACCTTGCGCCAAGCCGGCGAAGCCCCGGATACCCTGTTGGATTTTTTCCCGCCTGATTATTTAATGTTTATTGACGAGTCCCATGTGTCTTTACCCCAAATTCGCGGGATGTACGCCGGCGATCAAGCGCGCAAAAATAATTTAATAGACTTTGGTTGGCGCCTGCCTAGCGCACGCGATAATCGCCCCTTGAATTTCAAAGAATTTAATAAAAAAATCAATCAGGTTATTTATACCAGCGCCACGCCCAGCGACTACGAACTAGAACATAGTGCCCAAGTAGTGGAACAAATTATTCGTCCTACCGGTCTCTTGGATCCACAAATCATGGTCCGGCCAATTGCCACCCAAATTAACGACTTGCTTAAAGAAATTGAATTGCGGGTAGCCAAACACGAAAGAATTTTGGCCCTGACCCTGACCAAGCGCATGTCCGAAGAATTATCAGAATATTTGGCCGAGAAAAAAATTAAAGTCCAATATCTTCATTCGGAAATTGAAACTTTAGAACGAGTAGAAATTCTACAAGATTTAAAACGAGGCCGCTACGACGTCTTGGTGGGTATTAATTTATTGCGCGAAGGACTAGATTTGCCGGAAGTGTCCTTAGTAGCCATTCTCAATGCCGACATGGCTGGTTTTTTGCGCACCGCCACTTCTTTGATTCAAACTATGGGTCGAGCTTCTCGTCATGTCAATGGCCAAGTAATCATGTATGCCGATAAAATCACGCCGGCCATGCGCCAGGCCATCGATGAAACCAAGCGGCGTCGCAAAATTCAAGAAGCTTACAACAAGAAACACAACATTAAACCACAAACCACTTCACGAAATAGCTGAGACGATTTAGGATTAAAAAAATGGATTCCCGCTTGCGCGGGAATGACAAAAAAACTTATTTTCTATTAAGAAATGACTTTGAGCGCAATTTTCTGTGGTAAACAATGGCGAAGCGATGCGCTTCGTCGCGAACGCGTTTAAGCAAATGAAGGGCTGGAGATGATAGGGATAATTCTAAGGGCAATTTTTGTTTAGGAAAATAAATCTTATCCGGCGCGCCGGAAGAACGTAATCCCTCCCCCTTAGAAATACCCAAAACTGGAATCTCTAATTTATATTTTTTCAAAACTTTAAGAGCGACATTGAGCTGGGCCTTGCCTCCATCTACCACAATTAAATCAGGCCAGGGCCAATCATTGGCAAAACGACGCTCTAAAACCTCTTGCAACATCTGAACGTCGCCATGCTTAATGGAATTTTGAATTTTGATTTTAAATTTTCGGTATTCATTTTTGTTGGGCTCGCCACCAGTAAAGACGACCATAGAGCCTACCGCTTCTTGTCCAAAAATATTGGACAGGTCATAACCTTCAATTCGTTGGGGCACTTTTGGCAAAGTTAAAACCTTAGCCAACTCCACCACATCGGCGCTGTACTTTTCGGCCGTGCTTAAAACCCGGGTATTGGCCAAAACCTGCTCCATGTTCTTTAATTGCCACTTTAGCTTCCTCAGTTCTTCGCTTTCTTCTTCGTTAATTTTCCCTGACTTTAATTTTTTCTCCAATTTGGAAATTGGAAATTGGAAATTGGAAATTACTTTCCCCTTCTTCCCCTCTAAAAATAAAGTTATCGGTCTGATTACTTGTTGTAAATATTCTTGACGACCCACTTTTCCCCCACAAACCCCTAAACATCGGCCGATTTGATAATAAAAACAAGGTCTAGGCCCAATATTTCTTTGGGTACAATAAGGCCAAATTTTTCTCAAGGCGCGCAAGGTTTCGCGCACGGCCTGCGTACTAACAAAAGGACCAAAATATTTGCCCTGGCGACCAACTATTCTAGTGACAAACAAACCTGGGACCTCATCTTCTAAAGAAACTTTTATATAAACGAAACGCTTATCATCCCGCAAGTCCACGTTATAATAAGGTTGATATTTTTTGATTAAATTAGCCTCCAAGAGTAAGGCTTCGACTTCACTGTCAGTAGTAATCCATTCTACGCGTTCAACTTTTGTGATCATCTGTTGCTTGGCCGAATTAAGGTTAGCACTAGTTTGCCAATACGATAAAACTCGGTTAGCTAAATTAACCGCTTTACCAATATAAATAATCTTCCCAGTCTTATCAAAAAACTGATAAGATCCCGAGGTGGTTGGTAGACCTAATTGTTTAACTTCTTCTCTGTTCATAGCTTAATTTGACAAGAAAAAAACTTGCCTTTTTTCGTGGCTTGCCCCGTGGAGGCCTGCCTCTTTACGTGGTTGACAAATATTTAAAAATATGCTAAAATAGAACTTTAAACAGAACATTAACAAAATAAAATTAATAAAAAAGGAGTTTTTTCGTGAAAAATTTCACAAAACCTAGGTTTTTTCGTATTTTTTATCTAATTATAGCAGTTTTTGCTAATTTAGCAATTACTTCTTGTTTAGAACAAGGAACCAGCGAACCCGGACCAGAACAAGGGTTAAGCGACTACCGCTACTATAAGATCGTCAACGGTCAAAAAGTACTCATAGGTTCTGAGCCAGATCAAACCAATCAACTATCGCCACCACCTGCTACCACTACTCCTCCGTCTATTGATCCGGGATCTTGTCCTAACCCGGGACAAACCAATCCTCCGCCGTCAACCAACAATAATCCTGCTGGTAAAACAAAACGGTCTTTCACCTGGAATCATAATGGCCAAAACTATACCATGGAGGTTTGGTTAAATAATTCGGTAAATTATAAAAATCCGGAATACGCTCCTGAGGCTGATTATTACTCCAAATTTTTAATAACCGAAGCAAACGATAACAGCATCAATGACATAGCTCAATGGTTTAGAAACACGGCTCGCACCCAAAGATTAAATGATGATCAAGTTGTAGGTCTCTTGGCTAGTTTTGTCCAAAGCGGCATACCCTATAACAGCAGTACCACTACACCAAAATTTCCTTACCAAACCTTACTGGACGGTAGCGGAGATTGCGATGACAAATCACTTTTAGCTTACAAGTTATTAGATGAGCTTGGCTATGGTGTCGCCTTAATTTCTATGCCTAATCATATGGCTATCGGAATAAGTTGCGCCCCGGGTCTTTCGTTCAATAACTCCGGCTTTGCTTATTTGGAAATATCTGGTCCCGGAAAATTTGCGGTTGGCCAAATGCCACCAGAAAGAAACAGATCAAACTTTTCATTCATTGCTCCCCACAAAGGCGGAAAAATCTATGGTTCTCCCATAAAAATTACTGCCTAAATTCAAAAACCCGTTCCGATAATAATTATCGAAGCGGGTTTTAATTTACTAAAATTTAATCTTGATTAAACGATTTTTATAGCCTCAACTGGACAACTATCTGTGGCCTCTTGAGTGCAATTAATAATTTCTTGGGAAATGACATCAGCTTTACCGTCATCAGCTAGCTTAAAATTATGTGAACATAAAGACGAACACGCCCCACAGCCAATACAGGCTTCACGATCTAATGTAATCATATAATTAATTTAATAACTAACCCCTAGCGCAAGATGGCCCTTAAGTCTTGAGCGGTCTTGTCGCGAATTTTCTCTTGGATGACATTAATCTCTTCGTTGGTTAAAGTTCTTTCTGGAGAGCGATAAATAATTCTAAAGGTATAGCTTTTTTTATCAGCGCCAAATTTTTCGTTATCTTCGTACTCATCCAAAAGCTTTACTTCTTCAATTAAATTTTCCGCAAAATCTCTGACAATTTCATAATAATTATTCAAGTTGATATTCTTGTCAATAATGAAAGAAATGTCTCTGACCACCGACGGATATTTGCTAACCTCCTTAAATTTACTGTCAATATTTTTGAACTGACTAGTAATTCTTTCGTCCTCCGACCACAAAATTCTGATATCCGGTATGCCCATTTTGATCATGGCCAATCTTTCACCAAAACCAAAAGCCCAACCGTTGTAAATTTTGGGGTCTAGGCCGAAGTTTTCTAAAACCACCGGATTAACTAAACCAGCTCCATTAACCTCCAACCACTCGCCATTAAACATAATATCCATTTCCAAACTTTCAATCGTATAAGGAAAAGTGTCATCCAAAAACTTATACTCTATGTCTGGGCCAAAAATTCCTTTAGCCAGGTCAACCTGGACATCTTTCAAGTCTTGCTGAGTAATAATTTTTTGAGATTTTTTACAAATCAACAACCCGTCAATTTGATGAAAGGCGGGAAAATGATGCCGATCAATTTCGTCTTTTCGGTAAACAATACCCGGAGCCAAAGCGGCAATTTGCCCCTCTGTTTCTAATTTTTTTAAAATTTCGCGGTCCTGTAAATAAAAAGACCACATGGTCGTCATCTGCGTCCTTAAAATATAGTCGGGCGTTAAATAGTAGGTGTCTGTTTCTTTGCGACTTGGATGATCGGCCGGAGTATTTAATAAATTAAAGTTTTGTTCAACCGTCACAATCTTAGGAAAACTAACCACATCAAAATCTTTAAACCTGGGCAAATTCAAAATTTGGTCAAATAAAATCTTGACCGGAGAATTATCTTTTTTAGTTAAGTCTGGAAGCCTTAACAGTCTTTTAATTCTTTCCGCTTTGGTGTCGGATCTGGTCTCCAATTCTTTGATTAAGTTGGCTTCCTGCGGATCGCTGATAACAATATTTTTTCTCATACTTTAATTTATCCTTAAATGCTTCCTTCGACGGGCTCAAAACGGACGAGTATTTAAGAATGAAAAATCACCTTTTATGTTTAATTTTATAATCATCGATTACCCTACTACATTTTTTCCGGGGTTTCAATACCCAAGAGACCCAAACCGCGCTCTAAAACAACCAGAACACCGGAAGCCAGAGCCAAGCGGGCGGCTTGCAAGTTTTTATTGTCTTGAATAATTTGTGAACTATGATAATAATCGTTAAACAACCGACTCACATCAAATAAATATTTAGCCACAACCGAAGGATCATTAGCACCACCCGCCTCTTTAACGACTTCAGGAAATCTGGCTACGGCTAAAGCGAGCATTTTTTCCTTGCCCTCGACCAGCAAGTCGAATTTAATTGTTTTTGGTTTAATTTTAATCTTGGCTTTAGTTAATAAACTATTGATGCGCGCGCCCGTATATTGCAAATAAACAGAAGTAAAACCATCAAAACGCAAGGCCTCTTTAGTGTCAAAGGTGATAATCTTAGAAGCGCCGACCTTGATCATTTCAAACTTCAAAACCCCCGTGGCCACAATAGCGCTGGTAGTGGCAATTACTTTATCACTCCAATCGGCATGACGAGTTTTTGTTTCCTCAGTTATTTTAACTAAGACCTCTTGATAAAGATTTTCAAAAGTAATAACTCGTCCCAAGCGTGAGCTCATGGCCCCGTCGGGCAGACGAACAAAATCATAGGCCAAATGTTCCAGATGCGCCCGATAACCAGATAACTCCAAAACTTTAAACAACTGCTGAAAATAAAGACTCTGCCGCTTATCCACGACATATAAAGATTGCTGTAAATTTTTAGACTGAAATTTCTTGACTGCCAAAGCTAAGTCGGCTACTGGATAAAGAGCCGTGCCATCCGAACGCAAAAACACCAACACGCCCAAATCATATTGTTCCAAATCGGCGATTACCGCCCCTTCGCTTTGTTTCAAAATTCCCTGTTCCAATAATTTAAACACCACCTCTCGGCCCTCATCAATCAAATCACTTTCGTAATAATGTTGATCAAAGGTTATTTTAAGCTTGTCATAAACCGAAATAAAATAATCCAAACTCCCTTGGCGCGTAATTTGCCATAATTTATAATCCTCGCCAGAACGACTCTCAATATTTTTCATTATTTGGGCGACTTCCTGTTTGGCTGAGTCATTTTTATCTATAGCTTGACTGGCTTGCGCGTAAAGCAAACCCAAATTATAACCGTCTTGGGGCGCATCCGGGTTCTTCTTTAATTGCCATAAAGTTTTGGCGGCATGAATACCAAAATCATTAACAAAAGAAACCTTAGTCACCTGATAACCGTTAGCTCTTAATAATTTGGCAACGCTGTCTCCGTAAGCAATGTTGCGCAAATGTCCAATATGATATTCTTTGTGGGTATTGGCGTTGGAATACTCAATCATAACTTCGGCGCCAACGCCACCTTCGTTAAGGCCATAATTTTTTTCCTGGGCCTCACTGATGACTCGGGACAACAACCACTGCGGGTTTAAAGTAAAATTAACATAAGGTCCCTGAGCCTTGACCTCGGCAATAATCTCGTCGCTCTTTAGCTTTGTCGCCAAACTTTCGGCCATAGCGACAGGAGACTGCTGATTGATTTTAGCCAAAACAAAACAAGCCAAACTTAAATCACCCATCTCGGGCGTTGGCGGGTAATCAATAATAATATCATCAACCAAACTGTCGTTACCAACAATGGCGGTCACGCAAGAAAAAATGTGATACTTGGCTTGTTCTAAGGCGTTCATAATACTTTTAATTTAACCAAAAAAATCCATTCTTGGCAAGGAAAAGACCAGGTTTTAGATAATAGGTCTCAGGTTTTAGTTTAAAAAAATCAATACTTAAAAATCGCCGAAAGGCGATTTTTGGATGTATTTTACTATTACCTATTACCTAAAATCTACTACCTGTCTTTGCTATTTCTTAAGCTCCAATTCAATCCGGTCAACTAACCCAGGGGCTTTTTTAATAAACTGAGGGTAAAAAGTCAACTCATAGCTGGAAATCTCTGGAAGACTTTTAAGATAATTACCTAACTGGTCGGCATTCAAATTAACCAATTTATTTTTATCAATTAAATTATTCAAAGACGTTACTTCGGCCTGGCCAACATAATTAGCTCTGACTTCCGCTATTTTATTATCAACATCCGCCTTAGTCAAATTATAATCAACTTCTTTGTCCTGCAAACCTAATAATTCTTTGTTGACCGGCAAAGAAGCGACGACCTTTTTCTTAATTAAAGCCAGAGCGTCTTGACCGTTAAAGGCTACGGCCACCACTGAGCCCTTTATTTTGATAGTAAGAGAATCTCTCTCTTCGCCCAACTTACCATCCACGGACGTCACTAAAGAAGTTTCGTCCACCTGATAAAGCTGCTGATCAAAGTCACCATAACTATTAGTCACGTCAGTTTTAGCTTGTTCAATCAAGGTGTCTTTTATTTTTTTGGTAGCAGTATCAATGTCCTCTTGTTTAATCACTCGTTTCATTTTCTTTTGATAAGTAATCGCTCCGGCTAAACTTTCGGCATAAATTTTTGTCTGGAGGTCGGTATGCAGACCGGGAATAGTAAAACGTTCTTGACCAACCGTCATGTCGGGTGTTGGTTTGTCGGCATATACTTCGACCTCGAGCTGACTATTAGCCGGTATATCCACAGAATTTTTTAAACGAAATAATTTACCGTCAGCTCCAAGCAAACGAGTAGTCGCCACCAAAGGCTGATTTTTAATATATTTATTATAGATAATCATCTTGCCACTAACCTCTTCACCAATTACCTCGCTACCGGAAACAGAAAAAGACTGACTTTTATCTACTTCAATCTTTTTAACCAGACCCTTAACCGAACCCTCAGGCAAGGCGTAATCATCACCTTTATCATAAACAGTAAAAGGCAACTCCCCTGTCATAGCTTCATTTTTTAAAGCTATGACAATTTTAACTTTCACTAATAAAAAATAAGCCACGACCGCCGAAACCACCAAGGCTAAAATTACAAAACCAATAGCCAGTCTTTTGTAAATGCCAAAATGAGACCCCTCTTCTTTAATTGTTTCTGAGTTAACTTTTTTTTGTTTAACCGTAGCCGAGACCATTGGATCGGCGTAAGTCAAACGTTCATCTTCCTCTAATAATTCACCCAAACTCTCAATTGGCTCATCTTTTAAAATATCTTCCGACGCCTCAACTTCGCCATGTTCCAAATCTTCGTCATGAACATCGCTCCCATAATAAAGACGGCTGGGCGCGCTTTTATTAATTACTTTAGAGGCCGTCTTAAGGTTGACAACCCCCGAACCCAGAGATTGACCCAAATTGGCGCTAACTCGACTTAAGCGAATTTTTGGTTGTGAAATCGCCTTAATTTTAGTCGCAGGAGCTGTTTTGGCCTTGGAGGTTGCGCTACCTCTAGCTAGGGGTGGCGTTCTCTTTTTGGTAACAGCTCTTGTTTTGTCAATCAGGACCTCTGGCCCTGCTAAGTCCTCGCTAATTTTTTGCTTAATCTTTTTTTTGGGACCTAAAGTCTTTTTGGCAACCATAATATTCCTCCTTAATATGTTTTTTAATTATCTTAATTATACAACAAATAAAAAATGTAATCAAACACTTTCCGTGTCCTTTTTTCTGCTCAAAGGAAAAAGTTGGAGTCGAGGGAAATAAAAATTTAACCATTCAAATAAAATATGCTAAAATTATTTTAATTAGCTTATGTTTAATTTTTTCAAACAAATCCAACTGCTTGTTGCTGGGCATCCCAGTGAGTATTTATTGCTTCTAATTATTTTGGCTGGCAGTTTTATCGCCCTGAAATTAATCCTTTATTTAATTATTCAACGCCTCAATTATCTAGCCCAAACTACCAACAACAGTTGGGACAATCTACTGGTTAAGGGTTTACGTCGAATCAAGTGGCCATTTTTATTGTTAATGGCTGGCTGGCTAGCCAATAAATATTCCAAATTACCTATAAAATACGACAAGCTCTTCGACATCTTGATTATTATCGGAGTTACCTGGACAATAGCCAATGTGTTGGCGGCTATTCTTAAAGAAGTGGTCGTTTACCGAACAGCTTCAGAAAGAAACAGCGCCGGCATCATTCAGTTTGTAACCATCGGTAGCAAAATTGTTTTATGGATAATTGGTTTAATTTTAATTTTATCCAATCTTGGAGTTAACGTGACCTCATTAGTGGCCGGGTTGGGCGTAGGTGGTATCGTTGTCGCTTTCGCTCTGCAAAGTGTTCTAAGTGATCTCTTTAGCTCTCTAGCCATTTACCTTGATAAGCCTTTTCAGGTCGGCGACTTTATTTCTGTAGGAGCGGACAAAGGTTGGGTGGAAAAAATAGGCATCAAAAGTACCAGAATAAAATCAGCCGACGGCCAGCTGATTATTATTGGCAACAAAGACTTGACTAGCACGGTTATCCAAAATTTTGACACCCTGGAAAAACGCCGAGTTAAATTTAATTTGAATCTGGAATACAACACCAATACCACTAAGTGTCGTTTGGCCTTAAAAATAATCAAAGAAGCTATCAATACTACCGATCATGCCGACTATGAACGCGCCCATTTTTACGCCTTTGGAGAATCAGCCTTACTCTACGAAGTGATTTACTATGTGGAAGGCGCGGATTACAAACGTTATATGGATGTGCAACAAGCTATCAACTTCAAAATCAAGCGAGGCTTTGAACAAGCCGATATTGTTATGGCTTACCCCACCCAGGTTGTTTATCAGAGATAGTTAATCAAATTTTAGGTAATAGATTGTAGGTAATAGTAAAATACAAAAAACCGCCAGAATTGACGGTTTTTTTTATTCAAAATTTGAAATTCTAAATTCAAAATTTTCATCCTATCCTAACATCAGCCATTGATGTTTAAAAATCATTAAGGCGCCAATAATAATCATTAGCAGACCACCGATAAGACCGGTCCAACGACCATAACGAGTGCTAATGGCCGTCAGCCGCATAGTCAACATGGCCATGACAAAAATAATAACTTCATTAATGATAAAGAAAAATAAATATAGCCCCAAATAAAAACCATATTGCCACATAGACAAATGGTTTAAGGCCAACACTTGAACAAACATGGCGGGCAAACCAGCTGAGCAAACCATCTCTACCAAATTAACCGTAAAAGCCAAGGCTATAATACCCATAACTGAAATCCAAAATCTTTCTTTAAAAATAATACTTTTAATTTTGGTAAAAACTTTGCGTCGTTCCGCCGCTTCCCCTACTTCGCAACCTCCATGACGATTGCGCCAAAACTTACGGACATTCCAAACACCTCCACCCAAAGCAACTAAACCGATTAACAAACGTACCCAAAAAATCCAACCTAAAAATAAAATCAAATTAAGCCAGGCTACCATAAACAATAAATAGACGACAGCCGAAGCTATAATAAAAGTAGAACCCAAAATCCACATTTTCTTTTTTTCTTTCATGGGCAACAGTAAGCTAATCAAAAACAACAAGACCCACATAGCGCAAGGATTAAAGCCGTCCAACCAACCCAAAATAACGGCCATGGCTGGCAAAGATAATTCTTTGAGATTGAGCTGACCCCACAACGGAACCTTAACTTGTAGATTATCATTCGGCACCACGATTTTAGGCGCAGCGGTTTGACCAGACAGCAAATCACTATAAGGATCAATCAATTGACCCTTGGCTAAATAATCATCAATCGTATTTTTTAAAATTACTCCTCGGCCCTGAGGATTATCAAAACCAATATAATAATTATCACCAATGACAGTCACCGGCACGCTTTGTACGGAAAAATTTAAACGTTTAGCTACCGCCCTTAAAATATCCAAATTAACGCGACTGGTAGTAACTTCATAGGTGGCCAATTCTACTTGGCTTTGGTAGGGCTCATCAGCCAGCAACTGAGCAAAATATTTTTTTTCTTCAGCACAATGCGGACAGCCTTCGGCCGTAAATAAATAAACCTTCAATTTCTCTGTTTGGGCTAAAGATATCTTGGGTAAGGCTAGCAGCAAGACAAAGGAAAACACCAAAAAAAATTTTAGCAAAATATTTTTTATCATAAAATTATTTATTAACCTAAAACTTAAACCTTAAAATTTAAAACTTATTTTATTTATCTTTGTGTTCATTAATAATTTCCAACAGCTTGTCGGCAGAAAATTCTCCTTGTAACCGTAAAATTTCTTGATCGTGACTATCAACAAAAATAAAGGTTGGCAACTTATCACTAACCTTAAATTTTTCAACTTGTTCTACAGCTGAATCATAATCGTAATATTCGTGTTGCAGCCAAGGCACCGAATCTTCTACTTTTGACCAAACCGAACGCATTACTAGGCAGGCTGGACACCATTCTGCCCCAAATCTTAATATTTTCATATATCTTTATTTAATTTTCTTATTATATAACAATAAAACGTTTTTTGTAAATTTTAACCTGAGAGCAGTTTTGTGGTATAATTAATCTATCAGGTCTTAAAGAAATACAAAAATTACTTGATGCTTTCTATTACCTATAACCTAATACCTAACGAACTATGATTAAACTAGTTTTATTACGACATGGCGAAAGCTTGTGGAATGCCAAACGTTTTTTCACTGGTTGGGTGGATATTGATTTAAATCGTCGGGGCGAGCAAGAGGCTTCCATGGCCGGTCGAGCGTTAAAACGACATGGTTTTGTTTTTGATGCCGCCTACACTTCAGTCTTAAAAAGAGCCGTTAGGACTCTCTGGATTGTTTTGGAAAAAATGGACTTAGAATGGTTGCCGGTAACCAAGGCCTGGCAATTAAACGAAAGACACTATGGAGGATTACAGGGAATGAGCAAGGTGGCCATCGCCCGCCGTTACGGCGCCGAACAATTGCATATCTGGCGCCGAAGCTACAACATTAAACCGCCCCTTTTTAACAAAAATTATTTCAAACCGCATAGCCGTGATAAAGCTTTAGCTCAAATTTGGAAAAAAACTTATCAACATAAACCCGAACCCCTGGACAATAATAATCCGCTAGCCAGCAGTCATGATGAGCGTTACCAACTATACGGCTTAAAAAAAATCCCTACTCGCGAATCTTTAGCTGATACTTGCCGACGCGTCATGCCTTATTGGCATAAAGTAATCGAACCGCGAGTTATTAAAGGTGATAAAATCATTATTAGCGCTCACGGCAATAGTCTACGCGCCCTAATTAAATACCTAGATAACATTAGCGATGCCGATATTCCTAAGTTGGAAATTCCTACCGGTGTTCCTCTAATTTACGAGTTTAACAACAAGGGCGGGAAGTTAAAAAAAATCAGAAGCTACTACTTGAAATAAATTCCACTGGTTTTTGATTTGTGATATAATAAAATAATAAAAAATACTATGACGGCTACCAAAAAACTTTATCGTTCATCCAGCGACAAAATTATTGCCGGGGTTTGTGGAGGCTTGGCGGAATATTTTAATATAGATTCTACCTTAATTAGAATTCTTTTTGTGGCCCTAACCCTAGTCGACGGTTTTGGTCTTTTGCTATATATTATTATGGCCTTAATCGTCCCTAAAGATAAAAAAAACAACCCCAAAGATAATGTTCGAGATCTGGCTGAGGCAGGAAAAAATTTGGCCGATCGGGCTCGTTCTTCGGAAAATGCCAAAAACTTACTGGGCTTGATTATTATTGGCTTGGGTCTGGTTATTTTGATTAAAAATATTGTGCCGGTGCCACCAATTTGGCTACATGCACAAATTTTTTGGCCAATCGTGATTATTGCCGTCGGATTATACTTAATTTTTAGCAATAAAAAATAATAATATGCCAATAAAAAAGGAGGGCAAAAAAAACAAACTTATCAACAAAAAAATCATTTCTCATGAACCGCTGTCAATCCAAGAACCCAAGCAAGAAATACACCACCATTATTATGCTAAAAATCCTTATCGTTTTGATTTTGGCAAATTAAGCTTTGGTTTATTCTTGATAGTCCTGGGAATTCTCTATTTGTCTAAAAATCTTGGTTGGATCAATCTTGATTTTAACTTTAATGTCTGGCAACTTTGGCCCTTGCTCATTATTTTTGCCGGTTTATCGCTTTTAACCGGACGAACCGTAGCTTCAATTTTTGCCGGCATCATCTTTACTTTAACCGTTATCACTATTGCTTTTATTTTAATTCTAGGACGAACCACCTATCAACCATCTGCCAAAACTAATTGTTCACGAAATATCCAAACTCCAACCGTTGCTCCTACAATTATTGGTCCAACGACAACTCCCGGAAACTAAAATTTAGGATTTATTAATAAACAAAAAACCGCCAAAGCGGTTTTTTGTTTATAATTTTATTTTTTACTTATTTAAAAATCTGTCTGCTTTCTTTACCCTTAATCATATCCTTAACTTTATAAATTCGTTTTTTAGCCTCTTCTGAACAAAAAATAACCACCTTAGCAAAACCCTGCTTATTAGCAAATTCTAGGGCTTTGTTAATTTTTTGCTCTTCCAAGCCTGTTACCACCACCAAGCCCTGAGCTCGTAAAACTTTGGCCAATTTGGCAGTAGCTTTAATTAAAGTTTTGTCCAATAAAGGCAAATAAAAAATATCATTGGTTGCTTCTTTGATTTTTTTAGTTAAACCCCAACTTTCTAAAAATAGCTTGGTGGTTTCATCACCCGGAGCAAAACCCACCGCCGGAAAACTTTTACCGCCAAACAAAGCGCCCAATCCATTGTAACGACCGCCACCAAATAAAGCGCGGTTGTTGTCTGGGTGTAAATCTACCAATTCAAACACCACACCATCATAATAATCAAAGCCACGAATCACGGTTGGATCATACTCAACATAAGAACCGTAACCCAAATCTTTTAAAGATTGAAAAATAATTTGTAAGTCAGCGCTGGCCGGAGTCTTGGGTAAAATTTGATTGTTCATAAAAGAGCTCAAGCCCTTAATTTGCTCTTTGTTCAAGCCAACCTTAGTTAAACTTTCATTAATAGCGCTCGAACTTAATTTCCGCCATTTATCCAGGGTGCGCGCCACTTGTAATGCCTGCTGATTAGATATTTTTAAACTTGAAAAAAGTTCATGTAAAATAGCGCGGCTACTGATTTTTAGTTTAAAAGAATTTTTGGGTGCACCCATCTCTAACATAATGTCCAGAGCAATCTGCAAAATTTCTAAATCAGCATTAAGAGAATTAGAACCAAAAATATCGCAATTCAGTTGCCAAAATTCACGATTGCGACCGCGCTGGGGTTTTTCATTGCGCATAAAATTGGCAATAGAAAAATATCTAATTGGTTTTGGGGTAGTCTCATAAATCTGACTAACCAAACGCGTCACACTAGGAGTCATTTCTGGTCTAATAGATAATTCTCGTCCGCCCAAATCCGTGAAGGTTACCAATTCCTTGCCTCCAACCTCTTCACCAGATTTGGCGCGATAAATCTCGGCCGATTCCACCAAGGGGGTTAAATATTCCTCATAACCATAACGACAACAGACCTGGCGCCAGGTCTTAAAAATATATTGTCTAATTTTAAGCTCTTCGGGCAACCAATCGCTGGTACCTTTAGGAGGCTGGTTGGATAGGACCATAAAAATTTCCAATTTCCAATTTCCAATTTCCAATTTTGGTGTCGCTAGGCGACAATTTATTGAATAAGTCGAAAACTAAAAATTCTTAAATTATAAGCTTTACCTTACTAATTTATCATAATTAATAAACTTTGTCACTTGACAGTTGTTTGGATTTTAACCACTTAAACTTATAAGCAAAATAAATAAGAGCCATTATGGCTAGATAATAAAGTAACACCAAGACAGACGACAGAGAGCCAACCGTGATAACAGCCCAAGGAAAAGAGGCACTAAGCAGAGCTACGTCTATGAGATATTTCAGCCCCAAGAAAGCCGGAAGCCACCACCAAACCCAAGGGACAATAGCCGACAGACCAAGAGCCACAAGCAAAAACACAAGCAAAATTGGAGCAACCCAAACAGCCAGCAGATTGGCCATAACCGCTACCAAAGAAATTTGGCCGAAAGCTATGGCAATAATCGGCCAGGTAGGAAGTTGCGCCGCCACGGTTAAAGCCAAAGACTCTAACAAAAAATTGATAAAACCTTGTTGGCTGTGCAAAAATTTCTGACCAATGGGGTATAAATAAATCAAGCCGCCCAAAGCTAAAAAAGACAACTGCCAACCAATATCATCGCGAAGTAACAAAGGATTAAAGCTTAGAGTAAGCACGGCCGTGGCCACTAAAACATTATCTAAATTATTTAAACGACCAAGATACAGAGCCCATAATCCTAGAAGACCCATAATTCCCGCCCGCACCGCTGAGGCCGGCAAGCCGATCAAAAAAACATAACTAGTAATCACCACTACCACCACCCAAAAAACTAATTGTCGCCGCAGACCCAAAAATAACAATAAATTAAAAAGCAAAATAACTATTAGAGTAATATTCATGCCGGAAATGGCAATGATGTGCGTCAGACCGCTGGCCGAAAAGGCCCGGGTGAGTTCCGAACCCAGATTACTTTTCGTGCCCAAAACCATAGCTGAGGCCAGATTGGCTTCTTGGTTGGGCAAATGACGTTTGATAAGTTGATCACTTACTTGTCTTATTTTATTTAATTCGGCCAACCAAGGATGGCCTTGATTGGACGCCACTAAAATAATTTTCTCGGCGCGACAAGTTCCGTGAATTCCCCAACGCGCCAAATAGCGATCATAAGCAAAGTCCTCTATCGGCTCGGGTTTAGCCAAAAGACACTCCAACTTTACTTTGTCTCCATAATTAAAGTGTTCTCTCAAAGAAACGCTGACTAAAATTTTATCGCTAATCGCTTGTTCATTAACGGTTTTTAATTGCACGGTTAAATTTATGCCTCTGGGCTTTATTTCTGGCTCTTGATTAATAAAACCAACCGCCACAATATTTTTTTCATAATAGGACGCTACCTCGCTAGGGTTGGCGGTCAATTGATAACGCCAATAACCCAAAACTGCCAAACTGATCATTAAAAATCCTAAAGCCAATTTTTTTGGCCAAAAAACAAAACAAACAAGCAACAACAGCCAAAACAAAATAAAAACCGCCAAGGAATTTTGTGGCGGAGTGTAAGAAGCAAAACCAAGTCCCAAAACAAAACAGTAAGAACCGGCTAAAAAAATCTTTGATTTTCTATGTGGGGTAATTATAAAATTCCTTTTGCTAAAATTTATTATTTTTGCCCGATACTTCGTCTTGCTGGCACGCCATAATTTTCACCGTAATAATATTACGGCTCAAACTCTGGCGCTGGCAATCCTCGTCTCAAACAAAAATTTCTAAATTTAGCTTAAAAGTTATTTTATAATCACCCCTCGTCTAAGATAGGCTTCAATAAATGGCAAAAGATTGCCATCTAAAACCGACTCGATGGCGCTCGTTTCCTGATTGGTGCGATGGTCTTTAACTAACTGATAAGGATCAAGAACATAAGAACGAATCTGCCGACCCCACTCGGCCTTGGTAGTGGCGCCTTTAATCCCCTTCATGGTAGCGGACTGTTCAGCTAAAGATTGTTGAACCAACTTGGCTTTTAAAATACTTAAAGCCCGTTCGCGATTTTGATGTTGCGAACGCTCAGTCTGACAAGTAATAATAATTCTTGTTGGTTTGTGGGTTAAACGCACAGCGCTAGAAGTTTTGTTGACATTTTGTCCTCCGGGCCCCGAGGAGCGGAAAAAATCATATTCTAAATCCTCCTCCTTAATATCCACTACAGCGGTTTCTGGTAACTCAGGAATAATTTCCACTAAAGCAAAAGAGGTTTGACGCATAGCCTCCGCGTCAAAAGGAGAAATCCTTACCAAACGATGCACCCCAGACTCACTTTTTAAATAACCATAAGCCCAACGTCCCTCAATTCTAATTAAATTATTTTTTAAACCAGCTTCATTACCCAGGTTGCGATCTAAAATTTCTGCCTGCCAGTTCATCTTTTCGGCAAAACGCAAATACATCCGTTCCAACATCTCCGCCCAATCCTGCGCATCTACCCCGCCCGTGCCAGCATGAATAGCCAAGATAGCGTTAGCTTCATCGTATTGACCGGAAAACAAAACAAAAAACTCCATCTTTTTGTATAGAGTTTCCAGTTCTTCTAATTTGTTTTCTATTTCTTTGTTTAAAGCTTCGTCGGTTTCTTTTTTGGCCAATTCAGCCAATTGCTCCAGGTCGTTTAATTCTTTAATAATTTCTTCCCACTCCACGATTTCCTTTCTTAAATCTTCGACCTCCTTGGTAACCCTAATGGCTTCCTCTCGATTATTCCAAAAACCAGGCTCATTAATTTTTAATTCTTCATTCTTAATTCTTAATTTCTTTTGGTCCAAGTCAAAGCAACCTCCCTAATTCTAGGATTTGCGCGCGTAACTCATTAATTTTCTTAAGTAAATTCTCCATAACTAATCAGACATAATGTTAATCAGCCAACCGATAAAAATTCCCACAATAACCGCTACCCCGATGGAAATCACCACCGACAACAAAAAAGACCCGCCTTTCTCGACGTAGATTATTAATTTAAGCGAAGTTAAAACAGACAAGATAGCCATAATAATCCCAGTAGCCACCCCGGAAATAAACAAGTAGTTCTTACTGCTTTTTGGTTTCATATGTTATCGCTTCTTGCCTCGCCGATAGGCAGACAAACAGGACACAGGCGAATTAGACAGAAAAGGGTGAATTAAAAATTATAAAAGTTTTTTCTTATAAATAAATTCGGCTAAATCGGCCAAACGATTGGAATAACCCCATTCATTGTCATACCAAGACACCACTTTCACCATATCGTTACCGATGACGGTAGTTAGGGTCAAATCCACAATGGCCGAAGCCGGATTTCCAACAATATCGACTGAGACTATCGGATCACTGGTAACCTCGACAATACCTTTATATTTAGAATTTTTACTGGCCTTAACAATGGCCTGATTAATATCTTTGGCATTAACCTGTTTTTTAACCAAATAAACCGCGTCGCAAAGCGAGCCGACCGGCGTGGGAACGCGCAAGGCCATGCCGTCAAAATTACCGGCCAATTCCGGAATAGTTTTAGTCACCGCAATGGCGGCACCGGTAGTGGTGGGGATGATACTCAGGGCGGCGCTACGCGCGCGACGCAAATCTTTGTGCGGTCCATCCACCAAATTCTGGTCGGCCGTATAAGAATGTGTCGTCGTCATTAAAGCTTTTTTAATGCCAAAAGCTTGACGGATAATATCGGTGACTGGCGCCAAACAGTTGGTGGTACAAGAAGCCATGGAAATAACCTGGTCGGTTTTTTTCATCATCTCCGCGTTTACTCCCAAGACAAAAGTTTTTACATCATCTTTATCTTCTTTACAAGGTGCAGTAATAATTACTTTTTTAGCTCCGGCCACCAAGTGCTGACCGGCGCTGTCTTTATCGCGAAAAATTCCCGTGGATTCAATGACCACATCCACCCCCAGTTTTTTCCAGGGCAAAGCCTTGGGATCTTTTTCGGCCAAGACGTGGTACTTTTTACCACCAACCACCAAGTCATTTTTCACCGCCTCAACTTTTTTGTCAAAAATTCCGTAAACACTGTCATATTTAAGCAGATGCGCCAAAGTCTGGGCGTCAGTCAAATCATTGATGGCCACAACTTCAATATTTTTTTTATTAAGCAAGGCTTTAAAAGAGGCTCGGCCAATACGACCAAAACCATTGATAGCTACTTTTAACATAAATTTTTATTAATTACTGTTATTATACCCTATTTATAACAAACTCGTAAACCTTAGCCAAGACTTCGTCCGGAGTTAATTTGGTGGTGTCCAGCACTAAGTCGTAATGCGACTGGTCATAAACGTCCAAATTAAAATATTTTTGGTACCTCTTACGATCGCTAGCCAAACGTTCCTCGTTGCTTATTAAGACCGCCTCAATGCTATCCAAATGATGATCTTCGTTACGTTCATTATCTTGTTGTTGTAAGTGGTACCAAATCCTTTCAGCGCCCACTTGCGAATCCACCGTTAAAAAAATTTTTAAGGCCTGAGGAATAAAATGCCAAGAAGTTCGCCCTTCAATAATAAAATTATCTTCTGTTTTTCCTAGTTGTTCTTGATAGCGATCCACCTCTAAATCTGTCTCAGGATCAGTTTCGCCCAATTTGTTATACTCCGCCAAAGTTAAACCTTTTTCTTGGGCTTTTTGACGTCGCAATCCGCCCATACTATAAAACGACCAAGCCAATTTGTCAGCCAGCTTTTTGCCCAAGGTGGTTTTACCCGACCCAGGCAAACCGGAAATAGTTATAATCATAGAATTTATTTAGGTTATTACCTACTACCTAGCACCTATTACCTTTTTACTTAATATTTTCCAAAAAAGCTTTTAACTCTTTCGGTATATTTATCCTGAAAGTCTGCTTGACTCCAGACAAATCAACAAATGACAACTTCACACTACAAAGCCAGACTCGCCCCAAATTAAATTTTTTATTTTTTATTTTAGTAATGTTGGTGCCATAAAGATTATCGCCGACCAATTGATGATTAAAGGCGGAAAGATGGGCGCGAATTTGATGGGTACGTCCGGTTTTAATAACCAAAGACAATAAGGTGTAGTTAATAAAATGTTTAAGCACCTTGAACTCGGTGATAGCCTCCTTGCCAATAGAACCGGAAGGACGAGCCGCCATTTTATGCCCACTAGTGGCACGAGCCAAAGGAAAATTAAGAGTGCCCGCCTCTACTTTAAGTGCTCCATAAACCAAACCTTGATACTCTTTATAAATCAAGCGGGAACTAAATTGTCGCTTTAAATCATTGAAACTTTTATTATTTTTAGCCACCACCATTAAACCGCTCACTTCTTTGTCAAGACGGTGCACAATGCCCGGCCTCTCTGGATCGTCCCCCACTTTAGCAATCTTGGGATAATTTTTAATCAACCAGGTCACCAAGGTCTGGCTATTGTTACCTTTAGTCCCATGGACTATTAAACCGGCCGGTTTATTAATAACCAAATAATCGTCGGTTTCTTTAAGAACTGCTACTTTAGGCAATTTTCCTTCTATTTTAACTTGACCAATAACTTTTTTGGGTTTAACAATCTTAATGTTGTCTTGAACATTTAAACGATAATTAACCTTAGTTACCGGCAAATTGTTGACTAAAATCTGCCCCGCCTTAATCATCTTTTGCGCTTGATGGCGGGCTTGACCCAAACGTTTTGTCAAAACCACATCTAAACGCTCCTTGTCGGCTTTTTTAACATTGTCCATATTGTTAATCTAAAACTTGTTTAAATTCTCGCCCCGCCCGCGCCAAGGTAAAAAAATCTTTAACTACTCGTCGGGCGTTAACACTCAAACTTTTTTTCAAATCAACTTGTTGCTCCAATTTAATGAGTTCCGCAGATAATTCTTCTTCGTCGGTTAATGACAACAAAATTCCGGCCTGCCCCCCCAAAAAACAATCTTCCAGCGACTGGCCCTGAGGCGCGATAACCGGCACGCCATTGGCCATGGCGATAAGCGCCACCATAAAATCATCCAAATTGGGCTGATCGCTCGCCACCACAAAAACATCAAAATTGGCGTACCATTTTTTTAAATCTACTTGACTGCCCACTAGCCAAACCTGCGCTTCTAAACCTAATTTCTTGGCCAACCATTGAGCTTGAACTCGCGCCTGACCATCGCCGATAATAATCAAACGAACATTAGGAATAATTTGCTTAACTAAACCGATGGATCGCATTAATATTTCTGTCCGTTGTGATTGACTAAAATTAATAATTGTCCCGATGGTAAAAAATTTTTTAGCGGCCAAATAGGTTTGTTTAGCGTAATTCTGGAACAAATTATCTTGATTTTGAAAATCTTCCAAAGAAATTCCCGGCCAAATTAATTTTATTTTTTCTTCATTTGTTCCCAAATCTATTAGCTTCAGCTTGGTGGACAAAGAAAAACAAATCAAGTCAACGCCAGAGCTTTGTTTTAGATAAAAGGATAAAGCAAATTTACCCAAAGAATCATAAGCAAAATTAGGTTCCTCCAACCAAATCACCCGCCAACCCAAAAGTTTGGCCGGCCAAGTAAAAAGTAATTTAGCCGTTACCCCCAAACACAATAAAGTCTTAGTTTTGTCTTGACTTTGACAAATTAATAATTTAAAAAAATTCCAAATTACTAGCCAGGGCCACAAACCTACAACTAGCCATAAATTACCTAGGGGCTGATAAAGATTGCCTGTCATTTGTTGACGTTCTGTAAATCGTTGTTTTAACCAAGAATTCGGTCGCGCTAACAACCTTATCTGACAACTTTCTTGTTCTAGGGCTTTCAATAAACTAGCCAAAAATTCGTTTGGCTCGCCCAGGCTATCAATAAATAAACACGATTTCATAATTATTTTTTATCCTCCAACAACTCTTGCCAAGCACTTAGTTTCAATAAGCCAAAAATTTTTAACATCCCCGCATAACTTATTACCCCTGCCGCCACAACTCCGGCCAAACCCACGGGAGTAAAAACGTTTAAATTAAATCTCAAAATTAAAATAAACAAGACCATGACCGCCGTTGCCCCCGCGGCTTTAGGCAATAAATATAATTTAGGCAACCAGCGGTTATAATGCCAAACCGCCCAAGCCGAACAAACAAAAATCAAAACTTCGCTATAAACCGTGCCCCAGGCGGCGCCAAAATAAGAATATTTTTTAATAGCCAAATAATAAACCGGCAAAGCAGTGACAGCGGTTAATAAATAATATTTAATCAAACGTTTTTGCTCTTCAAAACTAATCATTAAATAAGTAAAAACACAACTAAAAAAAACAGCTACAACCGCTAACAATAAAATTTTTAAAATATTTCCAGAAATTATAAAACTTGGTCCAGCTACCACTGACATAGCTGGCCGAGCCAACAACCAACCGGCCACCAATAGAGGCAAAGTGGCTAAAATAGTTACATCAAAAATTTTTTGCGCCACAAACCTAAAAGAATCTTGAACGCCACTTGACCAATGTTTAACCAAAATTGGCAACATTAGCCCAGCAAACATAAAAGGCAGAGCCACCAAAACATCAACCACTCGATAGGCGGCCCCATACAAACCAACATCAGTCTGAGGCTTAATTAAAGACAAGATCAAGACGTCGGCCTTTAAATAAACTAAATTTAAAACAATGGTTGTTAACAGGGGCCAAGAGCGACTCATTATTTGTTTCCAAACCTTCCAAGAAAATTTCCAACTAAACTGTGCTAAGCGTCTAGCAAAAAAATAGTGCAAAGAAAAATTAACAAGATTAGAAGCAACCATTGACCACAACACACCAGTTAAACCCCAGTGGCGCCAGGTGGTTAAAATAACCACAATTAAAAGCACACTTCGACTAATAACTTCAGCTATGGCTATTAAATGGGTTTTTAATTCTTTTTGGAACAGGCTGACAAAAACTTGGTTAAAACTAAAGAATAAATAGGACCAACTTACTACTACTACGCCTACCTTTATGGCTTGACTATAAGGGAAAAGCCAAACTGTTAAAGGTGCCAAACCAATAATAACCAAAGCTGAGGCTAAACGAAAAGACAATAAATTGCCCAAAGCCTCCTCTTGGTTGGCGTTTGGTCGATTAATCATTTGAGTAGTCACCAAAGACAATCCCAAGTCGGCAATAATGGCGAAGGTAGAAGCAAAAGCAATAACCGTAGTAAATTCACCGAAACCGCTTTGCCCCAAGTATCTGGTCATAAAGCCAACGGCCACCAAACCTAAACCAGCACTAATAATTTTACCAAACAATTGAGCTAAGGTATTATAAGCAACACGAGTAGCCAAACGCATATTTTTTGCCCCCGTTAATGCTCTGCGAGCAATTTTGCTTTTGACAAAATTATTTAACGGGGTAGACCAAAAAGACTAATTTTGGTATAATATATTTATAAAAAATTATATAAGCAGACGTTTTGGGGTATTTTTCTTGCCCTAAAATTAATATTATCTCGCTTATTAATTATAACACAACCCCTATGACTTTGACCAAACTAAGCTTTGCTTGTTTATTGGCTGCGGCTTTATGTTTAACTCCCTACCAACAGTCCCTAGCTGTTTCCGAAGGTGTACCCAGCCAATGGTTGCCGGCCGTCTTAAATAATGGCCTAGGCCAAATTGGCAATACTGCCTATAATGAGCCTAACCGACCCAAAGATATTCGCACCATCGCTGCTAATTTTGTCAACATCTTTCTGGGGTTATTGGGAACTATTTTTATTGTTTTAATGATTGCTGCTGGTTTTATGTGGATGACAGCCGCCGGTAACTCAGAAAAAATCGAAAAGGCCATTAAGCTGATGGCAGCTGGGGCTATTGGGCTCTTGATAGTTTTGGCGTCGTTTGCTATAAGTCTTTATGTTACTAGTCGAACTATTTACTCAACCACTCAGGGCTTTCTTTACCCCGGCGTCCCCCAAAACCCAGATCCGACCATCAAAAGCAATAACAATACCTTATATTAAATAAGATGACAAAGCAAACCACCGACCAACAAAATAATTATCGCATTGGCCTTGATATTGGTGGCACCAAAATCAACGGCGTGCTCTTCGGCGAGGGTGCAGTTATAGAAAACTTTCAAGTAGCTACTCCGACCGATAATCTTAGTCTCCTAATTATTATGATCAAGGATGTTCTTGATCCCCTCCTAGAAACAGCTAATAAAGACAAAAAGTGTGTAGATTTTTTAGGCGTCGGGGTTCCCGGAACCGTTAATCAACGCGCCGAAAGAGTCCTTACTTGCGCCAACATGACTATTTTAGACAATATCAAACTGCTGGCTCGATTAAGAAACGAACTTAACCTCAATCTGCCCATGAAATTAGACAACGACGCCAACTGCTTTGCTCGAGCTGAAGCCAAATTAGGGGCTGGCGCTGACTTGACCAATGTTTACGCCATGACTATCGGCACCGGAATTGGTGGCGGCTGGTGGTTTAATGAACGGGTTTATCAAGGAACCCATGGAGGGGCCGGAGAAATCGGCGACATGCTGATTGATTTTGATCACAAAATTACTCTAGAAGAAGCTTATAGAAAATTAACCCAAAACAACCCTCGTCTATTAGCTCAAGAGGCCTATGAGGGGGACGTGTTGGCGGAAAAATGTTTTCAAGAATTAGGAGCTTATCTTGGCTTAGCCTTTGCTAATATTGTCAATTTACTGGATCCGGAAATAATTATTATTGGGGGAGGAGCCAGTGCTTCCAGCGATCTCTTTTTGAATACGGCACAAAAAACCATGAAAAAACATTTAGCCTCCAAGGAAACCAAAAAAATTAATATTGTTAAAAGTAAGCTTGGAACTAATGCTGGCGCTATTGGCGCGGCCCTAATGAATTAGATATTAGGTAAATAGTTTGTAGATAGTAGTAAAAAACCGCCCGCAGGCGGTTTTTTGTGTTCTACTATTACCTCTGCCTCGCCGGCAGGCAGGTATTACCTAAAACCTATCACCTAATACCTATGACCTGTTTTTTATCTTCTCGCTCACCTCCTGAATAAATTCTTCTAAGCTAGCTTCTCGGGTTTTCTGCTCTCCGCGATCACGAATGTTCAAAATATTTGAACACATTTCTTTATCGCCAATAACCAAAACATAGGGCACCTTTTCGTTGATGGCTTTACGGGTTTTGTTGCCCACAGTTTCGTCGCCATCATCTATCTCTACTCTAAAATTTAAAGCCTTAAAGTCTTTGACTAATTGTTGACAATAATCGTGATGTTTTTCGCTAACCGACAACAACTTAATTTGAATGGGCGCCAACCAAACCGGAAAATTACCGGCATAATATTCAATTAAAAAGGCCATAATACGTTCCAGGGCACCAATAGATGAACGGTGAATAACCAAACCTTGTTTGGTTTGACTATCTTTATCAATATAATTCAAAGCAAAACGCTGAGGCATCACAAAATCATACTGGACAGTAAAAGCCGTATCCTCTTTGCCACTAACATTTTTCATTTGCACGTCAATCTTGGGTCCGTAAAAAGCGGCTTCGCCTTTAGCTTCTATAAACCTGTCTCCTCGTTCAACTAAAACTTGGCGCAAGTTGTTTTCAGCTGTTATCCAGGCCTCATCGTTTTTAAAATATTTAGTATCATCCCCTCTGTCTCCCAAAGAAAGTCTATAAGAATAATCAACCCCTTTAGATAAACCAAAAGTCTGAATCACAAAATCGATTAAATCCAAAACTCCGGCCACCTCGGCCTTGGCCTGTTCCGGATTAGCACAAATAATATGGGAATCAGCCAAACAAAAAGCGCGAGCACGAATTAAACCGGTTAATTCGCCAGATTGTTCGTAGCGATAAAGCTTAGCCAACTCAGCAATACGCATCGGTAAGTCGCGATAACTATGCGGTTTTGATAAATAGAGCTCAAAATGATGCGGACAAGCCATGGGACGAAGCATAAACTCCTCTTCATCAATAATAATGGGCGCATACATGGAGTCTTTATAATAAGGATAATGACCAGATTTTTTATAAAGATCTAGACGAGCAAGATCAGGAGTCACTACATGCTGATAGCCTCGCTTGATTTCTTCATCCACAATAAAACGCTCCAGCTCTCTTCTTACGGCCGCACCCTTAGCGGTCAACAACGGTAAGCCCTTGCCGACCAACTCGGAAAAAACAAACAAATCTAATTCTCGGCCTAATTTACGGTGGTCTCTTTTTTCAGCTTCGGCCATCATAGACAGGTAGGCCTCTAATTCTTGTTTAGTGACAAAAGCCAGACCATAAATACGGGTCAACATTTTATTCTTTTCGTCCCCTCGCCAATAAGCCCCTGCTAATTTATTTAATTTAAAGGCGTCTTTATTTACTTGGCCGGATGATGCTAAATGTGGACCTCGACACAAATCATCAAATTCTCCTAATTTATAAAAGCTAACTGCAGTTTCCCCGGCTACAGCCAAATCATTAACTAATTCTTCCTTATAAATAGCCTTGGTTTTTTTAACTAAAATTAAAGCTTCCTTAATTTTTAACTCACGTCGTTCAAAAGGCAGATTGCGAGAGATTATTTCCTTCATTTTTTTCTCAATGGTCAATAAATCACCCTCGCTAACGGCGATCTCCCCAAAATCAAAGTCATAATAAAAACCGTTATCTATAGCTGGACCAATAGCCAATTTGACTTCAGGATAGAGCTCAACGACAGAGGCGGCTAAAATGTGAGAAAGAGAATGTCTCAAAGTTTCTATGTCACTTGGTGGATTTTTTTTCATAAAAAAATAATTCAAAAATGATAAGTCAAAAATCAAAAATGCAGTTCAAAAATAAAAATTAACTTTAAACTTTTTATTTTAAATTTTGCCCTTTGGCTTATGATTTTTGACTTACTATGTCTTTCTTTTTAACCTAAATAATTTATTTTGTCAAAACTAATTTGCAACCGTCCCTAGGGGTATTTTTTCTAAATCATCATTAGTAATTCCTAGACCTAAGTGACGCATAATAGCAAAAGCGTCGGCAGGACGACTCAAATAATAACGTTGGCGATTAACCGGATTAACATACCAGGCCTCGCCCCGTCCCTCAATTTGTAAAAAAATCCTGCCTAAATTTTTATTTATAAAACCGTTGTCAAATTTTAAGCTACCATTACCCTTGGGATTAAAACCGCTCTTGACCTCAGTATAATCATCATAATTGTCGTTATCCGTATCAGCACTGTTGGGGTCAGTCTCCAATCCCTGCTCTAAAACATCAGCTAAACTATCACCATCCGCATCAACATCAGTTGGGGAAATAATATCAACATTGGCTCTAATTTTGTTTAAATCAATGTTGGTTACGCCGACTGATAAACTACGCATGACCGCAAAAGCTTCCTCTGGCCGACCAAGAGAATACCGCTTACCATTATTGGGATTAACATACCAAGCCTCGCCATTAGCCTCTGTCTGAAGCAAAATTCTGCCCGATAATTTGTGAGCAAGAGAGTCAACCTTGATTGGTTGTCGATAAAGTTTCAACGGGTCGCCAACAACATACTCTAAAACGGTTTTACTGTCGTCTAAAATTTTAAAGGGGGCAAAAACTTCTTTCTTGTTGTAGTCTACGGCCAATAAATATTCTATCTCCTCACCATTTATTTTACGGTTATCTAAATATAAACGAAAATCTCCCTTGGATGATAAAATAAATTGTCCCACTTGTTTAGTTTTGTCGACAACTATTTTACCGTCAACGTTTGTTTGTTTAAGATAAATTTTAAATTTTTGTCCCGGCATTAAACTGCCGCTACTGTTACGTAAAACAACATCGACCGACTTTAAATTTTGATTTAAGGACAAATTTTCCTGACACTGCCAATTTAAACTGTTGAACCAAAAACAACCAAAGACATAACTTTTATCACAAACTTGTAACAAATACGTTTTGGCCGGTTGGGGATAAAAATCAAGACTAGCCAAACCATTAGTGTCGACCCGACCCGAACTGATTTTTCCACCAGCTACCGGTACGCCATTATCATCTAATTTTTGTTCATAAATACTAAAATTCAAATTACTGATAATCTTGTCGTCAAAATCCCTAAAACTAAGCTGTAGCTTGGATTTTATATCACAACGTGCCACCTGATTATACTCGCTGATTAAAATGTCATATTCTTGTCGGACTTCATTGTCAATGTTGATATCTACAAAATTTACCTTAGCTCCGCTGGGCTTGGTATATTGTAAAATATAATTACCGGCTGGATATTGATAATAAATTTGGCCGTTATTGTCAGTTTCCAAGACATTAATCATTCTGCCAGTTTCATAACCGCCGGTTTTTCCCGGTAAACGTTCAAAAAGATTTAATTTAATGTTTGGCAACAAGGCACCAGAAGTTTCGTCTTTAACTCTGATAATCATATCGCTAAAACGATAATCTAACTCCATTAAAGTATTCTCTGGTGGCTCTAGGTCGTATTTATAAAATTTCAAGCCCTTGGCGTTTCTTATTTCCATGAGATAAAAATCGGTAGGCATATCAATGGTTTGCTCGCGACGAGGCAAATAAAATAATTTTTCTCCCATGACACCCGTATCAGAACTGCCCACTTCTTTGCCATAAGGAACCGGTAAACCATTAGCATCAATCGTCTGCTTATAAACAATAAACTTAGTGTTCTTTTGCAAATCACCAATATTGGCCGTGACCCTAAATTTAATAGCGCCCAAAGAAACAGTAGAAGTAGCATCTTGGCCGCAAGCCAAATTTAGTTGATCATAATACCAAAAATCAGTTCCCTCAAAAATCGGGTTGCTGACTTTTAGGGCATACTTTGAAATACCATTAGTCAAATTAACCGTAGCTGAACCAAGGCCAGTATATTTATCAATAAAACCGGTGGTTAAAAGCTTGCCGGGAGCCGGATCGCCGTTGGCGTCGACCGTTTGTTCGCTGATGCTGAATTTACCGCTTTTAATCGGGTGTCCGCTGTAATCATTGATAGTTACTGAAACCTTAGACTGGCAAGCAGCCGAAACAGGGCCAACGCCAACCATTAAACCAATAATTATACCGGTAGTTAACAAAAAAGTTTTGTAATTAAACATAGACGATTAGTTATAAAATTGAAAGTTGAAAGTTATAAAGTAAGGACAAAAAATTAAAAAATTACCTTAAACCTTGCGACTTTATAACTTTATAAACTTTCAACTTAACGTAAATTTGCTCTAAAATGGCCATTTGGCATATTCACTGCCGGTGGTAATTAATTCTTCTATTTTCATCAAACGATTATACTTAACCGTGCGCTCGCTTCTGGCCGGAGCGCCAGTTTTAATTTGACCCGTGCCAAAAGCTGCCGCTAAATCAGCGATAAAGGTATCTTCAGTTTCTCCACTGCGGTGGGAAATAACCGAGGTTAAACCGTGTTGACGCGCTTCTAAAATTGTTGCCATGGTCTCACTTAAAGTGCCTATTTGGTTCAGCTTGATTAAAATAGAATTGCTGGCTTTTTTGACTATACCCATCTTAAGTCGTGATAAATTAGTTACATAAAGATCGTCACCAACAACTTGCTTGCCAGACAAACTGGCGGTTAGGGTGGCAAAACTATCCCAATCATCTTCATGAAAAGGATCTTCCAAACTAACAATGGGATATTGCTTGGCCAAATCTTTATAAAAATTAACTAACTCCAAACCACTCATGGTTTTGTTTTCTTTTTTGAGATTATATTGGCCGTCAGTAAAAAATTCGGAAGCGGCGGCGTCAATCGCCAACACTATTTCTGTGCCCAACGCGTAACCAGCCCGTTCAATGGCTTCGCTAATTAAAGCAAAGGGTTCGGCATTGGAGCTAACCGCCGGGGCGAAACCGCCTTCATCGCCAACATTGATATTATACTGCTTATCTTTTAAAACTTCTTTTAGCCGACCATAAACTTCGGCTCCCATGCGCACGGCTTGCGCCATAGATTTGGCGCCGACCGGCATAATCATATATTCTTGAATATCAGTCGCCCAATTAGCATGTTTGCCCCCGTTCATAATATTCATCATGGGAATAGGCAAAACAAACTTACCATTATAATCAGGATTAAATTTAGCCAAATAAGCAAACAGTGGTTTTTTTTCGGCTTTAGCTTCGGCCACAGCCACGGCTAAGGAAACAGACAAGATAGCATTAGCCCCCAAAGTTGATTTGTTTTCAGTCCCGTCCAAATCAAGCATTGTTTGGTCGATGATTTGCTGATCGCCGGCTTCCAGGCCGATTAATTTTTCGGCAATTTTGTCTACATTGACGACAGCCTTCAGCACGCCATTGCCCGCAAAGCGTTTAGAATCACCGTCTCTTAATTCGTGCGCTTCATAACTGCCCGTAGAGGCGCCCGAAGGCACAGCCGAAGTCCCGCTGGAGCCATCCTCCAAAACCACGGTAGCGCTAATAGTTGGATTAGCGCGACTATCTAAAATTTCTGAAGCTTTGATGGTTCGTATTTTCATAATTCATTATTTTCCTCTCCCCTTGTAAAGAGGAGGGTTAGGGTGGGGTTAATAATAATTGTCTCCTATTAATTTATTATATCACAACCAATTTTAAGCGCTAATCAGGGTCCGTTTTCTATTTGCCGGCAACATACAGATCATTTACCCCCTGATTATAAGCATCACTTTGGCTGTTATAAATGTCTATTTTTAATTTATAATTATTAACCAATTGATTGTACTCCTGTATCAACTGATTATACCTAGGCACCAACTGATTGTAGGCCTCGTTCTTCCCTTGGGCCAAAAATTCTTGAAGTTGCTGTTTAGCGACATTAACCTGACTTAATTTCTCGTCCACTTGTTGTTTAAGACTGTTAATAATTGGCTGATTAGCAACCAGACTGGTTTCTAAAAGTTTAAGCTTGTCAACTAGTTGATGAGTGGCCACAATTCCGCCATAAATTTTTCCGCTGGTCTTTTGATAAATTTCTACCCGACCCAAAGCCGTTATGTCAAAAACATGATCAAACTGACCAACAATGGTCTTGTTTTCCGGTTTAATGGCTATACCGGCTGTGCTTAAACTTTGGGGCACAAAACCAATGGGGAAAAAATTGGTTGTTTCCACAAAACAATAAGTGGCATCATAAATAGCATACTGGCTGGAACAGGCTAAACCCAAACCCGCGTGGTTGCGATCCGGATAATCCAAATCAGCCACCCCATAGCCTAGGTTTTTTAAAATCATCATAGCCAAAAATGTTTTATCAGAACAAACCCCTAATTTTTTATATAAAGTTTCATAGGGGTAGTTTGGCCTAAGGCTTGAATTAACCCGAGCATAATCATAAGGAATAGACTGCACAAAGGCTACTACCAATTCCACTAATTCGTCGGCAGATAAATTATTATTTTGCGCCAAAATTTTAAATTCATTGGTTAAAGCGTCAATGGAGTTGTCTCCTGACTTGGAAATCAAAAATCTTTGGTAATAACCTTCCCGCCAATTAACCGGCAAGGTTCCTTTATAAACGTAATCTTTGGGGCTAGTGGCATAACTTTGATAAAGCTTAGTATCTAAATTTAAATTCAAAGAATAAACCTTCTTTTTATAAGTCCAAGAAAGATAAGCTGAACTAGTGGGTTGGTTGTTAATTACCGGCGTAGCAGAGCCTCCGACAACTATTGGTAAATTAAACTCTACTGGGATTAAACTTAAAGTCGCGTTGCTGATACCAATTCCGGTTTGACGCATCACCGCAAAAGCATCGCTGGGGCCACCCAAATAAAGCAATTGTAAATTTTTGGGGTTAATATAATAAGCCTTGCCTAAATCCTCTGTTTTAAGCACGATTCTACCGGACAATCTGGCTGGCGCATAGCTTCGCCAAGAAGCAAAAGTTTGATTGGAGACCCCCAAGCCGAAAGCGCGCATAGCCGCAAAAGCATCGGTGGGGCGTCCCAAAAAATAACGATGACCGTCCAAGGGATTGATATACCAAGCTTCGCCATGAGCTTCTACCTGTAAAAATATTCTACCTAAAAAATTAGCTGGAGTGACAGCCTGAACTCGACTAGTCCAAAAAAATAAGCCACCCAACAACAAACTTAGGCATAATAATTTTTTATTTTTCATACAATCAAAATGTTATCTCTTGCTTTTTAAATATTTTTGACGAGTAGTTTTGTTAAATTTTTCTATAGCATAACGCAACATCGTGCGAGGCATCTTAACCCCGTGGTCATCCAAAAAATTAGTTAAGCTTTTTGAATCTCGTTTGCCGGCCTCGCGCAACATCCAACCGACAGCCTTATGAATCAAATCGTGTTGGTCGGTTATCAACTTTTTGGCTGTCTCGAAAATCGGGTCTAACTTTTTTTGTTTAATAAAAGCAAAAGTTGCCAACACGGCGATTCGTCTTTCCCAAAGATTGGAAGAGGCAATCAATTTATTCAACAACTTTTGGTCGGGATGCTTGGTTAGCCAGTCGCCTAAAATTTTGGGGGCAGATAAATCCACCAAATCCCAATTATTAATTTGTTTGCTTCGCGACAAATAAAACTTAACGATTTTGGTCTGACCAGCCACCGAAGCAAAAGAATATTGTTCCACCAAAATAAGCAAACCGGTTAAACGATGTTCGTGAACAGGACTAGCCAACAACTGGCTAATTTCGGTTAAGGGTAGTTTTTTAAATTGCTTGGCTACCTGTCTTTGTGCTGGTACCGTAACGCCTAAAAACTTATCCCCTTCGCCATATTGGCCCTGGCCCGTCTTGAAAAAACGCCCTAAAATTAGCGCTTTGTCTTTATTAGCTAAGCGAGCCAAGGCTCGTTTGACATTATCAGCGGTCATAGTAAAATTATAACACGAAAACTATAATAGCCAAACGCAGGATTAGTATAATGGCCCGCCTGTGTCTCGACTTCGTCGTAGACTACGGACGGGTAAACAGTACGCGACCTTCTCCTGCCTGCTATAGTCTGAGTGAGCGAGATTAGTACAATGGTAGTACATTTGCTTCCCAAGCAAGAGACGCGAGTTCGATTCTCGTATCTCGCTCAGTCTGGCGATGGCGAGCAGGCAAGCCTAAGACGGCGGTTCAATTCCGCTTACCCGCCATAACAAAGCAAAATTGTTGCGAAAACAAGCTAGAGGCAAAGATTCCCGCCTGCCCCGCAGAGAATTCGCCGGCAGGCGAAGACTTATGCGGGGTATTCTGCTCCAAACATAAAAAACGCCAATCGGCGTTTTTATATTTTGGCTTGTTTTAAATAAAATCTAAAAGTCGGGATACCCGGAATCGAACCGGGGCTACACGCACCCGAAGCGCGCGTACTACCTCTATACTATATCCCGTTAAATATTTAACCGGTATAAATCGTACGCCTGCCTGCCGGCAGGCAGGTAATACCGTTATACCACGCCCCGTAGACGCCCTTTCGGGGCGAATTAAGAATTAATAATTAAAAATTAAAATTACAACTTCTTTTAATTCTTCATTATTCATTCTTAATTATTAATTCATTTTTGCCCCAAGCAAAAATGTGTGTCGGGCTGCGCGGAATCGAACCGCGGCTACCCCGAAGAGTACAACGCTAAAGCGTTGACTACGGGGCAAGCATACACCCCCCCCCTTAGTCGGAGTACTGGGAATTGAACCCAGGCTATACCCACCCCATGGGCACGTACTACCGTTATACTATACTCCGAAAATTAATTTATAAAATATTTTGATCCCCTTTATGAACCTTATAAACTAACCCATGTGGACTCGACGGGAGTCGCCCCGCAACATTGCTACACAATACGCGGGATGGCTCGCTCACACGCTCGCCAAACCCTGTGGACCTAGGCGGAATCGAACCGCCGTCTATGCAATGCGAATGC
>CAZJEP010000002.1:94032-121855 GCA_964545125.1 uncultured Gammaproteobacteria bacterium
ACATTTTTAGGCGACAATTGCAAGCTATTTAGCGATTAGTTCAATGGATTCAATAGTGGCCGGAGTTGTAGGGTGGTCGTTCTCGTTAACCGCCAAGGCTTCTATTTTTTTAACCACGTCCATGCCCGCGGTCACCTGTCCAAAATTAGTATGTTTACCGTCTAACCAGGGGGTAGCTTCAGCTGTTACTATAAAAAATTGAGAACCGTTAGTATCAGGACCGGCATTGGCCATAGCTAAACTACCGGCCACTAATTTATGGCTATTAAACTCATCGGCAAATTGGTAGCCTGGACCGCCCATCCCGTCATTAGACCAATCATCATCTTTAGAGTTAGGGTCACCGCCCTGAATCATAAAATCCTTAATAACACGATGAAACCCAGTGCCATTATAAAAACCGCCCTGCGCCAAAGCCAACCAATTGCTAACTGTCTTGGGAGAATCATCTCCATAAAAACTTACTTCAATGGTTCCCAGATTAGTTTTAATTTTAGCGCCCTTAAATTTGGCACTTAATCCCGACTCCCAATTTTTAGGAGCCTGAGATACTGGCTCATTGACCACTGGAGTGTTCGCTTCTTGATTCATAGGGGTAGCAGGCTCCGAAGATTTTTGCTTTGTACAAGCGGACAAAACTAAAATAAGCGATGCCAAAAAAAATATTTTTTTCATACGAATTAATAATTTAAGTCACATAGTGACTGCTTTTAATTTTTTTATCCTCCTCTAATCTTTTTTCTTCAATGACCAGTTTAGCCTTCTCTCTTAATTCTTTCAAGTCTAACTTATCTAATTCCTGACTTTTTTGACTTAAGTATTCGAGTGTATTCAGGTCCGGATTTTCAATGACCTCGCTTAAAAGCACATCCAAAATCGCCCCGATCTTAGGGCTCGGTTCCAGGTGTAAATTAGCCATCAAATCATTGCCGTTAATTTTTAACATTTTGACCGAAACCGGATCATGGCGAACCTTGTCCAACATATACTGAAAATGACGCAGTTTATAAGGTATCGCCTTGGGCGTGCCACTACCCAACCGATCAGCCACCCGCAAAGCAATCAAATCTTGCAAATTTTCCACGCCAACTTTAACGATTAAGCGACGCACGCTGGCGGCAGTCACTTCATCCACGTTGTAATAAAACATGTGGTTAGCCACAAGCGTGATGATTTTCTCAGCGTCTTCTTTGCTCAATTTTAAACGCTCCACAATCTTCTTGACCATTTTGGCGCCGACAAAATCGTGATTGTAAAAAGTCACCTCGCCGTTAATAATTTTTCTGGTCTTGGGTTTGGCTACGTCGTGTAGAAGAGCGGCCAAACGCACTCGCCAATCAGTACTGGGACAATGCTTCAAGGCTAAAACACCATGATCAAACACCGTATAAATATGATGGCCTTTTTGTTCCATGCCCACACCCTCCAACAGCTCGGGAAAAATATATTGCAGTAACTTTACCTCCTCTAATTTTCTGATACCTTCGGCCGGTTGAGAGCTCTGTAAAATTTTAATCACTTCGTCGCTAATTCTTTCGTTGGCAATAAATTTAAGTCCGCCAGCCATTTTGCTAATGGCCCGTTCGGTCTTGTCTTCTATCTTAAAACCCAATTGACAATAAAAACGCACGGCCCGCAATAGACGCAAAGCATCTTCACGAAAACGTTCGCTCGGTTCGCCCACGGCGCGAATAATTCTCTGTTTAATGTCTTTTTCGCCGCCAAAATAATCTACCAATTCATAGGCTTCATTGTCTAATTCAATTATTTTATTGTAGTTATTTTTAACAAACTCTCGCCCGCCCAAAGGAGCCGCCGCCAGAGCGTTAATGGTAAAGTCGCGACGGGCCAAATCTTTGTCTAAACTATCTTCAAATTTAATCTCGTCCGGATGACGGCGGTCAGCATACCCCTGCTCACTGCGATAAGTCGTTACTTCCACCACGTCGGTAGTTTCTCCCGCTTGGTTTTTTATTTTTACCAGTACGGTGCCAAAAACATTTTCATAAACGGCTTCGGGAAAAATTTTAAGCACGGCTTCCGGCCTGGCGTTAGTGGTAATATCCCAATCCTTAAGCTCACGGTTCAGCAATAAATCGCGCAGACAGCCCCCCACAATCCAGGCTTCAAGGCCGGAGTCATTAAGTTGTTTTATAATGTTGGTAACAAAGAGAGGAACCATAAACCAAAATTTTTAATCTCCAAGATGCCTCATCAGACTATCCGCCTTTCAAAATTTTTTTAAAAATTAGTGCTTATTTATAAAATTAAAAATTACAAAATTGAAAAATTAGCTCTTCTTGGGAAACTTACTATACATCACTTTTTTCAAGTTTTCAACCTTATTTTTAGGGCCTATCCTAATGCCCTCCTGGCGCAAAATTCTGGCTTTAGCGGCCTGTCCTAAAGCGTAGCCCCCTAGTTGACCATCACTCCTAATGACGCGATGACAGGGCACGCGTGGGGCGTTAGGGTTTCTGTGGACGGCATTGCCTACCGCCCGATAAGCTCGAGGCGAACCGCAGACGCCAGCCAAAACAGCGTAAGTCGTCACTCGTCCGCGAGGAATTTGTTTAAGTTTACTCCAAACTAATTCATTAAAAGCTAGTCTGGGCATTATTTTTGTTTAGGCAAAACCAAATTAAAGCCGCTGGTAGGACTTGCCAATAAATTTTCGTAGGGCAGTAAAAAATTTTTGATAAGGGGCGGAAGATAAATGACCGAAGCGATAATGGAGACCACAATCACCAACAACCAAAAAATAGTTTTAAGTTGCGAAGCCCACAAAAACCAATTGAGCTTTTTGGTCAATTTGCGCACTTCTTCGACCAAAATTTTATTATTCTCAATCAGCGAAGTCAGGGACTGTTCGGGGCCGATAGGCTCGACCAAGTCGTTTGTAATTTTTTTAGGCATATGTTCGATAATAACAATAAGTCATAATCGCCCGCGCCGCTTCTGCCATAGCTTCCAATTCCTGGTCGGTATAGCTAGCGGAATTTTCCAAGTTGGCATCAACCAACTTTTTTTGGCTTTCAAATTTTTGCAACCACCATTTCTTTACTCCTAGCAAATCTTTAGCCATTTCTAGAATATCCTCGGGCTTTAAAAATTGCGGTCCCACCGTAGTACGAAATTCATAGGGCAACCGGGCTTCTTTTATTATCTTAACACTTTTTTGAATTTTACTTAAATCCAGACGAGCATTAACCGTCTGTTCGTATTTATCAAAAGGAGCTTTAATATCCATGGCGATATAGTTTAATAATTTTTTCTTCAGCAAATAATTAAGCATGTCCGGGTTGGTGCCATTGGTATCCAGCTTCACTAAATAACCCAAAGCTTTTATTTTGGTGATAAATTCTGGCAAATCCGGTTGGATGGTCGGCTCGCCTCCGCTAATGACTACGGCTTCCAGTTTACCGGCTCTCTCGGCTAAAAAAGCCAAAAGATCGTCCTCAGCAATGAGTCGATCTTTTAGCTTATCATCAGCCCCGCCCCTAGTGGGCAAGACAAGCATGGGGTTGTAACAGAAATGGCAGCGAAAATTGCATCCTTGCGTAAAGACAATGGCCGACAGACGATCAGGATAATCCAACAAACTCAGTTTTTCCACGCCGCCAATTAACATAAAAGGTAAATTAAAACTATTCCTGGTTGTTGACTTGGTAGGTTTTACGATCACAAAATTCTGATTTTTTGCCCTTATTCCAATTCTTGACCGGAGTAATCCAGCCGACCACGCGGGCATAAACGGCGCATTCTTGACGATTGGTTTGAATAGGAGACATATACAAACAAGTTAAAAGTTGAGAGTTATAAAGTTAAAAGTTTCCATTATTAACTTTATCTATTCTAACAAACTTTAACTATTATTAATTTGTTAATTATTTAACTTAAAGCCTGATTCTGGCTAATAATTTCTACTGTTTCTATCGCCGGCGTGTAACCGATTTCCACGTCGCATTTAGGACAATAATGGTGCTCACCGGACAAATAGCCATGTTTGGGACAAATAGAAAAAGTGGGACTGATGGTGAAATACGGTAACTTATAATTTTCCACAATCGTTTTGACCAATTTTTTAACCGCTTCATGACTATTCATTCTTTCTCCTAAAAAGCCGTGTAAAACCGTGCCCCCAGTATAACGCGTCTGCAATTCATCTTGCAGATCTAGAGCCGTAAAAATATCTTCGGTGTGACCCACGGGCAAATGAGTGGAGTTGGTATAATAAGGATCACTGCCCCGCTGATAAGCCTCTTCGTTGCCAGTAATAATATCGGGATAAAGTTCTTTATCTTTTTTAGCAAAGCGGTAAGTAGCTCCTTCAGCCGGACTGGCCTCTAAATTGTAAAGATTATTAGTTTCGTTTTGATAATCCATTAAACGATCACGCATAAAATCTAAAATTTCCACGGCCCTAGCTTTGCCCTCCTGATCAGCAATGCTAACTCCCAATAAATTAACCAAAGCCTCGTTCATGCCATTAATGCCGATGGTATTAAAGTGATTTTTCCAATAAGAACCAAAACGCTCTTTAATGGTGTCCAAATAATGGCGGGAATAAGGATAAAGCCCATCGTCAGTAAATTTTTCCACCACTTTTCTTTTAATCTCCAGACTTTCCTTGGCTAAATCCATTAAATGACCAAGTCTAGTTTTAAATTCCTCTAAATCTTTGGATAAAAAACCTAAACGCGCCAAGTTAATAGTCACTACCCCCAAAGAACCAGTCAGCGGGTTGGCGCCAAAAAGTCCCCCGCCTCGTTTGCGTAATTCGCGGTTATCCAAACGTAAACGACAACACATAGACCGAGCGTCGTCACGATTCATATCCGAATTTACAAAATTGGAAAAATAAGGAATGCCGTATTTGGCGGTCATTTCCCACATCGGCTTTAAGGAAGGACGATGCCAGTCAAAATCTTTGTCCACATTGTAGGTTGGAATCGGAAAAGAAAAGACACGTCCAGTAGAATCGCCTTCTAACATAACTTCAGCAAAGGCCAAATTAAACATATCCATCTCCGGCTGAAAATCTTTGTAGTATTCTGGCATTACTTCACCACCAATAATGACATGTTCTTCTCCGGTCATGGGCGAAGGAATGACATCCAAAGTCACGTTAGTAAACGGGGTCTGAAAACCCACGCGCGTCGGTACGTTAAGATTAAAAATGAATTCCTGAATAGCCTGTTTGACGCCTTTATAATTTAAGTCGTCATAACGAATAAAGGGAGCCAAATAGGTATCAAAACTGGCAATAGCATTAGCCCCAGCCGTTTCACCTTGCATGGTATAAAGAAAATTAACAATTTGACCAAGAGCGCTACGAAAATGCTTAGGTGGTTTAGACTGAGTTTTTTCACCCACCCCACCAAAACCACGCACCAATAAATCTTTTAAATCCCAACCGCAACAATAAGGAGCCAACATGCCCAAATCATGGATGTGCAAGTCTCCGTTGGTGTGGGCCTGACGAATAGGTTCGGGATAAATTTTATTCAACCAGTACTTAGCAGAAATAGAAGAAGAAATATAATTATTTAAACCCTGAACACTAAAACTCATGTTGGAATTTTCTTTGAGGCGCCAGTCGGCTTGACCCAAATAATCTTCCATTAATTTTTCTCCCAATTCTGGATTGATTTCACGCAATTGACGATGCTGATCACGATATAAAATATAAGCTTTGGCAATTTTTATCTGACGATTTTGAATCAGCACTTCTTCCACTAAGTCCTGAATTTCTTCCACGGCCGGAATGCTATTTTTGTGAAATTTTTTATTAAGTAAAACAATTACTTCCTCGGCTAATTTTTCGGCTAAGCCTAGGTCATCAAGGTCACAAGCCTGGCCAGCTTTATAAATAGCTTTAACAATTTTTTCCTTGTTCAACGGAACGATGTCGCCGGAACGTTTGCGAATTTGGCTGATTTGTTCGTGCATGTGGTTGTCCTTCCCTGCCCGTCAGCAGACAGGCACGAGTCCCAACAAAAATCGGAACATCTATGGATTAATTTATTTATTAACGTTTTTTATTAGCTTATTCAGTTCCTCTTTAAACGATTCCGCATCCACAAAAGAACGGTAAACCGAAGCAAAACGAATATAAGCCACCTCATCCACCTCCTGCAAACGTTTTAAAACAATTTCGCCAACCTCTTCCGAGTGGACCTCTTCTTTGCGCAAAGCCTGAATATCTTTTTCTATCAAATTTATTAGTTTACGAAAATCAATCTCATTGACCGGACGCTTTTCTAAGGCGCGACGCAATCCTCGGGCAATTTTTTCTCGGGAATAGCCCTCCCTGGTACCATCTTTTTTAATTAAGGTTAAATCTAAAATTTCTACTTCTTCAAAAGTGGAAAAACGAAAACTACAATTTAAACACTCTCGACGACGCCGAATAGACAAGCCATCCGAGGCGACCCGCGAATCAATGACCTTGGTTTCGTCGTGATTGCAAACAGGACACTTCATGAACTAGGTATTAGGTTTTAGGTATTAGGTTGTAGGTCTTTACCACAAAACTACCCCTTTAGCCTAAATAATATCGAAAATTTAAAAATAATCACTCCTTCAAAAATTTCTTGATTTAAACCAATCTCCCACAAAAAAACATTTTCACATCAGCTTTAAATATAAACACCTCAAAACTTCGTCTAATATCTACTACCTATTACCTGTTACCTATTACCTACTGCCTATTGCCTATTGCCTAAAACCTGCTTTTACTATATATTGCGTCTCTTTTTAAAATATACCACAAAATATTGTAAACATTTATTATTATACTCCAAAGCCAAAACAGGGTCAAACCTCTAAATATTCTATATTTTACCGACTTTTTAACTCTAAAAAACATTTTTTCTCCTCAAACTGAATTGGGGCTGTGGATAACATAAAGCCCCTAAGACAACTTAGGGGCTTTTGTGCTTAAACTTAAAATTATTACTTAATCCTTTCCGAAGTTATGGCTGGCGTTGTTTGGTTTTCCATGCCGGAGCTTAACTTGGCAAATTCAAAAAAACCAAAAGTAAAAACAATTACCATAACCACTGGAGCAATTAGCGATAAATAATTCCTTTTGTTCGGTTTGAAATACCGCAGCAACAAAGCATTACCCACCACCGAAACAGAACTCATGGCCATAGCTAAACCAGCCAATTCCGGCCTAAGCACCAAACCTATCCCCACAAAAAATCGAGCGGCAATCGGAATACCGATAATATTATAGAACAAAGCAAAAAACAAATTCTGTTTAATTTTGCCCACAGTGGCACGCGCCAACTGAAAAGCCGTCACCACGTCATTGAGGTCGTTTTTTATAATAACAATTCCGCCGGCTTCCATGGCCACGTCCGTGCCCGAACCCATGGCAATACCCAAATCAGCTTGCGCTAAGGCCGGCGCGTCGTTGATACCATCTCCTACCATAGCCACTTTATACTTCGCCTGCTGTAATTTTTTAATTTCATTAGCTTTATCTTCTGGCAGAACTTCAGCTAAAACATGGTCAATCCCAACCTGCTTAGCAATAGCTTGGGCAGTGCGCTCATTGTCACCGGTAATCATATAAACCGCCAAACCCATTTTCTTTAATCTGGCTACGGCGGCGGCCGAAGTAGCTTTGACGGTATCAGCTACTGCCACCGCGCCCAAAACAGCTTCTTGGGTAGCCAAAAGCATAATTGTTTTACCCTGTTCTTCCAATTTGTCCAGCTTATGGTTAATTTTAATTAATGAGTGGCCAAGAGTTTCAGTTGCTAAACGGCGACTGCCAAAATAATATTCGGTTTGATTAATTGACCCCTTAACGCCGTGTCCTGGGATAGCGGAAAAGTTAATAACTTCTTGCAGTTCTGCTGTTTTTTCTTTAGCGTAAACGATAATGGCTTCGGCCAAAGGATGCTCGGATAATTTTTCCAAGCTAGCCGAGATAGATATAATTTTATCTTTATTTAAATGATTTAAAATTAACACGTCGGTTACCTCGGGTTGCCCCTTGGTTAGGGTGCCGGTCTTGTCAAAAACAATAGCCTTAATATGACAAGCCGCTTCCAACGGTTCTCCTCCTTTTATCAAAACGCCATGCTTGGCGCCCTGGCCAGTGCCAACCATTAAGGCAGTCGGAGTGGCCAAACCCAAAGCGCAAGGACAAGCAATGACGATAACTGCCGTAAAAGCCATTAGGGCGAAAGATAGCGTGGCGCCCAAGAAAAAATACCAAACCAAGAAAGTGCTAACGGCCACAGCGATAACTATTGGCACAAAAACCGCCGAAATCCTGTCAGCAAAACCTTGAATAGGTGCCTTCGAACCTTGAGCGTCTTCAATCAAGCGAATAATTTGTGCTAAGGCAGTTTCCGGGCCTACTCGAGTAGCTACAAATTCAAAACTGCCAACTTTATTAACCGTGCTACCGATAACCACGTCTCCTACGTTTTTAGCTACCGGCAAACTTTCACCGCTAATCATAGATTCGTCCACGGCCGACAAGCCTTTCGTAATTTTTCCGTCTACCGGAATTTTTTCCCCGGGGCGCACCACCACGATATCACCGTGAACCACTTCCTCTACCGGAATATCCATGGTCCTCCCTTGGCGAATAACGCGCGCGGTCTTAGCCGAAAGACCCATTAATTTTTTAATCGCCTCACTGGTTTTACCCTTGGTGCGTAATTCCAGCCACTTACCCAAAACAACAAAAGTGATCAAAAAGGCGGCGGTTTCAAAATACAGTTCGCCGATTTTGCCGTTGATGCCAATCAGCGATCCGGTTTTGGCAAAATAACTTATAAAATTAATCAAACTATAAACATAGGCGGTGGAGGTGCCAATAGCAATCAAACTGTCCATGTTAAAGGTCTTCATCTTTAACGACGACCACATACCCTTATAAAAACCGGCTCCAACAATAAACTGAATCGGTGTAACTAAAATAAAAGAAATTAATCCAACCCAAGGCCAAACTACGGTTTGACCAGGAAGAACGAAAAAATCCAGTAACATAAAATACACCAAGGGCAAGCTCAAGACCAAACTAAACCAAAAGCGCTTAGCATAACTTTTGGTTTCTTGCTCGCGCTTGCGTTGTTCGCACTCACTATCATTAGAATCAACCAACTGAGCTTTATAACCGGCTTTAGCCACCGCCTCAAGTAAGCTTGAGACTTCAACTTGGCTCTCATCATAAACTACTCTGGCTTTTTCTGAGGCAAAATTAACATTAGTTTGTTTTACTCCCGGAATTTTTTTTAAAGATTTTTCAATAAGACTGGCACAAGAAGAACAATGCATGCCAAACAAGGATAAATTGGCTTGTTGCTTTGAGCCTTTGTCTAAGGACGTTGGCTTAGTAGCCTTAGGGTCAATATCTTTCATAAATTTATTTCTAATTACAAAACTTTAATAAAGCCATGGGGCACGCCCATAGCGCAAGTAATTAAAACATTGCCCGTTTCGATTGGAGTAAAATCCATAACAATTGTTTGTCCGGCTCTTAATAATTCTGGTTCGGTATAATTTTGCACCATAATAGTGCTCATACAACCCTGACCATCCTCTTTAACCCTAACCACCAGATGAACCGGCTTTCCAACTTTGGCTATAAAATTATTAGGTTGAAGACCGTTGGTTAAATCATAGCTTCCCTCAATATTTTGGGCATTATTTTCAACTTTAGCCACTGTTTCGGTTGTGTTCTTTTTCGCTGGCGCGCCACCACCGCAACTGCCACCACAACCACCACTAACTCCCCCACCGCAACCACAACCTCCGCCTGTCCCGACCATAGTGGAGGGATCAACATTGCAAGCCGAATCACTAGTGTTGACTATCGAAGAATTATTATCATCATTTTGAGACGAAGACTGACTATTGTCAGATACTTCATCGTCGTAAATATTAAAAGTCCCTGTATACATACCCATAGAACAAGAAAAAGGAATTTTACCGACCTCGGTTGGGGTAAACTCAATAATATTTTCTCCGACCTGTAAATTTTTTCGAAGATTAAGTTTGGGGACAAGCAAAGAGCTAGCGCAAGAATAAGGGGCCTTGGCGTCAATAATCCATTTTACCGGCACACCTCTTTTCAAAGAAAACTTATTGGGCGCATAACCACTGTTGCTTTCGGTCATCCGGACCACTTGTACGCCATCAATTAGAGTCACATTGGGATCGCTAACAACTTTAGTTGTTTTGGCCTGGTAATCGCCCCAATGTCCCAAACTTAAGCCGGCCAAAGTATAACCGTTATTGAGATTAAACAAAGCAAAACCGATAACAGCCAAGCCAGCCACCTTAAAAAACCTTTCTTTAAAAACCCCTCGCACCAAGGAACTAACCCCACCAATACTTAAAAGACCCGGAGCTGTGCCCAAGGCGAATAAACCCATAACCAGAGCACCGGACTTAAAATCCCCCGTACTAACAGCGTAAAGTTGCATGGCCTGAGTAAAACCGCAGGGTAAGAAAAAGGTTAAGCCACCCATAATAATAGCGTTCTCGTGGCTATATTTTTTGTTTATTTGGCTAAGACCTAAAGATCGACCAAGGCTTTTTGGCAAAGATAATTTAAAATTATTTAAACGAGGAAAAATATTAATTAGTTGTAAACCCATAACCAGCATAACTACTGCCACTAAAATAGTTAACACAGCGTTAGCGGTCGAAGAAAACTGGAAAACTGTGCCCAAGGCACCTAAAAGACCACCAAAAAGAGCATAAAATAAAATTCTTCCAGCCCCAAAATATAAATGAGGCTTAAATTTTTCTGCCGACGTAGCGTTGGGGTGGTTGTCAACAAATTTAGCCGATAAGCCCAAAACTAGACCACCAACTAAAGCCATACAGGTAGAAAAACCAGCCACCAAACCAACCATCATGATCAAACCCCAGCCAGGACTACTGAGATTTGAGCCAAAACTAATATTATTTAAACCAAGAAACTTTAGTACCAACCAAAAAACAACTAAAAACAAGAAGGCCACACCCAAGCCAATATACTCTTTTTTATCACGAGTTAGCCAAGGCAGCTTAGCCGACGCACCAACCTCATAGCCAGCCTCTTTAATAGCCTGGCTAATAAGTTGAGGACTTGGCGCACTTCCGTCATGATAGACAATCGCCTCGCCTGTTTTGTAATCGATCTCTACTTCTTTTACTTGAGGGAGACTTTGAAGTTTTTCTTCAATTAAGAGTTCACAAGAACGACAATGCATGCCTTTAATGGGAACCTTAAAATATGTTGGTTGAGACATAAATAATAATTAATTATAAAAACTTACTTAGTTTTTTTAAAAACTTCCACTAACTCTTGAATGGCTTTTTTTTCATCGCTACTCTTGATAGCTCTGACCAGACAATGATTAAGATGGTTGGTTAACAAAACTTCTTCGGCTTTTTTGATAGCGCTAACGACGGCAGCGGTTTGTTGCAAAACGTCAATACAATAAATATCTTGTTCTACCATATCAATAACTTTTTTGAGGTGTCCATCGGCTATTTTCAAGCGTCTAGCGACATCTTGTCTAGGAGTCATTAATTTTTTTTGTTCTTTGGTCATAAAAATTATGTTATTAATATCCTTACCCTCAGGGGGAGGTATCATCATAATACTCCCCCTCCTTCAAGGAGTCAAGACCACCCAAAAAAACGCCCCTGCCTCGCCCGTAGCTGAACAAAAGAGCTGCTAAAAAACAAAAAAGGTAGCCACAATGGCAACCTTAAAAAAATAAGCGAAAGTTTAAAGGCTTAAGTTTTAATTTCTAAGTAGGTTTAATGCTAACTAACCTAGCTTTACAGTTATTTAAAATTTGAAACTTAATACTTAAAACTTTTTCAGATACCTCTAGTTTTGGAAAATATTAAAAACCTTTTTTGAAAAGGTTTTTAAAGTATTCTCTACATCATCTTCTTCCTAATAAAAGCCGGGATACCCAACTCCTCGTCGCCAATATTCTCCTCCTCGGTCATAAAATTTTGTTTTTTACGAAAATTATCGGTCTGTACCTGCTTGGTATGCAAAGGCTTCATCTTGGTTCTCAATTCGTTTTCTTGGCGGGACTGCTCTTCTTCTACAAACAAATTAGGCTTGTAAAATTTTTCTTCGCCGGAGCTGCGGACATTATTTTTGGTATTAAAGCCTGTGGCCACGACGGTAATTTTAATTTCATCCTTAAGTTTTTCGTCAATTCCCACACCAAAAATAATTTTAGCTTCCTCGTCAGCCGAAGCCGTAATAACTTTGGCCGCCTCATTAACATCGCTCATAGCTAAATCTACACCGCCAAAAATTGTGAACAACACTCCCTTAGCACCATCAATAGACATTTCCAAAAGCTGAGAACTAATAGCAGCCTTAGCCGCCTCTACTGCTTTGTTTTCTCCAGTAGCTCGGCCAATTCCCATTAAAGCGCTGCCAGCATCCTGCATAATTGCCTTAACATCAGAAAAATCAACATTAATCATGGCCGGAATACTAATTGTTTCAGCGATTCCCTGGATGCCTTGACGCAAGACATCGTCAACAATCATAAAAGCATCTAAAATACTGGTCTTTTTATCAATAACTTGTAAAATTTTATCGTTTTGAATGGTAATAATAGCGTCTACTCTGTCGGCTAATTCGGCAAAGCCTCTTTCGGCAATATTGCTACGTTGACTTCCTTCAAACGAAAAAGGCCGGGTCACTACGGCCACGGTCAAAGCGCCTAAATCACGGGCAATCTCAGCTACTACCGGAGAAGCTCCAGTACCAGTACCTCCGCCCATGCCACAAGTAATAAAAACCATGTTAGCATCTTTAAGGGCCTCTCTAATTTCTTCCTCGGCCTCCTCGGCCGCCTGACGACCAACCTCCGGGTTCATCCCCGCGCCCAACCCACGAGTAATAGTCTTGCCAATATGAATTTTTTTAGGGGCTTTGCTGTAATGTAGGGCCTGAACATCAGTATTCATGGCAATAAAATCAACGCCCTTAATACCACAATCGATCATTCTATTAACAGCGCTACCACCAGAACCACCAACTCCAATTACTTTGATTTTAGCAAAAGTTTCCACCACAGGTTTTATTTCTGCCATATAGTTTAGGGGGTACCATCCCCGAGATTAGGCTTTAATTCTTCTAAATTCTATTGTAGCCTAAACTGGAGTTTTTTTCAAGCACTGTTCTCAAGGCTTGAACAGAGAAATAATTTTTTTGAACGCCCCCCCTGCCTCATCTTGCAAGTTCTGCCAAGGCCAAATTTTATCCTTGGTTTCAGAGTGACTTTCTCTTTCTCCCCAAGCGGTTAAACCTAGAGCGGTTAAATATTCCAGATCATTAACTTTATCAATTAAAGTAGCGATGTGTTTGTTACCACCAAGACTAACTGGTAAGCGCAAATTAAGTTTAGCTGCATCAACCATGTCTCCGAGCTTAGCGCCACCACCCACTAAGACTACCCCGGCCGGCAACATGCCTGAGCGATCAATTTTTTTGAACTCACTATCAATTTTAGACATAAGCTCTTCCACTCGAGCCTCAATAATCTCAGCTACATAATGTTGAGAAATAACCGGTGTCTCATCGGCCAAATTGTCTTCATTTAAAAGCTCGGAAATATCAATTTCATCTTTCTTGGTAAATTTCTCGGCTTTAGCGCTCCCATATTTTATTTTAATCTTCTCGGCCAAAGTAATCGGACATCTAAGTCCAATAGCAATATCGGCTGTAATATGACCAGAACCAATAGGCAAAACAGCGGTATGAACCAACTCTCCCTCTTCAAATACTGCTAAACTAGTAGTGGTCGCTCCCATATTAACCACGGCTACTCCTAACTCTTTTTGCTTGTTGTCCAAAACTACCCCAGCTGTGGCTAAAGTGGAAAAAACCAAATCATTGATTTCTAAACCAGCTCGCTGGATTGATTTGGTTAAATTTTTTATTTGACTACTTAAATTTTGAATTACCAAGGCGCCCACCTCTAAGCGCACCCCCGTCATTCCTAAAGGATTTTTAACATATTCTTGATTATCAACCTTAAATTCCACGGGAATAACATGCAAAATATCATAATTTTGCGGTACCGCTAAGGCCTGGGCTGCCTCCACTGCTCGATTAATGTCTTCTTGATTAATTTCGTTATCGCTACGACTAACCGCTACCACCCCTTTAGATTTTTCACACTTCAAGCTGGGAGCATTAATGCCCACCCAAGCTTCTACCACCTCGACACCGATTAGTCTTTGGGCTTTTTCTAGACAAGCAGAAATAGCCGAGGTGGCATCTTCAATACTATTAACCACCCCCTTATTAATACCCTCAGCTGGCGCCGAAACAGCTCCTAAAATTTGCAGCTTGGAGCCAGCTTCATTTTTTACCCTTTGCCCCACCACCAGGCGGACATTGGTTGTCCCTATATCTAAACCGGCAATAAGTTGATGTTTCATATATATTGACTAAAAATTATTATTCCGACGATGACCGCGGTAATAGCCGCCACCATCACCCCGGCAGCCACCATGTCTTTGATTCTTTTAACGTAAATATCTATTTTGGGTTTAAGAGCATCACTGATAGACTCCACCGCGCTATTAACTATTTCCATAATCAAAACTAGCGCACTAACTAAAATTAAAACAACCGCTTCTACTCTTGATATTTTAAAAAATAAAGCTAAAACAACAACCACGCCAGCTGCCAACAACTCTACCCGAAAATTTTGTTCCTCTTTGATTATTTTAAATAAACCGCGTCCCGCATACTGAAAACTTTTAGTTAATCTTTTTATTCTAATCATAGCTTTGCTATAAATTTTTTGCCCAATCCACTCATAACCTTAGCTTCTTGATCTGTTTTGTCATCATATCCAACTAAGTGTAAGAGGCCATGAACCAGAATAAAAATAAGCTCTTGGCGAATACTGGTTTTAAAAATTTTGGCTTGTCGTTTGATTTGCTGATAATCAATAATAATTTCTCCTAAAAATTTCGGCCTGAAAGAGTCTGTTTCGTTTTCTCGGAAAGACAAAACATCCGTAATTTTATCTTGACCGCGAGTTTCTCGATTAAGACGTCTTATCAGCTTATCACCAACCAAAACCAAAGAAACCTCTCTGGAAGATAAGCGATACTTTAACAAAAATTTTTTAATAACGGATTCCAATTCGCTTAAGGATACTTTGCTTTGAGTGCGATTGCTAATTTCGATAATCATGCTTTCGTGTTTCTGCTATTTTTTAATAACAAAACTTTTAATCATAGCCTGAAAAACATTAAGATATTCTAAAACATTGTTGTCGCTCGGACTATAACGCAAAATATAAACCTTATCCTGTTTCGTGCCCATAATATAAATCTGCAAACCATCTTCGGTTACAATGCCCTGCCAAGCGTCGCCGGTACGGCGCCAACTATCTTTAATCGTCGTTAAACTTAACATCTCTTTAACATACTCGTCTAGATCAACATTTTTATCATTATTATCTATCATTAATTGAATAAAGTGATCATCGGAGCTGCGGAAGATAACTGACTGATCTTTAGAATTAAAGGTTCTCACCCATTTACTGGGGTATAAAAGATAAAAACTTTTATTTTCGGCTAAATAGCTTTTAATGCTGGTATTGTCTACTAACTTGTTGTTGCCGGAGGGGTTATATAAATTTAAAGTTTCTGATAAATCGTTATAGCCGTCTTTGTCGGTGTCAGTGCTGTCTTTATTTGATCCTAATAAATCCTCTTCTTTGTCGGTTAAACCATCGCTATCACGATCTTCACCCCGAGTATATTGAAGATTATCTGGCGTGGCCGAAACTAACGACCAGTTTTCGTCACCAATTTTCCAAACATTGTTTTCCAAAGTAAAGGCAACTGTGCCAGTAGTTTTCCCGTCTGGCAAACTAATGCTCAATAAAGATGTTTGACCAATAATTTCTTCTTTGACTGAACTGGCTTCCGTGGAGTCAGTAATTCCAGGGGACTTTTCTTTAATGGCCTTAACGCTAGCTTTGTCTGCTTCCGGAGTAGTTTCTGCCAATAAACGCTCGCTTTCCACGGCGCTAATTTTACGTCCATTGCCATACTTACTAACTAAAATATAGTAATCTTCAAAAGTATTGATGTTTGATAATTCTTTTAAAAATTTAAAATAAACCACTTGTGGTGATTCCGACGGTGCAATCACGTCTGGGCTAGTGGTAGCGGCCGGAGTAACGACTGGAGTAGTACTAGCCAAATTTCCCGGCGCCGATAGGGTCGGAGCGTCTGTTCCTCCAATGAATTGTCCGGTCAAAGAACTCAATAATCCAGGATTAAAAACATACATAAAAAAACCGCCACCAACAACCACCAAAAACAACAAACCGCCCAAAATAACCAAAATGCCAACCAAAGGAGAATTTGTCCCCGCTACCCGATTATGATGCTGAAATTCTTTAGGCATGGCATAAATATCTGGTGCTTTGGTTTCGACGGTCGACGGGCTAGCTACGCTTGGATTTTGAGAATTATTAAAAACGCTTGAAATTTTTGCTTTAGAAACAGCAGAATTAACAACAACTGGACCCTGCTCGTTGTTGAAACTCTGATTATTTTCTGAAACAACGCTTTTTTCCGTTGAATTTTCTGAAACAACGCTTTTTTCCGTTGAATTTAAGGTCGGCATACTGGCCATAGGAGTAATGGCGGTTGGTGGTTTTGGCTTATCACTATCGATACTAACAGGCGAACCAGTAACGCCAATTTTTATAACCCCGTCTTGGCCAAGATTTTCTGGGGTAGCTTTAATTTCTGGCATATTTATAAAAAATTATTGAAATAGTAATTGTAAAAACTTGTCTCTGGTTTATTTAACAATTAACAATCTTCCTTGTCCATTGGGGTTATAGCCTCCTTTAACTTCAACCCCATCCTTGTAGCTATCACCGTCAGTATCAGAATTGTTGGGGTCGGTTTTATAAATTTTAACTTCCTCCCGATCATTTAGACCATCATCATCTGTATCAATTTTATTGGGGTTAGAAAAATAAACATTATTTTCGTCAGCGTCGGTCAGGCTGTCACCATCGCTGTCAAGACTGGAACTAGCCATGGTGCTGGTAACGTTTTCTTTATTTAATTCCGGGACCGTAACCGTGGCGGTGGCCGTTTCAATATTAGCATTGTCACCCTCAACCATATCAGAAGTAGCAACTATTTCTGTTGGTGTGATCTCGGTTGGGGTGTCGGTGTTAACAATTTCTGGAGTAATCTGCGGTTCTTGAACTGTAGGAGTTGGCATCGTGGTTGCTGTAAATTGTGGTTTTAAAATAAATTTATAGGCCGCATAGCCACCACCCAAAATCACCAATAGAGTAAAAATACCAATAATTAAATATTTAAAACTGCCACTCCCCGGTAAAGCTGTAGCCGCCGAAGTGTCGGGCAAGCTCTGATTAGGGGTTAGAGGCGCCCCGGAATTTGGCGAAAACGCCGGCCTAGCAGACAAGTTTTGGTTAAAATTAGCGTTAGCGCCTGGACCAGTTTTATCCACAGTAGCAAACATGTCTTCCGCCACTCTAGGCGCCGCAACCGGAGCCGATGGACCAGCCATTGTTCCTCCGGTCTGCAAAGGATTTAACTCTTCCGGGGCTAAATAACTAAAATGTTCTTGCTCATCATCAAAATTATTGAACATATGTTTTAATTAGGTTTTAGTTTATAGATATCAACTTAACAAAAAATACTTTATGGCCTATTGCTCAACAACTATTACCTAATTTAGTATACCACCTTTTTTCAACTGACACTACTTGGTTACACAAGCACATTCGGTTTGAGGACCAGAGCAAGCCGGACACTCTACTTCGACCCCAAAACCAAGATTACCATGAGCATCCTCGGCTGTTAACTTTAAATAATAAGTCTGGACATCTAAATTATTTAAGTTTTTAATCGTATAGGAATTAACGGAACCAATTTTAGCCTTAACCGCCGGAATAAGATTCGGGCCGTATTCCAAAGTATACTTCAAAACTTCTTGAGTATTTTTGTCCCAAGTAACGGTGATATGTTTTTCATCGCTGTTTTTAAAGCTTTTGGCTAAAACGTTTTGAGGTTTGTCCGGGGCTACTTTGTCTTCTACTTTTATTTTTACTTCAACCGAATAATCTGATTCTATTTTTTTATTATTAGTGGCTGTTAAAACAAAATAATAATCTTGGTTGTTACTCAAATCGCCAATAACCAAACTATTAGGATTATTTTTGTCGGTTACTTCCACTACTTTAGTATATTTTCCGCTATTTTGACCATAATAAACTTTATAAACTAAGTCCGGCTTAAGATCCCAATATAATTTTACTTCTTGACCCTGAGGGGCGTTGGTTAAAGTGGCCGTAAGTCCGGTTGGTTGATCGGGCAAAAGAGCACGGAAAAAATAAAAATCTTTAAGAATGTCCACCCAACGATCGTTGCTTTGATATCGGTAATGTGCCCTGATGGTATTGTCGGTGGCCAAAGCAGGCAAATCATCTTTACTGCCTTCGCTGGCCTTGTCGCGACAATAATAAAATTGAAAATCATAATTGAGACATTTTCCGGTTTTATCGTTAGGATCAGCATAAACCGTGCAATTATTAGCCTGGTCCTGCCAACGTACTGGCCAAGCATTAGGATCATTAACAGCCGGCCAGGGATTAGCACACAAAAAAACAATAATTTTAGCTTTACCCTCTTTATAGGTGTTAACAGTAGAAATTGGACTAATTTCATCACTGGTAATCACTGCCCGAGCATAAACAAAGGTTTCGGCATCCCTTTTGTTTCCAGACGTAACCGTAGCCATATCATTATCTAGAGCGTCTTTAGCTTTAACCGAAGCTATTTGTGAATTATCAGAACGCCAATTCCAAGCCCAACCATAAATCGACAAGGGGGTAAGAAGATTGCCATTCTTAGCTAAAGGAAGGGCTGTAAAATCATAAGTTTCGCTTGGTTTTTGAAATAAATGTTGATCCGGATTAATTTGCACAGTGTCAAGAAAACAAAGCTCAGCGCCGGTAGTAAACGACCAAATATAAGCATCTGGATAAGTTAGACCATTAAAAACTTCTGTGTCGGTATTATTAATTCCCTTAAAACCAACTAAGTGACTATCCAAAACTCCAGTTTTGGTGCCAAAGCCGTCATCACCTTGGACTATCACGTAATACTTAATGTTGGGACTCAAGGCTTCGGTAATCGAAAAATCCGCATAAGTTTTACTTTCATCAAGATCAACTACAACTCCACTGCTAACTCGACCCTTAAAGGCGCAAAAATTATGTTGATCGGCCGCCCTAACCTCTTTGTCTCCTAGAGCCACTTTAGTAAATATTTTTTTAACCGTTCGCCAAATTATTGCCAACCAACTTCCAGCTTCGTGATTGACAGGGGCACTAGCTAAAAGCACAGTTTCACTCGGACAAAGATTGTCGCCATAATCGCCGACCAAAATAATATTACCGGCCAAACTAGCCTTATCCATAACTTTATTAAACTTAACCCTAACTAAAGCGTTGCGACAAACATTGGGGCTGTCATTGGCCGGCAAAACCCTTTCTATTCTTGGCCGTTCATGGCAACAAGTATCATTACCCATACCAACATTTTGCAAATCACCACAATCAGCATCAGTTTTAGCACCGCAACACAATCCGCGCTGACCACCACTGCACTCTCCCATATTCTCTTGGCAGAACAAATTACCAGAACCAATTGTTTTGCAGCCATCATAATTAGGCGATTGAGGATCGCTGTCTTTATTGTTGGGGTTACAACAACAACGACAAGTCGCCTCGTCTGGTTGGCCGTTACACCCTAGACCTTGGCAGCCTAATTCCCCTCGACAGAAATAAGAACTACCGCACAATAAACTACAAGAACCAAAAGGACTAGCACATACCGCTCCCGCCCCCAGGTCTCCAGACTCGCAAAAACAATCATCATTACAAACAGGCTGGTCAGCCGGACATTTATTTTGCTCTTTTTGACAACCAGGGTTCAAGGGTTCAGCATCACAACTAATTCGCGATTCTTGACACAAACAATTAGGCCCGCAGACAGGTTTATTATCCGGACATTTATTAACATCAGCCTGACAACCAGCCACTTGACTATCACCGTCGCAACTAGCAGGACAATCTTTTTGACAATTAGCCAAAACATCAAAGGCAGCCGTAGTAGAAGCAACCGTACAGTTGTCCTTACAACCAAAATAAGCACAGTAAGTCAAATTATTTTCCGTAAATTTGCTATCTTTGACGCCACTACAAGCGTTGCCTCTAACAAAATCAACGCAACAAGCTTCATGCTCACTACAGGCTCCTGGATCGCCTATTTGGCCACAATCCCGACAAACTCCACCCTTAATGCTGGTATCGCAATATTTACCAGCCGTGCCAGAACAATTACAAGCTCCATCATGCTCGGCTTGGGTGGTGCCAACATCAGCGCAACCGGAACATAAACCAAAATCACCACCTGCCCCACAACTATTAGCGCAAGTTAAACCAAGGCAACAAGCACTATTACTGCCATCACTCTTATTTTTGGTTTTGTCGCAACAACATTCACATGAACCCCCTTGGCGAGTGCAAACCTGATCGACACAAGAAAAATTATTAGGACAAGTTAATTGAGGCAAACCACATTGACCAATACCATCAACCTCCAAGCAGGTTAAATTGTTGTCACACAACTGACAAGTTGATTTCAAGTCTACGCAAATACCAGACCCCTGAAAAGTTGGATTATAACCATCCGGACAAGTTTGTTTGCTGTTAATATGCCAACGAGCCATGCCAGCATTCATAGCGCAATACTTATCCAGGGTTTTTCCCTTGAATTGAATGGTAGTTTTCAAATCACAAATATCAGAACCAACACAACGACCCAGGTCGTCATTGTAACTGCAATTAGGACAACCCAAAATAGCACAATTACAACTAGTGCCGGTAATTAATAGTTTATCATTATTGCTGCAATTGCCAGGAGAATTAGGACAAAGCAAGGAGTCCAAGCATTGATTGGCGCCATAACCCGAGCAAGAAGCATTATCCAAACAAGTCGTTAAATTAGTAGCAGTATTTAAAACACATTTAGAGCGGCAACAAGAACCGTCTTGGCAAGCATTGGGTTTGTCGAGAGTGCATTTATTGTTAAGACCAGTATTAAATTCCCACTCATAAACACTGGCTTCGGAACCACCATAACACTCGGCGGCGCTTCCCTTACAACGACCGGCACTGGGTGTACCTTGAGCGCAACAAATGTTAGTGCCTCCGCATTGATTATCGCTAACACACTGGCCAATAGTAAAATTTATAGCATTACTAAAAACCGTCGGGTCGTCTTTGCCTAGGCGTACCGGACCCGTAACAGCTGCAAAAGGCACTCGACTAGTAGCTAAATCAGACTTAACTCGCGCTCCAGATAAAACATCAAGTCCCCAATAGGCAATTTCTTCTTGACATTTGCCGGTCTCACAATCACCATTATTTGAACAATTACTACCATCGTCTTTACCGCCTTGGCAAATTTTAATTCCAACCTTGCGGTCCTTGTCTTGGTTAAAACGTATCAAGCTGTTTTTGCTTTTACCGCCAAAATTCTCTCCCCACAAACTAATCGTTTCGTTGGCCTGGCCAAACAAGGGTTCAAGACGACAAAGACCAGGAAACAACGGACTATTTTTATCAGCTTTAAAAGTTTTATCAGATTCGGTTCTAAACTTGCCAACTTCGACGCTTATTTTATAATCGCCATCAGCTAATTTTTTAGGAACCTTAACAATAATTTCATTGTCACGCCAAATATTCTGAGCACAAATTTGCGGAAAATCAAAATCGGCCGGCGTTGAACCGAAATAAACTTGATTTCCCTCGCGACTACGACCAAAACCACTGCCCCTAATAGTTACATATTGACCAGCCGGACCGCTAACCGGCTCAAAGCCAACAATCACTGGCGTGACAACTGTTTCAGCTTCTTGTTTAAATTTAAGAAAATTACTAATAGGACCATTGGCCGCCTGAACAAAGGTGCTAATACTGCCGGCCGCCAGGTTGGGCACTTGCGCCGTACCACTATCGTCGTTGGTAAAAATGGAATTATTGGCTTTGATATTCTGACTAAGCAAACCGAAATAAGCCTCGACATTAGTTAAACTTAAACCACTATAAGTTAACAAGCTATCCAAGCGTCCAGAGATGGGGTTTAAGTTACATAAACCCGGTCGTTTGATGGCGTTAACTACAAAATTATTCAATTTCGGTCCGCGGTCATTATCGGTGGTGTCGGCCCCATTGCTAGCCACAACCTTTAAAGCACCGCTCTTGGCGGTGGTCGGAACAGTGACGATAATTTGCGAATCGTTCCAGCTTTCGGTGCAAATGGGATTAACCATGACCGCTAAAGAAGCTTCAGCGGCAAAATCAGAACCATCCCAAAAAAATACTTTGCTAACCGCCCCGTCATAAGGCAAAAAATAACGACCGGTAATGGAAATTAAATTCCCGGTAGCGCCATTAGGCGCGTTTAAATTACAAGTAGCCGGAGTAAAAGCGGCGCAATCGGTATCACTCAAACAAAAAGTATTAGCCGAACCGTCACAAAAACCACCAACCGGACTGATGCTTTCAATTACTGGTTCGCCCAAACAGAGACACTGTGTCGCCTCGCAGGTTAAATATGGCTGGCAAAGATTGCTATCAGCCTGACAAGTCGCGCTGGTTGTATCACTATCACAAGCCTCGCCATAACCACCCTTAGGCGAACAACGACAATCATTTAAATCACAAAAACCGCTATCCCCACAAACCAAAGAATCAGCTTCACAGGCCGGGGTCAAAGTGTTGGCATCGCAAGATTTTCTCTCAGTTCCACTATCCCCACAATTAGAACCAACGCAAGATCCCCAACTCCCTCCAGAACAAACCCTTTCTCCGCCACAACCGCAGGACGTGGTAATGCCGTCGGGGGCGCAAGGTATCCCTTCATTGGCTCCGCCTTGACTGCCAGTAGCTAACCACAACCGACTCAAAATATAAATGGCAATCGCCCAAGCTGACAAAACAATCAGTAAACCGACGGCCGAGCTGACTAATATTTTTTTAGCTAACTCAACTTTTTCTGGATTACCACTAGCCGTCATCCAGACAAAACCAGAATACATAATCAAAACAACAGCTATCACCCCTAAAAGACCCAATAAAATATTAACGATATTGGCGACAATAGTTCGAGGATCCTTGCGGCCAAAACCTATATCATTAAAACCCCTTTGACCTACCGTACGATCAAACCAATCTCCCCAAACATTAATAGCTTTGGCTTCCCGCGGCAACCACAAACTACCCGCCAAAAGCAAACCAAAAAATATAAATAAAATTTGTCTCTTTTTACTTTTCATAAAACAATCCAAAACTTAAACCTTTTTAAAAATTAAATTTATAATTAACCTTATGGGCAATTACCATCACTATTAATTTGCCCGGGAAGACCCAAACAACAAGAAGTGTTATTTTGATCGGCCACACAACCAGGACCACTGGAAGGCTTATAACAATTCTGATAAATATCTTTAACCCCAGAACCAACTTGGGCTCGATAAATAGAAGACCCGGAAAATTGACTATGATTGATAATAGCCATGGTTATATCAGGTTCTTTATCTGGCGGATTGCTGGTTTCCTGATTAGCTTTTTCCAACCAATAACCCAAAGGTTCACGCGCCTGGCTCCAGAGATTAATTAACTTATGGATAATTCTCTGGCTACCTTTCGCTACCTCAAGACTACCACTATTTAAAGAAGATCCCATCATTAATTTATTAAAAGAAATTTTAATCGCTTTATCTAAATCAACATTACTGTCTCCCTGACCAGCCTTGGTAGCTAAAATAATCGGGGCGCTTAAATCCAGATTATCACTAATCCAAAATGACCAGCGAAAACTATCGCCTTCGCTGATATTGTTGGCATTAACATCAAAAAAACTAACCGGACCGCTAGCCCTAGAGTCACGATTTCCGTCTAAAGAATTGTTGGCTAAGTCGGCGATACCCGAACCAGCTTGGCCTTCTGGATACTTAATTTTAGTTTTGTTGTCAGTACAAATTCCATCAAAACAACTATTAAAAGGAGTCTTGGCAACGCAGTCGGCATCAGCAGTACACACAGCGCTTAGAGTTGCTGCCACCAATTCCACGCGCAAATTACTGTTAGGCGGCAAACAATAAACTTTGTCTCCGCAACCATTAACTCCACACTCACTAGCAGAAATAAATTCTACGGTTTTGTATTGATTAGACAAAACAAACTCCCCGTCTACCGTTGAGTTATCATTTAAGTTGACTACCCGAATAAACTTAGCTACCGACTTGGCCGATCCGGCAATCGTCAAAGGATTAACCGCCTCATTAAAATTAATTTGAATAATAGCATTTTTTGGTTTGTCAGCTCGATCAGCCACACTGACAACATTTTCTTTGTCAACTCCTCCCGACATTGGCGTAAGACTTAAATCGCTATAATTGGCCGAGCTCATTAAAACCAAGCTATTACCAAACTTGCCAGCGCTACGAGCCGTTAAAATAACCTTAGTTCCGCTCACTTCGGCCGTAACGTTATTGTCTAAATTAAGAACATTTCTAATGTTAGCTGCTAAATTGTTTAAATTATTGTCAACTAAAATCTCACCTGTTTTAGGGGCAGTATCTACAAACACATAACGATTAGTTCCTACTAACAAATAATCAGCTACTTTTTGCGTAACCAAAGTTAATACCCAGCTCTGACCAGCCTTAAACCCCGGATCCAAAACAACCTTAAATCCACAAGCTGTGGCAATACTTCTGTCGACAATCACAGTCCGAGGAGTATCAACTTTGCCAGACATTTGACTATAAGCAACATTCGCGGTTAAATCACTATTAATGGAAATATTTATTTGTCCGTCACAGATGTTGGCTTTAGGGTTGGAAATATTAATCGCCACGCTACCAGCTGTGGAGATATAAGATACACTATTGGCCGCGGCTACTTGCGGCCTGCCCTTAACCATAATCGACCCCTTAGCCTGAATAGCGTCAATCACAGAACCGACGGTATCACGGGCATTATCGGGGGCCGGAAAAACCCCCTCTGACAAAATTTGAGGCGGAGTTAAGTCTAATTTGTTGCTTACTTCAAATTTCCACTGAAAACCACCTAAAGAAAAAGCGCTGCCACCACCAGCTTTATTAATAGACTCGCCCAAAGCCACCGAATACCAGATTTTTTCCGAAGGCGAGCCCAAATAATTGCTAGGAATAAAAACAAAAGTTCTGTTATCATTAGAAACGACCCGGGTATCATTCAAATTAGTGCTAGCATTATCACCTTGATCGGTTTTATAAATTTTAATACTATCCGGCTTTATCTTAGCATCAGGGGCGCAATAACCGCTAATTACCTGGTCGCAAATAGACTCCGCAGACATAACCTCTCTAAAGGTTACCACAATTGAAGTATTACGAGGCACATCTTTTTGCTCTGGAACCGGATAGACACTCTTAATAATACCTCCGCCCAAAGCCCCCAAACCAACCCCAGAACTGCCTCTCCCGCCCAAACCACTAGTCTTGTCACCACTAGTAGCAAACATTAAACGACTTAGAATATAAATAGCCAAAGAAAAAGCTGAAATAACAATTAACAAACCAATAACGGCATTTTTTAAAATATTTTTGGCGGTCGCTATCTTTTCTTCGTTTCCTGAAGCCGTCATCCAGATAAAGCCAGCATACATAATTAAAACAATAGCTATTACCCCCAAAAGACCAAACAAAATATTAACAACATTAGCGATAATGGTTCGAGGGTCATTACGGCCAAATCCAACATCATTAAAACTTCTTTGACCGACTGTACGATCAAACCAATCTCCCCAAACATTAACGGCTTGGGCTTCTCTTACCACAAAACCACGATGCTCTTGCCAAGAAACACTAAACAAAACCGAGCTTATCATTAAGACGGCTAATAACGAAAAAATTTGCTTATATTTTAAGCACATTTGGCCAATTTTTACTTTGACTATTTAGTAATAGAAAATTATAATAATTATAACACAATAAGCTATAAAGTTAAAAGTGGAAAATCTATAAAGCATCCTAAGTTTAATTTTTTTGTTTTTTGCCCTTGATTTGTTTGTTCTAATAAAATGCCAATGAACTTTATGAATCTTTAACCAGCTTATGACCATAGAACAGGTAGTCCAAAGAGTTAAAATTAATGACCCCAAGGCCGACACCGACCTCTTGCTTAAAGCTTACTACTTTGCCTTAAAAGCTCATGGCGAGCAAAAAAGGAAAACTGGCGAACCCTACATTCAACACCCTCTTCATACGGCTTTTATTCTGGCGCAAATGAAGGCTGATTTACCGACCATCTTGGCCGGTCTTTTACATGATGTGCCCGAAGATACTATGGTTGGCCCCGAAGAAGTAAAACAAACTTTTGGCGAAGAAGTAGCGACCATGGTAGAGGGCATCACTAAATTACGAAAAATTAAATATCACGGCGTCGAACGTTATCGAGAAAGCCTTAAAAAAATGTTTTTGGCTATGGCTACCGACATTCGGGTTATTTTTATAAAATTTGCCGACCGTTTGCATAATTTACAAACTCTAGAAGCCGTTGACCCCAAAAAACGTCTACGCATTGCCAAAGAGACTCTGGAAATTTATGCTCCCATCGCCGGACTCTTAGGTATCTGGCGCTTAAAATGGCAAATGGAAGATATTTGTTTTAAGTATCTTTATCCTGAAGAATATCAAAAATTGGAATATAAATACGAAATTGAAAAAAAAGTAGAATTAACTCAATACATCCAAAAAATAAAAAACACTTTAGCGCGAGAACTAGACCAAGCCGGTATCAAAAACCGACTAGAAGGACGCTTTAAACATCTCTTTAGTATTTGGCAAAAAATGGAATCTAAAAATCGTCAATTTGACGAAATTTATGACGTCTTTGCTCTGCGAGTAATCGTCGACAACGTAGCTGATTGCTACAACGCCCTAGGAGTAATTCATGCTTTGTGGCGCCCCAATTATAACCGTTTTAAAGATTATATCGCCGTTCCCAAACCCAACGGTTACCGTAGCCTACATACGACGGTTTTCGGACCCAGTGGTAGGGCCACAGAATTCCAAATTCGCACCGAAGAAATGCACCAAGAATCTCTTTACGGCTTAAGCGCCCATCTTCATTATAAACAAGCCGAATATTCTTCTCATGACAAACCTTTACGTTGGATGCAGGAAGTCTTGGAAGTGCAAAAAGAAATAAAAGACACCGGAGAATTTATTAAGCAAGTAAAATTAAACGTCTTTCAAGACCGTATTTTTGTTTTCACTCCCAAGGGCGATGTTTATGACTTACCCTCTAACGCCACTCCGGTTGATTTTGCCTACGCTGTCCACACCGATATCGGTAACAAATGTACGCAAGCCTTGGTCAATGGACAAATAGCCGAATTAAATCAGACCTTAAAAAACGGCGATATGGTAGAAATTATCATTGACAAAAAACGCAAGGGTCCCAATTCTGATTGGCTTAAATTTGTTAAAACCCGCAAAGCCAAAAATCGCATCAAGCAATACGCCCGCAAATTCCGTTTATCTGACATCAAAAAAATTATCCCCGGATTAAAATAAACTCTCTGCCAATTAATGACGTACTCCCCGCACTTCCTTTGGTCGTGCGTGGTTTCTTTTTGGTCTCATGAGAATTCGCCGGAAATATCGAAACCCTGGTCAAAT
>CAZJEP010000003.1:0-7003 GCA_964545125.1 uncultured Gammaproteobacteria bacterium
TGAGACCAAAAAGAAACCCCGCACGACCAAAGGAAGTGCGGGGAGTACGTCATTTTTATAGCTCGGGCTAGAAATATTTTATGAACTATCAACAAAAGATTTGCACGGTGGAAAGTGTGACGGCTGGCCATCCAGACAAAATGGCCGATCAAATTTCTGATGCTATTCTTGATGCCTATTTGGCTGGCGATCCTGAATCTCGGGTAGCCATTGAAACCTTTGGTGGCCATGGTTTATTGGTTATTGGCGGTGAAGTAACCAGTCAGGTTGAAGTAGAGGTGGAAAAAATAGCTCGTCAGGTTTATGCGGATATTGGTTATAAAGATGAACTGGAAATAATTAATCGTTTAGTTAAGCAATCACCAGATATTGCTTTGGGTGTGGATAGTGGCGGAGCGGGTGACCAAGGGATTATGTATGGTTATGCCACTGATGCTACTGTCTCCATGATGCCAATGGGCGTGGAGTTAGCGCAAAAACTAACTACCGGCTTGACGAACTTAAGACAAACCGGGATTTTACCTTGGCTCGGTCCGGACGGTAAAGCGCAAGTCACTTTAGAAGACGAGCAAGTGCGTAGTGTGCTGATTAGCACACAACACAGCGAAGACATTAGTCAAGAAGAAATATTGATGGCTCTAAAAGAAAAATTAATCGCGCCTATACTTGGCGACTTGTCAAAGATAGAAGTTTTGGTTAATCCCACTGGTCGCTTTGTGTTGGGTGGCTTTGCGGCGGATACAGGTTTAACCGGCCGAAAAATAATGGTGGATACTTACGGCGGAATGGCCCCGCATGGTGGGGGAGCTTTTTCTGGTAAAGATCCCAGTAAAGTGGACCGAAGCGCGGCTTATATGTGTCGCTATGTGGCTAAAAATTTAGTGGCCGCCGGTTTAGCGCAGGAATGCTTGGTGTCGGTGGCTTATGCTATTGGGCGCGCTGAACCCTTAATGTTAGAAGCAGTGGATGCCAATGGTCAACTAATTGAACGAGAGCATTTACAAAAATATGACTTTCGTCCGCGAGCCATTATCGAAAAATTGAATTTAAAAAGACCAATTTATCGAGCCACAGCCAGTGGCGGACATTTTGGTCAAGTTAACTTTCCCTGGGAACAAGTTGATGGGTAATTTTTACCTTTTGAATTTTATTTTTTTAATGATTCAATAATTTTTTTAATCATCTGAGGTAAATTTTTAGGATTGGCCTTGCCTGCAGTGGCCGACATAGTTTTGCCGATTAAGAATTTCATTACCGACTCTTTGCCCTTTAGATATTCTTCAACTTGCTTGGGATTATCTTTGATGACCTCGGTAATGGTTTTAGTGAATTCCTCTTCGTTGTCCATTTGTTGCAAATTCAATTTAGCCATAATGTCTGAAGGATCACCGCCAATTTGGGACATTTGATTTAAAATAATTTGTCCGGCCGAGGAGTTTATTTTTTCTTCAAACAAGAGAGTAATTAATTCGGCAAAATTTTCCGGAGTGATTTTTATTTCTTTGATGTTTTGTCGGTTAATTTTTAAATGTTTCATTAATTCACTGGTCAGCCAGTTGCTAGCCAATTTGGCCAGTCCTGTTTTGTGACGTTCCCAATCATCACCTTCAGTCTGAATCCAGGCGCGTAATTCCGAAAAAACCTTTTCAGTATAATTAGCAAAATCAAGGTCAGTGGTTAAAATTTCGGCATCGTAAGCATTTAAATTGTATTCGGCGCGAAAACGATCGGTTTTAGCCTGGGGCAATTCTACTAAGTTGAGGCTAATTTCTTGCAACATTTTGTCGCTAATAACTAGAGGTGGAATATCTGGCTCGGGAAAATAGCGATAATCGGCCGCCGTTTCTTTAAGGCGCTGTTCTTTGGTTTTGCCTTCATTTTCATTCCAACCTCGCGTTTCAGCTAAAATCTTTTTACCCTTATCTAAAAGTTCTCGCTGACGTTCAATTTCGTAATTGATAGCTTTTTCCAGGGCGCGAAAAGAGTTGATATTTTTGACTTCCACTTTGTGATTAAGTTCATAATCATCCTTTGGTTTGATTTGACCGTCGATGTAAGTCCATTTATCTTTCACCTGTAAGCTAACATTAGCCTCGCAACGCATTTGACTTTTTTCCATGCTAGCTTCGGAAATATTTAGATAACGTAAAACCTGTTGAAAGTTTTGACAAAATTTTTTAGCCTCTTTAGCGTCACGCAAGACTGGTTCGCTTACCATTTCTACTAAGGGTGCGCCAGCCCGGTTAAAATCCACCACGCTGTGATGAGCATGATCGTGGCCGGATTTTCCAGTGTCTTCTTCCAGGTGGATTCTGGTAATGCCAATATCGCGTCCCGGCTCGATGGTTAAATAACCGCCGTAAGCGATGGGAAGATCATATTGAGAAATTTGATAACCTTTTGGCAAGTCAGGATAAAAATAATTTTTACGATCAAATTTTGACAGAGAGTTAATGTGGCAGTTAAGAGCTAGCCCTAAAAGCAGGCCATAACTTAAAGCTTGGCTATTGACTGCCGGCAGAGTTCCTGGGTGTCCTAAACAAATCGGGCAAACACTGGTGTTGGGTTTGCTGCCATCAGTGTAATTAGGGCAAGCGCAAAACATCTTGCTTTTAGTGGAGAGTTCGGCATGGATTTCCAAACCGATGATAATATCGTAATCCATATGGTTACTAATAATATAGTATAACCAAAAATCAGAAAAAATTAAAGATTTTTATAGCTTGGTTGACTGATTGGCGTCTAGGTATTGACAAATTAATAATATTATAATATAATAAGAAAACTATTATGGTTCTTTTTTAATAAATTGTGGAGGTTTAATGATTCAATTAAAAAGACTTTTTTCAGTGGCTTTGTTTATAACAACCATCTTTGAGCCTTTGGTAATAGCGGTTTTAGGGATAACGATTTATCTGATTGGCCTAAAAGTGCTTTCTGAAAAATTTTTTGAGAAGCATGAACAATTTTTTAATACGGCTTTCGGTTTTGGCTTATTTGGTTCTTTGCTGGCCTGGGTTTATTTTTTAAAAAATAACTGGTTGTTGGCCGGGGCGCTGGGGGTCGTTTTTATCATCATTGTGGTTTATTATGAAATAAAGTCTTATTTCAACAATTTAAAAATCCGAGCTTAAAGTTCGGATTTTTTTATTTAAAAAATTAGTGAAGACCACTGGAACCCAGACAATTGGCGCCACGCTCTGATTGGTTGACTTGCCCTTCGCTGACCTCTAGCAGAGAAACAGGTTGGATTAAAATTTGGGCGATTTTTTGTCCAGCCTTAACAACATAATCATTGGAACCTAAATTGAGCAAGTCGACAAAAACTTCACCGCGATATCCGGCGTCAACGACACCGGCGATAGTGTGTAATCCTTGTTTGGCTAAGCCTCCTTTATCCCAGACCAGGCCGACATAACCCAGGGGGACGGCTAGTTTGATTCCGGTTTTAATGGATAAGTGGATGTGAGGAGCTAGTAACACTTCTTCGTCGGCATATAAATCTAGGCCGGCATCGCCTTCATAAGCGCGAGTTGGCAATTTGGCGGTTGGAGTAATTTTTTCTACGATTAGTTGTAGCATTTTTGTTTTTAATTAAATTGTAGTTTAGTAAGCACTTCGTCTACTTGTTGGTATAAATCTTGTAGACTACCATCGTTGTTGATAGTTAAGTCGGCCATAGCCATAATTTCGGGAATGCTACGATCCGCCTCTTTCTGCTCGTCAGCCAAAAAGTCGGCAAAGGTTTTAGTGGCGTCATCGGGGTTTTGTTGTCTTTTGATTAAACGTTCGTAGCGAATTTTTTCGTCAGTAATTACCTGGATTAATTTAAAGTTAGGCAGTTGTTTGGCTTGGTTAATGTCTGGTAAACGACGAATACCATCCAAAACAGCTATGGCGCTTTGAGCTTGTTGTAAATCTTGAGCGATAGTGCGACTCAGCAAGTCTTGTCCAAACAGTTGTCGCAGAGTTGAAGACAAGCTGGCCATATTTGGTCGGCTGGCATCTTGATAAAGCCTTTTGAGAATATCACGCAGGGGAGTGGAAAAACCAAAGACTTCAGCTTGATATTTGGAATTTAAATAAGCAGCTACTGTTCCTTTGCCAGAAGCAATTTTTCCAGTCAAACCGATAATCAATTTGGGCATAAATTTTTTAAAATTAGTTAAGCGATTTTGATTTAAAATTTAATCTTAGCAGACAGCTGACAAAAGTCAAACAAAAAATCTTTACATTTAAGATGATTTATGATTAAATTAGTTTCGAATTTAAAAATAATTATAGCTGTTCTTTTTAAATAAAATCAGGGGGAAAAATGAGAGATGGCCGTGTTACCAATGGCAATCGACATTGTTTTTGGGAAATTTTGTCTGCAGATTGGTCTAAGTTTCAAGATCGTCGTTACACTTTAAAAGAATTTGGTCGAGAAAAAAAATGGCCCAATGTTGCTAAAATTGTTTATGACGATGAAGTTTCCAGGGGCTTAAAACGGGTGATCCGTTGGCAAGCTTATGCTGATTTGAATGTTTATCCGCAAGATTCTTTCATGCATATTTTTGGTTTAACTTTTTTAGCCTATGAACTTTTAGGCAAAATGAACGGCGGTCTTGGACCTAACTTTGACAAGGAGTTGGTTATTAAGGCCTGTATGATTCACGATGTTCCTGGTGGTTTAGAGGATTTGTCCTATGAAGACAAAAACATTTTTAGAAACATTGAAAAACACCTTTGTTTTAAAAAATTAGTTATTAGTCTTTGTGATGATCCAGAGGAGGTGCTTCATTTGGAGAAAATTTATCTGTTGCAATTTTGTTTGGATGATTTTGCTGAATTTCCGCCAGCCACCCAAGTTATTATAGAGGAAGTAAGTTGCCTCTATCGATTAGAAGCCATCTGTTTTAGGTTTTTGGAAGAATTTGATTATTTAATTTTTGCTGAAGAACAATATGTTCGGTTTGGCATTAGAAGTTTGTTGGAAAGAATCGCGGTTGTTCATTTGCCGATTATTAATCAATTAGTTGAGCAGTTGCCTTGTTTGGAGAGGGTTTGGACGCCTGTCGCCAATGATTATTTTTCCGAATTTATAGTTAGGACTTAAAATAAGTCACAAAAAAAGAAGAGCCGAAACTCTTCTTTTTATTTAGCTCATGTATAGTAGAGGTTATAATTGAACTTTGATACCAGGACCCATGGTGGAGCAAATAACCACATTTTTGATGTAAGAACCCTTGGAGGTAGCTGGTTTAGATTTTTTAACCGCCTCTACCACTGTTTCGAAATTAGCTTTTAATTTAGCCGGATCAAAACTAATTTTGCCGATAGCCACATGTAGATTGGCTGTATCGTCGTTTTTGAAACTAACCTTGCCTTTTTTGAGTTCAGCTACGGCCTTGGCTGGGTTGGCGCTAACAGTATCGTTTTTAGGGCTAGGCATTAAGCCGCGCGTACCTAAAATTTTAGCGATTTTAGCTAAGTGTTTCATGGTTGTTGGGTCGGCCACGGCCACGGCGAAATCGGTTTTTTCTGAAGTTTTTATTTTGTTAATCAAGTCTTCTCCACCCACTAAGTCAGCGCCAGCAACGCGACAAGCTTCCTCTTGGTCTGGGGTCACAAAGGCGGCGACCTTAATGGTTTTCCCTGTACCGTGAGGCAAGCTAACGGCAGAACGGACTTGTTGGTCGCCTTTGCGTGGATCAATACCTAAATTAAAGTGAACCTCCACTGAGGCATCAAATTTAACCGTGGAGAATTTTTTAACCAATTCCAAGGCTTCATTTATTTGATAAGCCTTGGTTTTGTCAAATTCATAAGTCTTTTTTTTGACAACAGTTTTTTTGTTTTCCGCTTTTTTAGTCATATGGTTTATGGTGGTTTAACGTCTTAATGACTCCCACTTAAAATAGTAATTTCTTATTTGTGATTTTTGTTTATTAATCTTTGATTTCAACACCCATTTGACGAGCGGAACCAGCGATGATTTTTTTGGCCGCCTCCACGTTTTTGGTATTCAAGTCCGGCATCTTAATCTTAGCAATTTCGGTTAATTGAGCGTCGGTAATAGAACCAATTTTTTGGGACAGAGGCGAACCGGATCCTTTGTTGATTTTGGCGTATTTTTTAATCAACTCGGAAGCCGGCGCTGTCTTGAGAATAAAGGTGTAAGAGCGGTCGACATAAACCGTAATTTCTACTGGCACTACTTCGCCCATGCGATCAGCGCGGGTAGCCTCATTGAATTTAGCACAAAATTCGGCAATGTTTAAACCGTGCTGGCCCAAAGCCGGACCAACGGGCGGAGCTGGATTAGCCTGACCACCTCTGATTTGTAATTTAATTTTGGTGATTATTTTTTTAGCCATACTTATTTAAGCAACAACCAGCAAACAACAAATAACAGCTGTTAAATTGTTTTGTTGTTTGTTGTTTGTTATTTGCTATTTAAATTATTCCGTAGAAGCATCCCAAAGGAAACGGAGTTTATTAATTAAATCTTTTTAATTTGCAGAAAATCCAACTCTACCGGAGTCTCGCGACCAAACATGGAAATCAAGATTTTTACCTTGCCACGTTCTTGGTCAACTTCGATGACTTTGCCGTCCAAATTTTTGAAGGGGCCATCAATGATTCTAACCGGAGTATCGGGGGCCACATCAATTTTGAATTTAGGTTCTTCTACACCCATACGTTTCTGCAAGCTCTTGACTTCTTCTTCGCTGATCGGGGTGGGAATAGTGCCGGTGCCGATAAAGCCGGTAACGTTCGGCGTATTACGAACGGCATACCAGGAATCATCAGCCACAATCATTTCCACTAAAACATAGCCGGGAAAAATCTTTTCTTCCACTACTTTGCGTTTGCCGTTTTGGATTTTAATTTTCTTTTCCTTGGGCACGAGCACCTGAAAGATTTTGTCCTCCATGTCCATGGACTCAATCCTTTGTTTTAAATTTTGGGAGACATTTTCTTCATAACCGGAATAGGTATGAAGCACGTACCAACGACG
>CAZJEP010000003.1:7013-68770 GCA_964545125.1 uncultured Gammaproteobacteria bacterium
TTGTTTCGCCATATGTTTTTAAAATAGTTGTCTAGTAAGAAGCGCTTGAACACCTAGGCTAAAAATGTAGTCAAAGGCGCCAAGCAAGGCGGCAATACCCAAAGAAATAACAATAACCAAAATAGTATATTGGGTAGTTTCTTTTTTGGTCGGCCAGGTTACTTTTTTCATTTCGGTAATGGCTGACTTAATGTAATTAACAATTTTTTCCATATTTTTTAGCTAAGATTAGTCTAATTATTAGCCTTTTAGGGTCAGTATAAAAAAACAGCTCCGCTGAGAGCTATTTATTAAGATTGTATCTATATTTTACCTGTTCATTAATAACCTGTCAATAGTCGCAGGACCCTTGCCCAATTTTGCTTTATGTGTTATTTTGATAACTCAAAAGATTTATATTTTTTTGTTCTTTATATTAATTTATTTTTTTATCACATTTTGAAGAGGGGGTTTCTGTGTTTGCAAAGATATTCAGACAAGCGCCAGAATTTAAGGCTGACGAGCTTAAAGGAAAGATTGGTTTTTATTTGATTAAAAAAAATAATCAAATTGTTGGCTTTGTTTTAAAAAGCTTAGTTGATGATGACAAAGACGAGGCTTGTAAGCATTTTTTTTGCAACCTGCAAAAAAGACTGTATTGCAAAAACATCAAAATAACGGTATCGCCGTTTTTAAAGAATTTAGTTATTTATGATCCGGAGTTTTTCGGGCAAAGCTTAATAAAGTTTCCTATTAATGACCCTGGGAAAGCGGGTGAATTAAAGGCTGCCATAGAAAAACCATGTAAACTTTTTGTTTACAAAAAGGGAAACCACAAATCTTTTGGTTGCCGGATGCAGGTGATGGCGTAATGTTTTAAAAACGATATAAAAGCGTCTAAATAATTAGACGCTTTTTTATTATTTTGATTTTAAGGCTTTTTTGTCTTTTAGATTACCTGTGATATAATAAAATTAATAATTTTACGATTTCCTTCTCCGTGAGATAATTAAACAATATGTCAACTAATAATTTTTTGTTTTATGCCACGCAAATTTTGTTTGGACTTACTAGAGATCTATTGTTGTTTCCAGTTTGGTGGTATACCAGGGGTTTATTGGAAACTTTGGAAAAAATTACCACTTTTTGGGCCAACAGCCTAAAAGCTTTGAATCTTTTGGTTTGGATAAAAAATATTTTTGTTCCGATGTATGGACAACGAGACATTACCGGCGTTCTGATTAGTGTGTTTATGAGAATTATTCAGATAATTTTGCGTAGCATTGGTTTTGTTTTTTTGTTGATAGTCGGGGTGGTGGCGTTGCTTCTTTGGATTTTGATGCCACTTTTAGTGGCTTGGCAGATTATTTATCAAATATTTTAGTATTATTTTTTTAAAGCAAAGTTGTTCCACTATCCGCCTACCGGCAAGGCCGACAGGCGAACGGGGTACGGACGAATCAAATTAAGTATGGTCGAAGAAAGTAAGCCCGAAAAATTTACCATTATCACTTGCCCGACTTGTCAGGGGTCGGGTTTTGTTAATAATAAAAAATGTGGAGCTTGCGAGGGCTTGGGAAACGGAGTCTGGTCGGATGGCCGTTGGTTTTACGCCAAAATAGATTGGTCTTGGGCGATGATCGCCTTAAGACAAATTAAGACCAACGTTTATAAGCTTCTGGATATTTTATCAATTTTGGCCGGGTTAGCTGGTGTGGGGGCCTTAGTTTGGTGGTATGCTAAATTGCCAGGACAAATTATGAATTTAAGCGAACTTTGGTTCTGGCGCGATAAAGATTTATTAATCTTGATTTTTTGGTTGAGTTTGGTGGTGGACATGTTTATTATTTATCGCCGAAACCAAAAAATATATGAAGCGCAAAAAATAAAAAGATATTCGCCCAAGATTAAAAATCAAGCCCCGCCAACTTCTTGGGAAGAGCTTAAAAAATATCCTCGCGTCAATGTTTTGTCTGGCTTCAGCGACGAATTAACTTCCGCCTTGGAAAAAACTTATTTAATGGTTGGGCAACTGAAACATGGTTTGGCCACCCCCTTGCATTTGTTTTATAATTTAATAGGAAATAGTGTTGAAGTTTCGGGGATGTTTGTCAGAATGAATGTTGTTCGCGAAGCCTTATTTTCTCGTTTAAATAATCAACTTAATAAAATTCAACCGCAAAATATTGGCACAATTTTTTCTCAAGAGACTCGTCGTATTTTGATTCAAGGATATTTGGAGGCTTATGAATTAAAACATGATCAAGTTAAACCCATAGATTTGATTTTGGCCTGTTATCGAAACGATAAAGTTTTAGCGGAAATTTTATATGATTTGGCGGTTGATCCTGATAAATTGAAAAATAGCGTAGCCTGGGTGCGGGTTAATGATCAGTTGGTGGAAAACTATCATAAGTATAAAGCCATGGCTCGTTTTAAGCCCTCCACTAATATGGACAGAGCTTACACGGCCGTCGCCACGCCTTTTTTAGATCAATTTTCCATAGATTTAACCTTTAGGGCTAAATTCGCTCATTTGGAGGTTTGTGTGGGACGAAATACGGAAATGTCTAGTATTTTTGAACATCTGGAAAGCGGACGACGAGGAATTATTTTAGTAGGCGAGGTGGGTGTTGGGAAGAATTCCATTGCCGAGGGTTTGGCACAATTAATGGTTACCGAAGAAGTGCCAGAGATGTTGAAGGATAAACGTTTGTTAGAATTAGATATTACTCGTTTGTTGGGTGGCGCTACTCCAGCCGAAGCGCAAGAAAGAATGTTGCAGGCCATTAACGAAATACTGCGCGCCGGTAATATTATTTTGTATATGCAGAATGTAGAGAATATTACCGGTTTGTCGAGTGGTTCAGAAGAAAGTTTAGATTTATCGGAAATTGTGGCTAGCGCCGTGACTCGCCAGGGTTTAATTGTTTTAACGACTTGTGTTACCGAACATTATCGACACGCGATTGACAGCGGACCCTTGGGTCAGGCTTTGGCTAAAGTGGAAGTAGCCGAACCGGAAGACAACGAGGCAATTCAAATGATTGAAAGTAAGACGGCTTTTTTTGAGAGCAAGTTCAAGGTTTTTTATTCTTATGATGCCTTGGCGGAAGCCGTAACCGCTACTAGACGCTACATGCATGAGCAATATTTACCAGAAAAGGCTATAACTATTTTAGAAAAAGCCGCAGTAACGGTGGCTAAGGAGGGGGAATATGTGTTGGTTAGTGGCGAGGCAGTAGCCAAGGTGATTAGCGAAGTTACACATATTCCCGTGTCGCAAGTCAGTGAAAAAGAAGGAAAACTGTTGCTTAATCTGGAAGAAGAGATGCATAAACGCATGGTTGGTCAAGAAGAGGCGGTTGCTATTGTGGCTGCTAGCTTGCGTCGAGCTCGGGCTGAGTTACGCGAAGGCAAACGTCCAATTTCCAGTTTTTTGTTTTTGGGACCGACCGGTGTGGGTAAAACCGAATTAGCCAAAACCATTGCCCAGGTTTATTTTGGTGATGAAAACTACATGATTCGTGTGGATATGAGTGAATATCAGTTGGCCGATTCTGTAGAAAAAATGATTGGTTCGCCAGATGGCGTCGAAGGTTATTTGACCACTAGAGTCAGACAAGCGCCTTTTTCCTTGGTGCTTTTGGATGAAATAGAAAAAGCCCATCCCGATATTTTGAATTTATTTTTACAAGTTATGGATGATGGTCGCTTGACCGATGGCCAAGGACGCACCGTTGATTTTACTAATTCCATTATTATTGCCACCTCTAATATTGGAGCGGTTTATATTCAAGAACAAGTTAAAGCGGGGACTCCCTTGGAACAACTCAAGCAAGTTTTAGTTGATAAATATTTAGTGGAAAAAATGCGTCCGGAATTAATTAATCGTTTTGATGGCATCATGGTCTTTAGACCGTTAACTATTGGCGATGTTATTACTATTGCTCGATTAATGCTTAATAAAACCAGACAACTTTTAGATAATAAAGGCATGGGTTTGGAAATTAGCGATGCCGGTTTAAAAGTTTTGGCCCAGGCCGGTTATCACCCGGAGTTTGGGGCCAGACCCTTGCGTCGTTTACTGCAAGACAAGATTGACAATATTATTGCCAATAAGATTTTGGCCGGAGAATTAGCTCGTCGTGATGTGGTAGAAATTGATGACCAGGCGGAAATTAAAATTCGCAAAGCCGTTAAATTGTAGAAAAACAAAAAAAGGAAGCCGGAGCTTCCTTTCTGGTTTTGTTTAAGGTTTATTCTGTTAACTTGTTGCTGTTTATGAAGTTAATAGAATTTTTGCTGAGAGTGAATTCTTGATTATTCGAGATGGCTATCCTCACTTTCATGCCGTTGGTGGTTAATGGCGAAAGAACTTCGTTAGCCTTTAAGCTTTTAACATAAAAAGTTAAATCTTTGGAGATTTCGCCGAAGTTTTTTTTAAAAACCGTGTCAGCTTGATTAAGTGGAAAATGTAACAAATAATGGGTGCTATCAATTTTTTTTACATGCCGTTTGTCCAGGGGAATAATTTTTCCATTAAACCATAATTCGGCATACCATTTTTTTTGATGTTTGCAGATGGCCTCAATCTGCGAAATTGTGCCCTCTATGAGCACGGCGGAGGCAGCGATCTCGGAAGTAACCGATTTAGACATACTCTTTCTCCAGAAATGTTGAACAATTTGTTTTAAATAAAAATTAAAGGTACTATAAATATTAATATAACTTTATATTAACACAATTTATTAATAATGTCAATACCATGTGGTTTCCAAGCTTTTTAGTTAGCTTTGCTCTGTCTTTTGGTCTAACTTTTGGTGTAAAAAAATTGGCCACAAAATTTAATATTCTTGACCATCCTGGTCCTAGGAAATTGCAAAAGAACCCCATTCCCTTAATGGGTGGTTTGGCAATTTTTTTTGCCACCAGCTTGGTTTTGTGGTGGCAAGGCAAATATTTAGTAGTTGGTTTACTGCATTACCACCATTGGTTGGGCGTCTTGTTTGGAGCTATTTTTTTAATGATTGGTGGCTTCTTGGATGATAAATACAACTTAAAACCGAGTCAGCAGGTTATTTGGCCAATTTTAGCTAGTCTAGCAGTAATTGCCGGAGGAGTAGGAATTGAAAAAATAACTAATCCACTTTCCGGATTTTTATATTTAAATGATTGGAAAATTCCTTTGGGTTATTGGTTTGGGCAAATGCATTATTTTGTTGTGATTACTGATGTTTTTACTTTTTTGTGGTTGATGGGAATGATGTTTACTACCAAACTTTTAGATGGTTTAGACGGTTTGTCTAGTGGAGTGGGGGCGACTGCCAGCATTATGATTTTTTTATTTACCATGACTACGCGCTATTATCAGCCTGACGTGGCTCTGGCGGCTATAGTTTTTGCTGGGGCTTGCCTAGGTTTTTTGATGTGGAATTGGCATCCAGCTAAAATTTATGTGGGCGAAGGAGGGTCTATGTTGTTGGGTTTTGTTTTGGGGGTCCTATCAATAATTTCTGGCGGAAAAATTGCTGTAGCTTTGTTAATAATGGGTATTCCTATTATGGACGTAGCTTGGGCTATAATCAGACGAACTCTTTCAGGTAAAAACCCTTTTAAGAGTGCCGATAGACTGCATTTGCATTTTCGTCTAGCTGATTCTAGTCTGGGCGTTAGAAAAACCGTGATTATATACTATATTTTTTCTGCAACTTTTGGACTAAGCGCCTTGTTTTTACAGTCTCGGGGCAAGCTTGTTTCTCTTTTGTTTTTGGGTTTAATAATGGTTAGTCTTATTATGTGGTTAGCTCGTCTTGACAAGAAGAGCAAAATATCTTAATCTTTTTTAGTATCTAATTTTCTAATAATAAATAAACAATTTTGTTTGTGAAGCTCGAGAGTTTCTTTTATGAACTTTATGAGCTTTATAGACTTTATAAACTGATTTATGTCTAAAATTGCAGTTATCAAAACCGGCGGTAAACAATACAAGGTTAAAGAGGGTCAATCTTTGTCGGTGGAAAAATTAACCAATGCTTTGGGTGACAAAGTTAAATTAGAAACTTTAATGGTAGCCAGCGAAGACGCAAAAGAGGTTGCTTGGGGCGAACCAAGCTTAGGAGAGCGCGTCGAGGCCAAGGTTTTGGAACACGGCTTAAGCGATAAAGTTAGCGTGGTTAAGTTTAAAAATAAAGTTCGCTATCAAAAAAATGTTGGGCATCGCCAACCATTTACTAAAATAGAAATTATCTCAATCGCTTAATAAGTTAAAAAAATCCTGCCTTGATGGCAGGATTTTTTTTTAATTATCTTAATGTTTTTATATAGTTATTTTTTTTAATCCCACCTTTTTAGTAAAGGTGGGGCCAAAAGCGCGCCTGGAATAAAATTGCCTATATTTTTTTCACTCTCGCTAACATAATTTCATAACTCCTCAGCCCCTGCGCACAGGAGCTGAGTCAAACAGATGAAATTATGTAACGCTTCGTTCAAAAATATTGCACCAATTTTATTATGGGCGCACCTAAAATTTCTAATACCTAATACCTATTACCTATAACCTAATTTAAATTTTATTTCTATATTTTAAAGCGTGGGCAATGGTTATTTCGTCGGCATAATCTAAGCTGGCGCCAGACGGCAAACCGCGGGCTAGGCGACTAATTTTTATTCCGCTATCGGCCAGTAAATTTTTTAAATAGAGACAGGTGCTTTCCCCCTCTAAATCTAAATTGAGAGCTAAAACTATTTCTTGAATTTGACCGCCCTTAGCTTTGTCTAGCAAAGAATTGATTTGCAGGTTTTGCGGGCCCTGGTTGTTGATAGTGCTAAGCGTTCCGCCTAAAACATGATAAACCCCAAAGTAGGCCTGAGACGCTTCAATGGCCAAGAGATCCTTGGTTTCGGCCACTACGCAAATGACATTGTGATAACGTTTGGGATCAGCACAAATTGAACAGGGGTCGAAAGCGCTTAGACAAAAACATTTTGAGCAATAAACTACGCTGGATTGCAGTTCTTTGAGGGAGGCCGTTAGATTGTTTAAAAAATCAGGGGATTGTTTTAATAAAAACAAAACATAGCGTTCGGCTGTTTTGGGGCCGACGCTTGGTAAATAACCCAATAAAGTTATGAGTTTCTTGATGGCTGAAGGATAGGACATAGTAAGTTTCAAGTCTTAAGTCTTAAGTTTTAAGTGGAGAGGGTATTTACTTGAAACTTATAACTTGAGACTTTTTACTTAAAGAGATTTCCGAGTTCTGGCATGCCTCCCATGTCTTGCATTTTTTTGGCCATGACTTTTTGCACTTGTTTAATGCCATCGTTGAAACAGTCTTTGAGATTATTTTCTAAGTTGTTTTTACCTTCTTCGCTAATGGTAATTTCCGTAATTTCCAAATTACCATTAATGGTTAGGTGAATGCCTTTTTTGTCTACTACTACTTTTTCTTGAGACAGACTGTTTTGTAGCGTTTTGGCCTGACTTCTTAAATCTTTGATTTGTTTGAGTTTGTTAAACATAGGGATAATTTTTAATTTAAAATTTAAAAAAAGTTTTATTTATTTTAAAATTCTGGAATATTTTGGAGGCCGAGTTTGGAGGCATCGTTTTTAAAGCTAACAGTGGCTTCATCAAAACGTAATTTAATAATGCCGGTCGGTCCGTTGCGATGTTTGGCGATATGAATTTCGGCGGAAGTTTTTTCATCATCGGTTAATTCTTCCGCTCGATAGCCACGATCAGCGCTACGACGATAAATAAACATAACGACATCGGCGTCTTGTTCAATTGAGCCGGATTCGCGCAAATGCGATAATCTCGGCAAAGCTGGTTTGGTTTGTTCGACGGCGCGAGATAATTGAGACAGGGCTATCACCGGAATATCTAATTCGCGGGCGATGATTTTGAGAGATCGGGAAATTTCGGAAACTTCTTGGACGCGGTTATCTTTGTAGCGACCGCGACCCTCCATTAATTGCAAATAATCGATCACGATTAGGCCGAGACCATGTTCCATTTGTAGACGACGCGCCTTGGTGCGGATTTCCATGATATTCAGGCCAGCACTGTCGTCGATATAAATAGGGGCTTCAGCCAATTCTCCCATGGCTTGGCCAATTTTGGAAAAATCGTCATCGGTTTCATTTTCCGATAATTTACCGGTACGCATTTTCCATAAACTGACTCCGGCTTGGGCGCAAAGCATTCTGTCAACTAGCTGTTCCTTGCTCATTTCCAAAGAAAAAATTCCTACCGGCACTTTGTTAATGATAGCTGCCTGTCTGGCGACATCCATGGCCAAAGAGGTTTTGCCTACAGAGGGGCGGGCAGCCAAAATAATCAAATCGGATTTTTGTAAACCAGCCAAAACTTTATCCATATCAGTAAAACCCGTGGGCAGTCCGCGTAATTTGCCGCTTTGCTTATGCAGTTCGTCAATACGATCGAAGGCGCTAGTCAATAAGGTGTCAATTTGGGTAAAACCCTGTTTAAGAAATTTTTGCGAGACGGCAAATAATTTTTGTTCAGCCGTATCTAAAACTTGATCTATTTCCTCTTCTTCATTGTAGCCCATTTCAGCGATATCGCTAGCCGCGGTAATTAAACGACGCAAAGTGGCCTTCCTTTGGATCAGAGTAGCGTAATACTCTATATTAGAAGCTGTGCCGACCATATTAGCCAAGCTGGCCAAATAAGCTCGTCCGCCAACTAAGGATAATTTATCCCTTTCTTCTAATTTGCCAGTTAAACTTAAAATATCAATCGGTTCGTGCTTGGCGTAGAGATCAAGCATGGCTTCAAAAATAAGACCATGAGCATCTTTATAAAAATCTTCGGGAGTAATGATATCCGCCACCTTGATGATGGTGTTTTTATCAATTAACAAAGAGCCGAGAATGGTTTGTTCGGCTTCGAGATTTTGGGGTGATAGTTTGGCTTGAATGGATTCAGACATGTCTTCATTTTGCCCGAGCCGAGAACGAAAAGCAATATTGACAAAGCTTATTTTAAGTGTTAAAAATTATCAAAGATACATTAAAATTTAAGAAAATTGACAAAAGCAAATATTTGCCTATATTCACATAGAGGAGGTCTTATGACTTTAGTTTGGCTGTGGACGATTCTGCTTTGGATCGGAGCTATTTATTTGATTATTTTTGCCGTAGTAGCGCTTATCTTCGGTTTTCTTATTTATTTTACCAGGCATCCTGCTCACAGCATAGTTGAACTAGTGGGCATGCCACTGGGTCTTGGTCTTATGTGGCCGCTCTTGGTTTATAAAGTGGTGAGTTTCTGGGTGACAGAAGTTCTTTTTAAGAAAAAGACGATTGGAACGGCGGACGAAAAAACTATTAAGTATAGCACGGAGATTTTTAAAAATAGTTTATTACGCTAAAGTAAAAAGCGAACCAGTAACGGTTCGCTTTTATTTTTTTTGCAGGATTGACAACTTTATTATTAATCTATACAATACCTATATCATAGTAAATTAGTAGGATATGAAGTTTTCCACCAGAACCACTTATGCCTTGCGAGCCTTACTGTGCCTAAGCAAGGCCAACAAAGACAGTTTGTCTTTGGCGCTTATTGCTAAACAAGAAAAACTTTCCGTTAAATATTTGGAGGCAATTTTTGCTGATTTGAAAAAGGCCGGTTTAGTTAAAAGCGTTCAGGGTTCACGTGGCGGCTATCAACTAGCCAAGACACCGGCGCAAATTTCTGTTTTAATGGTAACTGAGGCCATCGGCGAACAATTTAAAGCTTTTCATTGCTCAAGTAAAGACGGTAAAATTTATTGTCAGGCTGGCTGTTCTTGTGGCGTTAATTTAGTCATGACTAAAGTAGATCAAGCCATCAGGACTACTTTGTCAAAGATAAAACTAACGGAATTAATTAAATAAGTTTAGAAAATTATTACAAGCAAGTTTATAAAGTTCGTAAAGTTTATAAAGTTCCTAAAGAAAAATACAAAAACTTTTAACTTTCAACTTTTAACTTTCAACTAATTGTATGTATAGTGAAAAAGTTTTAGATCACTTTAAAAATCCTCGCAATCAGGGGGTGATTGATGAGGCTGACGCTGTCGGTCAAGAAGGCAACCCGGTTTGCGGTGATATTATGAAAATTTATTTAAAAATCAAGAATAATGTCATTGATGATATTAAATTTGAAACTTTGGGTTGCGCTGCGGCTATCTCCGTATCTTCAGCTTTAACTGAAATGGCCAAAGGCAAAACTTTGGATGAAGCTTTGGCCATGACCAAGGATGAAGTCGTGGAATATTTGGGCGGATTACCGGCAGTCAAGGTGCATTGTTCTATGTTGGGCGTAGATGCTCTGCATTCTGCTATCAAAGCTTACAGAAATAAAACATAAACATTTTATAGTTTTTTGTAACTGAGTATAGTAATTTTTAATTTCCAATTTTTAATTTTTAATTAAGGTGTCGCTTGGCGACAATAAATATTATGTCAGAAAATATTAAAGAAAAAATACAAGCTTCTTTAGAAAAAATTCGCCCTTCGCTTCAGCTGGATGGCGGAGACGTGGAGTTGGTTGATTTTGACGAGGCCACTAACGTGGTTAAAGTTAAGATGACCGGCATGTGCTCCGGTTGTCCTATGGCGGCTTATACCTTAAAAGGAGGCATAGAAGAACAATTAAAACAAGATTTACCAGAAATTAAAGCCGTAGAGGCGGTCTAAATTTATTTAAAAATTATAAATATATGGCAAAAATATACTTCGATCATAGCGCTACTACTTCAGTGGACCAAGAAGTTTTAGCCAAAATGCTTCCTTATTTTAGCGATGATTTTGGCAATGCTTCGTCTATGCATAGTTTTGGTCAAAAAGCGGCTTCGGCCGTTGATCAGGCGCGCCGCCAATTGGCCACAACCTTTGGTTGCGACCCTCAAGAAGTAATTTTTACTTCCGGAGCAACTGAAGCCAATAATTTAGCTATCAATGGTTTACTTAAGGGTTTGCAAGCTCAGGGACACAAAGATTTGCAGGTTATTACTACCATGGTGGAACATGATGCTGTTGTTGAGCCTTGTCGCGAATTAACCAGAGCTAAGTTAGCTGAAGTCACTTATCTTAAAGTTGGTCCTAATGGAGTCATTGATTTGGCCGAATTGGAAAAAGCCATTACCGACAAAACTGTCTTGGTTAGTGTGATGTATGCTAATAGCGAGGTGGGGGCCATTCAGCCAATTAAGGCCATTGGAAAAGTAATAAAAAAAGTCGACGAAAAGGGTTTGGTGGAATGGGAGAAAGTTAGAGTGGGCGAGCGGGGCAATAAACCACCGTTGATTTATTTTCATACCGACGCTACTCAGGCAGTTAATTTTTTGGATTGCAACCTTAAATCTTTACAGGCAGACATGTTGTCAATGTCCGGGCACAAGATTTATGGTCCTAAGGGTGTGGGGGCTTTAATGGTTAAAGAGGGTGTGCCAATAGTAACCATTCAGAGGGGCGGGCATCAAGAACGTAATTTTCGTTCCGGCACTTTGAATGTTCCGGGCATTGTCGGCTTGGGAGAAGCGGTGGCTAAGGCCAGCGTTAATCGTGAAAACAACAATAAACAAATTGCCGAAGTCCGCGATTATCTTGTGGCTAGAGTTATCAAAGAAATACCGCGAGTGATTTGCAATACTGATTTTGACAACGCAACGCCCGCTCACGCGCATTTTTCTTTTTTGGGAGCAGAGGGAGAGTCTATTTTATTGGCCCTTGATATGGAAGCCGGTATAGCTGTTTCTACTGGTTCGGCTTGTGCCTCACACACCCTTAAGGCTTCGCGCGTTCTTTTAGCCATGGGCATTAAAACCGAGGACACTCATGGTGCTATTCGTTTTACTTTGGGCAAGGATAACACGAAAGCCGAAGTGGACGAACTGATGAAATATTTGCCAGAAATTGTTAAAAGATTTCGCGACATGGCTCCAGAGTACTAAAGTCGCAAGCAAAGAAATTTTGTTTTGTTGTTTGGTCTTGACAAAAAATAAAAAATATATAAAAATATAAAAAATAAATAAAAATCGTTGTTTAATAAACTAAAAAAGGAGCTTAAAATGAACAACAATGTTATTGCTAAACCGGAGTTGTTTGATCAAGAATTATTAATGGAGATAGTAACCATTCCTGGTTCATTTTCTTTCGAGAGCGATATAATTTTATCTAAAAATTTTTCTTACACCGCAGTTACCGAAAATGCCCGGGATCGTTATTTTGAAAAGCCGTCTTTTTGTGGGTTAGCGACGCTTAAGCTTATTACCACTAAGGTGATCTTGACCAACAAAGAATTGGCTCAGGCCGTTAAGGACCAGAATGTTAAAGAGACTATGGCGGTTTTGCACTGCTTGTTAGCAAACAATTCTTATTCCTTGGATCATCTTAAGAATGGCGCAGAGTTAGTTATTGCTATTCCAGAGCTATCAAGGATTCCTGATGAATATGGCGATTTTTTTTGTTTAGATTTGATTGGTAATAGCCATGGTTGGTCTTTGGAGGATTCTTGGATTCATCGTAGACGGCGCGCTGGCACCGTTGCAGCCGTCTTATTTAAAAATTATAATTTATAAAAGAGAACCGCATTAAGAAAATTAATGCGGTTTTTAATAAGGCCTAATTAAAAACTTTAAATTATTTTTTTGAGCTCTTCTACTGTAACCAATCCCTGAAGAGCCTTAACAAAACCATCTTCCAACAAACTTAAGGTTACCTCTTCGTTTATTAAGGCTTGAGCTTGGGCGGAAACACCGCCATTAATTAATAATTGTTTTAAGTCAGTGCTTGGCAATAGCATTTCAAATAATCCCAAGTAGCCCGAATAGCCACTGTGTTGGCAAAGATTGCAACCGCCATTATGATAAAGATTTAAGCCGATTAACTCTTGATCGAGACTGCCAAAATCTTTAATTAGTTCATTAAAAATGGTTTGGTCAAGCTGATAGTTAAACACGCAGTGAGGACAGAGTCGACGCACAAGGCGCTGATTGATAATTAAGTTTATTTTAGCCGTCCCTTGTCCTAAATTTAGTTTAGCCAAGCAGTTATCAATGGAAGTGGCCTCCAAATTTAAGATAAGGAGTCTTCGGTTGATTATAGAGCTTAGCTCAGAAGAAGACGGCAAACAATCATCCGTTGCGTCTAAATAAATTATATCAGCGTCTTGTTTCTCCAGAGTTCTGAAAAGCATCGACCAGCTTAAACCTCGAGGACGAGATAATTGATTAATGCCAAGCAATTTTTTGCCAATGACATTTTCTATGGTATAAATATTAGCTCGATTAGCGTTAAGAGCGGTCAAAATGGCATAAGCCGTAGTGGTTTTTCCTGAGTTGTGCGGGCCCGTAATAACCACCAAGCCATTAGAAGTTATGGCGGTCTTTAATAAAGACAGGTGTTCATTGTTTAAACCCAAAGAAGCAAGGGGAATGACGGCCCCGTCTGTCGATTTAAGGTTTATAATAATTTTTTCCCCATTTTTGGTTGCTAAACCTTGAGCATGTAAATTTATTTTTCCAGAGTCGGTAGTTAGAGTAATGGTTGTGGGAGATAAAAAGCGTTGTGAAGTCCAATGAAACAAGGCATGAAGATAATTTTTAATATCTTCAGACAAGGGTTCGGTAAAACAGGCTATTTCGTTTAGCCGCCCCTCTTTCAACCAGGCGATATTCAGACCGTCTCCGTTTATAAATTCACAATGAATAAAATTAACCCCTTCTTCTATGGCGTTAAGAAGCAAACGATTGACAGTTTTAACAATCAGTGGTTTATCTAAAGACATAGCGACAAATTATTTAATTACATTTTAGCACATTTTTGGTCTGATGACTAAAAAGCAAAGATGTGCTACAATAATTTGGTAATTAAAGACTCAAATGTTATATAACTTAGGTCACAAATTTATAGGCAAAATTCTTTTTAAGGGTCAAGATTTAAGAAAAACCTTGGTTGCTTATTTTGGCGCCACCTCTATCAAAGTTTTTTGGGCAGTCTCTTTGTTAATTAATTTTATTTTGTGGATTTTTACTTGGTTGATGATCAGAAGGTTGCCTCAAGACTTAGCTATTTTGCATTATAACATTACTTTTGGTGTTGATTCTTTGGGAACGCCCCAAAAACTTTATTGGTTGCCGTTTTTAGGTTTGTTGCTGTTTTTGTTTAATGCTGTTGTGGGCCTATTTTTTTACAAACGCGATAAATTTTTGCTTAACCTTCTTTTGGCCTCTAGTATTTTTGTCAACATAGTAATCGCTTTGGCCCTTTATTCTGTTTATTTAATAAATTACGTTAAATTATTTTAACTATGATGGAGTTTTATTTAATTAAAATTTTGTTTTTAGGGACCCTGGCCTTTGTGTTTACTATTGGTTGGACACCAATTTGGACCAATTTTTTATATAAGCACAAGATGGGTAAACAAATAAGAAATGGGGGATTAACGCCTATTTTTTCTAAATTGCATGCCAAAAAAAGTGGTACACCAACTATGGGCGGAGTGTTAATCTGGGTAAGCACTTTAATTTTATCTTTATTGTTTTTTTATTTAGCTAAAATTTGGCCGGGAGGATTTTTGGGAAAACTTAATTTTTTAAGTCGAACGGAAACTTTGTTGCCATTGGGAGTATTGGTGGCTAGCGCTCTGGTCGGTTTGGTGGACGATTGGTTGGATGTGCGTGGCAAAGGTGTTTTTGGCGGTGGTGGTCTGAAAGTTAGACACCGTTTGTTAATTTATACTCTAATAGCCATTGTTGGCGCTTTGTGGTTTTATTTTAAACTGCAATGGGATAAATTTCATATCCCTTTTGTTGGTGGTTTTAATTTTGGTTGGTGGTTTATTATAATTTTCGTTTTAGTGATTGTGGCAACGGCCTTTTCTGTTAATGAAACCGACGGATTAGACGGTTTAGCTGGAGGCACCCTGTTGACCAGTTTTTCTGCTTACGCGGTGATTTGTTTTGCTTTGGGCAAATATGACTTGGCAGTTTTTTGCGCGGTAATTGTTGGCGCCTTATTAGCTTTTTTGTGGTTTAATATTCCTCCAGCTCGTTTTTATATGGGCGATACTGGCGCTATGAGTCTGGGAATTACCCTTGGCGTTATTGCTATGTTGACTAATACGGCCATGCTTTTGCCGATTATTGGTTTGATTTTTGTGTTAGAATCATTATCGGTTATCATTCAGTTGTTATCTAAAAAATTTCGTCATGGAAAAAAAGTTTTTTTATCGGCCCCCGTTCACCATCATTTAGAGGCTATTGGCTGGAGTGAAGCAAAAATAGTCATGCGTTTTTGGGTGATAGCCGGTGTTAGCGCTGTTTTAGGCCTCTCGGTATTTTTACTAGATAAATTAATATGACGTGGAAAGTTGAGCCAAGATCAGCCAAACAAGGTGATCGTTGGTTAGTTTTAGCTATCCTGCTATTGGCGATCTTTGGTTTGATTATGTTAACCAGTACTTCGTCGGTCGCAGCTTATGACGACTATCAAGATAGTTATTATTTTTTAAAACACCAAACAATCCATTTTATTGTTGGGGGTTTGTTTTTTTGGTTATTGTCTCGTTTTGATTATCGTCGTCTGCAGGGCTTAGCTTTGCCTATTTTTATTGCCTCGCTTCTCCTGTTGCTTTTAGTATTTATCCCGGGCTTAGCTACCAAGGCTCATAATCATAGCTGGATTAATATTTTTGGCTTTTCTTTGCAACCATCAGAATTTGTTAAACTGGGTTTTTTAATTTATTTGTCGGCCCTGTTTGCTAAAGAGGGTGGGGCTAAACTTAAAACCAAGGCTTTTGTTCTGTCTTACGGCTTAATTGCCTTGCTTATGGGTTTGCAACCAGATTTAGGAACCTTGATTATTATTACGGCGATCGCTCTGGCAATGTATTTTGTTAATGGGGGCTATCTAAAATATCTTGGTTTATTTTTTTTGTTAGGCGGTATGGCTTTTTCTTTGTTTTTGGCCACCTACCAAAAAGAAAGATTTAAGTGTTTTGTTGACCCCGGTTTCAGTCCAGGTGATAAGTGTTATCAAATTAATCAGTCTTTGTTGGCCGTGGGTTCTGGCGGAATTTTTGGGCGAGGACTAGGTAATAGTCGACAAAAATTTTTGTATATACCAGAAGTGCAAAATGATTTTATTTTTGCGGTGATTGCTGAAGAAGTTGGTTTTATTTTGGCCCTTTCTTTGGTCCTTTTATATTTTTTTATTTTTTGGCGCGGTCAGTTAATTGCTAGAAATGTCGGAGAACCTTTTGGTAAAAATTTAGCCATTGGCATAGCAACCTGGTTGATAATACAGACAATTGTTAATATCGGGGGAGTAATAAATTTTATACCAATGACCGGAGTGCCCTTGCCTCTAGTTAGTTATGGTGGTACTGCCGTTATGGCCACCTTGGCAAGTTTGGGAATATTGGTTAATATAAGCCAACGAGTCAAATAATATGGATAATAAGCAAAAAACCAAAATATTATTAACTGGCGGAGGCACCCTAGGTTCAGTTGTTCCGCTTTTGGCTATTTATGATTGTTTGTCGAGCTTAGCTGATTTTTTTTGGGTAGGTTCCAAAGAAGGCGTCGAAAAAACCATTGTCACTGAAGCCGGACTTTCGATTTATGAAATTAATAGTGGCAAATTAAGGCGTTATTGGTCTTTGACTAACTTTTTAAGTCCCTGGTTAATTTTAAGAGGCATAATTCAAAGTTTGAGAATTCTTAAATTAGAAAAACCAGATTTAATGATAACTGCCGGTAGTTTTGTCAGTGTGCCAGTAGCTATAGCTTGTTGGCTAAAGAGGGTGCCAATTTTGGTTCACCAGCTTGATTATCAGGCCGGACTAGCCAATAAGATTATGGCGCGTTTTGCTCGTCAAATTACCGTTAGTTTTTCTAAGTCTCTTGGCGACTACCAAAACAAAGCCAAGTGGGTTGGTTTGCCGGTACGGACCAAACTTTTAAAACAAGTTAGTGATCCGGAGATTATTAGAAAAAAATTTAATTTAACAAAAAACGATCCGGTAGTTTTAGTGCTTGGCGGTGGAACTGGAGCCCTAGATTTAAATCGTTTGATTACCGATAATCTTTATAATCTTACTCAAATTTGTCAGATTATTCATTTGACCGGCAAGGATAAAGTTTTAAAAGTAAACAATAATTCTCGTTATCATCAGTTAGTATTTTTGGGCCAAGAGCAGATGGCTCAAGCCTATCAAGTAGCTGATCTGGTGGTTAGTCGGGCTGGAATGGGAACTTTAGCCGAATTGGCCTACTTGGCCAAACCAGCTATTATTGTTCCTTTGCCAAATTCGCATCAAGAAAATAATACGCGAATTTTACTTCAAGAACAGGCCGCCGTGATTTTGGATCAAAAAAAATTATCCTCGCTTGAACTTTACCGGCAGATTAAAAATTTATTGGCCGACGAAGCTAAGATGAAACAATTGGGCGCCAACCTGCAGAAGACGTTAAAGACAGACGCCAACGAAGCTATGGTTAAAGTAATCAAAGAATTGTTAAAATAATTTTAAATTTAAAATTTATTATTTAAAATTAATCTCATGGATTGGTCAAAAATAAATAAGGTATATTTTATAGGGATTAAAGGTGTTGGTATGACCATGTTGGCTCAGTATTTGTCAAGTCTTGGCAGTAAAATTTTTGGTAGCGATGTTGCTGACACTTTTATGACCGACAAAATCTTAGCTAAGATTGGTGCCGAAGTTAAACTTGGTTTTCGGGCAGATAACTTGGAAGAAAGTTGTCAGGTGATTATTTATTCCACAGCTTATAATGAAACCAACCCTGAGGTAGCTAAGGCTAAAATGAGTGGCAAAAAAGTTTTTACTTACGCCGAGGCCTTGGCTGATATTTTTAATCAATCTCAGGGTGTGGCCGTAGCCGGTTCACACGGAAAAACTACAGTGACCGCCTGGTTGGGCTTTGTTTTGAATCAGGCCGGTTTATCACCTAGCGTTTTAGTAGGGGCGCGTGTCACGCAATTTGACGGCGCCGGACTTTTTGGCAAATCAAATTTACTGATAGCTGAAGCCGATGAGTATCAAAATAAATTAGCCCTCTTAAATCCCAAAATAATTTTACTGAACAATATTGATTATGACCATCCTGATTTTTATCCTGACGCTGCCAGTTATCAGCAGGCTTTCCTTGATTTTATAGTTAAGCTATCAAACAAAGGAATCTTGATTGCCAATTTTGATGATGCGGTAGTTAAAAATATTAGTGGTCAAACTAAAGGCAGGGTTGTCAGCTATGGCTTACAACCAGGAGCCAATTGGCAAGCACAAGAGATTAAATATTATAACGGCCGACAATATTTTAAGGTGATGATGGATGGCGAAAATTTAGGCGAATTTAGCATTGGTTTATTGGGAGCTCATAACATAACCAATGCTTTAGGGGTTATTGCCACCAGTTTGGAGCTGGGCGCGGATTTATTGGCCATTAGAAACGGTTTGGCTAATTTTGTGGGTACAGCTCGTCGTTGGGAAAAATTAGGTGAATATCGGGGAGCGCTTGTTTATGATGACTATGCACATCACCCCACGGAAATTAAAGCCACCCTGGCAGGCGCGCGCCAATTATATCCGGATAAAAAAATAATTACAGTCTTTGCTCCGCACACTTTCAGTCGAACGCAAGCTTTGTTGAAGGATTTTGCTATTTGTTGGCAGGGTGTTGATGAATTAATTTTATTGCCTGTTTATGCTAGCGCCCGAGAAACCGAAGGTCAGGTTAGCTCCTTGGATTTATTGGCTGAAATAAAAAGACAATCAGCAAATTTAAAGGCCAGCTATCAGGCTTCCGGTCTTTTAGCTGAAAATTATTTAAGAAAAAATTTAAAAGAGGGTGAAGTCGTTATTTTAATGGGAGCGAGTGATGTGTTCAGAATAGGAGAGAAATTATGTAAAAAAATCCCAAACTTCAAGTCCCAATGACCAAATAAGCACCAAGCCCTAATAACTAATTGGGATCTGTGATTTGGGTTTTTGTTGGACATTGGAATTTGGGCCTTAAAACTTACTTATGATTACCGATAAAATACAACAAAATATTGCTTTGGCTCCCTATACTACTTTTCAAATTGGTGGGCCGGCCAAATTTTTTGTGACAGTCGCTAGCAGAGAAGAGTTGCAAGAAGCTATGGTTTGGGCCAAAAAAAATCATGAACCTTATTTTATTTTGGGTGGTGGCAGTAATTTATTGATTAGCGACCATGGTTTTGCTGGTTTGGTAATTAAAATGGCTTGTCAAGAAATAAGCCTAGTAGAAGATATCGTAGTGGCAAACGCCGGCGCTAAATTAAGCGAGGTTTTAGCGTGGTCGGCTGATGCCGGTTTAACTGGTTTAGAGTGGGCTTGTGGTATTCCTGGGACTATTGGGGGCGCTACCCGAGGCAATGCCGGAGCTTTTGGCTCGGAACTGAGTTTTAATATTTTGGAAGTAGAATATTTTGACGCCCAAACCGAAGAATTTAAAATTTTAGACAAAAATAACTGCGCCTTTGCCTATCGGTCCAGTTTTTTTAAAAAGGATTCAAGTAAAATAATTTGGCAGGTTAAGTTGCAGCTAGCCAGGGGTGAAGCGGATAAAATTTTAACCCTGATGGAGGAAATTTTAACTAAACGTTTGTCTGGTCAGCCTAAAGAACCAAGCGCCGGCTGTGTTTTTAAAAATTTGCTTAAAGCCGAAGCTTTAGTTGACAAATTAGGAGTAGCCGAACAAACTAAGGGTGAAAAATTGGCTTGTGGTTTGGTGGTAGAAAAATTAGAATTAAAGGGTCGTCAAATTGGTGGAGCTAAAATCAGCGAACAACACGGCAATTTTATTGTTAATGTTGGTCAAGCCAAAGCCAGCGATGTTTTATCTCTGATTGACCTAATTAAAAGAGAAGCTAAGGATAAATATAATTTAATTTTAGAGGAAGAAATTCAACATTTTGGTTTTTGATTTAAATTTTTTATGATATAATAAAACAAATTATGAAAATATTTGGAAAAAGAATTAGAAAAAGATTTATTTTTACGATAGTCGTCATCTTGGCGGTGGCTGGTTTGGTGTGGCAATTTGTTTTTAATAAAAAAAACACCGTCACCTACACTACGGTTAAAGCTGAACGAGGTCAATTAACCCAGACTGTCTCTGAAACTGGCACGATTAAACCGATTAGCGAGTTAGAATTAAATTTTTTAAATCCAGGTAAAATAGCCATTTTACCCGCAGTTGTGGGGGCACAGGTTAAACAAGACGATCTTTTGGCTAAGCTGGATACTTCGGACCTAGCTATTAAGTCCAGACAAGCCTTGGCTGATTTAACTGTTGCTCAAGCTAGACTCGATAAACTATTAGCAGGCGCTTCCAGCGAGGACATTGCTTTGGCCCAGGCTAATTATCAAGCCGCTTTAGATGACCTGGATAAAACCAAACAAAGCAATTTTGAAGCCGTCAGGCAAGCACAAACCACTTATGATAATTTAGTTAACCTTAACGCGGTTACAAAATCCACCTATCGTCAGTCAGTTACCAACAAAACCGAGGCTCTTTTGACCGCTTTAGATAATAAAATAATTCTCGGAGTTGCCGCTCTGGACGCCATCAAAAGAATTACTGATGACAATGATTTGAGATATTATTTAAGTATTAGAAATGAAAAATATTTAAATGATACTAAAAACACCTATAATTTAGCGGTTGATGCTTTAGGTTCCGTGCAAGCTAAACGGCCCAACGATGCGGACAACGTTGATAGTCTTAATCAATATTATAAGGCTACTATCAGTTTTTTAAACTTGGTCTTTAAAGATCTTAATTTTTGTTTTAATGCTTTGGAATATAGCACAACTTCCAGTAGCTTCACACAAAGCGCCCTGGATGTCCACAAGACCACGATCTCCGGACAAACCACGACTATTACTGCCGCCATTACCACTTTACAGACCAACAAACAATCTCTTGATGACGCAATAGTAGCCTTGGATAATGCCATAATCGACGCTAAAAATGCCTTGGATACAGCCAGAAGCACGCAAAATAAACAAGTGGCCACCGCCGAATCTAGGGTTAAAACAGTTGAAGCTCAGTTAAGACAAACCACAGCTAAATCTCGAGTAGAAGATGTTTCTTTGGCTCGCGCTCAAGTGCAACAAGCTCAGGCTTCTTTAGAATTGATTAATAATCAGATTGCTAATGATACAATCAAGGCGCCAATTGACGGAGTCATTACCCAGGTTAATTATAAAGTGGGAGAACAGAGCTCGGGCGGTAAACCGGTAGTGGTGATGATCGCGGAAAACAACTATGAAATTGAAATTGATGTTTCGGAAACTGATATTGCCAAGGTTAAGATTAGCGACCCAACCAAAATAACCCTAGATGCTTATGGCGATGCGATAAAATTTGAAGGTCGAGTGGTATTTATTGAGCCGGCTGAAACTTTAATTCAAGGAGTTACTTATTATAAAGTTAAAATTGATTTTTCACCTGATGCAGAACATCCGATTAAACCAGGAATGACGGCCACAGCGGAAATTATCACGGCTACTCGCGATAATGTATTAATGATTCCGATGCGAGCAGTTCTGGACAAAGATGGCAATAAGTATGTGCGTATTCTTTATGGCACTCAAGCCTTAGAGAGTTTGGTTAAATTAGGTTTAAGCGGCGACGGAGGCATGGTGGAAGTTTTATCTGGAGTTAAAGAAGGAGATGACGTTGTTACTTTTACGAAAGAGGTTAACAAGAAATAAATTTTAAATTTAAAACTTTGAATTTAAAATTATCTGTATGCTTATTGAGTTAAAAGATTTAAAGAAGGAATTTCATAACGAAGAAGTTGTGACCAAGGTTCTCTTTGGTCTTACTTTTGCTGTAGAAAAAGGCGAGTTTATTTCTATTATGGGACCTTCTGGCTCGGGCAAATCAACCTTGATGCATATCTTGGGTTTTTTGGACCGGCCCACTAGTGGCACTTACAAATTTAATGGTAAAAATGTTACCAACTTGGATGATAATGAATTAGCCAAGCTACGCAACGAAGAAATTGGTTTTGTTTTTCAGGCCTTCAACCTTTTACCTCGTACCACTGTTTTAGATAATGTTAAGTTACCCATGATTTATCGTCATGACCGCACCCTGGATGTCAATAAACGAGCAACCGAAGTTTTGACGAGTGTTGGTTTAGGACACCGATTAGAATACTTAACCAACCAAATTTCCGGAGGAGAGAAACAGCGGGTAGCTATTGCTCGCGCCCTAATTAATGAGCCCTCAGTTATTTTTGCCGACGAACCCACTGGCAATCTGGATTCTAAATCAGGTATTCAAATTATGAAATTATTGCAAGATCTGAACGATGATGGCAACACCATCATTTTAGTGACCCACGAAACTTATACTTCCGAGCACGCTAAGCGGATAATTAAAATAAAAGATGGCGAGCTGGAAGCTGACTACAAGGTTAAACATCGTCGCGTAGCTAGCGCTGATACTTTGCTTAAATAAATATTTTGGCTACATTTTTTTTGTTCTCTTGATAATAAAAAAGCTGTCCTAAAATTTTTGGGGACAGCTTTAAATTTGGTCTTACTCTAATTATAACAAATTCCACAACCAGTCAATCTCTTTTTGGCTAAGAGCCTCTTCGTTAGGCTCCCTGATAATAATAAAGTCATGACCGGGCTTTTCAGGACTATACTTGAAAATTAGAAATGTTTTGTCGCAGTCAGCATTTAATTGTTTTAATTCCCCGACCAACTTTTCGTTGTCCTTCAAACGATCATTAACGTCATTGATTGTTTTTATTATTTGAAAAACGTAATTATGTTTGTAGGGGATAGGACTAATGCCGAGAATTATTTTAGTGTTATTGGGAAAGGTTAGGGCGCCAAGTTTGTAGGTAGCCCCGTCTATGATGACTTCAACTAAAAGATTTTCTCGATAGAGTTCTCGAAAACTTAAAAAATTCATAATAATTCCTCTAAATTTATTTAAAAAAGAACATTTTTATTATATATTATTATATCATATTAATACATAAATGTCAAGACATTATTTATACCTAAGAGAATTGGTCATAAATTCCCTAAAAAATTTAAGACAAAACAAGCGTCGGAGTTTATTAACGGCTTTGGGTATTATTATTGGCGTAAGTTCGGTTATTGTGATTGTGGCTATCGGTGCCGGGGCGCAAAATCTTATTTTATCTCAAGTTAAAACTTTTGGTTCTAATTTGGTGGGAGTTTTGCCTGGCAAATCCGAGGACAAGGGTCCGCCAGCCAGTGTTTTTGGCATTACCATTACGACCTTAACCTATGAAGACGCTTTAGCTATTAAAGACCCCCGTAACGCCCCTCACGTCACCGATGTTGTCGCTTATGTTAAGGGTTCAGAAACCGTCAGTTATCAGGGTAACCAAATCACGGCTACGGTTAATGGCACTAACGTTGGTTACTTGGCGGTAGAAAAAGGGGAGGTGGAACAGGGCAGATTTTTTTCTGATAGTGAAGAAAAAAGTGTAGTTAAGGTTGCGACATTGGGAGCTACGGTAGCCAAGGACTTGTTTGGCGACAATGATCCGGTGGGACGGATCATCAAAATAAGCAACCAACCTTTTGAGGTTATTGGCGTTATGAAAGCTAAGGGTATTGTCGGCTTTCAAAGTTATGACGACCAAATTTATGTGCCCATTAAAACCATGCAAAAATTAATTTTGGGCATTAACCACGTTTCGATAATAAGAGCTATGGTCGATAACGATGCCAATATTCCCGAAACCGTAGAAAACATCAAACAAACTTTGCGCGAACGACACGGAATTCTTAGTACTGACGGAGATAATGATGATTTTAGCGTGCGTAGCTCGGCTCAGGCCATTGACATGATTACTACCATTACTGATGCCTTAAAATATTTCTTGGCTGCTATGGCCGCTTTGTCACTTTTAGTTGGTGGTATCGGTATCATGAATATTATGCTAATTAGGGTTAGTCAGCGCACCAGAGAAATTGGTTTGCGTAAAGCTGTCGGCGCCAACAATAAAGATATTAGGTGGCAATTTTTAGTAGAATCTTCGGTGATTACTTTGTCGGGTGGGCTTATTGGAATTATTATCGGCGAACTTTTATCCTTTGTTATTTCCTTGGTAGCTAATAGCCTTGGTTATGATTGGGGTTTTCATTTTTCTTGGTTTTCTATCGTTTTGTCGGTCAGTATTTCTATCGCTATCGGTTTAAGCTTCGGTTTGTATCCAGCCTTTAAAGCTAGCAAGTTAAACCCCATCGAAGCCCTTCGTTACGAATAATTTCCTTAAGTTAAAAATAGTTTTTATGTCTTTAATTGATTTTGTAAAAACTGCTTTACGTGTCATGCTCGGCAATAAGGGCCGAACATTTTTAACTGTGCTTGGCATTATGGTAGGAATTGCTGCTGTAGTGGTAGTTTATTCGGCCGGTGAAGGAATTTCTGGATTAATTTTTAAACAAGTAGAATCTTTTGGTACCGACATCATTGAAACAGAAATTAAAGTGCCATCCAACAAAAAAGGTCAAGCTGCCGAGACTGAATCGGCTGGCGCTTTAGCCACCGGAGTACAAATAACCACCTTAACGCTTGATGATATGGATGCTGTTACGCGTGGCAGCAAGAATATCAAGGCTGCCTATGCTGGAATTATGGGGCAAGAGGTTGTTAGTTATGGCAGTCAGACCCGCAAAGCTTTTCTGTTCGGCACTTCCGCTGATTATATTAATATTGATAAAAGTGAAATAAATTATGGTCGTTGGTTTACTGATAGCGAAGACAAAACTTTAGCGACAGTAGCGGTGATTGGTTCTGAAATGAAAGACAAGCTTTTTGGTGATCAAGATCCTTTGGGCAGAACCATTACTGTTCGTAAAGAAAAATTTACTGTTATTGGCGTTATGAAAGAACGGGGTACGGTTATGTTTTTAAACTATGATGACTATGTCTATATTCCCGTGCGAACTATGCAAAAAAAGGTTATGGGGATTAATCATTTGTCCTACATGGTGCACCAATTAGTTAACACTGATTTGGCCCTAGACACAGCCGATGAGGCTCGGTACATTATTCGTTCCAGACACGGCATTACTGATTCGGATAAAGATGATTTTCGCGTAGTTACAATGATTGAGGCCATGGAGACGCTTAAAACTATTACGGGAGCCGTTACTTTATTGCTTTTAGGTATTGTAGTGATTTCTTTAATTGTTGGTGGCGTGGGGGTGATGAATATTATGTATGTCATTGTTTCTGAGCGCACAGCTGAGATCGGTTTGCGCAAGGCTGTCGGAGCCACTTTTCGCGATATTATGCTTCAATTTTTGATTGAATCCACCATGATCACTATCTTAGGTGGGGTGATTGGAGTTGGTTTGGGTATTGGGCTGTCATTTATAATCTCGCTGGTGGCTCTTAGTTTTGGTTTAGATTGGCAATTTGTTATCCCCTTGAAAGCTTATGTTGTTTCTCTGTTATTTTCTCTGGTCTTCGGAGTTTTTTTTGGTCTCTACCCAGCTCGTCAAGCCGCTCGCCTTGATCCTATTGAAGCCCTGAGAAATGAGTAATAAGATTGGTTAATGGTTGATTAACAAAAAACCTGATTATAAAATGATCAGGTTTTTTAAAATATTTTTTTGTTAATTTTGATGCTTGGGGGTTTTGCTTTTTTGTGGTACAATAAAAGTATTAATTTCGTGATAACGAAGGATTTTTTTATATGTTTTGGTTTAAGAAAAAAAGTCGTTTAAACTTGTTGGGACTTTATGCCGAAGAACTCAAAGATGAAGTTGTTGATCGTTTGTATCCTCGAAGACGCAGACGAGATCGTTTTTTGGCTATTTTAAATTATACAATTTGGGGGTTAGCTATTATTGCTACTATTTTAATTATTAATCTTTTGTTGTTGCTTCCTAGCTTAAAAAATATATATTGGCAATCATTGGCCGGCAAAGGACAATTAGAAAAAGCTGTTTACCTGGTTGGTCTTGGCAATTGGCCGGAATTGACTTCTGTTGCCGCGCAAGCTGAAAAAAATTTTTCTGCAGCCCTTGAAGATTGGCAAAAAATTAAGTGGAGCCCTTTAAGTTACTTGCCTCTAGTTAGAAGCAAGGTCGTTGATGGCGAACATTTGCTAATTGCCTGCGAGCTTATTACTAAAACTTTGAATCAGGCTTCTGGGACCGGTAATAATTTTTTAGCCCTGTTGCCCGACAAAAATAAAAAAAACTTGGCTACTATGGGGGCCAAAGAGAAAGCAGACCTGATTAAATTGATTGCTGACAGTCAAAAGGATTTAACTTTGGCCAAAAGTAATTTGGAACAAGCTCGTCAAGACTTGGCGGCTATTAGTAATCGCGAATTATTAATTAGTCAGGGAGTTGATTTGGATAGGTTATCAGAACAATTACTGGAAGCACAAAGACAAATAGATAAAGCTTCAAATTTGGCTAAAATTTTACCAGCCTTGAGTGGCTATCCCCAGGAAGCTAAATATTTATTTATTTTGCAAAACAGCGACGAGCTAAGACCAACCGGTGGTTTTATTGGCACCTATGGTTTAGCTGTAACTAAAAATGGTTCCATAACTCGTCTGGATACTCACGACGTTTACCATCTGGACATGCCAATAAGTAATCGTTGGCAGGTAACGCCTCCCGAACCACTAAAAAAATATTTAAATTCCACCAATTGGTATTTGCGTGATGCTAATTGGTCTCCGGATTGGCCAACCACCGCTCAGAAAATAGCCTGGTTTTATAGTGAGGAAAACAAACTGCAAGCCAAACCAGATGTTTTGGATAATTTTGATTATATTATTGGCTTAACTCCCCAAGCCATTACCAATTTAATGGAATTAACCGGACCCTTGTCGGCTGGTGGAAAAATTTATGACCAAAATAATTTTGTGACACTATTACAAGAAACGACTGAGTTGACTTATCGACAACAAGGAATCTCATCCTGGGATCGCAAAGCCGTTATTGGTATTTTAAGCAAAGACCTGGAAACAAAAATTTTAGCTGGAATTAATCAGCACTGGTCTAGACTTCTAGATATTATAATTGACGACCTGGAAGCTAAAAATATTTTAGTGTATACAACTAACCAGGAAATTTATTCTATGTTGAAGGCTAAGGATTGGTTGGGTCAATTGAAAACAACCGAAGGCGATTTTTTAATGGCGGTAGACGCCAATCTAGGCGCCCTAAAAACTGATGCGGTAGTTAATAAAAGTCTTAGCTATAGTGTTCAAGAAACCAATGACGGCTTAATCGCCAGGGCGCAAATAAACTATGCTAATAATGGCAATTTTAACTGGAAAACCACTCGTTATCGCACCTTTACCAGGTTGTATGTGCCCAAAGGCAGTGAATTAATCCGCGTAGCAGGTCATAGTGGTAACCAAGACGAGGTAGTGATCGGCGAGGAGCTGGGGCACACTTATTTTGGGGCTTTTGTTGAAATAGAACCTAGCAAAATAGGGGGCTTGTCTTTTGAGTATAAATTGCCCTATAATTTACTAACTCAAGTGAAACAAGGGAAATATAGCTTGTTGGTGGAAAAACAGCCCGGTAGCCGAACTCGTGATTTTACGCTTGATTTACAGTTTAAACAACCTATTACTAAATACGATCCAGCCATCTTTTATTCTTATCTTACTGGTAGTCGGGTTCGTTGGAAGAGTGATTTGCGAGCAGATAAAACTTTTACGGTTGAGTTGGCTTATTAATTAAAAGAACAGTTGGTTTATTCTATGATTATCAAAAGAATCGGTATTGATTTAGGTACAACCTATACTTTAGTTCATATACCCAAAAAAGGTATCGTTATTAATGAACCAAGTGTTGTAGCTATTTCTACCTTAGACAAAAAAATCTTAGCTGTCGGCAATGAAGCCAAGGATATGCTTGGTCGGACGCCCGGCAATATTATTGCTATTAAGCCTTTGAAAGATGGGGTGATTGCCGACTATCGTACCACTGAGGCCATGCTTCGCTATTTTATAAATAAAGCTTTGGGTGGTATTCGTTTGTTTCGGCCTGAAGTCATGGTGGCGGTGCCAGCCGGAATTACTTCTACAGAGCGACGCGCTGTTATTGATGCCACAATTGCGGCTGGAGCTAAGGCTGCTTATATTATTAAAGAGCCAATTGCGGCGGCCGTTGGCGCGGACATTCCTATTGGTAGCGCTGCTGGACACATGATTGTGGACATCGGGGGAGGGACGGCGGAAATGGCCGTCATTTCTTTAGGCGGAGTAGTAACCGCCACTTCAGTGCGCGTTGGCGGTAATAAATTTGATGTGGCTATTATGGATTTTGTCCGTCGTAAATATAACCTAGCTATTGGTGAGCGTACGGGCGAAGACATAAAGATTAATATTGGCAGCGCTTTGTATCTGGAAAATAAAATGACTATGGAAATTCGCGGTCGTGATTTAGTAACTGGATTGCCTCGCAACATTGTGGTTAATTCTGATGATGTTACCGAGGCTCTTCAGGACGCCATGGAAGCCATCATTAATGCTATTAAAAGTTTGCTTTCAGAAACCCCTCCCGAGCTAGCCTCTGATATTATGGACAAGGGAATGGTTTTATCGGGAGGATCGGCTATGTTAAGAAACATTGATCAATTAATTTATCGTACTACTGATGTGCCAGTATTTATTGCCGACGAACCGATGTTGTGCGTAGCTAAAGGGACGGGCATTGCCCTAGAAAATTTAGAGTCATATAAGAGAAGCATTTTGGCTTCAAAATAAAAACAGGTAACAGGTATTAGATAGTAAATGCAAAACCAATCTGTTGTTTTGATGTTCACTAAAACCTAACACCTATTACCTAAAACCTTGGTTTTTAAATAGGGTTACATAATATTTTCTACAAACAAGCCATAAAAACAATTACTATGATTATAGGTATCGACGCTTCACGCGCTAATCGAGGACACAAAAGCGGAACTGAATGGTATTCGTATTATTTAATTAAGGCTTTAGCTAAGCTTGATGGTGACAATCAATATATTTTATATACCGATCAACCCCTGATAAATGGTCTGTTAGACTTATCTTGCGAGGAAGCTAATTGTAATCGTACTGATATCGAATATGATAAAGATGGCTATCAAAAATTAATTAGTCCTCACAACAATTTTAAAGCCAAGGTGGTAAATTGGCCTTTTAAATATTTTTGGACTTTAGGTGCCTTGTCTTGGGAAATGCTTTTTAAAAAGCCTGACGTTTTGTTTGTTCCGGCGCATGGTCTGCCCCTGATTCATCCTAAAAAAACCGTAGCCACGATTCATGATATTGGCTTTAAGCAAGAAAAAAAATTATACAACCCGGAACGCATTGGTTATCGAGTAAAAGGCTGGGATTGGTTTATTGGTCTTTTTACTTTTGGTAAACATCGAGCAACGGCTTTAGATTATTTGGATTGGTCTACTAATTTTGCCTTAAGACATGCCAAAAAGATTATTACTATTTCTGAGTTTTCTAAAGCTGAGTTAATTAAACATTATCATGCCGAGGCTGACAAAATTAAAGTTGTTCATAATGGCTATAACAACGAATTATTTAGTGGCAAAATTAAGCCTGAACGGTTATCGGCTGTTTTGGAAACTTATGGTTTGGAGCAGCCATATATTTTTTATGTAGGGCGCTTGGAAAAAAAGAAAAATATTGCCAACTTAATTGAAGCCTATGCTCTGGCTCGTCAAAATTTTGGAATTAAGCACCGCTTGTATTTAATTGGTGACGCCAGTTATGGCTATGATGAAATTAAATATTTAATCAATGAATTTGGGGTTGATCGTTGGGTGACAACTACCGGCTGGATTGATGAGTCTCATTTGGCTTTTATTTTTAAAGGCGCTGATGCCTTTGTTTTTCCTTCTAAGTATGAAGGTTTTGGCATTCCTTTGTTGCAGGCTATGGCCGCTGGCATTCCGATCGTCGCCTCGCACGTGGCTTCTATTCCAGAAATTGCCGGCCAAGCCGCCCTTTATTTCGACCCCAATAATGTTAATGATATGGCTCAAAAAATTGCCGAAATTACCACTAATCAGGCTACTAGGCAAGATTTAATTAAAGCCGGAGCTGCTAGATCTTTGGATTTTAGCTGGGATAATTGTGCCAGGGATACTCTTAAAATTTTAAAAAAATTATAAAAATATTTTATTTTAGCCATTTTTTAGCCACCAAAAGGTGGTTTTTTTATAAAAGGAGCTCTTTTCTTTATTTGTTGACAAATTAACAAAAAGATGATAATATAAAAAATCCTGAAAATAACCATGGATTGCAAATTAACAACAAAATAAATCATTTATCAATCATACTCACAAGGAGCAGTATCATGAAAAAAGTATTTTTTTCAATTTCGCTTGCTATAATAATCTTTTTTAGCAGCGGCAACGTCGTTTTTGGCCAACAGTTTGTCAGATTTAATCTGACCGAAGGTCAACAAGCAGTAAATCGTTCTGGGCCGAATCTCTGGATTAATGTTAATATGGCCAATAGTATGTTGGTCGATAGCATTAAATTCAAGGTTCTAACCACAACCTCAAGCGGACCGATAAAAACCATCATTGTTCCGGCTCGCCCGGTCAAAGCGAATGATTCCACTGATCTAACCAAATGGACCATAGATACCACTAGGTTGTCTGACAGTGTTAGTCGGTTTTTAATGATAGCCAGCAATCAGTCGAACTATTTTTCTAAATCGTCCAGCAGCAGAAAAATTATGGAATTTTTTCCTTACTTCAAGGAAAATATTCCGCTCTATGGAACCATTACCGTAAAGTTTTATGAAATGACGGTGGTGGCTGTAAATGAAAACGGGACTTTAAGCAAAATAAGTTTGCCCGATGTATCTATCACTATTAATTTAGGAGTTAAACCTCCTGACGAGAATGATTCGTTGCAACTAAGAACTGAAGCTGGAAATGTCAATCGACAAATGAACGAAGCAAGAATAAAGCTTTTTTACAAAAGCAATCTTTATAGTTTTGGTCATTTATCTTTTAAGGTGTACCCCTCAGATCTTACGGTTAAGTCAGTAGAATTTGTTAATTCTGCTGGAAAAAAATATACCTTGTTGAAAGTCGGCGATAGCTATCAGCTAGACATCAACAATAGTCAAGGTTTTCCTCCAACCAAAACCGAATTGCTTTTAGCAGAAATTATTCTTGGCTTTAATGCTGATGCTTCTGGCACCAGAAATATCGTCCTGAATACTTTTCAAGCTTGGGATTTGGCTAATCAGCCGCTTAAAGTTAGCGGCAACTTAAGTCAACTTATCAATTTAGGCGACAAGCCACCACAACCACCTGATTCTTTGTATTTGAAAGCCGTCGCTAATGTTGATTCAATCAAAAAAGAAGCAAACGTTAACTTGTTTTATTCTGGAACAGGCTGGGATACGTTGACTTTTAATCTTACTTTGCCTCCAGGCATTGAATTGAAGAAAACCGAACTCAGTTCATCCTTGATGACCTTGACTATCCTTGGTTCTCGAATCAAGATAGTCTCTAAAACACCATGGCCGAACGTGCAAAAAAATGTCTGGGCCAACTTTCTTAATCTGACTTTTGGTTATAGTAAGGTTGAGGGAAAACAAACACTGGTGCTAGACAAAATTATAGCTAAACGAGGTCAGCTTGCCTTGGTGGTGCCAACGCAACCATTAATAGTTAATTTTGATTTGGGTAGCGGTCCGCCAGATACGGCAGAAGTAACGAGTAAATATTTTTTATTTAGAGACAATGCTTGGTTTTACTTGGATAGACCAAATGGTCAAGGTTCGTTTTCCTTTGTTTGGATGATGGATAATTTATCGGAAGCAACTGCTGGCATTAGCTTTGACATAGAATTGCCATATTACATGAGGCTACAAAAAGTCGTTGCTTTCGATGCTGGCAAAAATGTCAACATTCAAACCATAGCTGACTATCAAGTCTCTAAAGTTTACCACGTGACTTATTCGGCCAACGACAAAAACAACTCGTTGTTGCCTAATTCCCCAAACGTTAATCCTCGAGCTATTATGGGCTTAACGATTGACTATGTTGATTTGCCTCCCTATCTTCAAGTTATCCCTATTAGAAATATTGTAGCCTATCGTTTAGATGGACAAGTGATTAACCAAACTAAAGTCATGAAATTGGAGATTGACTGGTTAAATGAAATCTATCTAGGAATATTTAAAAAGGGTGATCCCAATCCGCAATTTGGCGACCTAAAGTTCAATCAGGCTGATCTTGATTTGCTACGCAAAATTATCAATGGTCGGGTTATTCCTACTCTGTATCAAGCTTGGGCTTGCGACATGGACGGAAGTGGTGTTGTTGATTATTGGGATGAGGTCATTTGGAGAAGTCTGTATGATTCACCCAATTCAGTTAAAGAAGCCTTTCCGGAAGGAGAGCTTGTTCTGAAAGAGGGTTGGCTAAAGTTTGATTTTCCCAGTTTAAATCAAGTTGATCTAGAGGTTTATGACTATTATGGCAGACAAATAAGGCACTTGAATTTTTCTAGTGGCCAAGGTCAAGTTGATCTAACAGATCTAAAAACAGGCATTTACTTTGTTAAAGTAAATCGTCAAATAATAAAAGTTCTTTTTTAAGTGTTAATAATTCCGTCCCGACTAAACATCGTGGACGGTTTTTTTTATTTTTGTTAAAACTCGGCGCCTAAGACCTATTTTTTCGTGTTGTTAATTCACGCTTTTTATAGTACAATTTAAAGATAATATGGCAAAAATTTTTGAGCCTAAATTTTGGCTAAAAATAAAGCTTATTTTTAGCTTTTGTTTGTTTGTATCCTTGGTTGTTCCTCAAGGGGTTTTTGCTTTTGAAACTAATGACCTTTTTTATTCTAATCAATGGTATTTAAAAAGAATTTTTGCGTCGACTGGTTGGGATATTGCAAGAGAGGCTCCTGAAGTTGTGGTTGCTGTTATTGACACTGGAATAGATATTAAACATCCGGATTTAACAAATAATCTTTGGGTTAATGAAAAAGAAATTCCCGGCAACAAAAAAGATGATGATAAAGATGGCTATATTGATGATGTTAATGGTTGGGACTTTATTAATAATATGGCTGACCCGGCACCAAAATTTAAAGCCGGCTTTACTGAGGAAGGCATTAATCACGGAACGATTGTGGCCGGGGTTTTGGCCGCGCAAGGCAACAACCAAATTGGCGTTAGTGGAGTGGCTCAAAATTTAAAAATCATGTCATTAAAAGCTTTAGATGACAGCGGAAGAGCCCAAGCAGACAAAATTATAAAAGCCATCAATTTTGCCATTGATCATAAGGCTAATATTATTAATTTAAGTTTTGCCGGCGATAAATCTAGTTCGGCTCTAGAGCAAGCTATTCGCCGAGCTTATGACAAGAATATCATTGTGGTTGCTGCTGCTGGCAACGATTTAGAAAGGGGAGTCGGAAAATTTTTAGACAAAAAACCTCTTTATCCGGTTTGTTATGATGGTCGCGCTGGAGAAAATTTAGTGGTTGGTGTGGGCGCTACTGGACCATTAGATGAAAAGGCCGTATTTTCTGGTTATGGCAAGTGTCTTGATTTGGTTGCTCCGGGTGTAAGCATTTTTAGTACGGCAGTCCTAGCGCCCCAAAAAAGCTCTAACAACAAATCCTTTCAAGACGCTTATGATGGTTATTGGTCGGGGACTTCTTTTGCCGTGCCACAAGTAAGTGCTACTCTAGCTTTAATGATGCAAATTAACCCCAGTTTGAAGCCAAAAGAACTAATTAACTTGCTTAAAGCTAGTGCTGATAACATCAACGCCGTTAATCCCCAAAATGTTGGTAAATTGGGGGCTGGTCGCCTAGACGTAACGGCTAGTTTGTTAGCGGCCCAGGCCGCGCTGGCCCAAGAAAAATACAACATTTTATTATTTAATGATTCAACAAAAAAAGGTCAAATCAAACTAGTTACCGCCAAAGGCATAGTCAAAGCAAAATTTTCCACTTTTACTAATGTTAATATCAATGTAGCTAGCGGTGATTTTAATGGTGATGGGCAAACCGAAATTGCTGTTACGCCTCAATCTGGCGCCCAGAGTGAAGTCAGAATTTACCGAACCAATGGTCAAATGATAAAAAAATTTTTAGCTTATGAAAATAAATTTACTGGCGGAGTTAATTTGGCTAGCGGTGATATTAACGGTGACGGCATAGACGAATTAATAATGGCCCCGGCTCATAATCGACGAGCTGAAATAAAAATTATGAATAAAAATTTTAAATTGCGCCTTAGTTGGTTAGCCTATCCAGCTAATTATCTTGGTGGCGCTAATCTTAGCGTGGCCGATTTAAACAAAGATGGTAGGGCTGAAATTGCTACAATGCCGGCCTCTAGCGCTAGCGCCCAAATTAAAATTTTTAATTACACGGGAAAACTACTAAGCCAATGGTTGGCTTATGAGGCTCAACTCAAGGGAGAATTTAAATTAGTCGCCCTTAATGCTTATTCTGCTTTAGGTTCTAACCCGATTATAGCCGTCGCGGCTGGAAAAAATATGTTGCCCTATGTTAAAATTTTTACTCCCGATGGACGATTAATCAACAGCTTTATGGCTTATGAGGCTGACTTTAATGAAGGAATAAATATTGCTAGCGCCGATGTTGATAATGACGGACAAGCGGAAATTATCACCGGCGCCGGAGCTGGCCAAGCTCCTTTGTTATCTTTATTCAAACAAAATGGCACTTTGATTAAATCTTATTATTCTGATAAAAAAACCTTAACTCAGGGGGTTAGCGTAGCCACCTATATAAACAAATAAACTTATCAGTTAATTTTTATTTAAATTTTTTTAATGAATTATTTCTCAATTAAATAAAGGGTTATTTAACGGGGTTCAACCTGTTAAACCTTCCGCTTTTAGCGGGAACCCTATTTAACAGGGTAAAAATATGAGCGCAAAATTTATTTTTGATACCAAAAACGTTTTAATTATCGGCGGAGCCGGGTTTATTGGCTCTCATTTAGCTGATGCTCTGGTGATTAATAGCAAAGTTATTTGTATTGATAACTTTTCCTCCGGTTCGGAAAACAATATTGACCACCTTTTAGCCAACCCTAATTTTAAATTCATTAAACACGACATGGCTAATCCCATTGTTTTGGAAAATTTTACCGAGCTAAAAGATTTTCGAGTGGAATTTCAGGGAGTTCAAGAGGTTTATAATTTAGCCTGTCCGACTCTGCCTCTGCATTTTGAAAAAAATAAAATTAATAATTTACTAGCAAACTCTTATGTCATAAAAAATTCTCTGGACTTGGCCTTAAAGTATCAAGCCAAATATCTACACTTGTCTTCTTCGGTGATTTACGGAAAAAAAGAAGTTAATCCTCGTCGAGTAGTCGAGGAAGATGTTGGCGTGGTAGACTTGTTGTCCGATCGAGCTTCTTATGATGAAGGTAAACGTTTTGCTGAAACCATGGTTAAAACTTACCACGACGTTTATAATTTGGATACTAAAATTATTCGTCCTTTTAGAATTTACGGACCCAGAATGCCTCTGGACCAAGGTTTTATGATCCCCGATTTTATCAGCAATGCCTTGGATAACAAGGACTTGGTAATTTATGGTGACGAGAACTGGTCTTCTGGTTTTTGTTATATCGACGATTGCTTGTCAGCTATGTTTAAAATGATGGAAAGCAATTTAAACGGGCCAATTAATATTGGTTCTGACGTGGAAATAAAAATAGCCGCCCTTGCCAAACAAATAATAACCAACTTAGAATCTGGTTCCAAAATTACTTACGCTGATCCGTTAATGTTTATGACGCCTCTAGCTATTCCAAATATTACCAAGGCCCGCGATCTTTTGGGCTGGATGCCTCTGATAACTCTTGACAATGGGCTTAAAAAGACTATAGATGATCTTAGAGCCAGTAAACGATTAAGACCAGTTGATTACGAGTTTGTCCAAAATTAAAGTTTAGCTTTTTAGTAACTTTTCGAATTATTGATTTAAATATGTTAGTTTATTGCATTATTCCTGCTTACAATGAAGCCGAAAGAATCGATCAGGTTATTAAAGACGTTTTACCTTTGGTTGATGTGGTTTTGGTGGTAGACGACGCTTCAACCGATAAAACCGGCGAACTAGTCAAGGGAACTGGGGCGCATTTATTAAGGCATGTTATTAATCGTGGCCAAGGCGCCGCTTTGAGAACCGGCACTCATTATGCCTTAAAGCAAGGCGCTGAGATTATTATTCATTTTGACGCTGATGGTCAATTTTTGGCCAGTGACTTACCGGCCCTTATTGATCCCCTAAAAAATAATTTAGCCGATATAGTTTTTGGTTCTCGTTTTCTTGGCCCTAAAAATTATATGCCCAAAACTAAACGCTATTTAATTATGCCTTTAGCTCGACTGGTCAATAGAATTTTTTTAGGGGTAAGATTAACTGATCCACAAAGCGGCTTACGAGCCTTCAACGCTGAGGCTGGACGACGATTAAACTGGCAAGAGGACCGTATGGCGCACTGCAGTGAAATTCTCGGACTAAGCATTGAACGAGGACTAAGAATTAAAGAGGTGCCAATGACCGTCATTTATCACGATTTTGGCCAACGCTTGACTGGCGGTTTCAAAATTATCAAAGATTTATTTTTCAATAAACTAAATAATTAATTCCAACATTGTTCCAACATTAATTGGGGCTCGCGCCAGCCTGTCTGCCTCGTCGGTAGGTAGGCTGGCAGGTAGGAAGCGATAACTATGTTTCAAGAATTACTTGCTATAATTATTATTGCCGGATTTTTGGGTCGTTTATCTTGGCAAAGAAAAAAACAACAAATCAACAAAAATGAGTTTAGGTTTTGGTTGTGTTTTTGGTTATGCACCCTAATTTTAATTTTAAGCTTAAAGCGACTAGATACCTTGGTGGCCAATCTTGGTTTTTCTTCTAGCGGCATTCAAGTTCTGCTGTATTCAGCCGTGGCTGTTATTTTTTATTTTATTTTTCGTTTGCGTTTGCGTCTCACTAAAATGGAGCGGGACATTTCCAAAATTGTCGAACATCTTGCTGTCAACAAAAAATAATAATTTATGAAAATAGCTCACGTCATTTGTACTTTTTATCCCAACAAAAACGGTATGGGTAACAGCGTGGCGTATTTTGCTAGGGAATTGCTTAATTTTAAGCACGAAGTAACTGTTATTACTCCAAACTTTAAAGCTAAAGAGCAAACAACAGAAAATTGGCAAGGTCTTAAAATTTTAAGACTAAAGCCTTTTTTGTCTTCTGGCACCGCGGCTATTTTACCCTCTATTATTAAAGAACTAAAAAAATATGACCTAGTTCACTTACACTATCCTTTTTATGGGACCTCGGGGTTGGTTGTTTTAGCCAAACTTCTGTCTAGGAACAAAATGAAACTATTGTTGCACTACCACATGGATACACACGGACGTGGTTGGAAAAATATAATTTTTATTTGGTATAAAATTTTTTGGTTACCGTGGCTCTTGCGTTTAGCCGACGAAATAACTTGTGCTTCTTTGGATTACGTTAAACATAGTGATCTTGGCGGTTATTATCGAAAACATTATCAAAAATTTAGTCAGGTAACCTTTGGTGTAGATTTGGAGCGCTTTAAAATTTCTGAGACACAGACGAGCGAAGAAGCTAATGTTTTGTTTGTTGGCGCTCTAGATTGCCAACATTACTTCAAGGGGGTAGACAAATTAATTGAAGCTTTCCCGGCCGTAGTTGCTAGTGTGCCGGAAGCTACCCTAACTATCGTGGGCAGGGGAGACCTAGAAGATGTTTATCGACGAATGGTTGAAAATTTAGGGCTAACCGCAAAAGTTGCTTTTGTTAATAACGTTAGCGATGACGATTTAGTAAACTACTATAGCCGGTCCTGCTTGTTGGTTTTGCCCTCAATTAACCAAAGCGAAGCCTTTGGCTTGGTTTTGTTGGAAGCGATGGCTTGTGGCAAGCCGGTTGTGGCCTCTAATCTACCTGGCGTGCGTAGTGTTTTTAGAAAAGGCCAACACGGTTTAAGAGTGCAACCAGGCGATGTTAAAGATTTAAGCGATAAAATCATTTATCTTTTATCCAATAAAACTTTGGCGACTAAAATGGGATTGGCTGCCAAAGAGTTAGTAGTTAAAAAATATTCTTGGTCTGTCGCGGGGGCCAAGCTTAATGAAATATATTATCGAGTTCGTTATTCCCCTAAATTTAAAGCTAACGTCAAAAAGTCCTATGAAAATCTGTCTAGTCAATAATCTTTTGGATCCTTGGAGTCGGGGAGGTGCCGAAAAAATTGTAAATAACTTGGCCAAAACAATGGCAGATGATAACCAAGAGGTATTTTTTATCAGCACCAAGCCAGTGAGCGCAACAACCCCTCAAACCGAAAATAAAACTCATTATTATCTGCCAAGTTATTATCATAATTTAAATAAGTGGCCGTACGTTTTTAAGCTGTTTTGGCATTTGTTTAGTTTTTTTAATTATCGCCGCCAATACAAATTAAAAAAAATTTTAGTTAAAGAAGCTCCTGATTTAATTATTACCAATAATTTAATGGGAATCGGTTTTGGCCTTGGACGCTTGGCACAAAACCTAAAGATAAAGCATCTCCACATTATTCACGATGTTCAACTATTGCATCCTTCTGGCTTGGTTGTTTATGGTCAAGTGGGAGAATTGTCATCTCCCTTGGCTAAGTTTTATCAATATTTAACTAAGTATTCTTTGGGTCATCCCCAGGCAGTCATTACGGCTTCTAGTTGGTTGATGGAAAAACACTTAGCTAAAAATTTTTTTATAACTTGTCGACGTCAAATTTTAACTAATCCTTTAAACGAAAAATGTTTTACTAATAATCAAAAGGGGGATAATTATTTATTTTTGTTTGTTGGCCAAATTGAAGAACACAAGGGCATAAAAATTTTGTTGTCGGCTTGGGAAGATTTTTTAGATAGAACTAAAGCGACAGGCCACTTAGTGGTGGTCGGCGACGGCTCTATCTTGGAATCTTTAAAAAAAATAAAAATACCCCAAGTAGATTTCAGGGGCCGTTTAACAGGGCAGGATTTAGTTAATGTCTATGCTCAGGCTACTTGTTTGGTTGTTCCTTCTCTTTGTTATGAAAACTCACCAACAGTTATTTATGAGGCAGCCTTAGTTGGCTTACCGGTTATTGCTTCCAGCCTTGGTGGCACCAAAGAATTGTTGGCGCCAGACTATTTGTTTAAGCCGGAAATAAAAATTTTAAGTGATAAATTACTTTGGGCTTATAAAAAAAGAGGTGAACTAAAAGCGCCTCAATTTAAAATACTCAGTGGCAAAGAATATTGGCTGGAAATAAAAAAATATGCCCAATAAAAACTTTTATTAATTGCCTTTTAAACTGTATAAAATAAATTTATCGTTAACCCTGGGACCTTTTTCTAGGGTTATTTTAAATTCTTGCAAGCGTTCGTTTAAAATGCGAATTTCTGTTTCCGAAGCCCGACTTAAATAATAAATTGGACGTTGACCAATAATATTTTTTACCCCCGCCCAAATTAGGTAATTATTATTAAAAACAACAACCGAATACTCTGGCCACAGAATTTTGTCTTCGCGATCGCAAATAATCACTGTTTCTTTATCAACCAATTTCTTAACGGAATCCAGTAATTGGTAACCGTCGCTAATTACTTTGGCTTGGTCTCGTAGTCCGTCGCCAGCTTTCAAATAAACCGTTATCCAAGAAAAAATCAACAAACTCAAGACAACAAAAAACAAGACAGCTTTTTTAATCCTCTCTTGTTTAAAACACAAACTCAGCCTAGTTAAACCCCAGGCCAAACTCGGCAAAAACAATAAATATAAGGGCAACCAGTAACGGACATAAGAAAGACCAATAGTATTCAGACGAAGAGTTAGCTTATCGTCAAATAACCAGCTACCATAGTAAATAATTAGTAAAAGACCAGCAGAAAGACAAGACCAGAAATAAATTAATTGAGCTTTGCTTGGTTTATTTTTTTTCAATTGATAAAAAGCAGCTAAAAAAGTTAAACCCAACAACAAACACCAAGGCCAAAGCAATTTTACAAAATACTCCTTTAAATTATGAAAAATTAATTTAGGATGAAAACCAAAGGGAACAAAAATTAGTTTAGGGAAAGCCAACCAAGCTGATAGATTAGTGGCGAGAGCTGGGGGCAATCGTCCGATAACGCTTGAACCCTTATTAGGTTCTAAATTGAGATAACCAGTAAAAAAAGCTTGACCGTAAAGTTTTTGATTAACAACCAAAAGAATGATTATTGGCAAAATTATGCCAAAGAGAAATGTTGCGGCCCGTTTGACTTTAAATTGTTTGTAATCAATAACCACTGGCAACACTAAGATAATTCCTAACCAAACAAATTCCATTGGCCTTATAATCAAGGCTAAACCAAGCAACACGCCAGACAACCATCCGCAAAGATAACCCCGAGTCTCAATTTGTTTAAAATAAAAATAATAAGCGATAACAACCAGGCTTAAGAACAAAACGTTGGGCAACATCGGCAAACTGGCATAATACCAAAACGGAGGCAAAATAAATAATAACACGGCAGCCCAAAGTGCTGTCTGGTCATCGAAAAGGCGACGAACCAAACCATAAAAAGCCCAAACTGCTATTATGGCAAACAGCGGAGTGATCAAGAAGACCCCATAAAGGCCGATTATTTTAGCTAAAACACCTAGAAGCAAAATGAAGCCTAAAAATCCGGTTGGCACAATTTGATGGTTAAAAACATTAACGCTACGCGGTTGAACTGTGTCGTTGGCTACAAAATTTAAAGACTCCTTATAGCTCAGACTATTATTTTTAACTAATTGTTCAATAAAAAAATAATTAGCCATGCTATCGGGCCAACTGGAAATATAATAACCGCCAGATTGCTTCATAGCTGGCCAAGTAACCATAATAGTTGGCCAAGAGTAGACCAAGAAAAAAATGGCCCCCAAAATCAATAAAATTTTTTTAAAATTTGTCGGCATAACCGGGCTAGTTAAACTCTTGTTTGTATTATATAATAAATTAAGACTTTAGCCCAAACAAAGAAAAGATCAAGTAATTGTGGTGATCCTCCCGACAAGCGCAAGGTTTTTATTAATTAAAAAGACCCAAATTTTAAATTTGGGACTTATTTAATGCTAAACAGCGACCTTGGTTTGATACCACTGGACATCTTGACTGAAAGATTTAATTTGTTCGACATCTTCTTGTTTCCTGCAACCATAAAGATAAATACTGTCGGGAATTATCTCTACGGCAGCAACAAACATTGCGTCATCGTTAGATAAATCCTGACAATTAGGCTCCTTGTCTAAAAGGATCATTTCTTTGACTCTAACTTTGTCCAAAAAACCCAAATTAATTAACATCTTCCCCTCCAATAAATAAAGGAACAAAAAAATTATAAAAATAATTTAAAACATTTTTTATTTTTTGTCAACAATTGCCAGTTAATTTTTATTTTATTATACTAAAATTCTATGACAGCTGAAGAATTACGCAAAAAATATCTGAATTTTTTTCAAGACAAGGGCCATGTTGTCATTCCTAGCGCTTCTTTAATCCCGGAAAATGACCCGACGGTCTTATTTACTACGGCCGGCATGCATCCTTTAGTACCTTATCTTTTAGGGGAAAAACATCCTGGGGGGCAAAGATTGGTTAGCTCTCAAAAGTGTCTTCGTACTGGCGACATCGATGAAGTAGGAGACTTAACCCATTTAACCTTTTTTGAAATGCTTGGCAATTGGTCCCTCGGAGACTACTTCAAACAAGAAGCTATTAACTGGAGCTATGAATTTTTAACCAGTGAAAAATATCTAGGACTCAATAAAAACAAACTGGCTTTTTCAGTTTTTATGGGAGATTCCGGTCCCGTAAAGCCTGACGACCACGGGGCAAGCGTTCCTTTTGATCAAGAATCTTACGATGCTTGGGTTGGTTTAGGAGTTGCGCCAGAAAGAATTGCTAAACTAGACAAAAATGATAATTGGTGGGGGCCAGCTGGGCAAACCGGACCCTGTGGGCCAGACACGGAAATGTTTTATTGGACTGGTGAAGGGGAGGGGCCAGCCAACTTTCAAGATACTCATGAGGATAAAAATTGGGTGGAAATATGGAATGATGTTTTTATGGCCTACAACAAAAACGCTGACGGCAGCTTTAGTGATCTTAAACAAAAAAACGTAGATACTGGCATGGGCCTAGAGCGAGTTCTTGGGGTAATCAACAATATTAAAGATGTTTATCAAACTGATTTATTTTTATCGATTATTAATGAATTAGAAAAATTATCGGACAAAAGTTATGCTGACAATCCCAGACCTTTTCGGATTGTTGCCGATCATTTGCGAGCCGCTACCTTTATTATTGGCGATGACCAAGGAGTGGTTCCGTCCAATACTGACCAGGGCTATATCGTCCGTCGTTTGCTTCGTCGCGCTTTGCGTTATGCCTGGTTATCTTTAGGAATAACTAAGCGCTTTTTGGCTGAGTTGGCGGAAAAAACCCTAATACCCATCATGAAAGATTCTTATCCGGAGTTATCAAGAAATACCCAAAAAATTTATGAAGCAATAGACACTGAAGAAGAAAAGTTTTCTAATCTTTTATTTAAAGGGGAAAAATTATTTGAAAAAAAGACTAAAGATCAAAAGAGTGAAATCAACGGCCAGGAAGCCTTTAATTTTTTTCAAACCTATGGTTACCCCATAGAAATGACTAAAGAAATTTCCAAAGAAAAGGGCCTTAAATTATCAAATAACTTTGACCAAGAATTTAATCAAGAATTATCTAAGCACCAAGCTTTGTCTCGCACTGCTTCCAGTGGAAAATTCAAAGGGGGTTTGGCTGATGATAGTCTAGCCACTTCCCGACTGCACACGGCTACTCATTTGTTGTTAGCTGCTCTGAAAAAAGTTTTAGGCGCCGAAGTTAATCAACGTGGCTCCAATATTACGGCCGAACGGTTACGTCTGGATTTTTCCTATAACAGCAAACCAACACCGGAACAGCTGAAAGAAGTAGAAAGATTGGTCAACCAAGCCATCACCAACGCTTTGCCCGTTACTTGCCAAGAAATGTCTCTAGAAGAAGCCAAAGCGCAAAAAGCGACTGGTATTTTTGAGTCTAAATATGGAAATAAAGTAAAAGTCTATACTGCCGGCGCTCTTAATAACCCTTTTAGTCGAGAAATCTGTGGCGGACCCCACGCGACTAATACTGCAGAATTAAAAAGTTTTAAAATCTTAAAAGAGGAGGCCTCTTCGGCTGGCGTGCGACGCATCAAGGCAGTGGTTGGGAGTTGACTAATTAATTAAAAAGATTAAGCTGTGATCACTAAATTTAATAAACGTTCTTTACAAAGGAGTCACCAATGAAAGATTCATCTCAATGGTACTTTAGAGAAATCGACAAATTTAGCCCCCTCAACAAAGAAGAGGCTAATGATTTGATTAAGCGTTATCGAGCAGGTGATTTAACGGCCAGGGACCAACTCGTAAATTCAACCTTAAAGCTGGTTAAAAGAGTAGTCAGGGATTATTTATACCTTATCCCTGACCTGGGCGCTATTACCGTAGATGATTTAATACAGGAAGGCACGGACGGAATTTTTGAGGCGATCGACCAATTTGACATAACAAAGGATTATAAATTCTCTGGTTACGCCTACCATTGGATAACCCAAAGAATTAAAAAATTGTTGAGCGAAAAACTACGCCCAGTACACGTACCAGGAAACATCGTCAGCGCTGGCATCAAAATTAATAAATATAGAAAAAAATTTATTTCTGAAAATCAGCGCGAGCCAAGCAACCAAGAATTAGCAATCTTTGCTGGTTATGACTTAAAAAAACTTGAAAAAATACTCAGCTATAATTCGATTAATTGGATATACTTGAGTACCAAGACAAGTCATCGTAATAATGAAAAAAGCGATCTTAGTTATGGGGACATTTTAGTTAGCGAGGACTTAGACCAAGACAAACAAAGCTATTTTTATTTAGAAATCGTCGATGAATACTTGTCGTGTTTATCGGAAACCGAAAGAAAAATAATAATTGACCGCTATGGACTTAATGGCAACCAAGAGGGCTTAAGTTTAGGCACCCTAGGCTTGAAATATGGATTAACCGGAGTGTGGATAGGACAAGTTTGTCAAAAGGCTTTAAAAAAAATGCGTCGTTTAAACAGAAAAAAAAGCTTATTAAAAAATTTGGCATCAAAAACTTAAAGGAATTTATTTCACAAGATAGATTCCTTTTTAATATTGTTTAATATTAGCTAATATTAAACAATATTAAAAATAATAGGAATTTTTTCTTTTAGTCTTGACATAATATTAATTTACCTATACAATTCCATGGTAGTTATTTTATTATAAATAATTGTTATTTTGTTGAACTCAAATCGAGCAGTTTAAAGCCGTTTTTTAATGCAAAACAAAGGAAAAAACCAAACAGACGAATCTAAAAATTTTATTGAGGTTAAAGGCGAAGTCCTAGAGATGATGCCCGGAGCCTCTTTTAAAGTTCGCCTAGAAAACGAGCATGAAATTTTGGCGCATCTCTCAGGTAAAATGAGAATGAACAAAATTCGTTTATCTCCCGGAGACAGAGTTAAAGTGGAAATAAGTCCCTATGACCTAACCAAGGGTCGCATTACTTTTAGGCTCTAGAACAAGGGCTTCATTTAATTTCATCCCCAAGATAGGGATTTCATTTTTTAATACACCACAATTTATTATTATATGAAGGTACGAGCTTCTGTTAAAAAAATTTGTAAAGATTGCAAGGTCTTAAGAAGGAAGGGTCGAGTTTGGGTTATCTGCAAAGAACCTAAGCACAAACAACGACAAGGATAATTAACTGTTATCACAAAAGTTGGAAAGACAAAACATAAAACAAACAACTTTCAACTTTATAAACTTTATAAACTTTTAACTTATAGTATATGGCAGTAAGAATCGCAGGGGTAGTCATTCCCAATGAAAAAAGAGTAGAGGTTGCCTTAACTTATATTTATGGCCTTGGTTTAGCTACTTCACAAAAAATTTTAAAAGAAACCAAGGTTAATCCTGACACTCGAGTTAAAGACTTAAAGGAAGATGAAGTTAACGCCTTGCGTTCCTTAATTGAAAAAAATTTACGAGTCGAGGGCGATTTGCGTCGCGATGTTTCCAGCAATATTAAACGTTTAAAAGATATTGGTTCTTATCGCGGTAGCCGTCATGCCAAGGGTTTGCCGGTTCGTGGTCAACGTACCAAAACTAATAATCGCACAGTTCGGGGCAATTCTCGCAAAACCATGGGTTCGGGCAAGAAACCGGTCGGACAAAAAACATAAACTATGACTGAAGATATCAAAAAATTAGAATCAGAATTAAAGTCAGAGGAAGCGACTGAAGAAGAATTCTTGGGTATTAATAAAGATGCCAAAGAAAAACCAGCGACAGAGGTTGATCCTATGGATGACTTGCCAGAAGAAGTTAGAAAAAAACTGGAAAAAAAATCCTCTACAACCGCAATCAACAAAAAGGGCAGCAAAATTAAAGGCAAAAAAAAGAAAAAAGGTGAACGTAAAGTAGCAGTTGGCAAAGCCTTTATTCATTCTTCTTACAACAACACCATCGTTACCTTAACTGATTTGGATGGCAATGTTTTGTCTTGGGCTTCGGCTGGTATTGCTGGTTTTAAGGGCCCTAAAAAATCTACCCCTTATGCAGCCAGCATTATTACAAAAATTGCCGTACTTAAGGCCAAGGATTATGGTTTGTCTGAAGTTAGCGTTTTTGTTAAGGGCGTGGGTACTGGACGCGAATCAGCTATCAGAGCCCTAAACGCCAATGGTTTAGAAATTACCTTTATTAAAGATATTACTCCCATTCCTCACAACGGTTGTCGTCGTAAGAAACCGAGGAGAGTTTAATTTATTCTATCTATGTCTAATACTTCTGACGCCAAATGTCGCCTATGCCGCAAGGCTGGCAAAAAATTATTTTTAAAGGGTGAAAAATGTTCCTCACCTAAGTGTGTTTTGAATTCCAGAAATTTTCCTCCCGGACTACACGGCAACAAACGACCAAGCAAAAAAAGTCAATATGGACAAGAGCTAGCAGAAAAACAAAAAGCCAAGGTAATGTATGGTTTAAGAGAAAAACAATTCCGCTTGCTTTTTGCTAAGGCTGGACGCTTGGGTGATGCCGGTGAAAATCTTTTAAAAATGCTGGAAACCAGATTTGATAATACTATTTTTCGTTTGGGTCTAGCTTCGTCTCGAGCTCAAGCCAGACAAATGGTTAGCCATGGCATGTTTACCATTAACGGCAAACCGGTTAATATTCCATCATATCAAGTTAAGGCCGGAGAAATTATTGGTATTAAAAAAAATAAACGCCAAAAGAAACTTTTTGTTAACTTAGCTGACAAGATGAAAAAGGTTCAAATTCCCGGTTGGCTCTATTTTAATCCCAGCGAACAAGAGGCTAAAATTTTACACGCTCCCACCAGTGACGATGTAGACAAATCTATCAATATCCAAGCTATTGTCGAATTCTATTCTAAATAATAACGCTCTTTAAGGGGCTAAAAGATTTATATGAGTAACATTGCTTTGCCAAAAAAAATTAACTTCCAGACTAGCGACATCGCCAATACAAAAAAGGTGGTAGTTGAGCCATTGCACCCGGGCTTTGGCACTACTTTAGGCAACGCCATCAGGAGAGTGCTCTTATCTTCAATTCCTGGCACAGCCGTAATTGGTGTCAAAATAGAGGGCGCTGACCATGAGTTTATGGCTCTGCCCAACATCAAAGAGGATGTCTTAGAAATTATTTTAAATCTAAAAAATTTAAATTTAAAGATTCATACTGACGAAATTGTTAAATTAGAACTAGAAGCTCACGGAGAAAAAGAGGTTAAGGCTAAAGACATCAAAGGCAATTCTGACGTGGAAATTGTTAACCCCAGTCTAACTATTGCTCATATTACCGACATGGCCGGCAAGCTTAATATGGAAATTTTTGCTAGTCGTGGCCTAGGTTATGAAACAATCGAAAATCGAGAAAATCGCAAAAAAGAAATCGGTTATATTGAAATAGATTCCATTTTTTCTCCGGTCCGAGCAGTTGGTATCGATGTAGAAAATACGCGCGTCGGCAAAATGACTAATTGGGATAAACTGACCCTAACTATCACTACTGATGGCACTTTTAGCCCAGAAGAAGTTTTTGATAAGAGTGTAGCTATTTTAATTGAACAATTTAACTCCTTGGTTGATTTAAGCAAGGGCGAAAAAATCGTTTCTGAACCCTCATCTTCTGAAACGGAATTTTCGGAAGACGAATCTAATGTCGCTGCGCCAAAGAAAAAAACCAAACACAAAAATGAGGCCGCCTCTGTTGACAACTCTGACGAGCCAGAAGTTAAAGAAGAATAAATATGAACCACCGCAACAAAGGAAAAATTTTATCACGCGCCAAAGCTCCCAGAGAAATGATGATTAGAAATCTTGCCTCTAGTGTTATTATGTATGAAAAAGTAAAAACCACTTCAGCTAAGGCCAAAGTAGCTAAACCTTTAGTAGAAAGGCTGATTAATAATGCTAAAAAAGGTGATTTAACCGCTCGTCGCAATTTATTAGAAGTTTTACCTCAACCCTTGGCCGTTAAAAAAGCTATGGAAGTTTTAAGTGAGCGCTATAAAAATCGCGCTGGTGGTTATACTAGAATCATTAAGCTTGGACAAAGAACTGGTGATGGCGCCGATATGGTGCAGTTCGAGCTTGTTTAAAATAAAACACTTAGTAGCCAACGTAAATACTACGAAAAAATATGATACAACGAAAGATAGTAAAAATTGATGCGACTGATCAAACTGTAGGACGCCTTTCTACTAAAATCGCTTTTATTTTGCGCGGTAAAAATAAGCCGGAATGGCAACCGCACATTGACTCTGGCGATATTGTAGAAATTTATAATGCCGATAAGCTAAAATTTACTGGTAAAAAATTAGCTCAAAAAGAATATCATTATCACAGTGGACACCCAGGGGGTTTAAAAACAAAAAAAATGAGCAATGTTTTTGCCAAAAATCCTGGTGAATTGTTGCAACGATCTGTGCGTGAAATGTTGCCAGCTAATCGTCTGCGCAACAACATGCTTAAACGTTTAATTATTAAATAATATGGTAGAATCCAAAGTTGCCAAAAAGCCAACAGCCAAGACTCCAGCCAAAAAAACTGTTCCGGCAAAAAAATCATCTGAACCTAAAAAGGAAGTTAAAATTACCAAAAAAATAATGGTCAAAACTCCAACTATCCCTGTCTCGGCTAAAATTTCAGCAGACAAGAAGACTCCAACAAACAAAGGCGATAAATATATTCCAGCTATAGGAAAAAGAAAAACAGCCAGAGCCTCTATTCGCATGCACACTAATGGTACTGGACTTATCACTATTAATGGTAAAAGTTTAAACGAGTATTTTGCCACTGCTTACCAAAGAAAGGTTGTTGAACAACCCCTTAAGCACACCAGTTTAAAAAACATGGACTTCAGTATTTTAGTTAAAGGTGGTGGCAAAACCGGACAGGCTGATGCCTGCCGTTTGGGTATTGCTAAAATTTTAATCAAATCAGATCCAGAATTAAGACCGCTTATGAGGGCTCAAGGTTGGGTAACTCGCGATTCTCGCAAAAAAGAACGCAAAAAACCTGGCCTTAAACGCGCCCGCCGATCCCCACAATGGTCTAAGCGCTAACGCTAATTAAATTTGTAGCCGTTCGACTTGCGTCGGACGGCTTTTGTTTATACAATTACGACATTATATAATTTATGGAATTCAACTCCGAGCAATTAACTATTATCAACAGTGTCTTTGGCGCTTACTTAGTTGCCGCGCCGGTTGGCACCGGTAAAACCACTGTACTAACTGAGCGGGTGGCCAAGGCTTTAGAGTCGGGGATTAAACCCTCGGAAATTCTTTGTTTGACTTTTACTAATCGGGCCGCTGAAGAAATGCGTTTACGACTACGTCAGCGGGTAGCGCAAAAAGAAGATTTTGATGAACTGACGATCAGCACTTTTCACGGTTTTTGTGCCTATCTTATCAAGGCCGAAGCCAAGGCCTTAGGCCTATCTCGTGATTTTGTGATTTTTGACGAAGACGAACAAAGTGCTGTTATGCAAGAAATTTTAACCAAATATCCTCACCTTAACTTTTCCGCTAATCCAACTAAACGCGAAATCCTTAATTTTACGGAAGAACTTTATAAAATACGCCTAAATAAATTTACTTCCGGTTTGGGAATCAACAAGGCCAAAGATATTGATCCGCTGTTATTAACCATCAGTCAGGATTATCTTAAAACTCTTGGCGAACAAAATGCCTTAGATTTTAACGAATTAGTTATGACTGCCTTGGAGGCCCTGTATTATAACGAAGAAATAAAAAACAAGTGGCTGTCTCGTTTTAGGTTTATTCAATTAGATGAATTTCAGGACACCCACTTGTCAGAATATTTAGTGGTTAAAGAATTGGCCAAGCAACATAAAAATATTACCCTTATCGGCGATCTGGATCAGACAATTTATGGTTGGCGGGGAAGCGAACCTTTGCTTATAAAAGAAACTTTTTTAAGACATTTTAAACCGGTGACCGAATTGTCCTTGACCATCAACTATCGTTTCAGTCAAGAGTTATTAGCGCAAATTAAAAAAGTTTTGGCCGGCTTTGCGTTATCACATACTGGCGAGCTTAGCAGTTCGCGAGTTGTTGATAAAGCAGGCAAATGTCTTTGGCAATTTAGTGCTCATCAATTCAGCGAGGAAATAGATTGGGTAGTTACCAATATTAAAGATATTAAGGCCACTAATTCTCAAGCTTCCATCGCCGTCTTAGCGCGTACCAATAATCTCCTCAACAATACAGCGGAACTTTTTGAACGCCACGGCATCGCGCATTTAACTGTTGATCAATATAATTTTTTCCGCCGTCAAGAAATTAAAGATGTTTTAGCTTATTTAAAAATAATTTTTAATCCCTTTGATTTGGAAAGCGCTTACCGCTTAGCTAGCCGACCACCCAAAGATTTAGGCGAAACTACCCTAACTACTATTCGTCAGGTTGGCGAAACGGCAGGCTTAAAAATCAGCGACTTTTTAAATTTTGCCAATTTTTCTCGCCTAGAACCTTTTGCTGATTTAATTAAACAACACCAAACCGGCCGGGTAGTGGTTTTAGACACAGAAACCACCGGCACCAATCCGCTCAAAGACGAAATTATTCAAATTTATGCTCAAGAAGTCATCAAAGGAGAGCCAGGAAAAGAATTTCATTTTTATTTAAAAAACACCGTTCCTGTGGGTGCTTCGGCCGAGATACATCGCTTAACTGATGAATTTTTAGCTACCAATGGTCAAGATCCAGCTAAAATCCTAAATGAGTTAAAAATTTTTATTGGCGCTAGTCCCATCGTTGGTCACAATGTTAATTTTGACGCTACCATGATTATAACCAACGCAGCCCGACTTAAAATTAACTTTGAATTTGCGACGATTTACGATACTTTAGACTTGGCGCGTCGGCTAATAGTTAGTGATAATTATAAATTAAACACCCTGGCCAAATTACTAGGACTATCCAGTGCTACTCATAGCGCCGATGACGATGTCGGCGCCACGATTGGCCTGTTAAAAATTTTGGTTAAAAAATTAGAATTAAAACAAAAAGAACGAGCCGAAATTTTTGCTAAATATGCTAAAAAATTTATCCATTTAGCCGGACTAATCACTTCTTGGCAAAAAATTATCATCACTAAACGTCCGGCCGAGGCGCTAAAACAAGTTTTAGATGAATCCGGCTTGAAAGGATATTATGCTAAACAGACAGACGGGGAAACCAGATTGGCTTCCTTGGCCTCTTTGCTTATCTTGTTTGCCCAACGCGATAATCCCGACAAAACCAGCGCCAATAGTCTCAAAGAAATTGTAGCCTTTTGTTCTTTAGCTAAAAACATAGATTTTCTGGGATTGGAACAAGGTAAAATTCCCATTATGACTGTTCACCAGGTCAAAGGCCTGGAATTCGATTATGTTTTTGTCATTGGCCTGAATGAGAATTCCTTCCCTTTACCTAATACGCGAGATTTAGAAGAGGAAAAAAGGTTGTTTTATGTGGCCCTGACTCGCGCCAAACAGGGGATTTATCTCAGCTCTTCCAACTTTGATCACTGGGGTCGGCCCCAAGCCCCAAGTCGCTTCCTCAACTATCTGAAATAAATAATTTAATCTCGGGGTAAACCCCGAAAAATTAATTTATTCCCACGAGAAATAAATTAATCTCGGGGTAAATGCTCACACGCATTTAAAAAACACGGATAATCATGACGATTTCCGTGTTTGTTAAGTTTATTGCATTTTATGGGTTACTTGGCTCATGCGCTCAACACCAAAAAGAAAACAGAAAAGACAACCGATCATGTTAGCCACCAACCATCTGAAGTTTGATTTTTGCCAAAACGACGGCAAGCTTCTTTTCCAAACTCCTTCTTCGCTAACCACTTTGTAATCGGTATTCATTTTAAGTTCGAGGGTTAATTTTTTCCAAATATAACGAACTCGACGAGCATGAAGGTGATCACAAACAGAAGCTACTTCCATATTATTCAGGTCGTAAAAATTATTCGTAAAATCAATTTCTTGAACAGTATTGCAAATACTTAGGCCATACTTAGTGGCAAAGGTTATGCGATTAAAGTCGATACTTAAATTTTTCCTTGAAGCCTTTTTACGCCCAAATTTTTTCATTAAATATTCCCTCTTCAACTGGCATTCGTATTCTTCAGATTTTCCCTCATATTCCTTGGGCACTTTGAAATAATTAGAATCAAAAATTATACACCACGCTCCAGGGAATTTGTTCATTAATTCAATCGTTTTTCTTAGAACTCTTTTAGTGCTAACGGGCAATTTGTTATTTTTGGTTAAACCGTAGCCATGCGACAAGATAAGATAAGGACTAACAACTTCGCCGTCCTTAATTTTCCATAAATTTAAAAGAACTCTCACTAATCACTCCTATTTTGGTAAAACAAACAATATTTTATTTAATTATTATAATTAAAGCACAAAAGATAAAAAATGTAAATAGCTTAACAAAATTTTTTTGGTTTGCTCTTTTATCAAAAATATCCTACAATTAAAGCAATTCTAGTCTATAAAACAGGCATCTTTTTCAAAAATTTACTTTATAAATCCCCAACTTTATACCCTTTGAGCAAATCCTTTATGTCCTCCAAGGTTTCCAATATTGCCAAAAACACTTCTTATTTTACCCTGGCCTTAATTATCCAAAAATTGATCTCTTTTGCCTACTTTACCCTTTATGCCCGCTATCTAGGGCCAGAGGATCTGGGTAAATATTATTTTGCCATATCCATTACCACCATTTGTTCGGTGTTTATTGATTTGGGTCTAGCTAATGTTTTAACCCGCACCGTAGCCCGCCACGATGAAGAACCTAAAAAATTCTTCCGCTTTATCCTTGGCATCAAGTTGCCCCTGGCCGGTTTAACCTGGATTTTAGCCATCGTCTTGGCGCAAGGCAATACCGAACTAGTCAAAAATTTAATTTATTTGGCCAGTATCTCTATGGTGCTGGATTCTTTTTCCACGGCCGGCTTTTCTTATTTTCGCGGTTATCATAACCTCAAATATGAAAGCCTGGCTTCGGTCGGCGTGCAAACAGTCGTTTTGCTTTCCAGCTTAATTATGATGAGCCTGCATAAAGATGTCATCTGGTTAATGCTGGGTCTGCCTTTGGCCAGTTTATTAAATTTTACTTATACCTTGGTCTTGGCTAAAACCAAATTCAAATTAAGCCTCAGACCGGCCTGGGACAAACAGGCTATTAAAACTATTTTTTTAGTGGTTTGGCCTTTTGGGGTTTATGCTATTTTGCAACGACTCTATACTTATTTTGATTCGGTTTTGTTGTTCAAGCTGGCAGGGGATTGGGCGGTCGGTATTTATCAAGTGCCCTTTAAAATCATTAACGCTTTGCAATTTTTACCGATGGCTTTTGTGGCCTCGCTTTATCCAGCCCTCAGTATGTATTGGCGCGAAAACCGCGAACAATTGATGGTCACTTTCGAGCGCGCCCTAAATTACTCCACTATTATTTCTCTGCCGATTATGGCCGGCATTATCGCGCTCTCCGACAAAGTAGTGCTTCTTTTCAACAAAGGTTTTGCTGATTCAATTTTACCTTTGCAACTTATCATGATTTCTTTATTTTTTATTTTTGTGCATTTTCCTTTGGGTTCGCTCCTGAATGCTTGCGACCGCCAACGGGTTAATACCCGCAACATGGCTATCGTGCTGGCGGTCAGCGTCAGTTTAAATTTGCTATTAATTCCGCTCTGGGGACCAACCGGTGCCGCCGTGACGGTCTTAGTGACCAATATTTTGTTGTTTGTTTTAAGCCTGGTGGTTAGCCGACAAATTACAGCTTGGCGCTGGCGCAAAGTCCTGCCCACTTTCGGCCGAGCTCTGACTTCCGCCGTCATCATGGTGGCGGTAATTTTATTAGGTAAAACCCACCTGTCCTTTCTCGTCCTCGTGTTTCTGGGCGCTCTAACTTATTTTATCTGTCTGTTCGGTCTAGGCGGCCTTAAAAAAGAAGACCTGAAAAGCATTCTTATTTCCTTTAAAAATAAATCATAATTAATCATAACCTATGTCATGGCAAGATATCGTTATTACCATCGTTAGTGTTTTCTTTTTTATTTCGCTTATTCCCCAAGTTTATTATGGCTTCCAAGCTAAAGTGGGGCCGATTAAATATCAAACCTCTGTGCCGACTTTTCTTGGCTGTCTTATTAACGCCGTGGCTTTTTGGACCATGAGCTTATCTTTTTCGGCCATTATGTCTGCTTTAGTTGGTGGTTTATGGTTAACTCTCTTTATTCAAAGACTACTTTATAACAAAAAATGAAATATTTATTATTCACTCTCGAATATCCGCCGTTCAAAGGTGGCATAGCTCATTACTATAGCCACTTGGTTAAATATTTCCCGGAAAAAATCAAAGTGGTGGACAACAGCCACCGTCAACTCGTTGACGATAAACGAAAATTTTTAAAATGGTGGCCAGCCATAAAAACCTTGGCTACAGAATTAAAAAATTCCGACAATCATTATCTTTTGGTTGGACATCTGTTGCCACTCGGCACGGTGGCCTGGCTTTTGTCTTTTATCTATAAATTTAACTACGGCGTCTTTCTTCATGGTTATGATTTAAACATGGCCTTAAAGCAACCACGCAAGCGCGCTCTAGCTAAAACTATTTTAACCAAAGCTGATAAAATTATTTGCGCTAATAGCTACACTGAAAGCCTGGTCAAAAAAATTATTCCTACGGACGATTTAAACAAGGTAGTTTTGGTTAATCCGGGAATAGAGGGCGAAACCATTGTCTATAATGAGGGACAAATTGAGGCCCTCAAAAAGCGCTATAATTTAAGCCAAAAAACCGTTATTTTGACCGTGGGGCGTTTAGTTAAGAGAAAAGGGATGGATATAGCCCTAGAGGGGCTAAAAATAGCCATAAAACAAGCCCCAGAGCTTGTTTATGTCATTATTGGTCAGGGGGAGGAGGAGACTAATTTAAGGGCTAAAATCGCTAATTTGGGGCTTAGCCAAAATGCCTTGATTTTGACCGACATTGATGATGAAGCTAAAATGAACTGGTATAAATTAGCCGATATTTTTATTATGACCGCCAGACAAATCGGTCCAGACATGGAAGGTTTTGGAATCGTCTATTTAGAATCCGGCCTGGCCGGCAAACCGGTTATTGCGGGAGCGAGTGGGGGAGTAGCCGATGCCGTGGCTGACAATGTCAATGGACTACTAGTAGACCCGACCAACCCCACACAAATTGCTGAAACCATGGTTAAATTGGCTAAATATGAAAAACTTCGTCAACGCCTGGGAGACGAAGGACGAAGAAGGGCCCTGACAATGTTTAGTTGGAAAAAACAAGCAGAAAAAATTTATCAATTAATAAAAAGCTAAGAGCTAAAAAATTTATGGAGTCTTTACTTTATAACTTTTAACTTTTGACTTTATAACTCAATGATTTCTATCGTCATTCCCGTCTACAATCAAGCTAAAAAACTCGCCAAATGTTTAGACAGTATTGTGGCACAAACCTACAAAGATTACGAAGTAATTGTGGTTAATGACGGCTCGCAAGAAAATATTGGCATAATCATTGATAAGTTTACTCCCGTCCTGGGCGACAAACTAAAATACTTGAGACAAAACAATCAAGGCGCACCAATAGCCAGAAATCGAGGAGCGCGTGAAGCCAAAGGAAATTTTCTGCTCTTTTGCGATGCCGATGTCGTTATGAAACCAACCATGTTAAAAGTCATGCTAAAAACCCTAAAAAACAACGAACAAGCCAGCTACGCTTATTCATCTTTCAAGTTTGGTCCCAAAACCTTTAAACTTTGGTCCTTTGACGCTAACAAACTAAGAGAAATGCCCTATATCACCACAACCTCATTAATTAGATCTAAGGATTGGCCAGGCTTTGACGAAAATCTCAAAAAATTTCAAGACTGGGATTTGTGGTTGACCATGCTAGAACAAGGACATACCGGGATTTGGATTGATGAAGTTTTGTTTGCGGTTACAGGCGGGGGAACTATGAGCTCTTGGTTGCCCAGTTCGGCTTACAAACTTTTGCCTTGGCTTTCTCAAGTCAAAAAATACAAAAAGGCCGCTGAAATTATTAAGAAAAAACACAAATTAATTTAAAATTTTAAATTTGAAATTTAAAATTATGCTGAATTACCTTAAAAATAAAAAAATTGCGGGCCTTTTCTTTGTCCTGCTTTTAACAGAGGGTCTGTCTTTCCTGGGTTATCTTTGGCCAAATTTTAATAAACTTGTCTTTATTTTTATTTGTTTGTTGGCGATATTTTTAGCGGCTAAAAATTTGCGTTATGCGTTACTCTTGGTGTTAGCAGAGTTAATCATCGGCTCCAAAGGATATTTATTTTTTTACGAAATTCAAGGCGCCCCTATTTCTATTCGTCTGGCTTTATGGTTAATTGTGATGAGTTTTTGGTTAACTTCAATTATTAGTCAGGCCATAAAAAATAAACGTTGGCCAAGACTGCTACCGAATTTTGTTTATGCCAAATATTTTTACGCTCTAATGGTCTTGGTAATCTGGGGAACCGTCGTGGCTCTATTTAGAAGCAATAACTACAGCAACATCTTTTTTGATCTTAATAATTGGTTTTATTTATCTTTGCTTTTTCCTTTGGCTACTAACTTTCAAACTCCAGAAGACTGGAAATTAACCAAAAAAATTCTTGGCTTAGCTGTAACCTGGTTAGGCTTAAAAACTTTATTTTTGTTATATTTTTTGTCTCATAATTTTGGCGAAGCTAACCTCCTGGTTTATCGCTGGGTTAGGGTTAGTGGCGTAGGAGAGATTACGCAGATGGCTAGCGGTTTTTTTCGCATTTTTTTTCAATCGCATATTTACGCACTCATGGCCCTGCTTCTAGTTTTACCTATTTGGCTGGAAAAATTTAACCAAAAAATTTCCAGTCGCCGTGAATGGCTGATGATAACTTTTTTAATTAGTCTAGTCATTGTCTCTCTGTCGCGAAGTTTTTGGGTAGGATTAGGCGCCGGACTCCTAACTTTATTAATCTGGAGTATAAAAAATAAAATTAACATCAAACAAATATCCAAGCTGACCGGATTGCTGTTGGCCAGTGTTGCGTTAAATTTATTGATAATAACCATAATTATAAAATTTCCCTTACCCACCAATGGCCAAAATATTTCCGCCTGGGACGCGCTTAATGATCGAGGACAATTAAACGAATCAGCCGTGGCTTCACGCTGGAGCCTTATTCCCAAACTTTGGCAGGCGATTAAAGTTTCACCGATTGTCGGGCTGGGTTTTGGCAAAACTGTCATTTACCAGTCCAGCGACCCCCGTATCTTAGAACAAAGCGCTACTGGTCTCTACGAAACTTATGCTTTTGAGTGGGGTTGGTTGGATATTTGGTTAAAAATGGGCCTCTTGGGCGTCTTGACTTATTTATGGTTAATTATTAAACTCATTCGCGACAGTTTAAACCTAAAACAAATTGGTTTAGCTCTCTGTTTAATAGCTTTAGCTACCGTTCATTTTTTTACACCCTATTTGAACCACCCGTTGGGGCTGGGGATTGTAATGTTAACGGCAATATGGCTTAACAGAAAGTTTCAAGATTAAAGTTTTAAGTCTTAAGTTACAAAAAAAACGGAAAACGTTAATTACAAAAAACTTAAACCTTAAGACTTGTAACTTGCAACTTATTTTATTTGTCTTTTTTATTGAATTGTGCTATCTTATCAAACAATGCTTTTATTTAAAAATGAATAACATCTATGCCCGACCAAATCATTTCGCCAGAAGGTTACCTTAAGCTCAAAGAAGAGCTGGAAAATCTTTCTACGGTGAAACGCCGAGAAATTGCGGAACGCATTGAGAGCGCCAAAGAATTAGGCGACTTAAGTGAAAACGCCGAGTATGCCGACGCCAAAGAAGCGCAAGCCTTTAATGAAGGACGCATCGCCGAAGTGGCCAATCTCTTAAAAAATTTAAAAGTGGTTGAGGCCAATGAGAACGGCACCGTTGGCATGGGCTCCAAGGTAACGGCCTTGTCGAGCGGACAAAGCAAAGAATTTCAAATTGTCAGTTTTAACGAGGCTGACCCCTTTGTTGGAAAAATTTCTAATGAATCACCCCTGGGCATCGCTTTTTTGGGTAAAAGCAAAGGTAGTGTTGTGGTGGTAAAAACCCCCAAGGGCGAGGTGGAATACAAAATTATCAACATCAAATAACCACCAAAAAAACACCCCTATTTTATCAAGGTGTTTTTTTGTTTAAAATTGACAAAGACAAAATTATTTTATATAAATAATAAAAATTAAAAAGTTCTTTTTATCACAAACGGAGTCAGCCATGTCAAGTTATCATGTTTTAGTGGCCCATCATTCACTGGAAATGTTAGAATTAATAGAAAAATATTTAAAGAATGCTAAACACTTGGTTACCACGGCCAGAGACGAAGTGGACATCCTAAACAAGTTAGAACAAATGGGTAAAAATTCTTTACCTGATTGTATTTTTCTAGGAAATCTTTTTTGCAAACATGGAGTTCATAAAATTTGGGAAAAAATAAAAAATGATCAACGGTGTCAAAGCATTCCGGTGGCCGTAATTATGGTTCTTGGCTCAACCCAAGAAAAAATTGAAGCCATAAAAAAGGGGGTTAGATATTTTCTTGATAGTCCCATAGATGAAACCATTCTTCTCAACGAGGTAAAAAATCTTGGGGAATTAAACCAGTTGAGAAAAGAAAATCATGTTCTCAAATATATGGATGAGTTGTTTCATCGTCGAGTTTTTCGAGGCGGCATAAACAGCTTTTAATCAAACACCAACAAACGTTTCTTTAAAAAAAGAAACGTTTTTTATTTGCTAGTCACTAACGCAGACTTTGACTTAGTCGTGTTAATATATTAAAATATAAAGACAATAAATAAATTAGGCTTGACCCGCTTGTAGCGGAAAATTTTTTAGTTAGTATGAATAATAATGAAGAAAATCAAAGCGAGCGACATGACCGTTTAAGCAAACTGTCGCAAATTAAAGACCAAGGACTAAAACCTTACCCGGCTAAAACCAACCGCGATACTTTAGTCATGGAGACCATCAATAATTTTGACGAATTGTTGGCGACAGCCAAACCCCTTACTTTAGCCGGCCGTTTACGCAGTACCCGCGAACACGGCAATTTAAGTTTTGCCGACCTGGAAGATAAAAGCGGAAATTTACAATTAGTTTTTTCTAAAAACGAGGTTGGGGCGGAAGCTTATAAAAATTTTGTTAAATTAATTGATAACTCTGATTTTATTGAAGTCACTGGCACAGCCTTTATTACCAAAGCGGGGGAGAAGAGCCTTTTGGTCCAGTCTTGGCGCCTGCTAACCAAGGCTTTGCGCAGTATTCCTGATGCTCATTTCGGCTTAAAAAACGAGGAAGAAAAATTTCGTAAACGTTATTTGGATATTATTTTAAACCCGGAAGTGCGCGACATGATTATTAAGCGCGACAAATTCTGGAATGCTGTTCGCACTTTTTTAAAAAATCGTGATTTTATAGAAGTGGAAACACCGGTTCTGGAAACCATGGCCGGAGGCGCTGATGCCAAACCGTTCGCCACCCACCATAACGCTTTGGACTTAGATGTTTATTTGCGAATTTCCATGGGCGAATTATGGCAAAAAAAATTAATGGTCGCCGGCCTGGAAAAAACTTTTGAAATTGGTCGGCAATTCCGCAACGAAGGCATGGATGCCGAGCATTTACAAGATTATACACAAATGGAATTTTATTGGGGTTATGCCGACTATGAAATGGGCATGACCCTCGTAGAAGAAATGTACAAATATGTGGCGCAAGAAACTTTCGGCACCCTTAAATTTACTATTGGCAAATTTACGGTGGACTTGGCTCAACCCTGGGAGCGCTATGATTATCGCCAAACAGTCCTGGATTATACCAGCGTGGATATTTTAACGGCCGACCAAGCCACCATGGAAGCCAAACTCCAAGAGCTAGGTGTGCCTTACGACAAAAAAGGTTTTAATATCACGCGCGCTATTGATAATCTTTGGAAATACTGTCGCAAACAAATCGCCGGACCGGGCTTTTTGGTGGGCGTACCGATTACTGTTTCACCCTTAGCCAAACGCGATGATAATAATCCAGAATTAGCCCAACGCTTTCAGCCGATCATTGCCGGTTCAGAATTGGGTAACGGTTACAGCGAATTAAATGACCCGGTAGATCAGTTGGACAGATTTAATGAACAACAGCGCCTTAAAGAAGCCGGCGACGAAGAGGCCCAAAGTAAAGATGAAGATTTTGTAGAGGCTTTGGAGTATGGTATGCCTCCGACTTGCGGTTACGGCATGAGCGAACGCGTTTTTAGCTTTTTAATGAATAAAACAGCGCGGGAATGTCAAATATTTCCGCTGATGAAACCGAAAATAGAACAACAAACAGCAAATAACCTACCTACCGGCAAGACAGGCAACCAACAAATAGCAAATAACAAACAACAAGAAATACAAAATACAAAAAAGACAGAACAGAAACCCACCTTGCATGAAAATTTGCGGGAGATAGAGGGGTTGGGAATAAATTATGACGAGGCCAAGGCTTTGGTGGAGGAAAATATTAAAGATGCCAACACTAAAAAACATTTGCGAGAAACCGAAGTGGTCATGCGCGCGGTAGCCAAATATTTAAAAGAAAAGGGCGGAGAGACCGCCGTCGCCGAGGGCTATGGCGAGTTACAATGGGGGATTATCGGGTTGTTGCATGATATTGATTGGGAACAAACCAAGAGCGACTCGAATCAACATTGCGTTAAAGCTATCGACATTTTAAAAGAAGCCGGTGGTAGTCAATTTTTAGTTAATACAATTATTTCCCATGTTTATGGGGCGCCGGCTTGTGGCGCTTATCTTGATAAAAAGAGAACTTCTCAAATTGAACATCTTTTAGCTGCTTCCGAAACCGTCACCGGTTTAATTGTCGCCACGGCCCTAGTGCGACCGGATAAAAAATTAGCTGAAGTGGAACTGGCCAGTTTAATTAAAAAATACAAAAATAAAGCCTTTGCCGCCAACTGCGATCGCGCCGTCATCGCTGAATGCGAAGAGGGGGGCATACCCTTAGAGAAATTTTTAGAAATTAGTTTGGAGGCGATAAAAAACATAGCTAGTGAAATAGGTATATAATTTCAAATTTAAAATTTAAAATTTTAAATTAACTTATGTTAGATATAAAATTTATTCGTGAGCACGAAGACGAGGTGCGACAAAATTGCTTGAATCGGCAGGCTAGGGTTGATTTTGGTAAATTGTTGGAATTAGACAAACAAAAGCACGCGCTACTTTTAGAGATTCAAACTTTGCGCGAGGAACGAAATAAAAAATCTAAAACCAAACCCACCGAGGAGGAAATTGCCAAAATGAAAGAGGTAGGGGATATCATTCAGACCAAAGAAGGGGAGATGAAGGCGATAGACGACGTCATGTGGCCATTACTCTTAGCCGTGCCTAATATGACGCACGAGGAGGTTAAGGTCAGCGAAGATGAAAATGATAATCCGGTCCTAGAACAATACGGACAACCAACCAAATTTAATTTTGAACCGCTAGACCATGTGACCTTGGCAGAAAATCTGGACTTACTGGACTTGGAGAGGGGAGCCAAGGTGGCCGGCACTAAATTTTATTATTTAAAAAATGAATTGGCTCTCTTAGAACTGGCTTTGATTAATTATGCCATGGAAGTTATTACTAAACACGGTTACACGCCTTTAATTACCCCCGATCTAGCCAAAACTGATATCATTGAACGACTAGGCTTCAGCCCTAGGGGAGAGGCCACCCAGGTTTATCAAATCCAAGATTCTGATTTAAGTCTTATTGGTACGGCGGAAATTACTTTGGGTGGCTACCATGCCGATGAAGCTTTAAAGGTAATAGGGGCTGGCTCAGCGGGTGGTAAGGCTC
>CAZJEP010000003.1:68780-87229 GCA_964545125.1 uncultured Gammaproteobacteria bacterium
CTCGCATTGTTTCCGCACCGCAGCTGGGGCCTACTCCAACTTCACCAAAGGTCTTTACCGCGTCCATCAGTTTACCAAAGTGGAAATGTTTGTTTACTGCTCGCCTGAAGATAGCGAAGCTCTTCATCAAGAAATCTTAGCCATAGAAAAAGAAATTTGGCAGGGTTTGGATATGCCTTTTAGGGTTATTGATCATTCTTCGGCTGATTTAGGTAACCCCAGCTACCGCACTTTTGATTTAGAAGTTTGGCTTCCCGGTAAACCCGCCCAAGATGAATCCATAGGAGATTGGGCTGAGGTGACTTCTTGCTCTAATTGCACTGACTATCAAGCCCGGGGTCTTAATACTAAAATTAAAAATATTGATGGCACCCGTAATCTGGCCCACACTCTAAACGGTACCGGTATTGCTACTAGTCGCGCCTTAGTGGCTATTTTAGAAAATTATCAGCAGGCTGACGGCACAGTTAAGATGCCAAAAGTCTTACAGAAGTATTTGAATTTTAAGGTTATTAAATAACAAAAAGTTTTAAGTCTTAAGGTTTAAGTTCTAAGTAAAACACAGGCCTCAAAACTCAAAACTTTAACCTTAGAACTTGTATTTTATGCGCGTTTACAAGCCGGTTAAAAAAAACTTTCAGCCCTACGGCGGTCAAAAAAATAGACACTTTAACAATAGGCGTTATGACAAAGCAAGCTCGTCTTTTACTAGGCTTTATTGGTTTGGCGCAATTTTGCTTATTGTGGTTGGAACTATTGGTTGGTGGCTATTCCTTTCGCCAACTTTCCGCTTAACCGAAATTAACGCCACTCAAGCTAAAAACTTTTCCACCGACGATTTAAAAAATTTAGTTTGGGATAAAATACGCACTCAGGGCGGGTTATTGCCAAAAGACAATCTTTGGCTATTGGACACCAAGGCTATCAGTCAAGACCTCAACGAACACTACTACCTGGACCGGCTCAAAATAAGCAAAGCCTGGCCGCACAAGCTCAATATTTCTTTTGAGGAAAAAAATTACGCCCTGGCCTGGAACGAAGATAATAATTATTATTTAATTAACTACCAGGGTGATATTATTAGCAGTCAGGGCGCCGTGCCTCCGGGCATGCTAGTTATTTATAACCGAGGCGTTGCCAAAAAAGGGGAGAGACGGATAGAAATTCAAGAAAAATACTTATCCTTTGCCGATCAACTTAATAAATCCTTTGCTGAAAAAATTAAAGGATTAAATGACCGACAATTGTTTTTAGATGACGAGGTTAATACCGTAAAAATTCAAATTACTAGCGGACCGATCCTTAAATTCAACACCGAAGACTCTATTGATAAGCAGTTGACTAAATTGGAGGTTGTGCGCAAACAAGAACTATCTGATGGTCGCGTCTTTAATAGCCAAAAGTATTTGGATCTTCGCTATGGCGACAGGATCTTCTATCAATAGGACTCAGTGTGGTATACTAACATTAGACGTCCAGGATAAATGCTCACACTGGTCAACCCCGAAAAATTAATTTATTTCCCACAGGAAATAAATTCATCTCGGGGTGAAAGCTCACACGCTTTCATATTTTGCGACACTTAATTTTTTCTTCCCCCAAGGGGAGAGAGCACAAGACTATGGATCAAGAAAAAACATTTAAGTTAATTTTTTTTATCGCTTTTTTGGTGTTCTGTGTGACTATAGTAGGATTTTTTTTATTGGGAATAAAAATTTGGTTATTGTTCACGCCGGAGATAAAAATTGCCGGGATGAGCATTAAGAATCTCATTGGAGGAGTAAGACCCTAAGAGAAAACCCCAAAAGCCAATAACCAAGGCCCAAAACATTTAAATCTAGCCAAGAAGCTGAATACCAATACCTTGAGGTCTAGTGTCGTATAAGTTATATTGTGCGACACACTAACTATCATTAATTAAAGGGGCCAACCTACTGTCGCCCCTTTTAATCTTATAAAATTATCGCTGGTCTTTAGGCTCCCCCTCTTAGGGCTCTTAAAAATATTTTTTACGTCGGCTACCAAGTGATAAAAAAAATAAAAAGAGGAGACCGAAGGTCTTAACCCAAGAAATATTCTAGTCTCCCCTTAAAACACACTTTTAAAAAAGGCTCTAAATTAAAAGCCCGAGCACTCCCCTGTTTAGACAGATATCTGGCAAGGGTTTTAGACGCTATCTATTAAAAAAATAAAAACCGCCTCTATTCATTATGAATAAACGCGGTTATTTTTTAAATTTGAATTTTTTCAATTCAATCTGTCGCAATTTTTAAAAACCGAAGAATTTATAGAATCTTCCAGTTTCTTTTCCCTGTCTTCTACATAAAGAAAAACTTGATGGAAGAGAAACACCTCCTGCCACATTAAGGTGTCAGCATAAAGTCCTTTTTCTTTGGCCACCTCGTCAAGTTCGGTCAAAATTTTTCTTAACCGTTTCCAGTAAATAAATCTGCTCGGATCCAAACTACCAATTCTAGAAATTTCCATTAGTTTGGATATTTGTTCATCTGGTGGACATAAAGAAATGATTTTCTCGGTAATTATTCCTAAAATCTTGGGATCAATATCAAGCTTAAACATTGTTCCTCCTTAAAAATATCTGTTAATAATACTGCCCAAAACAGATTTGCTCTGACAAGAGTTTAATAAGCCGTGCTTGTTGTTAATTAATTCCTCTTGCTTATCTTCCAGTTTTAATAAGAATAGAGTTAGATCACTAATTTCGCGACGAAGCCAAGATTTGTTTTCAGCTTCATTAAGCATCTGTCTGATGATTACAATCCCCTCCTGAATATTTTTTCTATATCCATCGGGTTGTACTGCCATACTGGTAATTAAAATTTTTACCTGATTGCTTGTCTGAGTGCGTCTGTCAAGTGGAAGATACCTAACAACAACACTCAAAGTTTCGTTTAAATCGACTAAGTTTTTAATCATTCCGACTCCCCTGTTATTGATATTAAATTGTAATGTTCTTTATTAATTCTTTTAATTATAGCACAAAATATAATATAAGTCAATATAAATAATAAATAAATGGCTAAAATAAAACAAAAAATCGTTAAAATTAACGATTTTCTAGTCTTTTTATTATTATTTTATTGTAAATAATCCAGAGGGTTAACCGGCAAGCCATTAAGACGAACTTCAAAGTGCATATGAGGGCCAGTAGTTAAACGACCGGCGCCATGGGTGCCCGGCATACCACCAGATAAACCAATTACTTGCCCCTGGGTGACATAATCTTCTTCGTTAACGCTAATAACACTAACATGACCATAAACTGTAGATAAACCGTCGTTGTGAACTAACATAATATAACTGTAACCAGTGGCCCCACCATCTTTAGCGCGCGCCACATAACCAGAAGCAGCTGCCCTGACTGGTGTCCCCTGCTTAGCTCGAATATCAACGGCTGGGTGTTCAAAAACGTTTCTAAAAGGATATTCCGGATCGTGAAAATAAGCGGTAATAGTATTTTTAGGAACCGGCCAAACAAAACCCTCGGCCGAAGTATCCAAAGCATTGAACTGTTTATTTTTGGCTAATTTTTGCCTGATGGTTTTTTCCAGGTTGGCAATATCATTGGCCGCATTTTGTTGTTCACGCTTAGCCTGCGCTAAAAGTTTTTGATACTCGGCTTCAGAATTCTTAGTTTGATCTAAAATTATTTCTTTAGCTCCTCGTTCATCATTTAAACCCTGCTGTTGTCTAACTAAATCTTCTTGTAGTGTAGTTAGGCTAGCCCGACGTTCATCTAAAGTTTGACGATCGTTTTTTAAACCGGCCTGTTTAGTTTTAAGGGTGTCTAGACTTTCGCTAATGCCACTATTTAAATCTTTTAATTGTTTAATTTGATCAATATAGTCGGAAAGATTATCATTCATCAACATAACCTCCAGATCGGTTTTATCCCCTTCTTTGTAAAGCAAGCTCAAGGCGGTAGCAATTTGTTCTTTTTGACGTTTAATTTCGTTTTCCTTGGCGATAATTTCCAAATCTAATTTTCTAATTTCCAGCTGAATTTCTTCGATATTCAGCTTAATCTTTTCCACACTAGCAGCCAAAGAGGCCAAACGATTATCAAAAATAGCCAATTGATTTTGCAAATCAGCTTTTTCTTGTTGTTTGGCGGCCAAAGCCTGTTTATAGGCTTCCTGTTGTCTTTGCAATTCATCAATGGAGGCTTTCTTTCTGGCAATATCGGCATTAATCTGATTAATTTCCGGATCTATGTCTGATTGATTGTTGGGGTTACTCAACTGAGTTTCTCCCCAAGCTACAAAAATCTGCCTACCGGCCACAATGACAATAGCCAAAACCACTACCCCCAGGGCAGTGACAATAATTTTAATCGATTTCTTCATACTTATATTGTAACAAAAAATAAAAATTATGACAAAACATGCTTGCCTTTGACTAAAAAATAAAAACCGCTATTTTTAAGCGGCTTTTGTAATTATCGGACGATTAAAGAGAATCAATTTTTTGGCCATAAAATTCCAAATAGTTACCACCACTATCGACAGCAATTTTGCTCTAACTAGTTCGCTTTCACCAAAAACGTAGATAATCAGCTCGTTTAAAGCGAGGCCGAAAAACATAATGCAAAAATATAAAAATTTTTCTTTATTAAGTTCGCGACGGCAATAATTTTTAAAAGCCCAGCGAATAGACAAAACATAAGAAATGCCGGCTCCCAATAAAAAAGCTAAAAATGCCGAAAATAAATAATTGAAGCCGGACCAACGCTCCAAAGCAAATAAAAACGAACTGTCGGCTAAAGTAGCCAGACTACCACAAGCCGTATACCAGGCCATCTCTTTAAGACCCGAACCACTAAACTTTATTAATTTAAAGAACACCACTACCCCCTGTTTTGTAACTATTTATTTAAAAATTACAATTTATCAATTGCTTGTTTGATTCTTGCTAAACTCAAATCTTTACCCAAAACATCAGTAACCTCAAAGGGCCCGGGACTGGCTTTCAGGCCAGTCAGGGCTACGCGTAAGGGCCACAGATAATCACCAAGCTTTTGCTCTTCTGCTTTAAGCCAGGCGACCACCAAAGCTTCTAATTTGGCGGTTTGCCAATCACCAACGTCCACCGACTCTAATTTAGCCAATAGTTTTTGCAAATTACTTTTAACAACTTCGGCTGGCAAATTTTTCCAAATTAACAAAGCAGCTTCGTATTTTGGCTCTTGAAAAAAATAGCCAACCTTATCTTTTATTTCTGACAAACATTTCAAGCGCTCTTGTTCCAGGGCTACCACCTTGGTTAAATATTCAAAAGTTGTTTCCGTTCCAAAAATATTTTTAATACTTTTGTTGTTTGTTGTTTGCCTGCCTTGCCGGTAGGCAGGTTGTTTGTTGTTTTTCAAAGACAAATAAGGTAAAACCAACTTAGTCAAATCATTTAAAGATTTTTGACGTATGTAGTGTCCATTGTAAAAATCTAGTTTTTCCAAATCAAAGACGGCCGGACTAGCACCCAAGCCTTCCAGGCTAAATTCTTTTTCTAACTCAGCTAAAGTAAATATTTCTTTTTCGCCTTTAGCATGCCAACCTAAAAGAGCGCAGAAGTTTACCAGGGCTTCGGGTAAATAACCTTTAGCCCTATAATCTTCCACATAAACATCACCTTGACGCTTGCTTAATTTGCCGCCAGTTTTATTTAAAATCAAGGGCAAATGAATTAATTTTGGCACTTCCCAACCAAACGCTTGATAGAGCAAAACATTTTTAGGAGCGCTGGGCAACCACTCATCTCCCCTGGTGACATGGCTGATTTTCATCAAATGATCATCTACGACGTTGGCAAATTGATAAGTCGGCATACCATCAGATTTAATCAAAACATGATCATCTAAGTCTTCGGCCTTAAAAATAATCTCGCCCCGCAACTCGTCAAAAAACTTAACTTCACCCTCCAGGGGCATTTTCTGGCGAACGACAAAGGGCTCATTATTTTTCAATTTTATGGTGATGTCAGCCTGACTTAAATCACGACAAGTTCGGTCATAACGAGGCGGTTGGTGATTAGCGGTTTGTTCGGCGCGCATAGCGGTCAAGCGTTCAGCCGAACACCAACAGCGATAAGCGCCACCCTTGACCAAAAGTTCGTCACTGTATTTTTTATAAATAGCTAAACGCTGGCTTTGAATATAAGGCCCATACTCCCCTCCCAAATGAGGACCTTCGTCAAAACCAAGGCCCACCCAAGCTAAAATTTCCAATAAACTATCAACCGCTCCAGCCACCTCGCGTTTTTGATCAGTATCCTCGATGCGCAAAATAAATTTACCGCCCAAGTTTTTAGCTAACAGATAACCAAACAAAGCGGTTCGTAAATTACCCAAATGTAAAAAGCCGGTAGGAGATGGAGCGAGCCTTAAACGAATATTGTTCATATATATTATTGTAGTTTACTTTATAACTTTATAACTTTCAACTTTATAACTTATAGATTTATTCCCCGAAACTTTTCCAAAAATAATTTATAGGCGCCTCGGCGAATTGGTTCGGCTTCATTAATTAAATTATCAATTTTTACCCACTTATACGCCTTGTTTTCACATGATAACTTAATGGCATTCTTTAGACCATTATAGCGACAAATAAACAAAGTTTGTCGTTGTCCCTTGTAGCCCAGACGATATTCCGGAGGCCACTTATATTTAAAAATATTATTAAACTTAGCTAAAATATCAAAATCAACCGTGCTTAACTCCTCGGCCATTTCTCGCATAAAAGCTTCCTGTTTGGACTCGTCGGCTTCCACTCCGCCTTGGGGCAATTTCCAGTGATCCGAATTATCGCCGTTACTGGAATTCACCAACAAAACTTCATCATCTTTAAATAAAAAACCGACAACGTTTGGTCTATAAAATAATTTTTTTAAAATCTCTTCTCGTATAAAGACCCAAGGGAAAGAAACGACCGCGCGATAAATTCTTCTGGCTCTTTTTCGAGGAGCCAAACCCAAGCGCCACAACCATTCTAAACCCAAATTTTGCAGAATCTTTGGCGCGCGAGAGGCTTTGCCGGTTAAATAGTCAAAACTGCCACCCACTCCAATTCCGACTTTGGTCAAATTTTTCTCCAATAATTTTTCTAATAATTTTTCTTGATAAGGCGCCCCCAAAGAAGAAAAAATAATCTTAGGTTGAAAATGTCTTAAGTCGCTCATATCAAAAACATAATCACCGCGCCGTTCGTCCTTGACCAAACATTTAAGTTTAGGATAAAGCTTTTTAAGAGCACTGCTAATATCACCGGCAGTAGACAAGCCGGCATGCCAATTAATGACGGCTATCGGCCACTGCCGTTCTTCAGCTAAGGCCAACAAATCTTTAGTTAATTGCGCTCCGGTATAACGAGATAAATTAACCCCCTTAAACCAAGCAGCAATCTTTAGGCCAGTGCCGTCAGGCAAGCTTAGGCTGGCCTTGTTTAAAATATTTAAAAAAACCTGGTCTTTTCTGGTGGCCAATAAAAACTCCGGATTAGGCGTTACAATCAAATGTTTGCCCGACCCGACTACCATAGACTCCACTCTCCGTAAAACCTCTTCTGGACTTAAATTGGAGATTTTGACTCCTAAAATTTTTACTTCATTTTTTGCCATAGCTACTTAAAAATTAACATAACCTGGCCCATTTTTCAAGATTACCCCCCCAAGACTGCTCTTCAAAAAATGCTCTTGACTTTTTTTATAAATATACTAAAATAATAATAGACGTTCTTTCTATAGTTTTGCCCCAAGAAAATATCCAACTTCTTCCCATATATGAAAAATGATAAATTAAGTGATGTGCTGCTGACAAATAGGTTCATATTGGAAACAGGATATTTTTTCTCAGATCCTAAACGGTTATGCTAATTTTATCACCTTATCCGTCTCCTGTATGATAACAATTTTCTTGGGGCTTCTTTTTTAAAAAACCTTTTCGAAGGTTTTTTTTCTTGACAAAAACAACAAAAAAGTTCTATATTTAATTAGCACTCTTATCGGTTGATTGCTAAAAAACATTTTCGCTTTCCACCCTGCCAGACTGCCCTGGTGGCAAGTTCAGCAAGCAAGTGCAAATCCTGCTACAAACAGATCATATGCAAATTAAAATGCTTAAAATATGTTAGATAAATTTACTAATAAATCCCAAGAAGCTATTGTCAGTGCTCAAATTATTGCCCAAGAATACGGTCAACAATACATTAACGCCCTTCACTTACTCGTAGCTTTAATTGAGCAGCCGGAAAGCTTAGTGCGCTCAATTTTAGAAAAAGTAAAAATCAATCCCGAAACCGTTCAAACTAAAGCGGAGACAGAAATTGAGACTATTCCCAAAACCCAAACTTCATTGACCATCGGCATGGTCCAGGGCACGGCGGAAATGGCTGAGGTAATCGATCGCGCCAACCAAGAGGCTAATAATATGGGTGACGAATTTATTTCCACCGAACATCTTCTCTTGGGAATTTTACAAACTAAAACACAGGCCAAGGTTATTTTAAATAATTTAGGTCTAGACTATGCCAAGACTCTAGTTATTTTAAAAGATTTACGAGGCAATCAAACCGTGGACTCGCCTACTCCGGAGGCACGCTTTAAGGCTTTGGAAAAATATACTATCAATTTAACCGACCTAGCTACCAAAGGAACACTAGATCCGGTTATTGGGCGCGACGAAGAAATTAGGCGTATTATGCAAGTCTTATCGCGACGCATCAAAAATAATCCGGTCTTAATTGGCGAAGCCGGTACTGGCAAAACGGCCATTGTCGAAGGTTTAGCGCAACGCATCGTGTCCGGTGATATCCCTGAAACTCTTAAGGGCAAAAAATTAATCAGCCTGGACCTGGGTTCATTAATTGCCGGCACCAAATTTCGCGGAGAATTCGAAGAACGCCTCAAAGCTGTTCTCAAAGAAATTAAAGCTACAGACGGCAAAACCATTTTATTTATTGACGAGCTTCATACGATTGTCGGCGCCGGAGCTTCAGAGGGTTCTATGGACGCTTCTAATATGTTAAAGCCGGCCTTGGCGCGTGGCGAAATTATGACTATCGGAGCCACCACCACCAAAGAATACCAAAAATATATTGAAAAGGATTCAGCTCTAGAACGTCGTTTTCAGCCGATTACCGTAACTGAACCAAGTCTAGAAGACGCTATCGATATTATGCGAGGCATCAAAGAAAAATACGAAATACACCACGGAGTCAAAATTACCGACGAAGCCGTCGTGGCTACCGTTAAATTATCTCATCGCTATATCAGCGATCGCTTTTTACCCGACAAGGCCGTTGATTTAATGGATGAAGCGGCCTCAGCTTTACGCATGGAAATAGATTCCTCGCCAGATGAATTAGATGGCCTAAAACGAGAAGTGCGACGCCTAGAAATCGCTAAGGTAGCGCTAGAACAAGAGGTTAAAAGAACCACGGATGCTTCTATAATAAGAGTTAATCAAAACAAACTACGATCTCTTAATAAAAAATTAGCTAAAGCTAAAGAAGATATGCACCAGCTAGAGTTACACTGGAAAAACGAAAAAGACATTATTGCTCACATCCGCCAAGCCAAACAACAAATTGACAAACTAAAAGCTGAAACTGAAATTATTGAACGTAGCGGCGACGACTTAACTAAAGTGGCGGAAATTCGTTATGCTAAAATCCCCGAACTGGAAAAAACTATCGTTAAAGAAGAAAAAGAATTAATAAAAATACAGAGTCAAGGCCAGCACATTCTTAAGGAAGAGGTTAGTGCCGAAGACATTGCCAAAGTAGTGGCCAAGTGGACGGGTATCCCCGTTTCCAAAATGTTAGAATCTGAAGCTAAAAAATTAACCCGTCTAGAAAACGAACTACAAAAATTTATTATCGGTCAAGAAGTAGCTATTAAAGCGGTAGCTAATGCTATTCGTCGATCACGCGCCGGCATCGCCGAAGAAAAAAAACCCATCGGCTCTTTTATGTTTGTCGGTCCAACCGGCGTAGGCAAAACTGAGTTAGCCAAACAATTAGCGCAATTTATGTTTAATGACCAAGCTTCTTTGATTCGTTTGGATATGAGCGAATTTATGGAAAAACACAGCGTAGCTAAATTAATCGGTTCGCCTCCCGGCTATATTGCCCATGACGAAGGCGGACAATTAACTGAAAAAATTAGGCGCAAACCTTACAGCGTGGTGTTGTTTGATGAAATAGAAAAGGCTCATCCGGAAGTTTTCAATATGCTCCTACAAATTTTAGATGACGGCCAATTAACCGATTCCAAGGGTCGTACCGTTAATTTTAAAAACACCATCATCATCATGACCTCTAACCTGGGCAATGAGGTTATTCAGGAATATTCTATCGGTTTTTTTGATGCCTCAGACAAAATAAAAGCCACAGCCATTCGAGCTGATGAAATGAGAGACAAGATTAATAAAATTTTGCGAGAAAATTTCAAGTTGGAGTTTTTAAACCGCATCGATGAAACTGTTATCTTCAAGAGTTTAACCAAAGAAGACTTAATGACCATCGTTGATTTGGAGTTAGATAAGGTGGGGATGCGCCTAAAAAATAAAGATATTAAAATAAAAATCGGACAAAAAGTTAAAACCATGTTAGCCGAAGCTGGTTTTGATCGCACTTTTGGCGCCAGACCGCTAAAACGCAAAATTCAAGAATTAATTTTAGATGAATTGGCCATGGAAATCATTGAAGGAAAAATAAAAGAAGGAGACAAGGTTTTAATTACCCTTAATCCTAAAAACCGCGTGGGCTTTAGCGTGGAATAATCTTGTATAAATAAAAAAGAGCTGTTTGTTGACAACTCTTTTTTGTTTTCAAAAATAATTTTTAAGACCAATTCATGGGAATATTCTTTTTAATAAAAACCGAAGAATCGCATAAAAATATTTTTCCAGGCATTTGCGAAAGATCAAAGTGTTCAATTGCAAAATGTCTTTCCTTTCCGTTAATCTTCATAACAATAACATTGCTGCGCTTAATCATTCTTTTATGAATTAACTTGTTTTGGCAAAAAGCCTTTAAGTCATAGCGCTCTATTATCTCTTGACCGGTAACACCATCAAAATTAATATTGCGGTCACCAAGATCAAAAAGGTCACACGGACAACGATCAGCAATTTGATCAGCCTTGCTTAGATTGTTTTTAGTTTTATCCATCTAAACCCCCTATTGTTGATTTAATAAAAAGAGCTAATTATTTTTTATTTACTATAATTAACATTTTTAAAAAACTTTGTCAAGAAGAAAAGACTTCTTTCTTAATTAAAGTTTCTGTGCTATTATTTTAAGAGTAAAAAAACAAAGATTTATGAAAAAAACAAACAAAATAATTGGTGGTCTTTTTTTGTTGTTTTCTTTAATGTTAGGTAATAAATGTCTAGCTTTAGCAGAAAATTTTGACCCCAATTATATTATCAGCGACGAGGAAGTGTTAAATCAAAACACTATGATTCAGGCAGAAATTCAAGCCTTTCTAGAGAACAAAGGCAGTTTTTTGGCTAATTATATCTGCCAAGACAATAACGGTCTCTCCTTGCGAGCTTCCGAGGCTATTTATAATGTAGCGATAACCAACCGAGTTAACCCTCGATTTATTTTAGTTCTATTGCAAAAAGAACAAGGCTTAGTGGAAGATAGCTCTCCAAAAACAAGTAGTTTAGATTGGGCTACCGGTTATGGTTGTCCTGATGGTGGCGGCTGCAATGAGCGTTGGCGCGGTTTTTGGAAACAAATAAACAGCGCTTCTTTGCAATTTAGAGACTACATCGAAAACCCAGGCCTCTATAAATATCAACCAGGACAAAGCTATCTTTTTACTAATCCTTATGGTGTTATTACCCAAGAACCTATAACTGTTACCCCGGCCAATAAAGCCACAGCTGGTCTTTATAATTACACGCCTCATGTCTATAACGGAAATTATAATTTTTGGAAATTATGGAATCGCTATTTCAAGTCAGTTGATGGTTATCCTGACGGCTCCCTTCTCCAAGCCAAAGGTGACAAAGGAGTTTGGTTGATACAAAACGGCAGAAAAAGACCGTTTGCTTCTTGGGGGGCCTTAATCTCTCGCTTTGATCCCAAAAAAATTATTCAAGTTAAAGCAAGCGATTTAAATAAGTACACTCAAGACGCGCCAATCAAATTTCCACAATATGCTATTGTTCGATCTCCGGATAAAAAACTTTATCTTTTAATCGACAATAAACGACGTTTATTTGCCAACAATGAAGCCTTCAAAAAAATCGGTTACAACCCAGAAGAAATCGTCACGGCCACCAAAGAAGAAATAAACGCCTACGAAGAAGGAAAAACTTTAACAATTAATGATGCCTACCCTGTTGGCGCCCTGCTGAAAGACAAAAAAACTGGCGGAGTTTACTGGATAAGTGAAGACACTAAAGCGCCGATTATTGATCCCATCTTTCTTAAGACCAAATTTAAAAATAAAAAACCCATTTCAGTTACGGCCGAATATTTAGCCAAATATAAAACCGTGGCTCCAATTAAATTTGACAGCGGCGAGTTGATTAAATTTGAAGGTGGTTTCACTATTTATGTCGTAGAAAATTCAAGCTTAAGGCCGATTGCCAGTGCCAATGATTTTGAAACTCTTGGTTATAAATGGGCTAATATTTTAACGGTTAGTCCTAATATTTTGCAATTATACACTGTTGGCGAATCCCTTAAGGTTGCCACTACCAGCTAACTATATGTCTATTTCTTTGGCAGCCATTGTTCCCTATTCTCCCCTGCTTTTGACCAATGTCAATAAAAATAATGTCGGACAATTAAATGCCACCCTTAAGGCTTACCAAAAATTAAACCAAGATTTGCTAGACAAAAAAATTGACACTGCAGTTATTCTATCTCCGGTTGGCATTATTCAAAACCAAGCGTTTACTCTCAATGTTTTGCCGAAATTCTCTTGTCAATTCGAGGATTTTGGAGATTTTGTGACTAAATTTACTGTGGCTGGCGATGTTCAATTGGCGCAACTTATCAAAACCAAATTGGATAACAATCCCATGATTCAGTTAACCAGCGCTAATCCCTTAGACTATGGTTGCAGTGTACCCATGTCTTTTTTTAGACAAGTGTTGCCCAAAATTAAAGTTTTACCTCTTTACGCCCCCCAAAGCAATTTGGAGGAATTATTTACTTTTGGCAAAAAAATAAAAAAAGAGCTAGAACTCTCCTCTAAAAAAATTGCAATCATAGCTAGCGCCAGTTTGTCGCAACGGCTCTCCCGGGTATCGCCGGCTGGCTATTCACGCCAAGCCCGAGCCTGGGACAAAAGAATCATTAAAGCTTTAAACGAACAGGATAACCAAACCATCATTAAACAAAACAAGGAAATTAGAACAGAGGTGGCAGAATTGGGTCTCAACCAAATAAGCCTGCTTTTGGGTATTTTGGATGACTTCAAAAAAACCGCCCAACTCTTATCATATGAATCTCCCTGGGGCGTAGGTTTAATTACTTTTGAATATTTCGTTTAGCTTCTCCGTCAATAATTTTAAAAAAGTACTTCCACTTGACCCCGCTATCGCATAATTCCAGGGTATCATTAAGAGCCCGTCTAATGACAACCAAAGGATTATCCCGGCAAACCTTAAAAACTGAATTACGCTTAAAATTCGGCACGCCTAATTTAGTTATAACCTCTAAAGCCAAATCCTGCCAAGGATGAGCTGGGGGTTTTTTTCTTGGTTTAATTCCCTGGTCTTTAAAAATATCGCCCAAAGAAGAAAATTCTTGTTCCATAAATTTAGAAGCTAATAGGTAGCAAGTAATGGGTATTAGAAAAATACAAAAAGGCTTAGGTTCCGATTAATACCATTATAGCCGACTATGGGAATAAAAAAAGAGCGCCTAATAAGCGCTCGTGATAACCTCAAATAAAGGTTGGCCATTTTTGTCAGTACTTTTTAAAAAAGTGCTTTGATTGAGCATAACTTTTGGGTAGATTACTTTGTTTTTATCCCAAAAAATTATAAACTTTTCTCCGCCTCTTATTTTTAGCAAATATTTGTCGCCTGTTTTAAAATCACGTTCAACATACAACAAACGATAAACGCCATCAGGCAAAGTCGTGCTAATAGAAAAAGTGACCATTTAACCTCCTTAATTGATTTTTTATTTAAAATGAGCTAATATATTTACACTTCACTATAACTATTAAATAAAAATATGTCAATTTTAAACATTTTAACAGACCCCAATGAAATATTGCGTCGTCAATCCGTGGCCGTAGATAAAGAACGAATCAAGCACGACTCTTTTCAGGCGCTGATTTCAGATATGGCTGAAACCATGCTGGTCAAAGATGGAATTGGTTTAGCGGCACCTCAGGTCGGCCACAACCTACGCTTAATCGTGGTTAACACTAAAGACGGAGTCATGCCCATGATTAATCCGCTAATTACCAAGAAGTCTTTAACCAAAGACTGGGATGAAGAAGGTTGTTTGTCTGTACCCAATGTTTTTGGCGAGGTTAAGCGACCTAAAAAAATCAGGGTCAAATTTTTAATGGCTGACGGCAACTATAAACACATTGCCGCCGAAGGTTTGTTGGCCAGAGTCATCCAACACGAAATAGATCATTTGGACGGCGTCCTGTTTATTGACAAGGCCAAAAAAATACACGAAGCACAGACACTATAAAATTTATAATTATTTTACATGTCTCAAATTAGAACAATCTTCATTGGTACTCCTGACTTTGCGTTGCCAGCGTTAAAGGCTTTGGCGCGTGACGCGGATTTTTTAATCAAAGCGGTAGTCACTCAACCCGATATGCCAGCCGGTAGAAACTTAGCGCCGACTCCCCCGCCGATTAAAGAATTGGCCTTGAGATATAAATTAAACATCTTACAACCTCAAAAGATAAGCCAAATTCTGGATACACTACGTGATCTGGAGCCGGACTTAATTGTCGTCGCCGCTTATGCGCAAATTATTCCCGAAACTATTTTAAATTTGCCTAAATACGGTTGTCTTAATATCCATCCTTCACTCCTGCCTAAATACCGAGGCGCTTCGCCGGTCCACGCGGCCATCTTAAATGGTGACAAATTAACCGGAGTATCAATTATGCTCATGGACAAAACTTTGGATACCGGACCGATTTTAAGCCAAGAGAGTCTTAAAATTGACAACGACGAAACCACTATTACTCTTTTAGTTAAAACCGCGGAACTAGGAGCCAAATTATTAATTCCCACTATTAAAAAATACGCCAAGGGACAAATTATCCCGCAACCCCAAGCTTCCGAAAAAGTCAGTTACGTTAAAATGTTCGAAAAAAAAGACGGCTTAATTAATTGGGGAAAACCGGCCACGGAAATTGAGCGTTTAGTTCGCGCTTTCGCCTCTTGGCCCTCGGCTTGGACCTGGATCAAGGGTAAACAAATGAAAATTTTATCCGTTAACCAAGAACCGTTAAATCTAAACACCTATAAACCGGGTAAAACCTTTATTTACAACAACTGTTTAGCTGTGCAATGCGGAACCGATGCTTTGCTTATTAAAAAATTAAAAATGGAAGGCAAAAACGAAATTTCCGGTGAGGACTTTGTTCGTGGCTACAAGGATTTGCTAGGAGCAATTTTGGGATAATTGGCAGTCTTGCTAAAATTCCTGTTTTTTATTAAAATACACTGAACAATTTTAAATTTATATTTTTAAATTATCTTATGGCGCTATCGTCTAACGGTTAGCCCGCCTCGCGTCGACAAGCTCTGCGAGTCGAGGCGGGGACGCCAGATTCTTATGTATATAATTTATTGGCTCATAAGTGAAGACAATCAATCAACATACACGGGTTTTACGGACAACATAAAACAAAGACTAAATTATCACAAAAGAGGAAAGGTAAAAAGCACAGAGAACTTTGGTAAATTTAAAGCGTACAAACTTGAAGATTGTAAATCATTGGTGTGCGCGCGAATTAGAGAGAAGTATTGGAAATCTTCTTCTGGTAGAAAAAAATTAAAAATATTATTCAATAAAATAATGGCGCTATCGTCTAACGGTTAGGACGCCAGGTTCTCATCCTGGTAATCGGGGTTCGATTCCCCGTAGCGCTACCAATACAAAAACCCCTGCCAGTCAGCAGGGTTTTTTATACAATCTTCAAAAGACCAAACTAAAACAACACTTCTATCTTACCCATCATGGAATTTTGCAGGGAAAAAGTCAGATGCAAAGTCAAACCGACTTTGGAAACATACAATCTTCCCTCTGCGGATTCATCGATTTTATAACCCAAGGCTTCGTATTTTTTTTGAACGGCCTCCACATCGGCCCGGGTAACTTGACGCGCCAAAATATAAGTCAACCACATACTTTTCATGCTGTCTTTTATTTTCACTTGATTGCCGAATACTTGTTGAAGAATTGGTCGCAACTCTTCGTTAATCGTTTTATTTTTATCGCCCTCTATTAACACTTCTTTAGTGTTTTCGTAATTTATTAAAGCCCAACTTTTGGCCACGGGCGCGCTAGGCACAACCGTAGAGCCTGATTCGTCAACCGACAAACAAACCGGCAAAACGTTTTTCTTTTGATATTGGCAAATATCGCGGGCTATATTTTTAATATTAGTCAATTTGGCCTTAACTTTTTTGTTAATTTTTAATTTTAAATTTTCTGTTTTTTCCAAAGCTATGTCTTGCATAATCAAATACTGGCTTTGATCGGCTATCGTGGCCAACCCTTGCTCTACCGAGTTAAGGCAATTACCGGTGTTACCGTTGACATCTACTTTAATCAAAGTCGCCTCTTTGTATGGTTCTAAGGTTTGGAAGACTAAATGTTGCTTAGTGGTCAAGAGGCTAGCGGCGATTACCACTCCTTTATCAGGAGTCGGAGCTAAAGCATAGCCGGACAAATCTCTTTCTGCTTCAAGTTTTTTGACCCAAATGGGATTAAGATTAAAATCCGTTTTAATTAATCTAATATTAGAAGCCAGGACCCCTATCTGGGACAATTTAAAATTAGCCGTCTGCGCTGTAGCGCTATCATGAACCACGTCTTCCATAATAATAAAATTATTATCTACAGTTCTGGCCACTTGAAAATCATTACTAGAAATACCGCTAGTTAAATTAGAGCTTAGTTTCTTGGCCCAAAGATAATTTCCGTTGGCATTAACCTTAACTACCACCAAAGAACGCGGAGTAAAACTGGTTATTGGTCCCAAGGACCCGGGAGTTAATCCATAAGTTAAAAGCAGATTATCATAACCAAAAGCCACAAAACCTCCATCTGGGGTTAGTTTAACAGCGCGAAAATCTCCACCCGGCAAACGAATTTTAGTTTTCCCCATGGTAAAATTATTACCACTAATACTAGCAACAGAATTTATTTCCGAGGGAATCATTTCCAAGCTCTTAGACCAAACCACTTTAAAATTACTATCCACCTTAATGATGGTTGGCAAAGCCTGCGGTGTTACCTCTGGTCTAATAATGCCGTCTGGCTGCTCTGCTGATGGCAAACTAATATTAGACAAAGCAATAAAAGAACCATCAGCTAAACGTTCCATATCTTCGGCTTCCCAACTCATTTTTTTACTTAAAATCACTCGACCATTTTTATCGATTTTTATTATAACACTATATTTGGGCACCGCCTCCTGATCGGCTACGTCATCGCCATAACCGGTCTTAAAAAATCGGCCAAGCAATATTACGCCACCATCCGACGTGGCCCATAATTTTTGCGGACGATCCAAGCTATAATCACCTAAAAGAACGGACCATAATAAACCGCCCCTAGGATTAACTTTAGTGACCAAAATATCCCCATCAATTTCCTTAGTCTTTTCGTCAACAAAATCAGTAATATCATTAGCTGTGACCAAATTACCGTCACTAGTTTCTACGGTTAATCGCCCACGACGTCGAGACGACATCGATCCCAAAGCTGAGCTTTGACTGCTAAACCACTTGCTCCAAACTACCTTACCCTTAGCATCAGTTCTGACAACAAAAGGAAAAGGTGGCGCCATGCCCATGGCCGGAATAGTATCGCCAGTTATCCAATAACCGCCGTCTTTGGCAACCGACACCCCAAAACCGTCGGTCAAATCTAACAAATGATAAGTTTTAATGATAGTAGCGGAATTAATGGGCTTAGTTGAACAATCATTGCTGGCGCTAGTTAGCTTTGGCGTTAGCCAGGTTATGCCAAAAAATCCTAAAATTATTGCTGAAATTAGGAAGCTGGATTTAGTCAAAAAAAGATTATCCCTTAACATATAATTTATTATACTCCAAATTTAGCAAAAATAAAAAACACCCCATTTAAACACAGGGTGTTTTTTGCAAACAGGTGTTTAATTGGTAAACCCGTATTTGTTAAGGTTGATTAGTTGTTCCGGGGTTAAGGGGGTGGTTTGGTTGGATTGATTGG
>CAZJEP010000004.1:0-17831 GCA_964545125.1 uncultured Gammaproteobacteria bacterium
CGGGATGCTTTTCACCTTTCCCTCACGGTACTTGTTCACTATCGATCTCAAAAAGTATTTAGTCTTGGATCATAGGCGACCCAGATTCATACGGGATTTCTCGGGTCCCGCACTACTTAAGAGAACTGTTATAAAAAAATATCTTGCTTTGGCTTACCGGGCTATCACCGTCTTTGGCAGAGCTTTCCAGCTCACTTCAACTAACAAGGTACCTTTAAATTTCGCTTTGGCTGATCAGCGACAACAGCTTCTTGCAACACCCATAAAACATATGGCATCAGCGCCTTCTGATCCCCAACGGTAAACCGTTAAAAATCGCAGTTAAATAAGTTTAGACTGTTCCCCTTTCGCTCGCCACTACTTAGGGAATCAAGATTACTATTCAAAAGCGATGAAGCATCACCACTTCTGAATAATAATCGCATTTTTTTTCTTTTCCTCCGGTTACTAAGATGTTTCAGTTCACCGGGTTGTCCCCTCACCAGCCTATGAATTCAGCTGGCGGGTCTCCCGACTTCATCGGGAGGGGTTTCCCCATTCGGATATCTGCGGGTCAAAGGTTGCTTGCCACCTCACCGCAGCTTATCGCAGGCTGCTACGTCCTTCATCGTCTTTTTGAGTCAAGGCATCCACCATACACACTTGCGTGATTTTCCCACGCTTTTATTTTGACTTTTTATGTTGTTATTTTAATTCGGATGTGCCGCGTTCGTGGGGCGGCTTTTTCCGCAAAAAAAATAACATAATTTCTTATATTTTGTTCGTTGTATTCTTTTGTTAAAGTTCTATCTTTAACTACCAGATTAAAACCTCGCCTGCGGGGCTATGATCTGACAACTAAATTTGGCAACAAAAAAACCGCCCTAGGAGCGGTTGACAAACGCAAGCAAAAAGCCCGCTAACCGCTCTTTTTCATTTGAAGATGATTTGTTTGTCTACCCATAATATAGAAAGTAGAAATGTAATATGTATTATACATTATCATATTTTCCTGTCAAGCTAAGTAAATTTATAAAATAATGGCCAAGATTAAATAAAAATGTTTATTTCAAAATAGCTCTTTCTATGGTTCTGTTGTTTTGTCCCCAAATTATCAAAAAAAACAAAAACCGCTTTAAATTTTTTAAAACGGCTTTTAAAAAAAGAATTACTCTTCCTCGATAAAACCTCGTACCTGTTGATTTATTTTTTTTAGCTCTTCGGCTTTCTCTTTAATCTCTCTAAAAAACAACTCCTGATTGTTAAATTCCTTGTCCTCTGAACTAAAATGACCAGAAACTCCATGCAAAGCCAGGAAGTCAATAAGATGATCGTTAATTGGCTTTTCACTAAAGGTAATTACACAAGGATTAAACGTGTTGTTTGTCTTGTCAATAATAAACAGATCTAAGTCTTCGTCGTCATAATTATCATCTTCTTCAGGCTCAAATATTTTTTCCACGACCCCTTGGTCTAATCTATCTAAACCAAAAATTAATTCAAATGAGTCTGGCCAATTATAAATTTTATCCCAGCCAATTTTAACTTTTAAGCCAAACTCTTCAATAAATTTTTTATCTTCAGCTCTTAAATCCAAAACAACAAAGACATAATCAATTTGTCCCTTGATGTTTTTCCAAGCATAACTAAGCTCGTTGGACGGACCATACGGCAAGTTACGATAATAAAGATTGAGCTTGTTCTCCGACCAACTCACTATTTTTTTCAGGTATTGGGCTATTTTTGCTTGGGGGCAAAAAATAACAGCATTTGGCTTCTTGTTTTCCATGAAATATTCCTTTTTAAAATGAACAAAAATAATTTAGTTTAAAATTAACGCTTTTTAAAAATTTGTCAAATACAACTTTTCCTAAAAAGACGCCTTATTCCCAGGACGTCTTTTTTCTTAATGTTTTTTTAATTGACTGCCGTTTTTTAGCTTCGGCCAATTTAGCCTTTTCAGCTAAACTGCGCTTCTGTTTTTGCCGACGTTCTTTGGCAATTCTGGCTTTAAGTTCGGCTGTTATTACCGCTTCTCGCTCCTGTAATTTTTTTTTCAACAAATGATAAGCTGCAATTCTATTTTGCGTCTGAAGACGGTGTCTGTCCGAACGAACTATCAGACCGGTTGGTAAATGTTTTAATCTTACCCCGGTTTCCACTTTATTAACGTTTTGTCCGCCTGCGCCCCTGGATCGAATGAAAGTTATTTTTATGTCTTTGTTGTTAAGCATAATTTTCCTCCTAAAAATAATGGCTTTGTCGAGACAAGTCTGCCCTGACCTCTAAACTTAATAAATTTTTCTTGAAAATCTTTTAGAGGCTCTCCTTTTAAGTTTTATAGCCTCTCCATCTCTTCCCAATTATCGCCGATTTTTACTTCAGCCGTTAACGGCACTTTTAGTTTCATCACGTTTTCCATAATTTCTTGCAAGGCTGGGACCACGGATTTAACTAAGCCGGTATCAATTTCAAAAACCAGTTCATCGTGCACTTGCAACAACATTTTAACTCGACCGGCAAATTTCTTATCAATTAAATTATCAATTTTAATCATCGCTACTTTAATAATGTCGGCAGCCGTTCCTTGTAAAGGCGCATTAACGGCGATACGTTCGGCCGCCTTGGCCATCATAACATTATTAGAATTTATTTCAGCTAAATAACGTTTACGACCAAATAGGGTTTCTACATAGCCGTCATTTCTAGCCTTAGTCAAGGCCTGGTCAATATATTTTTTAATATGACTAAAGGACTTAAAATATTCAGAAATGAATTGTTTGGCTTCGTTATAGCTAATGCCAGTATTTTCCGCTAAACCTCGAGGTCCCTGACCATAAAGCAAACCAAAATTAATAGCTTTAGCGGCCGAGCGCATTTCTTGGGTCACTTTATCAAGGGACACCTTATTAATCGCCGCCGCCGTAGCTCTATGAATATCTTCACCTGCCCTGAAAGCCTTGAGCATGGTCGGGTCGCCAGACATATGGGCGGCTAATCGTAATTCAATCTGAGAATAATCGATAGAAACCAAAATCTTGCCTTGCTCAGCTATGAAGCCCCGTCTGATAAGCTTACCCCACTTACTTTTAATAGGAATATTTTGTAAATTTGGCTCGCTTGAAGATAATCGCCCAGTAGCGGCCACGGTCTGATTAAAACTAGTATGAACTCGACCGGTGGTTGGGTTAATTAATTTTGGCAAAGCCTTGGCATAAGTCGTAGACAATTTGCTTAACTCGCGATAATCCAAAATCATTTCAATAATTGGATGCGCGCCTCGCAATTTTTCCAAAACCCCGGCATTGGTGGACAAACCGGTTTTAGTTTTAGCCACACCTTCAGTGGCAATTTTTAATTTGTTAAATAAAATCTCACGCAACTGTTGAACTGAATTGATATTAAAATGGCTACCGGCCAAAGACCAAATTTTTGTTTGTAGTTTTTCCAAGCTAGCATCTATTTGCTTATCCAATTTGCCAAAATATTTGGCATCAATAGCAATACCGGCTATTTCCATTTTAGCCAAGACTTCCACTAAGGGCATTTCCATGGTTTTGAATAATTTATCTAGTCCGACTTCGCGTAATTTCTTAGACAAGGGCTTAACTAAACGATTGGTAAAATCAGCGTCTTCGCAGGCATAAAGAGATAATTTGTCTGTTGGGACCTCGGCAAAGGTTATTTTGTTTTTGCCCGTCCCCAATAAATCATCTTTGGAAATTTTGGAAAAATTTAATTCATTAAACACCACGGCATCTAAATTATGCTGCCGGCCATCAGGATTCAATAAATAAGAAGCGATCATCGTATCAAAATCTACCCCTTGCACGCTTATTCCATAGCCGGCCAAAACCTTCATGTCAAATTTGATGTTATGTCCGTATTTTTTAATTTTTTCATCCTCCAAAATAGGCTGTAGTCTTTTTACCCACGGATGTATTTTTTTTTCTTCAACTTTTTTATTAAAATTGAATAAATTATTTTCTCCACTTAAAACTTGAGACTTAAAATTTGAAACTTTCACGAAGTACGCCTCTCCTTCTTTCCAGCTAAAACTCATACCTAGTAAATTCGCGTTAAGCTCATCTAGACTATCCGTTTCCGTGTCCCAAGCAAAAGCTGTTTGTTGTTTTAAGGCTTTAAAAAATTTAGTAAAACTTTCTTCGTCATCAACTAGGGTATAATTAAAATCTTTTAGATTGCGCTCGAATTTACCACCAGCCTTGGCAACTTGGTCTACTCCTGGCAAATCATTAAGGCGCGATAATAATGAACGAAACTCTAATTCGTTAAACAAATTTGTTAGTTTTTCTTGATCAAATTTACCCCAACGCGCCTCTTCTAACGTAAAGTTGATCGGCACGTTGGTCCTAATCGTGGCCAAATCTTTACTTAAAAACGCTTTCTTTTTATGCTCAATGAGCAATTCAACAATTCGTGGTTTTAGGTTGTTTGCCTGCCTTGCCGGTAGGCAGGTTGCTTGTTGCTTGTTATTTGTTATTTGTTCATACAATCTCTCGATATTTTTAAATTTTTTTATTAACTCGGTGGCGGTTTTTTCTCCGATGCCCGGCACACCCGGAATATTATCGCTAGGATCACCACGCAAAGCCTTATAATCAATCATGGCTTCTGGACCAAAACCATAGCGCCCCTTAACTGTTTTGGTGTCATATAAAACACTGTCATTAATCCCTCGACTCATAGCATAAACAAATGTCGAGTCATCAACTAGCTGCAAAGTGTCCATATCGCCAGTCACAATAATTGTTTCTACTTTATCGCTAATCTTCTTGGTAATGGTGCCAATAACATCGTCAGCTTCAAAACCCGGCGCCACAAAAATCGGAATACTCAGGGCGCGCACGATATCTTTTACTCGCTCCAATTGATCATAAAGTTCTTGGGGAGCCTTAACCCTAGTAGCCTTGTAGTCGACAAATTGTTCGTGGCGAAAAGTTGGCCCGGCCAAATCAAAAGCGACCGCCACATAAGTCGGTTTAAATTCTTTAATGGCTTTTAAAAGAAAATTGGTAAATCCATAAACCGCGTTAGTAATTTCTCCCGCTTTGGTAGCCATAGTTAAAGGCAAAGCATGAAAACTGCGATGCACCAAAGCATTGCCATCTAAAATAATAATTTTAGGCTTTAATTTTGCCATATCCTTATCATAATCATAAGATTTTGTTGGCAAAATTGCAATAAAAAAGAACCCCCTCTTTAAAATGGAGGCTCTTGGCTTACTAAAGCTTTTTACCACAACCGCTTGCCTTTATTATTAGTCTAATAATTTACAAAGCCTGGCTGACAAAATAATCTACTGGCGCCCAATTATCCGTTAAAATCGGTTCACTGGCGATGGGTTTAGTCCAATGATGAGTCAAAAAATCCTTCCAGGGACTGTTTAGCGGCTGAAAATTCGGCTTAATTTTGTCTTTCAACGCCACCAACATCACATTTTGCACAACGGTATCTTGATCGCTAGTTTCTACCGGAAACAAGTAGACCTGAGGAAAAACTTCTTTATAGGTGGCATACATAGAACGGGCCAAGCGCCCCCCGGGACCGTTTATAGCCGAAACAATATTAACAATAACCACTCCTTCATCATTCAAGGCGCCATATTCTTTTTGAGCTACCTCCTTAGTGGTTAGCTGAAAGGGAATAGAAAAAGACGAAGAAAAGGCATCGACAAAAATGGCATCGTATTTATTTTTGGTTTCATTCAAAAAAACCCGCCCATCGGCGTGTTTAATGATAAGTCGCGGATCGTCTGGCAATTTAAAATATTTAGCAGCTAACTTGGTTACCGCTGGATCAATCTCAGCCACTGTTAATTCGGCGCGCGGATAAGCCTTCAAAAAGGCTTTGGGATAAGAATAAGCGGCCCCGCCAATCATCAATGCCTTGTTTAAAGCCGGGTTAAAATATTCGGCCAAACCATAATATTTAGTATAATCAAAAACCAAGTCATCTTTATTTAAAAACATAGCTGAACTGTAATTAGAATCCAGACGCATAACTTTTACCGGATCTTGCGCTACTCCCCAAAGAGAATCATAAATCCAAACCCGGCTATAAGCCGTATCTTGATCAATTAAACCGTCTGAGGGTTTGGTGAACCAGTAGGTAAGGCCCAATAAACACAAAACAAAAATTAAAAATTTAGGGATTAATTTTTTCTTAAAGCTACCAGAAAAATATAACCAGAGAGCCAAAACAATTAAAACTAGCGCCAAACCGGCCACAATTTTTAGAGTACCAAAAAAGGGCACCAACCAAAAACCCGCCCCAAAAGTGCCCACCAAGCTACCCAAGGTTGATAAAGAGTAAAGCGAACCGACCTTCTGACCGGCTGAATCCAAACTAGACAAACGCAATTTAACGGCATAGGGCGACACCATTCCCAAGGCGACACTGGCCGGAGTAAACAACCAAAGAGAGGCTAAAACTGCTTTTATTTTAAGAGACCAGTCAAGGTCAGACAAAAAAATCAACAAGGGTTTATTAATGGGCAAAACTACCAGAATCAAAACCCCGGCCATAAAAACAATAGAAGCTAAACCACGTTCACTTTGACCACGATCAGCAAAAACTCCCCCATACCAATAACCAAGACTAAGGCTGGCTAAAATTACCCCAATCAAACTAGTCCAGGTAATCATCGAACTGCCTAAATAAGGCGCCAATAAACGCGAACCAATTAATTCAAAAATCATCACAATCGCCCCACAGACAAAAACTGTTATCTCTAAACGGTAACCAAAAAACTTCTTTAAATAAAATAATATTTTCATAAATTCCTTAATAATCGCTTATAGCCGAGCTAAATTTAGGCCAAAGCGAGACAACTAATCAATTTGTGGACCGTATCGGATTCGAACCGATGACCTCCGCGTTGCAAACGCGGCGCTCTACCAACTAAGCTAACGGCCCTCGATCGTTTTGGATTTATCGGGATAAAGCAGGTATTCTACCAAATGAACTACGGGCCCTAAATTAGTTAAAAGTTTATGAACTTTATGAACTACTGAAGTGGTTGACTATATTGAGTGACTGGAGAAATCATCCAAGTAATAAATTCACTTATTAAACCAGTAGCAATCATAAAACCAATAACTATCAAAGCAATACCAATTAACTTATAACCCAATCGTGACCCACCATCAGAACTGAGATGTTTTTCAAAGAAAGGCAAACGTCCAAAATTATTTAAAAAAGACTCAGCCTTAAACAACATTAAACCGCCACCACCAATCGTTAACAATCCTACGATAAAATTACCAATCATAAAAATAAAATTAATTAATATTTTAATAATAGCACTTAATAGAAACAGAACAAAACAAAAGCCCTAAGCATCAATGTTGGAATCTTAACAAGACTCCAAATCATAATTTTCGTCTACTGCTTGGCGAACCAAATCACAAACCACAAAAACACTTAATTAAAGCTTATTGAGGACTTGTAATTTATTGAGCTTGTGCTTTGGGGTTTGGGACTTTATTTGTCTAGTACCCTAAATAACTTAACGGGTTGTAGCGTTTACCATAAATCATAACTTCAAAGTGAACATGAGATCCAGTAGAACGACCAGTAGAGCCCATAAAACCAATGTTGTCTCCTTTACCCACTTCGTCGCCGACACTAACAGCAAACTTGGATAAATGACCATAACGAGTCTTTTTGCCACCACCGTGGTTAATTACAATTTGGTAACCATAACCCCCGCTATTCCAACCAGCTGTTTCTACTACGCCTCCAGCCGCCGCATAGATAGGTGTACCAATCGAAGCCGCAATATCCAAACCGTTGTGGCGCCAAGAATAATATTGAGTAATACGTCCTTGCGCCGGCCAATTCATCTTTGATCCACTGGCTGGAGTAGCCGAACCACGAGGATTAGCAATAATGCTAACCAAACTGCGGGGTTGTTGAGTTTGGGTAGCAATGCCTCGGTCAACGATTCTTTTGCCTCCGGGAATAATTAATTTCTGGCCGAGCCTAACCTGATTAGCGTTGGCCAAATTATTCATCTTCATAATTTCTTCTGGGCTTACTCCATGCTTATTGGCGATGCTGACTAAGTTATCTCCACGAATCACCTTATAGGTAACCCCAGTGGTCGGCAAAATTTTCAAAACATTGCCCGGCTTAATATAACTTTTGGCTGTTAAACCGTTTTCCCATAAAATTGTATTAACGCTAATGCCAAAATACTGAGCAATACTACTAATAGTGTCACCGGCCTGAACCGTATACTCAACAATCTCGGCTCTTTGTGGCGCCTTGCCTGATCTGGGTCCGGTGGCCATATTGCCACCTAGCTGCCACTCTTCTTCTTGATAACTAAAGGCTAGGGGCGGTCTCCAATAAGCATTATTAGACCAATAATCACTGGCGGGCGTATTAAATAAATTTTTATTGTCCTGAAACTCCTCAATCAAATCTTCTGTTTGCACAAATTCATCAGTAACAATTTTAGCCAACAGAGTTTTGCTCACTACGTCGCTGGACGAGACGGCCTGATTGGCGGTGGCAAAGTTTAAATAAATTAACCAAATCGTCAAAAAGATAATTAAAAAATGAACAATTCTTTTATTGATTAAAATAGTTGCTACCACCCGCCCCTTCTTGGACTTAGATAAGCCAAGTTTTTTATTAACCAACAAATAAAAACGGTAGGCCGGAAAAATAAAAATATAATAAAAACCGCGCAATACCGCGCGTCCCGGTTTAAATAACAGCCTAAAACCAGCTACTAAGAAATTTTTTATTACTAAAAAAAATCGTAATAAAAATAAGGCTAAATTTAATAAAATTTTAATTATTTGACGCACATTTTTGCACCCTATATTTAAAAAGAGGGCATTAAGTAAAATACCACTCTTTTTGTCTCTAAGTCAATAATAAAAACGACTAATAACTAAAAAATCTGACCGCTGGCCTTGCCATTTTCTTCTTTATTTAAGCCATTTTTTGTTTTTTTGGCTCGCTGTTTACTTTTGTTTTCTCTAAAGACATCCATGCCCATTTCCGCTATTTTTTTTAATCCTTCAACAACCAAAGCAACAACTGAAGTTGGCAATTTGATAGCTTCTTTGATGCCGTGAATAATTTCAGAAATTTTTTCCACTTCGCTCTTTACTAATAAAGTAGCCTTATGAATTTGTCGGACGCTAGCCACCAAATAATAAAGCACCCAAGCCAGAAAAAAGGTTAAACACAAAACACAAATAGCTAGTACTAAAAAAAGAATATCTTGGCTGTAGTTGATTAAAAACATAAAATTAGTTTATAAAGTTTGTAAAGTTATAGAGTTTATAAAGTGTCTTGTAGACTGAATTTGTGATTTTTATTGCAGAATCAATTTTTTTAATTCTTGGGCCTGGGTTTTTTCGTACAATTCCCCTTTTCCTAATTTATACAACAAGGGAATAACACCACATTTAGCGCATTCGCCCCAATCGCAGTGTCCCTTATTTTTTTTATTCAGCTTTTGACACATGGCAATTTCTTGTTTAAAAACTTCGTAATTCATAAGTCGTAAGTCGTAAATTTTAAACCAAAAAATTATCAATAGCGCCGCCAATTTTTGCTTTATTATTTAAGATAATAATTCCGCTATGATCCGCGCCGAGACCAAGCTCGTCAGTAGCGCAGAGCATACCAAAAGATTTAACCCCGCGAATCGTCGCCTCTTTAATTTGCAGACTATTAGGTAATTTGGCGCCCACCAAAGCCACTGGCACCTTGTCACCGACCTTAATATTCCAGGCGCCACAGACAATTTCTAAAATTTGCGAACTGATGTTAATTTTTGTTAATTGAACTTTATCGGCATTAGGATGTTTGCTCAATTCAATAATCTCACCCACTACTACTAAAGGAAATTTTGTTTTTTCTTTTTTACCCGATAATTTATTAATAATTTTTTTAAAACACATATACTTTTTATAAATTTACTGCTTTTCTGAGCTTAGGCTGATTAAAAAAAACTCCAAGGCAGAAAACACTATTATTAACAACAGGACATTAAACCAGCTAAATAGTTTGTGGGCCAAAAGTACCAAGGAGGCTATAATTAAAAATGAGATCAAAAAGGCTTGACGAAAGGAAATGATCACAGCCCGTGAAGCTAAATGTTTTTTAAAAACTACAAAACGCATTACAAAACCAATAATTGCAGCAACACCCATCAAGGTTAAAAACAGCGAAGCATAAAATAAAGCAAATCCCAACAGATTGGTTTTATAAGGATCAATTACTGTAATGGCTACACCAAAAACCCCCGCCGACAACAGAGTAGCCATAATCATCAAGCTTAAATAGGCCCGCAAAGTCATATAATTTATTGTATCACAAAATTAAGTTTGCCGAAACTCACAGATTTGATTAATGTCGCAGTATTGGCAAACATGAACTTCCGGTTTGGGAGTAAAATCAAAGCTTTTTATTTTTTTAATCGTCTCAATTGTCCATTGATTTATTTTTTCCAAGTCCGCCGGCTTGGCAGTAAAGCTGATCACCTCGTCGGTTTTGAGATAATAATAAGTCAAACGACTCACTTTTAAATTAGTTAATTGTTCTAGAGCTGTTTGATAAAGCAATAGTTGACGCTTATCGACAAAACTCGGTTTAGGTTTGGCGGCACCTGTTTTATAATCAATAATTTCTACTGTGCCATCAGTCAATTTGTCTACCCGGTCCAAAGTACAATCCAAAATATCGCCACTAATTCGCAGATAAAACTTTTTTTCCAAAAACATAATTTCTGGCCACGCCTGTTGCTTGCAATTTTGATAAAAAGCTTTTAGCATTTCACGGCCAAGCAATCGATATTCTTCCGCTTCTGTGCGATTAGCATAACCATGGTCCTGCCAAGATTCTTCATAAAATTTTAATAATCCAGCCTGACTAAAATCGCCCTTAATCTGGCCATCGCCGAATAAACTAGCCTGTGCGGAGCCGTCTACTATTCCTCCCAGCCAACTTCTTAAAGTATTATGCAAAACTCGACCAAAGGTTGTCGCCGGTTTAGGGGCTGTCGGAATTTTTAAAAGATTCAAATGCTTATAAGCCCAGGGGCAACGCTCATAAGCTTCCAGTTGAGAAAAAGAAAATTTCCTGGGTAGTTCATAATTGATTTTGTTTGGCGTTTTAACCGCAACCGTTTGTTTTAAATCTCGTTCTAATTCATTAAAATTTTCAACCACATCAATCTTGTCTTCGGCTAAGCCAGCTTCAGCTATAAACTTCGATGGTTTTTTGACATCGACTCCGCCATGATCGCGAGCGCCGGTAATTATCAAACCCTCTTTGGCGCGAGTCATGGCCACATAAAACAAACGGCGCTCTTCCTCCAAATGGGTTTCTCCTTCTGGCAAATTTTCCTTAGCCAATTCTAAGGGCATAGGAATAGCTTCGCTCCGACTAATGGTTGGAAAACGTTTGTCTACCGCATCCACTATCCAGACATACTTAAATTCCAAACCTTTAGCGGTATGAACAGTCATTACTTTAACCGTATCGATGTCGTCTACGAGCAGGTTCAACGATCCGCTGTCGCCAGCTTCCAATTCCCAATCAACTAACTCTAAAAAATCTTTCAGCAAGCCTGTTGGACTAGTTTCCTCAAAGGCGGTAATTTTTTTATACAGCTGATTAAGATAGTTATAGTCCGGCAAATGTTCGTCTTTATTAAGATGGGACAAAAAAATGTCGCGCACCAAACTCACATAAACTAAACTCAAGGGATCGTTTTTAATAACCTGACTGTATTTTTTGATGCTTGCCAATAATTTAGTGATCTTGTCTTGCGCTTCGGCGCTAACCTTAGGAATGACTGCCACATTGATCAGTGCTTCATAAAGCGACCAAAGCTTAATTTTTCCAAAACGTAAAATATTTACCAAATCAAGGTGATTAACCTTAAATTCAGGAAAATTTAAAACCCGGTATAAAGCGCTAGATTCATGATAATTGTCCAACAATCGAAGATAAGCTAAAACGTCTAAAATTATTGGCTTGTAATAAAGGCCCTTTAAAGAAACAAATTGAGCGGGAACGTTTTGACGTTTCAATTCTTCCACAAATCTCTCTGCCGTAGCGTTAGCGCGCACCAAAATCGCCATCTCTGACCAATTGGTCGCTCCTTCTTGGTGCAAATCCTTAATCATAGCGACCACCTCATGACTTTCACTAACGGTGGTCGGAAAAGATAGATATTTAACATCTCCACCAGATTTAAGGCTGGTTAATTTTTTGTTTAGTTTTAATTTAACTTCCAAACGATTAGGATTGTTATGAGTAATAAATTCATAGGCTCGATCCAAAATATTTTGTCGAGAACGATAATTGGTTGTTAAAACTATTTCTTTGGCCTGCGGATAATCCTTTTTAAACTGCATAATGTTGGACAAAGAAGCTCCACGAAATTTAAAAATACTTTGGTCATCGTCGCCCACGGCAGTTAGGTTGTGGTTGGCTCCGGACAATAATTTTATTAACTCATATTGCGCAAAGTTTGTGTCTTGAAACTCATCCACCATAACATATTTAAACTTGTCTTGATAATATTTTAAAATTGCTGGCCGCTGACGAAAAAGCTTTAAGCAATAATTTACCAAATCGCCGAAATCTAAAAATTTATTATCTAAAAGTAGTTGGTTGTAGGCATGATAAACATTGGCTAATTCCCAAATTTTACTTGCCTCGCCGAAGCCTTCGGGCGAAGACGGGCTTGCCTCGCCCAAGCTTTCGGCGAAGGCGGGTCCTACCTTTAAACCGACCCCTGACATCATATTATCTTGATTTTGTCGTAAATTTTCCGCATAAGCCAAATATTCCTCGCTGGTCACATAAGAATCTTTTAAACGGGAAAAGTGGCGCAACAACTCGCCAATAAGCTTACTGGAATTGCCCAAAGGAGCATAATAATCAAGTTGTAATTTGTCTAAATTTTTCTTAATAAAAATCCACTGCTGAGTTTGGGTTAAAATCTTATAATCCGTCGGCAAACCAATTTCCAAACCATGGTCACGCAAAATTCTATCGGCTAATCCATGAAAGGTATAAATCCACAAATCAGTGTAGCCATAAGGCAACAACTCATCAGCCCGAACAACCAATTCGTTGGCCCCTTTTTCTGTAAAGGTTACCAACAAAATATCGTCAGTTTTAATCTGCTTTTTTTCAATTAAATACAATAAACGACTAATTAAAACCGTGGTCTTGCCAGTCCCAGCACCAGCCACAATTAACAAAGGACCGCTATCATGGATAACGGCCGACTGTTGCTCCGAATTTAGCTTATCTAAAAACTTGTCCATATTTTTCAACAACATTGGAAATTTTTTAACTCTAATACCCAAAAAACTCTTCCAAAGTATAGTGGTCCTTGGTAATGCCCAGCCTATCAAAATTATTAGCCATTGCCAAGATCATGGCTGGTGGCCCAGCCACCAAATACTTAACCTCTTTATAGTCAGGAATTTTATCTTTAATAAACTCATGGTCAATTAAATGCTTTTCTCCTGCCCAATATTCATCATCGGTCATAGTGGCAATCATCTTAAAATTAGGCAACTCTTCTTCAAGTTTAATTAATTCGTCAAAATAAACGCTAGAGGGTCGCGTACGATTAGAATAAAGCAAAGTAATTTGCTGTTGGGTCTTGTTTTCTTTAATAAAGGTCAGCATGGACATAAAGGGGGTAATACCGATTCCTCCAGCTACAAAAATTAAAGATTGAACAGTAGCTGGCGGCAAAATCATATTACCGCCAATGGCGCCGACTTCAACTTCGCTGCCTAAAATCATATTAAACAAAGCTTGCTTAAAAGCAGAGGAAGACAAACGAGTAGCCAAACTAAACTTTTTGGTTTGGCTAGGAGAACTGACAATAGAAAAATAACGAACATTGCTTTCGTCTCCCGCCGATCTTACTTCTGGCAACTTGATGCTTAAAAATTGACCTGCTTGAAAAATTAATTCGCCGGTTTCCAGTTCAAAATCGAATTGCATTGTGTCTTTGACTAATTTAATTTTGGTTAAAAGTTTAGCTTTCATCATAAATTAGGTGCCATATTTTTTGTTAGTTGGCTAATTATAGTATAACACCCGTCTCGTTAATTTCAAATCGTTTTTTCTGCCCAGCAATGACCCAAGCTGTACACTTCAAATTACCACAAAAATTGTGTTTTGTGATATAATATTTAATGTATGTTTTTTCGTAATAAAAAATTTTATGTCGTGGCGGCGGACATGGGCTACGGCCATCAACGCGCTGCCTATCCTTTTGCTGACATAGCTGAAGGCGGGATTATTGATGCCAATAATTATCCGAACATCAGCGACAGAGAAAAAAAACTCTGGACCCAACAGAATAGTTTATATAATTTTGTTTCTTATTTTAAAAAAATACCGCTTCTTGGTTCGGCCCTTTTTGGGGTGATGGATAAATTCCAAGATATTGATGATTTTTATCCCAAAAGACGCTTACCTAAAACCACAGCTCAACAACAATTCTTTTTTGGCATTGTTAAGCGGGGTGTAGGAAAACCTTTAATTGACCGCCTTAATCGGGACATCCGCCCACTGCTGACAACCTTTTTTGTGCCGGTTTACTTTAGCGAATACTATAACTATAAAGGACAGGTTTATTGTCTGATTTGCGATGCTGATATTAGTCGTTCCTGGGCGCCCATCAATCCAAGCAAAAGCTCAACTATTTATTTGGCCTCTACTGAACGCGCTCGCCAAAGATTAATGATGTATGGCGTCAAGGATAACAATATTATCGTTACCGGTTTTCCTTTGCCGAAAACTAACATTGGCGGCACCAACAAACCAATCCTAAAAGCCGATTTGAATCAACGTTTAGGGCGACTTGACCCGAGCGGGATCTTTAGACAAACTTTCGGGTCGTTCGTGGCCAGCGAAATCGGTCTTTTAGATTATTCTTCGCGTCTCGCGCCAATAACCCTTACTTTTGCCGTAGGAGGGGCCGGAGCGCAAAGAGAATTAGCTGAAAAATTTTTACCCAGCTTGAAACCACTATTCAAAAACCACAAACTAAAACTAAATCTAGTGGCTGGATCTAGACTAGATGTCAAAAAATATTTTTCCGAACTTCTTAAAACCTTAACTTTAGATAAAAATAAAAATATCCAAATAATTTATCATCCCAAAAAAGCCGATTACTTTAAAATTTTTAATCGCGCCCTGCGAACGACCGATATTTTAATGACCAAACCTTCAGAGCTATCTTTTTATGCCGGCTTGGGCCTGCCGATTTTAATGACTCCGGTCGTCGGAGCCCAAGAAAGAGAAAATAGAAACTGGCTAATATCCATTGGCGCTGGTTTGGATGCGGAAAATTTAGACTATCTAGGAGAGTGGTTGTTAGACTGGTTAAATGACGGACGCCTGGCTCGTTCGGCCTGGCAAGGCTATTTAGAAGCGGAAAGTTTAGCCACTTATAAAATTGAAAAGCTTATATGCCAACATGGTTAATATTGACGATTGTTGCCTATTTTTTTCTAGCCGCCTCCAATCTAGGTGATAAATTTTTGATCAGCCGGGTGTTACCTTCCAATAAAATCTACGCCTTTTTAATTGGCCTGATGTCTTTGGTAATTTTCGTGGCCGCCCCCTGGGGCTTAGTGTGGCCGGGTTGGGGCTGGCTCTTGTTTAACTTGGCAGTAGGAGCTCTTTTTCCTTGGGCGCTCCTGGCCATGTTTAAAGCCTTAAAATATGGCGATGCTTCTCGTATTACCATTTTAATTGGTAGCACCATCCCTATTTTTACTTTTTTTCTGTCTTTATGGCTCCTAAAAACCTCTTATGATTTTAAACAAATTTTAGGTTTAGTTTTATTAATAATTGGTTCACTGATTATTGTTTTAATTAAAGATAGGGCAAAAGCAACAACTGTTTTTTTCTCAAGTCTTAAGGTGGTTTGGCCAAGTTTAGTTTCGGCTATAATTTTCGCCTTTTACTTTATCGGTACCAAATTCGCCTACGAACATCAACCGTTTTTATCCAGTTATATTTGGCTGGCCGGCGGTAACGGCCTAATGGCTCTATTATTTTTAGCACCCTCTAATTGGCGCCGAGAAATTTTAAGTGGCCTGGGCTACAAATCAAAGAAAAAACAAACTGGCCGACAAAAATTTTTATTAATCATCAACCAAATTTTAGGGGGCCTTGGTTCGTTAATCCAACACTACGCCATCTTTTTTGGTCCAGTGGCCCTTATCAACGCTCTGCAAGGCGTACAATACGTCTTCTTGATTTTAGGAGGCTGGTTTTTAACTATTTTCTTTCCTAAAATTATCAAAGAAAACATTAGCCAAAGAGTAATTGTTCAAAAAATTATAGCCATTTTAATCATCGCCCTTGGTCTTTATTTTTCTACTTTATAAAAATGCCGTCCAAAAAAAAATCTCCTAAAAAATTATGGTTAGTGGCCTCTGTGGTCATCTTTTTTCTTTTGGGCTGGATCTTATATTCCTTTAAATACGCTTCTAATTATCCTCCTTATATTACTTTGGCTGCTCCGCAAAATTTTTGGGGGGTGACTTTTTCTAAGCGTTTTTCTTCTTTTCTTGGCTTGAGTTGGAAAGAAAATTACTCAGCAATTTTAAATGATTTGGGTAGTAAAAATATCCGCTTGCCTGTTTATTGGCAAGACGTGGAACCGCGCCCTGGAGAATTTGATTTCAAAGAATACGACTGGATGTTAAATCAGGGTGCCCAAAAAAAAGTTAACTTTATTTTGGTTATCGGGCGACGCTTGCCTCGCTGGCCAGAATGTCATATTCCTGATTGGGCAAAAAACACCAGCGAAACAGATTTACGGCCAAAAATTAAAAATCTATTAACCACCATCGTCGAGAGATATAAAAATCGGCCAGAAATTATTGCTTGGCAAATAGAAAATGAGCCCTTATTAGACTCTTTTGGCGAGTGTCCACCTAGTGATGAGGCTTGGCTTAAAGAAGAGGTGTCTGTGGTAAGAAATCTAGATAAGCGACCCATTCTTATAACCGCTTCCGGAGAATTGAGCAGTTGGCGACGCGAAGCCAAAACCGGCGACCTCCTAGGTACCACTTTATATCGAGTAGTTTGGAGCCCAACTATGGGTTACGTCCGCTGGTGGTTACCAGACTGGTTTTATCGATTAAAATTAAAACAAGCTGGCAAGGGTCTTAAGCAAAGTTTGATTGTGGAGCTGCAAGCCGAACCCTGGGCACCCAACAGCTCTTTAAATGCTCTCCCGCCCGAGGAAGCCAAAAAATCACTAGATCTTCAGCAATGGCGAGCCAACCTACAATACGCCATTAATACTGGCTTTAAACAAACTTACCTGTGGGGCGTAGAGTGGTGGTATTTAGAAAAAACCAGAGGTAATCAGGAATTTTGGGAAGAAGCTAAGAAGTTAAATTGGTAAAAAGTCAGGTAATAGATTGTAGGTATTAGGTAATAGTAAAAAATACTAAAATAAAAATTGTCCACTAGCAGGTGGACAATTTTTAATTATAAGACTAGTAAAGTAATCCATGTTGCGTGTTGCCTTCCGTAACTTTGCGCGAAGGAGAGTCGCAGACCTCTTAGGCGTTTGATTCCAGCCCCTTGGTTCCCATCTTGGCCCTCACTCCCTTAAGGGGCAGGGTAATATAAAACGAAGTGCCTTTATTTTCTTCCGATTCAAACCAAATCTTGCCGCCAAAAGCCTCCACCACCGACTTAGCTACATAGAGCCCCAAACCCGTACCCTCCACTTTTAACGTTTTAACATTGTCGGCGCGGAATAACTTTTTAAAAATACTCGGTTGTTGTTTTTT
>CAZJEP010000004.1:17841-66941 GCA_964545125.1 uncultured Gammaproteobacteria bacterium
TCCTTGACAGCAATAAAAACATCCTTGGCATTGTGTTTTTTAATTTCTATTTTAATCTCACCGCCTTCACGAGAATATTTAACAGCATTGGACAACAAATTTTGCACGACAATCCTCATCAAATTTGGATCTAAATTAATTTTTTCCAAAGTGGGATCATAGTCTTTAATTACTTTTATTTTTTTGGCCGTAGTGCCAAATTTTAATTCACCCAGAGAACTTTCAAACATAGCTTTCAAATCAACTGGTTCCGGAATTATTGATAAGGTGCCCATATCAATACGCGATACGTTTAGTAAACCATTAACCAACTTAACCATGCGATCATTACCTTCGCGAATTTCTTTCAAAAAATCTTTTTGCTTGTCGGTTAACTTACCGACCTCTTCATCCATTAACATTTCCGAATACCAATTAACCGCTGACATGGGCGTTTTTAATTGATGTGAGGCCAAAGAAACAAATTCGGTCTTAGCCTTGTCTACCTCTTTTTCTTGGGTGATGTCTCTAAAAACAACAATACAGCCTAAAACCTTGCCCATGCGGTTGCGCAAAGGAGCGGCACTAATGGCTAACGGCACCTTATCGCCGTCAGCCTGTTTTAGATAAACGTTTTGGCTGTCATTTTTAACATCATTATAACGAAAAACGTATTTAACAAAATCGTCGTTTCGTTCTTCGTCATTTTCGTGAACAAACTTTAAAACTTGCCAATATGTTTTGTTCAAAACTTTGTCAACGCCAAAACCGCTAATTTTGGCCGCCGCTTCATTATAAAAAACCACTTTATTGTCTGGATTAATAACCAACAAGCCTTCACCCATGGCCGTGGTAATATTTTTTAATTTTTCTCCAGTATCCAGCAATTTTTGTTGATTATCGTGAATATAATAAATAAATGACAACATGGCCAAAATGATGGCTAGCAGAAAAACTAACTTTAACAGCAAATCATTAAACAACAAAGCTAAAGAATCATCGGAGTGATAAGCGGCCATATAGGCCACCTGATTGCCCTTAATATTTTTAATAGGAACAAGGGTAACCAAAAAATTTAGATTATCGACGGTCGTCGTCTTGGTAAACAACTCTCCTTTGGTCATCAAAGAATAAACGCTGGCCTTAAGTTTGGTATTAATTTTAGAAGTTAGTTCCGGAGAAATAACATCAACTCGTTTGATATTATCAACTTCTTTTTCATAAAAATAATCCCGATTAAGATCACTCAAAAAATAATTTCTGGCCTCATCGGCGAACACTTGGTCGCTTAAAACATTTTTTTTGATTAAAAAATTATAGGCCAAAGGAAAAATCAAACTCATTTCATTACGAAAAGTGTTAAAAGAAACACTGGTTTCTACGCTACCCAAAAATTTTCCATTACTTTCCAAAGGGAAAACGAACATAAAACCATTAAAGGCCTTCCCTTCTTCAAAGCCTTCAACATATTGATGGGTTTCGCTAACCATTTTAACCGAAGGCCTAATTTCACCCAATTTATCACCAAAATAGTTCGGTCGCTGCATATTCAAAAAATTGGTCGTATCCGGTAAATAAAAATTGATTTGTTTAAAATTTTTCTTTTTTAGTCTGGCAAAAACCGGGCTTAATCGTTCATAAAGCATTTGCCTCAAAACAGCTTGCCGGGCCGGAGTAGCCTCTTGGGCTTCCTCTAGCCATCTTAAAATTTCTGCCGAATTTAAAACCTCATCATACAAGGTTTTAGACACCAGGCGGTAAGAATTAACCGTAGAGGAGTATTGGTTGTTAATGTTTTGCTGCTCCAAGGACAATAATTCTTGTTGGCGCGACTGATAATTGCTCAACAACCAATAAGCAAACAGGCCACCAAAAATTATGATAGCTAATAACAATAAGGTTGTGCCTTTAAAAAATCTCATAAGCTGCTTACTGGATGAATTTTTTTATAAAACCATCTTTTAACTATTTCTACTAAAAGCAAATAAGTTAGCACTAGTAAAAAAATAGTTCCCAAAACCCTCAAAGGCAAAAGACCAAAACCCAGCAAGGACCCCACAGGAGAAATAACTATTAGGGCCCCCAAGGTCACGGCACCCAAGGTCGACAAAAGCAAAAAACGATTCGGTCGAGACTGAAAAAATGGCAATTTTCTGGTACGAATAATATAAATCACAAAAACCTGGGTAGCTAAAGATTCAATAAACCAGCCGGCCTGAAAAGCCCCGCCGGATAAGTGATAAACTCCAAACAAAACATAAAAAGTAATAAAATCAAACAAAGAGCTGATAGGACCAAATACCCACATAAAATTTCTGATAAATTTAATGTCCCAATGTTTTGGTTTTTTTAAATATTCTTGATCTACGTCATCCAGAGGAATGGTTAACTGAGAATTGTCATATAAAAAATTATTTAACAAAATTTGCGCCGGCAACATCGGCAAAAATGGCAAATACAACACGGCTCCAATCATACTGAACATATTGCCAAAATTAGAGCTTAAGCCCATCATCAAATATTTCATGGTGTTGCCGAAAGTTTTGCGTCCTTCTAAAACCCCCTCCATTAATTCTTGTAATCCTTTGGTCATCAAAATAATATCGGCAGTCTCTTTAGCCACATCTACGGCGTTATTAACAGAAATGCCCACATCGGCCGCCTTAAGAGCCGGCGCGTCATTAATACCATCACCCAAATAACCAACCACATGTCCTCGACGACGCAAAGCCGAGACAATTGCTTCTTTTTGACTGGGGGTTAAGCGAGCAAAAATAGTATTTTTTTCTGCCACCACTGCCAAAGAGGCTGGCGTCATTTTGTTAATATCTAAATCGTGACCCAAAACGATTCCTTTAATTTGCAAATCTAGCTCTTGGCAAATCTTTTGAGTAACCAAATGATTGTCGCCGGTTAAAATTTTAATTTCTACTCCATGGTTTTTCATAAACACCAAAGTCTCCTTAACGCTTGTTTTAGGTGGATCAAAAAATGCTAAAAATCCCGTAAAAATTAAACCGCTTTCTTCTTCCTCTTTTTTATAGTTAGTTTGCCGATCATTGATTGACTTGTAACCGATGCCCAAAACCCCAAAACCCTGGGCGCTTAAATCTTCAAACACTTTATTAAATTTTTTAAGATCAATCGGAGTAATTTTATGAACCACGCCGTTAGTACAAAAATTTTTAGCCACTTTAATCATTTCCTCCGGCGCTCCCTTGGTTACCATAACCCTTTGTCCGGCTTCTTCATAAATAACCGAAGATCGCTTGCGAGAAAAGTCGTAGGGAATCTCATCGATTTTTTTCAATTTGCTAAATTTTAAATTCTTAAACTCCAAAATCGCCTTATCCATCATATTTTTAAGGCCGGTTTCAAAAAAAGCATTAATATAAGCAAAGCGTAAAACTGGCAAAGACTCTTGGCCAAAGGCATCTAAATATTTAACCAGAGTAATCTTGTCTTTGGTAAGCGTACCAGTTTTGTCTGTGCACAAAATATCCATGCTCCCAAAATCAGGCATGGCGTTTAACCGCTTAACAATAACCCCATTTTTGGCCATCTTTATGGAGCCGCGAGCCATATTAACACTAATAATCATAGGCAATAATTCTGGAGTGACTCCTACAGCAATAGCCATGGCGAAAATAAATGATTGTAAAAAACCTGTTTGGTTGTGATTTTTAAGAATGCTGATTAAAAAAACCAACAAAACAATGCTGGCGATTACTTTAACAATCAAAAAACCAAAATTTTTAATACCCACCTCAAAGGCATTAGCCTCTTGGCTGGCATTTAATTCTCTGGCAATCGCGCCGTATTCGGTATTGGCACCGGTCTTAGTAACCACAAAACGAGCAAAACCGGTAACTGCTACCGTACCGGAATAAGCTAAATTATTCCCGTTTTTAACTGTTTTTTTTACCGGAAAACTTTCTCCGGTCAACACTGATTCGTTAACAAAAAAATCATCAGCTTCAATTAATTCTCCGTCAGCCGGAATAATGCTACCAGCTGACAGCAAAACCACGTCGCCCGGAACGATTAACTTGGCTAAAATATTTTTTACTTTGCCACTACGAACAACACTGGCCATGGTGGCTAATTTTTTAGTAATAGCCTCGGCCGCTTTGCCAGATTTATGTTCCTGATAAAAATTCAAAGTAACACTCAAAAAAATCATGGCCAAAATGACAATCGTGCTATTAACCTGTCCAGTAAAGCCGGAAATTATCGAAGCCACGATCAAGATAAGCAGAAGCGGGTTTTTAAAATAAGACAAAAATTTCCAGACCACATTAAGCTGATTGGCTTTGGCCAATTCATTGGTGCCATATTTATCCAGCCTCTCTCGAACTTCAGCTTCGCTTAAACCGTTGTTTTTCTTAAGTTTAGACGCTTTTTTGGCTGACGAAAAAATTTTGGTTTTTTTTAAACCCTCCTTCATTGGTTTTCTTTATTTTCTTTATTATATTATACCACATTTTTTATTGAGTTATAAATATCGTAAAACATCTAATTACCTTTTTGTTGCTCTAAAACACAAACTCCCTTGGGGAGAGTTTGTGTTTTAGAAAGAGTTCGATTTCCTTTTTATCTTGTTCAGCTAACTTAAAAAACCAGCCGAAGCTAGTTTTTAAAGTTAGTGAGTAAACCCTCCTTCGCTTCGCTGCGGGCGGGCAAGCGCACTCGCCAGCTCATGCTGGTGGTTTATCCTCTTAAGAAAAAAGGCTTGGGTAATCCAAGTCTTTTTTCTTAAGCAACTAAATCGAATATCCCATCTTTTTACAAGTAATCAGATAGTCTGATAAATAAGCATGCATAGTTGTTCTGGTGATCTTAACGGTTATTGCCTGAATAAACAGGAGGTTTAATAAGGCCAAGTCAAAAGGAAAAACAATCCAAAAAAATAAGCTCGCAAAACTAATGGTATACAGCAAATTATATTTGATCTGATTAAAAATCGTAGTTGGTTTGTTCCAATAACTTCCAATGATAACCATTCCCAAGTTTCTATTTTGATTAAAAATCATAGCTGCTAGTTTTAAAATAAAAAAACTTGATATTATCATTAATTTTTCAGAAATAGAGTTTTCGGCTAATTTCAAAAATGGCGCTACCAATAAAATCGCCACCAAACTATTAATTACCGAGGTTAGCAGTTTTTCAAAAATTGTAGTTGGTCTCATTTAGCTTTGTTGTTAAAAAAACAACTCCGGGTGAGTTATTTTTTATGAGCGGGTAACGGGAATCGGACCCGTATCTCTGCCTTGGCAAGGCAATATAATAACCATTATACGATACCCGCCTACGCCCTTACAGGCTACGGCGGGCGCAGCCCGCCAACATAGGCTATCAAAACTTCGGCGAGGCAAAACCTGCCAACATAAGCGCCTAAAACTTTTGCTTAACAATTTTCAATCACCAATTAAAACTAATTCTTCAAAATACTACATTTTTATTGACTTTTTGTCAACGTGTGCCGCGGGAGGGAATCGAACCCTCACTTCGGTTTAATGAAACTGGATTTTAAGTCCAGCGCGTCTACCAATTCCGCCACCGCGGCTAACATTTTTTATTTAACTTTATTAAATTAATTTTTTTAATTCTTGACCAATTTTTTATTTGTTTTTCTCTTTTTACTGCTTCCTTTTTAGTCGGATAAATTTCATAATAAACTAATTTAACAGGAAGTCTAGCTGAAACAAATTTTGAGCCGTGACCAGAATTATGGTTGCTTAATCTGCGTTTTAAATCATTAGTAAAACCAACATAAAAAATATTATCAGCACAAAGTAAAATATACAAGTAATACATACAATTCACCCCCTCGACTACGCTCGGGGCCACCTCGACCAAAAGTAGATGGGGTGGGGTGCCTGCACCGAGCGAGGAGGAAATTTTATGTTAATAAAATTTACGACGAGTCGAGGTGGAGATGAGGAGAGTTGAACTCCTGTCTAACAAACATTACTTAAAGCCTCTACCAAGGATAGTTTGATTTGGTGTTTCGCTGTTCAAATAAAAACCAAACAAAAGCTCAAACAACTAGCCAAAAAATTTTTGTCCCAAGAGCTTAGGCGTACTCCTGGGCTTAGTCCGAAAATGACGTTGTTATCCGACGAACAGACTTAATCGGAACAACGGTCGCGGCCCTTAGGCGGCGACTGGCGCAAAAGCCGGCATCGCGAAGACACTGGCTAACTTGCTCATTGCGTTTTTGGCAATTATATTTTTGCGATTTTTTTAAGGCGGACTTCGCTCCACCCCTTGGCCACGTTAAATAATAATTTATTATCGAATCCTGGCATCCCCGATTTTATTAAGCTCTGCTTGATAAAATCGGCCCTGAGTAACATCGAAGGGCCACCTTATCAAACAAATTTACATTGTCAAAAAACTATCAAAATATTATTTACCTCTTTTTAGACGACTGAAATCTCTGGCAATTTCTCGCTTCTTGATGGTATCTCGTTTATCAAAAAGTTTCTTACCCCGAGCTACGGCAAACTCCAATTTCACCAAACTGTTCTTAGTATAAAGTCGCAAGGGAATTAATGTCAAGCCCGCCTCATTGGCCTTGCCCAACAAGTGTTTTAATTCGATTTTCTTTAATAATAACTCGCGGTCGCGCAAAGGATTATAGTCACTATCGATTGTATATTTATACAAAGAAATGTGGGCGCCGATCAAAAAACAACTCAACTTTTTACCAAAATAACGCAAACTCAGATAGCTGCCTTTTAAATTTACTTGACCTAATTTAGCCGCCTTAACCTCGGCTCCGGTTAACACTAAACCAGCCTCAAATTTTTCCAGTAATTCGTAGCGATAACCAGCCTCACGATTAGTAGCCAGATTAGACATAAAGGATTAAGTTAAAAGTTATAAAGTTGAAAGTCTAAAGTAAATTTAAAAAATTATATTCTTAACTTTATGAACTTTATAACTTTCAACTAAATCTTTTTATCTAGTTAATGTTTATGGTCACAAGCTATTTTGTCTTTAGTGTTCTTGATTATGTTCCACTCACCCAACTTTAAAATGGTTTTTCTGTTAGCTAATTCAGAGGATAGTCTCCTTAAATAAGCGCCCGAGTTGATTATTTCCAAAGCCTTGGCGTCTTCGTGGTAATGCTTTCGCAAATGTTCTAATTCGTGTTCAATGTCTTCAGGACTGGCTTCAATTTTTTCCGCCTCGGCTACTGCTCGCAAGAGCAAAGCCGACTTAACTCTTTTTAGAGCTTCTAGACGCCACTCAACCTTTAAATCTTTTTCGGTTTTTTTAATCGTGGTTAAATAATCGGCTAATTTACCGCCTTGTTGTTCTAAGTTATGAGCCAACTCCGCCATCATGTTCTCCAGCTCAGAATCAACCAAGATCTCTGCGATTTCGCCAAATTCGGCTTTATCCACCAAAGCGTTAATCATAGCCAAGTGAGCCTTTTCTTCGACGCGGTGCTCTTTTTCGTGAGAAATGCTGTGTTTAATGTTATGACGCAAATCTTCCAAATTTTTCAGGCCAAAATTTTTAGCCAATTCATCATTAGCTTCCGGTAAAATTCTTTCATAAACATCTTTAATCGTTACTGTGAACTCCACTCGCTTTCCGGCAATATTTTTTTGAAAATGATCAGCCGGATAAACCAGTTCAAACTCTCTGGTTTCGCCAGCCTTGGCTCCCATTATTTTGTCATCGAAACCAGGAACCAAATAATTCTTACCAATAATAACGGCTGTGCCCTGCGCTTGTCCGCCTTCCAAAGGAACCTTATCTAAAAACATTTTAATATCCACGGTTACTTTGTCACCAGTGGCAACAGCCCTGTCAACCAAAGCTTCTTTAACTTGAGCCTCACAAAATTCCGTCAATACTTTATCAATTTCCTCTTCGGTTACCGTCACTAAGTCTCGTTTAATTCCCAAGTTTTTATATTCGCCTAATTTAACTTCAGGGATCATGGAAATCGTTACCTTAAACTCTAGATTATTCCCCGGAGCCAATTTGGTGATAGCAATTTGTGGCATACCTAAAGATGGCCGCGGACAATTATCAGCCACCAGTTTATCTAAATTTTTGTTTATAAACAATTTAGCCGCCTCTTCCCAAATAACCGCTTCGCCTACTTGAGTTTTTAAGGTTTCATAAGGAACCTTGCCTGGGCGAAAACCAGCCACTTTAACTTGTTCAGATAATTTGGTGGCTGCTTGGTTTAAATACTTTTCCAAATCAACCACTTCGGCTTCGATGGTTAATTCAATTTGCGCTTCGCTTAAATTATTTTTATTTATTTTCATAATAAAGGGAAAGGTTAAGACTACTTAAGCAGCCTTAACCTTAATTTGTTTCTCTAGACGGCCCAATGGCTAATTTTAAGCTTCTCCTTAATCTCGGCTTTTAACGCCTCTAAATCATTTGCCTCCACATCAATTTCTTTAAAATCTTCTTCAAATCTACACACCACTCGATATTTTAGCTTTTTATTAGCCTGATGCCAAAGAAAAAGAGTTCTATTTGGTGGTTGGCCACCTAAAGGTAAAAATCGCCAACCGTCTCTAGCTAAAGGATTTTGTTTTATCCTTGTTTCTCGTTTGTATTTCTTTTGGATCATTAAAAACTCCTCTTTTAAAAAACAATTAAATTAACAAACCAATAATTAATAAAGCAATAATGTTAACAATTTTAATCATCGGATTAATGGCTGGACCGGCCGTATCTTTGTAAGGATCGCCCACCGTATCACCAGTCACGGCTGCTTTATAAGCGTCACTGCCTTTACCACCAAAATTACCAGCTTCAATGTATTTTTTGGCATTATCCCAAGCGCCACCGCCCGAAGTCATTGATACGGCCACAAAAATCCCAGTGATAATTGAACCAATTAACAACCCGCCCAAGGCTTCCACTCCTAAAAGAAGACCAATAATAATTGGGGCCAAAACAGGAATCAGGGCCGGAACAACCATAGCCTTAATAGCCGCGGTCGTCACAATATCAACCGTTTCTCCATAATCTGGCTGATCGCTTCCATCCATAATGCCCGGTTTAGCCTTAAATTGCGCGCGCACATTTTCTACTACGCTGCCGGCAGTGCGACCCACGGCCTGCATAGCCAAAGCGCCAAAATAATAGGGTAAAAGGCCACCAATAAACAAACCAATCATCACCCGATAGTCATTTAATAAAAATTGATACCCGCCACCAGCGGCATGAGTAAAATCGGCGAACAAAACTAAGGTCGCCAAAGCAGCTGAACCAATAGCATAGCCCTTAGTCACAGCCTTGGTGGTATTGCCGACAGCATCCAAGGGATCAGTTACCTCTCTAACCGACTCTTCCATTTCGGCCATTTCTGCGATACCGCCAGCATTATCAGTAATTGGACCATAGGCATCGATAGTAACAATGATACCGGCCATTGACAACATAGAAGCCGCCGCAATAGCAATACCATAAAGACCAGCCATGGCATAAGCGCCACCGATAGCCGCAGCGATAACAATTATCGGCCAAGCGGTCGCTTTCATGGATACAGCCAAACCAGTAATAACATTTGTCCCGTGTCCAGTTGTAGAACTTTGCGCAATATCTTTAACCGGTTGAAACTTGGTTGAAGTGTAATATTCAGTAATTATCACCATCAAGGCCGTTACGGCTAAACCGATTAAGGTGGCCAAATACAAATGCTTGGGTCCATAAGTTACCCCCTCAAGCGTAGTTAAACCGGCCGGAAAAAGCCTAAGAGTAATAAAATAAAAGGCAACAGCAGACAGAATACCGGAAACGATTAATCCTTTATACAGAGCGAACATGATATTTTTATCTTTGCCTAAACGAACAAAGAAAATGCCGATCACCGAAGTAATAATAGAAACGCCACCCAAAACCAACGGATAAATAATAGCTTGAGGAACCTTGGCAAAAAGCAAGGCTCCCAGCGTCATCGTGGCGACAGCAGTAACAACATAGGTTTCAAACAAGTCGGCCGCCATACCAGCATCATCTCCAACCATGTCGCCGACATTATCAGCAATGACCGCTGGATTACGAGGGTCGTCTTCAGGAATATCTGACTCCACTTTACCAACCAAATCAGCCCCCACGTCGGCAGCTTTAGTAAAAATGCCACCACCCAAACGCGCAAACACCGAGATTAAAGAGCCGCCAAAAGCTAAGCCAATCAAAGAATGGAGATCACCAGTGTACCAATAAAAAATAGTCGTACCAAACAAGGCCAAACCGACCACCAACATACCGGTAATGCTGCCGCCTTTAACTGCCACGTCTAAGGCTTTATCTAGGCCTCCACGAGCTGCTTCGGCCGTGCGAACATTGGCGCGCACACTGACATGCATACCAATATAACCAGCCATCGCCGACAAAAAAGCGCCCAATAAAAATCCGGTGGCTACTGGCCAAGACAAACTTGGAGTAAAACCAATAATCAAAAAAACGGCCACGGCCACCATAGCGACGGTGCGATACTGACGATCCAAAAAAGCCTGCGCTCCTTCTTGAATTGCCTTGGCAATAGACTGCATTTTGTCGTTGCCGGCCGGTAATTTTAAAATGTGCTTAATGTAATAAGCTCCATAAACCAGCGCCACTGCTACGCTACCCAGAATAAAATACATGAGAATTGGTGACATAAGTTTTTTGTCTAAACAGCTTCCTCCGTCAACTGTTTAAGACGAAATAAATTTATTCTTAATTTTAAATTTTTATCTCTTATCTAATCTTCAGATTCAAGCTCTTTGGTAACTTCTTCTGTTTCCGCTTCTACGATCTCCTCTTTTTTCTTCCTCGGTTTTCTCGTCTTCTTTACCGGTTCATCCATGGTTGATATTTCTTCATTCTTTTCTTCACTTAAAGACTCAACCTTAACTAGAGATTCTTCAGTTGCCTCAGTTTCCGCTAAGGTTTCGTCATCAGAAGACACTTTAACCGCGCCCGTTTCGGAATTGCTAATAATGTCTATTTTCCAATTGGTTAAGTGAGCGGCTAAACGCACATTTTGCCCACTCTTGCCGATAGCCAAAGATAATTGATCACCAGCCACTCTAACTGTAGCTTTATGATTTTGTTCATCCAATTCTACGGCTTCAATTTTGGCTGGAGACAAGGCGTTGGCGATAAACTCTTTGACGTCATCACTATATTCAATAATATCAATTTTTTCTCCCCCAATTTCTCTAATAATTGTTTGGATGCGCGCGCCACGTTGGCCGACGCAAGAACCGATCGGATCAATATTTTCACTAGTTGCCATGACGGCCACCTTAGAACGGGCACCGGCTTCACGCGCCACTGCCTTAATTTCAATTAAACCATTGGAGACCTCCGGAATTTCTAAATAAAAAACCTTTCGCAAAATCTCTTCTGAAGTGCGCGACAATAAAATTTCTGGGCCACGAGCCGTGGAATTAACTTCGCGCACATAAACTTTAAGACGATTACCAGTAGAATAACGTTCATTTTTAATCTGATCTTCCGGCAAAATAATACCAGTAGAACGGCCTAAATCCACTAGGACCACACGACCCTCGCGACGTTGCACCACACCAGTAATAACCTCTTTGGCCTTATCTTTAAATTCATTCAAAACCATATCACGCTCCGCTTCTCGTAAACGTTGAATAATAACTTGTTTGGCGGTTTGCGCCGCCATACGGCCATACTCAGCATAACTAGGCAGGTCGGTTTTAATTTCATCGCCAATTTTATATTTTTTACCAAGCTCTTTGGCTTCGGACAATTGGATTTCTGTCTTGGGGTTAAAACGATGAATTTCTGCTTCTTCTTCTTCGGTCAGAGTTGATGGAGCTGGTTCCTCACCCTCCGCGACTTCTGGTTGCTCAGGCAAATCTTCTACTACGGTTTTGAGATCATAAACCTTAGTTTCAGAGGTTTCCGGATTAAATTCTACTTTAATGTTCTGATTTTTTTCTCCGTAATCTTTGCGATAAGCTGCCGCCAAGGCCGACTCAATCGTGGCGATAACCGCTTCATAACTCAAATTTTTTTCTTCACAAATTTGCTTAATAGCATTTACTATTTCGCTCATAAATATAAATTATTATTAAAAATTTTTATAAAAAAAGCTAGTATAAAAAATACTAGCTTAAGTCAAGAGTACTATATCAGTTTATCAAATAAGTGTCAAATGATAGAGGTTGTAGGTCTTAGGTAATAGGTGTTAGTAAAAAAACAGCAACCACAAACATAAACAGTTAAAGAAAACGACTAATCGATAAAAATTAATTCTATAGAAAGACACTAATACCTAAAACCTACTACCTAATACCTATTTTAGGCTAATTTTAAATAAAAACACTAAAAATACTTGACATTTTATCTAAAGTATGCTATAGTGAAAATTATTCATTAAAAATAAACATTGTTTTTTCACAATATAAAAAGGGTTTTATCATGAAAAGGTTAAACAAAAATTCTATTTTGTGGCTCACTTCTTTGTTGTCCGTTGCCTTCTTCTGTTTGTTTCTTCTTGGTTGTGGTTCAGCCAGAATTGGCTCCATCAATCACCGAGACGACACTCGCTTAAACGCCGAAGACAAACTGATCCAACAGAGAATACGCTCCAATACTTTAGCCGTAGACAATCAAGAACTTGATCTTATGCACAAAGAACAGGCCGGAAAAATATTAACCACCAATAACAATCAGCCCACTCCCAGTAACGGTTTAGTGGATGGCATAGCTATCAACGACTATTATCAAACAACCGTAAGATTTGAAGTTATTCTTGGCAATCAGGTAATCTTAGACCAAACAGTAGGACCAAGACAAAGACTTCCATTACAACTACCCATTAACGCCAGTGGCTATACTGTCATCTATTACGAAGACGGTTCTAAAGGAGAATTTGAGAGAGCCAGAGGCAGGCTTGTTGTCACCAACCTAAAAAATAGGGGCTTCAACGGAACGAACTACTATTTCATTCTAAGAAACGGCGCCAAAATCTAAAAATCTTTTCACAAAAAACGCCAACTTAACCAAGTTGGCGTTTTTCTTTTTTTAAGCTTAAAAAAGATTAAGTTAAAAATTTTGTTACGAAGCGTCCGGTAAACGCGCAAAAATGAAATAAGCAATAGCATAGGCCGAAGCAACAATAATAAGACCGATAATTGCTACCTTGATTGTCGATTGCGCCTTGCTTACTTTTTCGGCGTTGCCAGAGGCCGTCATCCAAAGATAACCACTATAAACAATCAAAATAACAAAAATAGTTCCCAACAACCCAAAAAAAACATTAAGCAAGTCGGCGACAAATTGAGTCAGGGTAGTTTCGTCAGTTTTGTTGCCAAAAGAGTTAGCCGTACGATCGCCCTGCTCTTTAATGTCAAGGATTGTGTCTTGCCTCAATAAATCTAACTGGACCTTGCTGCCGATAGCTAAGACGAACTGTGGCACCAATAAAATCGTTACCAACGAACCGGCCAAAAGGTTTTTAATAATTTTTAAACTCATATTAAGTTTTAACAATTCTGGCAAAAATAAAAATCCAAATAGCATAAACAGCCACGGTGATTACAAGCCCCAAGACGGCTGATTTAATGGTGCCTTGAGCCTTGGAAACTTTTTCCGCATTACCGGAAGCCATCATCCAAGTATAGCCGGCATAAACTATCAAGATAACAAAAATGGTTCCCAACAATCCTAAAAAAACCCCGACAATATTACCCAAATAATCGGTTAAAGTGTTTTCGGAAGTTTTGTCATAATCATAGGTGGGTTTACTGACCACCACATTTCTTAAGCGTTCTAAAACCGTAGCGCCAAAACAAATTTGTGGCACCACCAAAATGACCAAACCAAGCGTGGCCAATGATTGAGTTATGACTTTGGATAAATTTAATTTTTTAATATTTCTCTTAATCATATTTATAAAAGATTATGGAGGACAACCTAAACTTGGCGAACATTCTTCACTATTAAAAGTCCCATTAGGATGATCTCTTAAACAAGTAGCGCTATCAGGCGAAGCCACGCAAGCCGTATCCAGGGGGACATTAGTGAAAACACAGCAACCTAATTTTTTTGCATTGGGACATCCACTAGGACAAGCTGAGCTTAAAAATTCACTATCACCCGATCCAGCGCAAGCATCTCTGTTGGTGGCGTTATCCTCTGTATAAGGAGTACAACCGCTAATGGTTCGCACTGGAGCCGGCGTACTGTAAAGCACACAGCAAAAATTCCCGCCACTAGAACTGCTTTTACTGCTACCGTCATAAGACCCACCACTAATCCCCCCGCTTTCCCCAATCGGAATCAAGTCTTTGCTGATTCTACCCAAAATAAAAACCGTGATAGCATAAGCACCGACAACAATCACTAAACCCAAAATGGCTGCCTGGATTAATTGCACGGCTCTTTTGACTTTTTCGTCGTTACCAGCCGCGGTCATCCACAAAAAACCGCCAAAAATCATTAAAATTAAAAAAATGACCCCCAAAAATGACAAGGCCACGGACATAACGGTGCCAATAATTGGCTCCACGTTTCGTTGATTGGTGTTAAAACCGCTCCGACTGCCCACTGTGTTTAATTGTCCCTGAAAAGCATCTTGCAGGGTAGCCGCCTTAACCGCCGAAGACAAATACCAGCCCAAACCAATTATTAAAAAAACGGCGATAATTAAACTATTTAAACTTTTTTTCATATCTATGATTACTTTTAAATTTAAGCCTTACAACTCTCTTTAGAACGATAAGGTCACTAAAAATCACCATTTTAAAGTATCCCCCAACCAGGCAGTGATCGCATAAGCAGAAACCACAACTATTAAACCAATAATGCCGGCCACTAATAAATTAATGGCTGTTTTGGCTCGAGCCTCATTACCGGCCGCCGTCATCCAAATAAAACCGCCAATCATCATTACCAGTAGAAACAACACTCCCACAAAAGACAAGACCATATTAATGGCATTGCCTCCTATTTTTAATAAATCTTTTTCTTGATAGCCGGCTCCGTTGGCCGTAGTATCTAAACCACCTAAAGCCGAGGACGTGTTAAAACAAACTAAAACAGAAAACAAAAAAAACACAAAAAGAGTAACTAGTTTAAAAACTTTATTCATAATCCGACCTCAAGTTATAAAGTTAAAAGTTTGTAAAGTTCCTAAATTTGACTTTATGAACTTTATGGATTTTCTGAATTACTTTGCCAAGAGATTGTCTGCCACAAAAGTGGTGATAGCGTAGGCGGACAAAACTATAATTAAACCAACAATGGCCGCCACAATCAGACTTCTGGCGGTTTTTACTTTAGCGTCATTGCCTCCAGCCACCATCCACATAATACCTCCGGCAATCATTAAAACCAAAAAAATTATGCCCAAAAACGACAAAATAGTTCCGACAATTCGTCCGGCTTCTTCGGCTAAGCTGGTACTAGGCACCGCCCCCGGTTGTTTAAGGTTTTGAGCATAAGTGCCGGCATCAGTTAACCCATAACGAGTAGTCCGAGCATCAGTAGCCCAGGCATTGGTTAGTGGGATAATTACTAAACTAAAAATCAGTAGAAATTTATAAAAAAATTTAATCATAGAGGTGCCCCTAAAGACAAACTCTTATCTCTAGGGGTACCTCGGTCTGCTTTTTTTGGTCAGCAGACCGAGACAAAAACAAATGACAAAAAATTATTCAGCAATATTGCCTTCCAGCTGATAAATTTGATCGCCTGTTCCTTCGATTGAACCAGTGGCCAAGAGATAAGAGCGCAAGATATAAATAGACACCGCATAAGCCGACAAAACAATCAACAAACCAATAGCTCCGGCGCCAATCAATTTCTTGGCTTCGCCAACCTTGTCATCGTTACCGGCCGCGGTCATCCATTTAAAGCCACCGAACAAAATAAGCACAATGGCAATGACACCCAACATACCCAACAAGATGTTAATCACATTGGCGGCAATGGTGCGTGGATCTTTCTTGCCCATCTTAATATCATTAAAAGAATCATAACCGACATTTTGAGCAAAAGGATCGCCCCAAGGATTAATGGCCTTGGCATTACCCACAAACATCATCATGCTAACCGGCAAAATGATCGACGACAACATCATTAAACCGAAAACTTGTTTAAAAATTTTTTTCATAAGCCACCCCCGTTTCATCTTGTAGAAGATTAGTTCTACTAAGATTAGTTTAATTATAAATATACTACTATAATACCATAGAATGTTATGGCGAGCAAGAATAATTTTAATCATTTCAATTTAAGGTTTTTAGGTGGTAGAATAACAAGAAGAAAAAGTAATATGCTAAAAAATAAATTTTCACCTCGGTTTATCCCTCTTGTCTGGGTCTTGTTTATACTCCTGCTGTTGTCGCTTATTTTAAGGCTGGGTCTGATTAATCTTGATCCGGACTTGCCTTGGCATCTTAAATTCGGTCAAGACATTCTGTCTAGCCGGCAATTGCCCAATGATCAAATTCATCTGTGGACTATTCCCGGCGGCACCTGGGTAGATCATGAATGGCTAACCAATGTTTTAATGTATCAAATCTTTCATAATTACGGTTACAAAACCTTAAATTTTATTTTTTCCTTATTAGTTTTAAGCGCCTTGCTTCTAGTTGTCCGCTATTTAAAAACTAAAAATCCCCGAGTTGATTTTTTTGTTATGCTTCTTTTGCTCTTGGGTTATTTTGCTTTGCTTCCCCACTTAGGTCCCCGACCCCAAGTCATCTCTTTGTTATTTTTAGCCTTAGAGTTTTTAATTTTAAATCAGAGCCAAAATTGGCATCGTTTTAAAATAATTTTGTTGTTAGGCGGACTTTTTTGGCTTTGGGCCTGTTTGCATGCTGGCTTCTTAATCGGTCTTTTGGTTTTGGCTTTATGGTCCAGTGAACAATTAATTACTGGCTGGCGCCAACAAAATCCCAAACAATTTTGGTTGGGTCTGCAAGCCGGTTGTCTGTCTTTTGTGGTAACGCTGGTGACGCCTTATGGCCTTAAACTTTATGATTTTTTAAGCACTTACAGTAACAATGCCTATCTGACTCATATTAACGAGTGGAAAGCTTTTTATGTTTTTCCTGTCAATTACTGGCAATTACTTTTTACCGCTATCACTATAGCTTTGAGTATTATTCTTTTTACTTTTGGCGACAAAAAAAGACATTTACAACCTTGGCAATGGTTAAATCTGTTCATTTTTTTGATGTTAAGCTTGAAATCAGTGCGTCATTGGCCCTTGTTTTTTATTGTGTCTTGTTTTACTTTCTGGCCTATTTTTCTGCAAACCCCCGCTGCCCAAGAACCAAATTTTATTTTACCCAAATGGGCCAGTTTAACCTTAAAAACTTTTTTAATCATTGGCCTAATTTTTTTAAATATTTTTTCCTGGTGGTCTTTGCCGCGCGTTGATGATCCCTGGCAATCTTTCTGTCAAGATTATCCCTGTCAAACAGCCCGACAACTAAAGAACCATCCTGTCTACAGCCAATTGAAACTGTTCAATCAATACAGCTATGGTGGCTGGCTCATTTGGCTTTGGCCGGAAAAACAATTATTTATTGATGGCCGTTTGCCACAATATTCTTTTGCCGGCTGGAGCCTATTAGAGGAGTACTTAGAATTTAGCAACCCCAAAGTCTTGAAAAACAAACTAAAAGAATACAAAATCGAAGCGGTTTTATGGAACAATCAAATGCCCCAATACAAATTAAACCGGCTGGATAAGTTTTTAGGGTTTAACGAAAGAGCTATTAATAACAATCCCAACAACCTAAAACTATTTTTAGATTCTTCGCCGGACTGGCAAGCTGTTTTTGCTGATAAAGCTAGCACGGTTTATGTCAGAAAAGACAAACTGGAAAAAAATCGCAAATAAACCGCCCTACTAAAAAATACTTTATGGACATTAATGATTACCAAGTTTCTCGCGGACAACTTCATTTTTGGCATCAAGCTCGCTTGGGGTTGCTAGCTTGGCTCATTAAGCAAATCCCGGGCAATAATTTAAACATAGCTTCGATTGGTTCAGGCACTGGCGAAGAGTTAAACCTTTTAAAGAAACGAGGTTCCGTCGTCGGTTGGGATATTAATAAAGACGCTTTGACTTTAGCCAGACAACTAGGCTTTGTTGTCAAAAATTTTGATATCAGTCAAAACACGCCCGAAGATAAGTATGATTTAGTTTGCGCTTTTGATGTTTTAGAACACCTTAAAAACGACCTCAAAGCCCTAAACAACATCAATGCCTGCCTAAAAACAAACGGCTACTTGCTTCTAACCGTCCCGGCACACCCTTGGCTGTTCAGCGCGCACGATTTAGCCTTAAACCATCAACGACGTTATAGTCGAAAAGAACTTGCCAAAAAACTGCAAACCGCTAATTTCAAAATCAAAACCATTGGTTACTGGAATGCCTGGTTTTTTCCTTTAATAACTATCATCAGGTTAATTAAAAAATTTTTTCCTCGGACCATTAACAAGTCTGAGGCCAAACGTTTGCCCAAAGCAATTAACCATCTTGGTTTTCTTGTTTTGAAAGCAGAAAATTATTTATTGACTAAAAATTTTAAACTTCCTGTCGGCCTTTCCTTATATGTAGTAGCAAAAAAATATGAGCCTGGAAATTTTAATCCCTGTTTATAATGAAGAGTCTATTTTAGAGGCCAACGCTAAACTAGTGGCAGATTATTGCCAAAAAAATTTTAGCGATTGGCAACTAACCCTGATTATCAATGGCTCCAGTGACAATTCTTTGGTAATTGCACAACGATTAGCCGCTATCTGCCCACAGATAACCGCTATCAACTTATCTCAGGGCGGAAAAGGGCATGCCCTAAAACACGGGCTAACAAAAAGTTCGGCGGACATTGTTTTATACATGGACATTGATCTGGCCGTTTCCTTGGAGGCTGTCGTCCCCCTGGTTGCTTTATTAAACCAAAATCACCCTATTGCTATAGGCTCTCGACTTTTACCTGCTTCGCGGACCGATCGCTCGTTTGTGCGAAACTGTTCTTCAAAAATTTACAACCATTTAGCTAGCTTTATCTTGGGGACTAAAATTTCCGACTGGCAATGCGGATTCAAAGCAGTAAATCGCTCAACCGTAAAAAGTATTATCCCTTTAATTAAAGATGACCACTGGTTTTTTGACACTGAATTTTTGGCGCTCGCCCATCATTTTCATTTGCCCACAACCGAATTACCTATTAATTGGTCAGAAAACCGTTACGCTAAGCGACAAAGTAAAATTCGTCTGACTCACGACTCTTTTGTTTTTTTAAAAAATTTGTGTAAATTAAAACTTCGCTTGAAAAAATTATAGCTTGTTTTTCTACCAAAAAATCAGTATAATAACCCTACCCAAAATAATATTTTTGTCGCATCAGCGACACCAAAATTTTAAATTTTAACTTTTGAATTTTAAATTTATTATCATATGCCGATTCCACAATTTAAACCAAAAATTACGCCTCATTTACCAGCGCAACACTGGAAAAATCGCCAAGAACACCAATCAGTTAATAAATTGTCGAAACTGGTTGCCTGGCTTCGCCAAGCCTCCTGGCCAAAATTGATTTTAGCCGGCGGCGGGTTATTACTTGTCATCTTTTTTCTGATGATTATTTTCTTTTCCTTAACATTACCTTCTCCCAACAAGCTTATGGACCGACAAGTAGCGGAAAGCACTAAAATCTATGATCGTGAAGGCAAAACTATCCTTTACGAAATTCATGGTGACCAAAAAAGAACCTTAGTGGCCTTAGACCAAATACCTGAATCTGTTCGCCAAGCCACCATTGCCATCGAAGATAAAGATTTTTACAAACACGGAGGCTTTAGCGTTTGGGCAATTTTTCGCACAGCCATTACTGATGTTTTATTTCATAAATCGGCCGGCGGGTCTACTTTAACTCAGCAATTTGTTAAAAACGCTATCTTAACCAATGACAAAAAAATAACTCGTAAAATCAAAGAGTTAATTTTGGCTTATCGAATTGAAAAAAAGTTTTCCAAGGATGAAATTTTGCAAATGTACTTAAACGAAATTCCCTATGGCTCCAGCAACTATGGCGTTCAATCAGCTAGTCAATTTTATTTCGGAAAAGATGTTAAAGACATTAACTTGGCAGAAGCGGCTATTTTAGCTGCTCTGCCTCAAGCGCCCAGCCGTTACTCACCCTACGGACCAAACAAAGATCTGCTAATTGGCCGGCAGCGTTACATTTTAGACCAAATGGCGAAACAGGGATACATTAGCGAATCGGAGGCTGCTGCCGCTAAAAATACTGAATTAAAATTTCAAGAACGTTTAGCTAATATCATTGCTCCCCACTTTGTCATGTACTTAAAACAAGTCTTAGAAGAAAAATACGGAGACAAAGAAATAGAACAAGGCGGTTTAAAAATTTACACCACTCTAGACGTTGAAAAACAAGCCATAGCTGAAAAGGCTATTAAAGAACAGGCTGAAAAAAACGCCAAAAACTCTAATGCCTCTAACGCTGCCTTGGTCGCTATTGATTCCAAGACTGGTGAGGTTTTGGCAATGGTGGGGTCTAAAGATTATTTTGATGATTCCATCGATGGACAGGTTAATATCGCTGTGCGACCACGTCAACCAGGTTCGTCTTTTAAACCGATTGTTTACTCGGCCGCTTTCCTTAAGGGCTTTACTCCGGACACCATGGTTTATGATACAATTACTAATTTTTCCACCGATCCGAGCAAAAAATATGAGCCACATAATTACGATGGTCAGGAACACGGGCCGATTAGTTTTCGCTCTGCCCTAGCTGGCTCTCTTAATATTCCCGCGGTTAAGGCTATGTACTTGGCTGGTGTAGATAATGTTTTAAAACTAGCCCAAGCTTTTGGCTATTCCACTTTAAACGATAAAGATCGTTTTGGTTTATCTCTAGTTTTGGGTGGAGGGGAAGTAACCCTCTTAGAACATACCAATGCTTTCAGTGTTTTTGCGCAAGACGGATCCAAACCGGAAATCGTTATGATTAAAAAAATCGCAGACAAAAACGGTAAAATTTTAGAAGAGTTTAAAGAACCAAAAATTACCAGGGTGTTGGAACCAAATGTTGCCCACATGACCACGAGCATTTTGTCCGACAATGCGGCGCGCTCTTATGTCTTTGGTGCTAACAATTATTTAACCCTAGGCTCCAGGCCGGTGGGCGCTAAAACCGGAACCACTAATGACTATCGCGATGCCTGGACCATTGGTTTTACTCCTTCACTCGTGGCCGGCGTTTGGGTCGGTAATAACAATAATTCAGAGATGAAACGAGGCGCCGATGGCTCACAAATTGCCGCGCCCATTTGGAATCGTTTTATGAAAGAAGCTTTAGCTAACTCCCCTGTAGAGTCTTTTGCTAGCTACTCTGTTGATCCCAAAACTAGACCCATTCTTTTGGGTCGGGGTTTTGGTAGTCAAAAAATAAAAATCGACAAACTTTCCGGACTCTTGGCTACAGCCGATACGCCAGAAACTTATATTATAGAAAAAAACTTTTTGCAGCCCCATGATCTTTTGTATTTTGTAGACAAAAACAACCCTAATGGCGACCAACCAACTAATCCCGCCGCCGACCCGCAATTTACTTTATGGGAGGCTGGAGTAAAATCTTGGATTGATCGTCAAGTAGCCAAAGACCCCAAATTTTCTACCGAAGCTCCGCCCACAGATTCCGATACCGAACATCGCGCCGGCCTTAGACCCACCATGACAATTTTTGGTCTAACTGACGGAGAAATCATTAATAATGCTTATCCTATCTGGTCAGTACAAGCCAACGCCCCGCGTGGTGTTATTAGTCGAGTAGAATACTTAATCAACGGACAAGTTTTTGCGGTTAACTATGACGCGCCCTACGGACTTAATCGCCCTCTTAGCATCTTGTCTAATGGCCAACAACAAGTCACCGTGCGGGTCTGTGATGATATTGATAACTGCGCTGAACAAAATTTTTCTATTGTTTTAAATTTAACTAAAAACGAATCAAGCGATTTCAGTTTGGCCTGGATAGCTCCCACGAACAACTCCAAAATTATAGCTAAAAATTTACCCACTATCTTAAAAATAAACTTGACCAACCCAGAAAGCGTTTCTCAGGTTAAATTTATAGTGCAACCGGTTGGCACCGAAGCGCAAACAATTGAAGTTAAAAAACTAATTCGTACCGATGACGCACAAAGTTCTTGGCAACCAGCTAATCCTAAGGTGGGTGGCGATTACGAATTCTGGGCAGAGGCCACGGGTTGGAATGGTCAAAGCAAAAATACTCCAAAGATAAAAATTACTTACCAACCATAAACAGCCAGATATTAGGTAATAGGTTTTAGGTAATAGCAGAATACTAATAGCAAAAAACAGTCTTCCGACTGTTTTTTGCTATTAGTATTTTTGTTATGTGCTACGTGCTACGTGATTCAAGCCATTAAAACGTCAAATTCATCGCGTTCGATCGTCTCTTCTTCTAATAATTTTTGAGCGACTTTTTCTAATTTATCCTTATTGTCGGTAATAATTTTTTTGGCTAATTCCTGGCCGTCTAAAATAAATTCTGATATTTCGGCGTCAATTTTCTCAGCTGTTTTTTCGCTATAGTCCCGCTGCTCATGAATTTCGCGACCCAAAAAAATCATTTCCTCGCGTTCACCGAATGTGCGTGGACCTAAATTTTTACTCATGCCAAAATCGGTAATCAGACTACGGGCAATTTGCGTAGCGTGACGCAAATCCGAAGTGGCCCCAGTGGTCACCTCGCCAAAAACAGCGATTTCAGCAAAATAACCTCCCAAGAGCACGGCAATTTCTTCAATAAATTCTTGTTTGGTGTGCATATGTCGATCTTCGGTTGGCATCTTTAAGGTATAACCGCCAGCTGATCCGCGAGCAATAATAGAAACTTTATGTACCGGATCGGTGTGAGGTAAAAAGTGGGTTACAATGGCGTGACCAGCTTCATGATAAGCGGTGATTTTCTTTTCCTTCTCTGTAATAATGCGAGCCTTTTTTTCTGGACCTAGCATAACTTTTTCAATAGCGCTATACAAATCAATCATTAAAATTTCTTTTTGATTTTTTCGCGCCGCTAAAATTGCTCCCTCATTTAAAACATTGGCTAAATCAGCGCCAGAAAAACCCGGGGTACGCTCGGCGATGCGACGTAGATGAGAACCCTGGGCCAGAGGTTTGTCTTTGGCATGAATATTCAAAATAGCTTCACGATCAGCGATGTCAGGCAAATCAATCATAACTTGACGATCAAAACGACCGGGGCGCAAAAGCGCCGGATCTAAAACATCGGGACGATTAGTAGCAGCAATAACAATAATACCAAGATTAGTTTCAAAACCGTCCATTTCTACTAAAATTTGGTTTAAGGTTTGCTCACGTTCATCGTGTGAACCACCCATACCAGCGCCACGTTTACGACCAACCGCATCAATTTCATCAATAAAAACGATGCAGGGCGCATTTTTCTTGGCGCGTTTAAATAAGTCTCGTACACGACTAGCGCCAACGCCTACAAACATTTCCACAAACTCGCTTCCGGAGATAGAAAAGAAGGGGACATTAGCTTCCCCGGCCACGGCCTTAGCCAACAAGGTTTTACCTACACCAGGCTTACCCAAAAGCAAAACGCCGTGAGGAATTTTAGCTCCCAGTTCAGTAAATTTTTGCGGTTCACGCAAAAATTCCACTACTTCTGACAATTCTTCCTTGGCTTCTTTGGCTCCGGCCACATCAGCAAACTTAGTTTTAACTCGGCCATCTTTATTAGCATCTTTAACTGCTGCTTGCCCAAACATCATTGCTTTGTTATTGGCCCCCTGAACGCTACGCAACATAAAAAAGATAAAGGCTCCAATTAACAACACGGGCAAGGCCAACGGCAAAATAATATTGACCCAAATATCCGAGCCAGATTCATCTTTAACACTAATATTAACTCCGGCTATTTTATCCTTAGCTACGCCTAAATTATCCAACAATTCGGTCACTGATTGTGTTGGTTCTTTACGAGCCGACTGTTCGGTTCCATCTTTAAGTTTTACGACTAAATCATTTTTAGCTACCTCAATACTGGCCACCTTGCCTTCGGCAATTTGACTAGCCAACTTCTGCGAACCAATGTTTTCTATCTTGGTTTTAGTGCTAGAATTAAGACTAAATAAGGCTGCTAAGATTAAAAAAATCAAAATAAACACGCCAAAATTCTTTAAAAATACCTTCATATTAGAAAAAATTTAAGATTGTATTAATAATCAGGCTAGTATAAAACAAAAAATCGTTTTTGGCAAACGATTAAACAAAGCTTCAAATTCCAAAAAATTTTTATCTTTTGAAGTCTGCTGTTTTGGAGAGACTGGGATTTTATAGTCTTTTAAGTATCTCCTTGACGCTATGCATCTTATAAGCGCCATAAAAAAAACTAAAAGCCACTACCAAAACCACCAAACCAACTAGCAATTGAAGAAAAAAGGCGCTCCAGGTAATTAAAGCCGCCAAAACTACCAAAACCAAACCATTAAAAATCAGGGTCCACATGATTTGATTAATTTTGTCGGTGATGGGTTTCAAAATTTTGTTCATACGTTTTAATTAAAAGTTTCTAAAATTTATAAACTATCTGGAAAAATATTTATCAAAATCATAATCATCTTTCGGTTTTGCTTGGGTTTTAAATTCTTCCTGATCTGCTTCTTCATCGTTTTCTTCTTCGCTGTTTTCTTCTTCTTCCTCAGGCTCGTCAAGAACTTTAGCTGAAGCAATTTCTGAATCCTTTGTTTCATTATCTTCCTCCTCGTCTTCCGTTTCTTCGGCTGAAAAAAAATCGGCTGTTTCATCATCGTCTTCTTCGTTTTCCTCTTCCTCGTCTTCCGTTTCCCCCATCAAATAAGCCGCGGGTGGGCGAGACTCTTCGCGCCTGTGCAATGGCACTCCACTAACCGCTTCATTTTGCAGACTGGCGAATTGTTCTTTGCTTACTAAAATTTCTCGTGGCTTAGATCCTTGCGAAGGACCAATAATTCCATGTTCTTCCAAAATATCTAACAGCTTGGCTGCGCGGGCATAACCGATCGATAGCTTGCGTTGCAACAATGTAGCTGAAGCCTTACCAGCGCTAACAACTACCTCTTTGGCTTCAGATACCAATTCGTCGTCATCGTCGCTTGAGGCTGGGCCGTTCATGCCAGCTCCGGCCATGCCACTAACTTTTTGTCTCTCAGTAACATCATCTACATAATTAACGCCTCCGCCCTGACGCTTAATTTCTGCCACAATTCTTTTAATCTCTTTTTCTCCCACAAATGATCCTTGCAAACGCTTCGGCTTAGGCATAGAAGCATCAGAAAATAACATATCACCTCGACCCAAAAGTTTTTCCGCCCCCATACCATCTAAAATGGTGCGAGAATCAATACTGGAAGCCACGGCAAAAGCGATACGTGCCGGCATATTAGCCTTAATCGTTCCGGTAATTACATTAACGCTCGGTCTTTGAGTGGCCAAAATTAAATGAATACCGACCGCGCGCGCCATCTGCGCCAAGCGAACAATCCCCGCCTCTACTTCTTTACCAGCCAAAAGCATTAAATCCGCCAATTCATCAATCACAAAAATAATGTAGGGCATTTTTTGTTTGGAACCCTGATTAAAACTAACAATGTCGCGTTTGCCGGCTTTGGACAAAAGTTTAAAACGACGATCCATTTCATTAAGCGACCATTTTAAAGCATTGACGGTTTTACTAACCTCGGTAATTACCGGAGTTAACAAATGAGGAATACCATTATAAATAGTTAGCTCTACTCGCTTAGGATCTACCATAATAAAACGCAAATCATCCGGATTGTTTTGGTAAAGCAAGCTAACAATGATCGTATTAAGCATAACAGACTTACCAGAACCAGTAGCGCCAGCCACTAATAAATGAGGCATTTTACAAATATCGGCCACCCAAACCTTGCCGGCCACGTCTTTGCCTAAAGCAATGGTATTGTTGTTTTTACGATTTTTAAATTCCTCATTGGACAAAATCTCTCGCAAGCTCACTAGGGCAATGGTTTTATTTGGCACCTCAATGCCCACCAATGACTTGCCGGGAATCGGCGCCTCAATACGCACTGGATGGGCCGCCAAGGCCATAGCCAAATCATTGTTTAAATTAGTAATGCGCGACAATTTAATGCCACCATCAGAGGGGCGCAAAGTATATTGAGTTACGGTTGGACCGACAGAAATTGCTCCCATTTCTACATTGATACCAAACTCTTCTAAGGTTTTTTGAATAATTTTTTGGCCATTTTTTGTATCCGCTCCCACTGGTTTACCTTTGCTTTCAGCCAACAAATCTAAGGGTAGATCAATTTTAATATTATTAGGGTGCCAAATATTCTCCACTTCATCATTTTTGGTTATAGCCACTATTGGCTTTTGATAACTTGCTTCTTCTGTTTCTTCTTCCTCTTTGTCGTCTTCGTCGTCGGACTCTTCTTTTGTTTCGTTTGAATTTTCATCCTCGGCTTCTTCCTCTTCTCCTTCTTTGTCTTCCACGGCCTCAGTCTCAGAAAACTCTTTTTTGCCAGTTATTTTTTGCCAAATAAAATGAAGGGGGTGCATTAATAATTTAGCCGGCCAACTACTCTTAGACCAAATATTGGCTAGCGTGCTATTAAAAATAAACATGAGTGAAATTAAAAAAATCACCAACAAAATTACGTAAGCGCCAATCAAGCCTACGCCGGCCACCAGGATCCAGGCGACTAACCAACCAAAATGTCCACCGCCAAACCCCTCCGCTAAAGCCGTGTTCCATTCGTCCTGATTAATAAATAGTTGCATTAAACCATGCAAAGAAAAAACAAACAAAGATAAACCAACATAATTAACGGTACCAACGACTAAGCGTTCTTTTAATAAAATAAAGCTTGACCAAGCAACTAAAACCACCGGTGCCAAATAACGACCCCAGCCAAAAAACCAGGTTAAACCTTTGTTTAAATAAACACCAACCATTCCGGCTGAACCAAACAAGCTCAAGCCACTAACGATAGCTAAAGTTAAAATAAACAAGGCCCAAATAGTTTTAGTAATGGCTGGGTCAAGACCCAAACTAGGCAAAGTTAAATAATCAAGAGGATTTTCTTTTTGTTTTTTTCTTCTTCCCATAATCTTTTTATCATCTGCTGACGCAATAATTAAGCTACTTTTAAAAAGGGGCGTCTTTTCTTGCTTGTTGTCCCCTTGTGATTATAACACTCTCTTCGGTTACAAAAAAGACCCGTTTTAATTAACGGGTCTAAAAATTAATTTTTCTTGGTTACTCAAATTCGGCCAATTTATTATTTTTGTCCCAAATATAAAGGGTGTTTTCGGCAAAATATTCGGCATTAAAAGGTCTTCCGTCGTTGCCGTTATAAACAATTTCTCTGGGATCTTTGGTGCGTTCAAGATAAGGAAATCTCAGAAAAAGTTCCATATAATCCAAAAATTTTTTAGCCTGATCTTCTGATAAGCCCACGCAATCACTTATTACCTCATAACCCTCAATTTTACCACCCTTAGACAAAAATCTTTCTAATCTTTCCTGAATAAGCAGAAGGCTTTTTTGATATAATCTTTCCTTCTTTTCATATTTACTTAAAGATTTCCCAGCTTGCCCAGCACTACCACCTTGGTTGGCTTGTTGATATTTTTCTTGAGAACTTTCGCCCAACATGATGATCTCCTTTTTTATTTAAAATTAATTAAGTTAAGGAACAATTTTTTATATTAAAACAAATTACACAAAAAAAGTCAAGGATTTGTTTTATCAAGGTTAAAATGATAAAATTTAAGCATCTTTAAATAAGTAATAGGACTTAGGCCTCCGTAATTGCTCGCGCCTTTATTAAAAACTAAAGCCTATCACCTGTTACCTAATTTTATGAGCAAAGAAATACCCTCTATCGAAGATTTAATGGCTAACGAATCCAAGCAAGTCGATGAAGAAAGCTCGCAAGGAAAATTTAACAAAAAAATGGCTGAGTTAGGGGTTAAAGAACTGGAAGAGTCCACTGCTGGCCTGGCCACTTCTTTGGGTTTTAACTACATTGATTTGGTTGGTTTTCCTATTTCGCCCGAAAGCATTTCTTTAATAAATGAAACTGAGGCTAAAAAATTAAAGACTATTTGTTTTTTTAGGGATAATTTTAATATTCGCTTGGCCTCCACTGATCCACAAAACGAAGCAGTAACCAACAAGCTAAAAGAGTTGCAAGAAAAATTTTATTTTCAAAGCGGTGATATTTATTTGGTTTCTCCCCGCAGCCTGGAATATGGCTTAAAATTTTATCGAACCTTGCCAAAAATTTTAGAATTCAAAGAAGGCATTGAAATTAATGAGGCCGACTTAGAACGTTTTAAAGCTGAGATTGAAGGCCTTAAAAGCATTGATGAAAAAATTAATCGCGTTAATATTACCGACATCCTCACTTTAATTATCGCTACTTCTATTAAATTAAATTCCAGTGATATTCATGTGGAGGCCGGAGAAAATGGAGTGGCTGTGCGTTTTAGAATTGACGGGGTTCTCCAGACTGGCGCCAAAATTGATTTAACTCGTTGGTCTGGAGTAGTTGCTCGTTTAAAGGTTTTGGCCCGAGCCAAAATCAACATCACTGACCGACCGCAAGATGGTCGTTTTACTATCAAATTGGCTAACGAAAAAATAGATGTTCGTGTGTCATTTTTACCAACGGCTTACGGAGAAAGTGTTGTTATGAGATTATTGGAATCCGGTCTTACTGGCTTGGAATTAGAGGCCATGGGAATGTTGCCACAAGCTCTGGATTCTTTAAAAAAAGAAGTCGCCAAACCTAATGGTTTAATTTTAACCACTGGTCCAACTGGTTCCGGCAAAACCACAACGCTTTACGCCGTGCTTAAAAGACTAAATCAGCCTGGTACCAAAATCATCACCTTAGAAGATCCAATTGAGTATCATTTACCCAACATCAATCAAAGCCAAGTAGACGAAAAAAAGGGTTATACCTTCGGCAAAGCCTTGCGTTCAGTCTTGCGCCAAGATCCAGATATTATTATGATTGGCGAAATTCGGGATTTGGAAACCGCCGAAATTGCCATTCAATCTGCTTTGACCGGTCACTTGGTTTTGTCCACCCTCCACACCAACGATTCGGCCGGAGTAATTCCTCGTTTGTTGGACTTGGGCATTAAACCGTTTTTATTAACTCCGGCTATTAATGGCATCATGGCTCAACGCTTGGTTCGTAGATTGTGCCCCAATTGTCGTCAAGCACAAACTCTAACCGAATCCGAAACCGAACAAGTTAAAAAAATTCTAGCGGTTATTTCACCCAAAGCCAATATCAATATTCCCAGTATTCTGCCGACTTTTTATCAACCAGGAGCGGGCTGTGACCAGTGTGGCGGCGTCGGTTACAAAGGACGCATAGGCTTGTTTGAAATATTTACCATGAGTGACAAGTTAAAATCCCTAGTAGCTGAAAATGTTCCAGCCTTTAAAATCTTGGAAGCGGCCATTGAAGACGGCATGATTACTATGTTGCAAGACGGGGTTCTAAAAGTTATGGATGGTACCACCAGCCTGGAAGAAGTTTATAAAGTTATCGGCAAAACCGATTACGTTGATGCTTTATACGACCTTGTGTCCTCTAAAACTATTGGCCGTGGCGTCAAAATAACCGCAGATAATTTACAGGTTGGCGCCACTATCGCCAAAGACTTCACCGGCTCAGAAGACTTGATTAAAAATTACAAAACTAGCGAAATAATTAATGTTTTGCTGGCTGGCGCCATTAAAACCGAGGCCGGCGATTTACATATTGACCCTGAAGAAAATGGCGTCCGTATTCGTTTTCGTATTGATGGTATTTTGCACGATGTCGCCACTTTGGGCAAAGAATATTATATCCCTTTAATCGGCGAGATTAAAAATTTGTGTGGCTTTGATTTAAACATCAAAAAAGCTGCCTACGATGGACGCTTTTCTATTTATGTCCCTGATGACCGCTATGATTGTCGCGTTTCTATTATCACCGGCGGTTACGGCGAAACCGCAGTTTTAAGAATTCTCACCCAACAACCAGAGGCTGTTAAGCTGGAAGATCTGGGCATTCAACTAAAAACCAAAGATGTTATTTTGGAAGCGGTTACCAAAACCAAGGGTATAATCATTAATACTGGTCCTACGGGTTCTGGCAAAACCACCACCCTTTATTCTATTTTAAGTCGCTTAAATAAAAGTGATGTTAAAATTATTACCGTTGAGGATCCGATTGAATATAGCTTGGAGGGTGTTATGCAAACCCAGGTTGACGAAAAAACCAGCTATGGTTTTGCTAATGCTCTACGCTCCTTAATGCGCCAAAACCCCAATATCATCATGATTGGTGAAGTCCGCGATGCTGAAACCGCCAAGGTTTCAATTGAAGCTGCTTTGACCGGTCACTTGGTCTTGTCCACCGTCCATGCCAATAGCGCTGCCGGAGCTATCACACGTTTTTATGAATTAGGCATTGAAAGAACAATTTTAGCCGGAGCCATAGAGTGTTCCATTGGGCAAAGATTGGCCAGACGCGTCTGCCAACACTGTCAGGAAGAATATACCCCGGAAGCCACCACCATAAAACAAGTAGAAAAAATTCTAGCCGGCATTAGTCCTGCTTCTAGCGCAATTATCCCTCAAAAATTAACTTTTGTTCGAGGAAAAGGTTGCGAGGCTTGCGGTGGCATCGGCTACAAAGGACGCGTAGGCTTATTTGAAGCTATTTCTATCACCGACGACCTTAAAAAAGCGATTCAAGATCCGACTACTATCAACGAAGACTTGGAAAACCTGGCTCGCCAGCAAGGCTTTGTTTCTGTTCTGGAAGACGGCATCTTAAAAGCTTTGGCCGGAGAAACAACAGTAGAAGAAGTTTTACGCGTTGCAAAATAATCCATGAGTTAAAAGTTTATAAAGTTATAAAGTTCATAAAGTTAACTTCTGTATTTACTTTATAACCTTCAACTTTCAACTTTATAACTAATATCCTGTATGCACAATTTTTTTACTCAACTCAAAAAAGAATATCAACAAAAGGAAAGCGAAAGAAGACAAATTATCTCCGCCTCTAACGCCGTCTTACATGACGCTAAGCGGGTAATTTTTTCTTTACACCGCAATGACCATAAAAAAGCCTTAGAATCTTTAAAGGATATCGAAACTCGCTTAAAAAAATTGCAGAAAAATTTTGGCTATGAACGACTAGAAGAAGAGGGGGCTTACGGGGCGGGCGTCGAAGAATACGTGGAAGCTAAAATGTTTTATTTGGTTATCAACAAAAAACCCCTAGGCAAAGTAGCGGGCATCAAAATTAGCGCTCCTAGCTATTTGGGTGGTTTGTCGGATCTGTGCGGCGAATTAGTTCGGCAAGCGGTTAATCTAGCTGCCGCCGGAAAAATAAAAGAAGCTCGTGCCAATAAACAAATTATCGCTGATGTTTTAAGTGAGTTTGTTGAATTTGATTTTACCGGCTATCTACGTACCAAATACGACCAAGCCAACAGCCATTTTAGAAAAATGGAACAAATTGATTACGAATTAAGCCTTAGAAAAACTTAACGACCGTATATGATAGCCATTATTTCTGATATTCATGACAACTTAGCCAATCTCAAAACAGCGTTAGACTATTCCCAAAACAAAAAGGTCAGCGCTCTTTTTGTTTTGGGCGATATCACCAACAACAGCACCCTAAAATATTTAGCTAAAAATTTTTCCGACCAAATTTATTTAGTCGCCGGCAACATGGAGGTTTGCGACTTAGAACTTGAAGCCAAAAAATATAAAAATATAATTTATTTGGGGCGACAAGGTGGAATTATAGAAATCGCCCACAAAAAAGTTGGCCTCTGCCACGAGCCAACTTTAGCCGACAATCTCCTCAAACAAAACGCCGAAATAATCTTCTATGGACACACCCATAAACCCTTTGAACACGAAAAAGCCGGCGTTAAAATGATTAACCCCGGCAATCCGGCCAACACTTTTTACTCTGCCAGTTTCGCCCTCTGGAACGAGTTTACCGACGAGCTGGAGCTAAAAATCTTATAAATAACTATCGCGTTAGCGATACCTTAATTGAAAATTAAAAATTGAGAATTGAAAATTTCTATAATACTCGGATAACCTATAATAATGTTCTCTGTCTCAAATTTTCTTCGTCCGCGAATATTTGTACCCTGCCATACTGTCCATCAAAACCAGGCTTAGCAATCAATTGGCCTTCACGAACACGCCTAACTCCCTCGACCAGCCTCTTGTCAGAGGCTTGTTCTATTTTTGTCAAATTAGCTTCTAACAAAATAAATAATTCCGGACCAACCCTTTTAATCAGCTCGTGATAAACTAGTTGAACCTGTTTAGAAGCACGACTTTTGATATTTAAACTTTCGGCAATAATTTTGTCCAACTCCACTAATTTTTTAAAATCACCTTTGCCCGACGAAGCTCCTGGGGCGAAGGCGGGTCGGTCTGCCAATTCCTCAACTCTGCTAGCCACGCCGATAGTTAGAGGCTTTTTGCACACCGGACAAAGCCCCTTTAATCTTATGGCTTCGCTCGGTTCGCAAGAAAAATTACAATCGCGATGTCCGTCCCAATGATACATGCCTTCTTCCGGATAAAATTCAATCGTATATAAAATTTTGTCGTTCTGTTTATTTTTTATAATCTTATAAATTTCCTCATAACTAAATTCACTTAAATCAAAAACGTTAGCTTCACGCGCGATATTGGCCGGCGAGTGGGCGTCAGAATTCGACAATAAGGTTAAATTGTCCAAAGCTGAGACACGCCAATTCATCTCCGGATCGCTACTTAAGCCAGTTTCATAAGCATAAATAAATTCCGTTTGCTCATCAAAACATTCTTCTAAAGTATTAAAACCTGACTTGGAACCAAAGACCGAAAACCAGGGTGTCCAAATGTGCGCCGGATAAATTAAAAATTGCGGATGAATTTTTAAACAAAGTTTTACTAAGTCCGGAGCGCTCAAGCCTAAAATCGGTCGCCCATCCGAACGAATATTATAATGTTTATCCAAAACTTCATTAAGTTCGGCTACCGCTGACAAGTTTGGCGCGTGCACCACTAAATGAAGACGGCGCGCTTTGCCACCAGCCTTATAAATTAAGGCTACTTCAGTGGACAATAAAAACTTCGGCTCGACAGAGCTTTTGGCGGAAGCGCCTTTCAATCTATACAGTCCTGAATGGCCAATTTCTTCTAGTTCATTTTTTAAAGCGCTAAACCAAGCCGGATAAGTAAAATCTCCAGTGGCCACCACTCCCACGCCCTTGATTCGACAAGCCGCTTCAATCCCAGCTAAAGTTAGCTGGGGTGAACAAGCGCGAGAATATTTAGAATGAAGATGAAGATCTAAAACTGTTTTCATATGTTAAAATTATCACGCTCAAAAAATAAAAAGTCAAATCATTTTCTCCAACAAAAAAGCCGTCCTGATCATCGACGGCTTTAAAATTTTCATTAAGTCTGTTTAATTACATGGCGCACCTGACACAATGTTTTGTTTCTGGAACAAACATAAGTCTTTTAAGCGGAATAGGCTCACCACATTTTTTACAAATATTTTTATATTTGCCTTCTCTGATGGCTTTTTCTACTCTTAGCAACCTTTGGACTTGTTCAACTTGGCGTCCAAGATGAATAAGATGTATTTCTTCTTCATCAATAGAGCTATGATTATTCCCCGTATCACCCAGACCATTAGACCCATCTTCTTTTTCTTCAATGTTTAAATTTTCCTGAGCTCTAATTAAAGCCTCGCAAATTTCGTTTCTTTTTTCTGTCACATGATAGAAAAATTTGCACAAATCCTGATATTCATAAGTACATTCTGGATTTTTCGGTATGCCGTTTCTAAACTCTTTGCTACCCCTAATAGCTTGTTGAGTTAATTCTTGACTGACCACTTTCTGTGAAGTGTTGTTGCTTTCAGCGCCGACTTCCTTTTTCCCCGTCGTGGCCGATATTTCGTTTGCTGCTGCGTTAGCCATTTGGCCCTCCTATTTATTCAAAAACTGTAATTAAACTGCCTTATTTATTTGAAAAGAACGACTTTTTTAATTTAAATAGTATTTTGTAGTTTACTACAAAAAAACATTTTTGTCAACCCCATAAAAGCAATGATTAGTTGCCTGCGGGGCAAAATTTAAAAAACGCCATAATAATTTAGGCGTTTTTCTTTATAAAATGTTTAATATTAGCTAATTGTTTCTATATTTTTAATTTTTTTCCATTTCTTAATAGCCTTAGCTCTGGCCAGCTCTTTTTCTAGTCTGGCGCTAATATCAGCAAACTCGACCGCTGCCTGATTATTAGCGCTAATTTTTAAGGCTTCAGCTTTGTTTTTAGCTTCTTCTATGCGCTTCTCATCTAACTCAGTGGCTCGCTCGGCCGTATCAGCTAAAACCACAATCTTACCATAAAGCACTTCTACAAAACCGCCAGACACCGAGATAACCTCCAGGCTACCATCACCGCGTTTCACCTCTAAAACACCAGGTCGCAAAACCGCCACCAAAGGAATATGGTTTGGCAAAACCGTAATTTCTCCCAATTCGGTAGGGACAGTAACCTGAGCAACCTGCTCCTTAAGGACCACTCTTTCTGGGGTGACAAGTTCGAATTTTATTGATAAATTTTCCACACAAATAATCTTAATTATTAATACGAATGCTACGAATTAAATACGAATACTACGAATTTTTTATCGCACTCTTTATTTATTATTTGTAGCATTCATATCAATTGTTACTGTAAATCCTCTACTCCGCCCTTCATATAAAAATCATCTTCACTCTTGTGATCGTGCTTGCCTTCTAAAATTTCTTTAAATCCAGCAATCGTGTCGGCCAGTTTAACATATTTTCCCGGACGACCAGTAAAAACTTCAGCTACTTGAAAAGGTTGGGATAAAAATTTCTGGATCTTGCGCGCGCGACCAACCATTAATCTATCCTCATCAGATAATTCTTCCATACCCAAAATAGCAATAATATCTTGCAAGTCTTTATAGCGCTGTAAAACTTTCTGCACTCCCTGCGCTGTTTGATAATGATCCTGACCCACAATCTTGGGATTTAAAATTGTCGACGAAGAATCCAAGGGGTCGACTGCCGGATAAATACCCAGTTCCGACAAACCACGAGACAATACTACGGTAGAGTCTAGGTGTCCAAAAGTAGTGGCTGGCGCCGGATCGGTTAAATCGTCAGCCGGCACATAAACTGCTTGAATAGAGGTAATAGACCCTTTGTTGGTAGAAGTGATGCGTTCTTGTAATTCGCCCATTTCGGTGGCCAGGGTCGGCTGATAACCAACAGCGCTCGGCATGCGTCCAAGCAAGGTCGAGACTTCTGAACCAGCCTGAGTAAAACGAAAAATATTATCAACAAATAAAAGTACATCCTGGTTTTCTTCATCGCGAAAATATTCAGCCATGGCCAAAGCCGTTAAGGCCACGCGAGCGCGCGCTCCAGGCGGTTCGTTCATTTGACCAAAAACCATGGCCACCTTACCTAAAACACCGGCCGTTTTCATTTCATGATAAATATCATTACCCTCGCGAGTGCGTTCTCCTACTCCAGCAAAGACACTAAAACCACCATGCGCCTTAGCGATGTTGTTAATAAATTCCTGAATAATTACGGTTTTGCCCACCCCAGCCCCGCCAAACAAACCCACCTTGCCACCCTTGGTAATCGGGCAAATTAAATCAATAACTTTAATACCAGTTTCTAAAATTTCCGTCTTTGTGGACTGGGTAATAAACTCCGGAGCGGCAGCATGAATTGGATAACGCTTAGTTGTTTCCGGAGCCTCTCCTCCGTCAACAACTTCGCCAAGCACATTAAAAATTCTACCCAAAGTGGCCTTGCCTACCGGAACCTTGATAGTTTCTCCAGTATTAATAACCTCGTCGCCGCGTTTTAAGCCGTCGGTCGTGCCCATGGCCACAGTACGCACCAAACCCGAACCCAAATGTTGTTGCGTTTCCAGGACCACCTCGCTGTCTGCGGTTTTAACTTTTAAGGCTGTGTAAATTTCCGGTAAATCCTGACCGAATTCTACATCCACAACGGCACCAATAATTTGTTTGATTTTGCCTGTTTTTGTATTTTCATTTTTCATATTAATTGCTGTTTCCAATTTTTAAATTTTTGAATTTTAAATTTTGTAAATAATTTTTAATGCTTTAATTTTTAAAAATTTAGTTTTTTTAAAAATTATAAAATTAAAAATTTACTTCAAAGCATTCGCCCCGGCGGCGATTTCCGCGATTTCTGAAGTAATACCCGCCTGTCTGGCCTTGTTATAAAATAAGGTTAACTCGCTAACCAAATCTTTGGCCGCTTCGTTGGCCTGATGCATGGTCGCCATGCGAGCGCTATGTTCGGAAGCATTTGATTCCAGTAAGGCTTGAAATAATTGCACTTCAATCAAACGAGGAATCATCTTATCCAAAACTTCAGCCGGACTTGGTTCATAGGTAAAATCATAAATCAAACCGGCCTCAGTCTTTAAATATTTGTTTTCCTTGCCCTTAACATATTCTTTATCCAAACCAACCTTGGCACTTTTGCCCACCACCCCCAAGTGATCATCCTGTGCATCTAAATCAATAGGTAAGAGTTGCTTTATTCTGGGAATCTGGGTTGTGGCGTTAACAAAATCAGTATAAGCCACCAAAACCTTATCATAGCGAGCGGACAAAAAATCTTTAATCACCATTTTAGCTATCGGGGAAATATCCGACAGTTTGGCATTAGCATCATTTTTCACAAAATCCGCCACAATCTTATAGCCCAAACGACTACCCACAGCTAAACCCTTTTTACCAAAAACAATAAACTCGGTAACAATCTCCTCGCCTAAAAAATTATGCTGATGTTTGTTAATGGATTCTTGAATTTTGTTTAACAACGCGCCATTAAAAGACCCGCATAATCCTCGATTGGCCGTAAACATAATAATGGCCACCTTCTTGACTCCTGGTCTCGGCGACAACAAAGGATGCAATTCATGATAATTAGCGCTGTGCGTTAAATTTAAAATAGTCGTCCAACTTAAGTTGGCGTAACTTCTGGTTCTTAAAACTGCTTCAACGGCGCGACGCATTTTTGACGCCGACACCATTTCCATCGCCTTGGTAATTTTGCCGATACTGCTAACAGATTTTATTCGGCGTTGTATTTCTTTAGTGTTAGCCATACTTATAATCTTATACTTTAATCCGAATACTACGAATTTATATCCAAATACTACGAAATAAATCCGAAACCACAAAAACTAAATTCACTTATTTGTAGCATTTGTAGCTTTTTGTAATATTCGGATTAAATGACTTCCTTAAAATCTTTAATTGCTTCGGTTAACTTTTGACTGATTTCTTCGGACAATTCTCCGGTCTCGGTTATCATCTTTAAAAGACTCTCGCATCCATCTCGCAAATAAGTCACCAAAGCCGAAGAAACATCAATAATTTTTTCCACAGCCACATTATCTAAAAATCCGTTAGTCAAAGAAAAGAAAACGGCTACCTGTTCGGCCATGGACAAAGTGGCGTATTGATCTTGTTTTAACACTTCCATTAAACGCTTACCGCGTTCCAGTTTATTTTTGGTATCTTGATCAAGATCTGATCCAAATTGGGCAAAGGCGGCTAACTCGCGAAATTGCGCGGCCTCTAAACGCATCTTGCCAGCTACCTTTTTCATGGCTTTGGTTTGCGCATCCGAACCAACGCGAGAAACCGACAAACCAGCATTAATAGCCGGACGCTGTCCTTTGTAAAACAGGTCGGGCTCTAAATAAATTTGCCCATCAGTAATAGAAATAACATTAGTGGGAATATAAGCGCTAACATCACCGGCTTGAGTTTCGATAATCGGCAAAGCCGTAATCGAGCCCCCGCCGTATTCTTGGCTTAACTTACAGGCGCGCTCCAACAAACGAGAGTGTAAATAAAAAACATCACCCGGATAAGCTTCGCGTCCAGGAGGACGTTTGAGCAATAAGCTCATTTCGCGATAAGCCACGGCATGCTTGCTTAAATCATCATAAACAATCAACACATCTTCGCCCTTAGCTAAAAAGTATTCAGCCATAGCCACCCCGGCGTAAGGCGCAATATAAAGAAGCGGGGCCGGATCGCTGGCTCCAGCCAAAACAACAGTAGTATATTCCATGGCGCCCGTTTCCTGAAGCTTGGCCACAATAGAAGCGACTTTAGATTCTTTTTGACCAATGGCCACATAAATACATTTCATGTTTTGACCCTTCTGATTAATGATAGCGTCAATAGCAATAGCCGTTTTGCCGGTTTGACGGTCGCCGATGATCAGCTCTCGTTGACCACGACCAATTGGCACCATGGCGTCGATAGCCTTAATGCCCGTCTGCACCGGCCTGTTAACGCCTTCACGAGCAATAACTCCAGCGGCCACTTTTTCTACCGGATAAAACTCTTTCGCTTTAATTTCACCTTTACCATCCAGAGGTAAACCCAAGGGGTTAACCACGCGACCAATAATCGCTTCACCCACCGGCACTTGCAAAATTCTCTTCAAAGACAAAACCTTGTCTCCTTCCTTAATTAAACCATAGTCTCCCAAAATAACCGCCCCGACAAACTCTTCTTCCAGGTTTAAGGCTACGCCGTAAACCGAGCCGTGTTCGGTCACAAACTCCAACATTTCGTTCATCATAGTAGAACGCAAACCGGAGACACGAGCAATACCATCACCGACTTCGGCTACCAGGCCAAAAGACTGCTCCTCCAACTTAATCTCAACCTCACTTAATTGACGTTTTAACTCCTCAATAATAAAATCTTTAGTTTTAGACATAGTTTTTGACAAAAAAAAGATAGGTCTTTAACCTATATTATCTGCACTTGTCAGGAAAATAAAAATTTTATTTTCGCTCACTCGTTTGATAATAAAACAAAAAATCTGTTTTCCTTTATATTTTATAGCCCAAACCAAGATAAAAGTCAATTTATAAAAATGGTTTGGCTTGTTAGCCTGGCGATCGCTTCTTAGCTAAACAATTCTCTTAAAATTTTATCTGGTCGCAAGAAGCCATCAATCCCGATAACCACAAACACCAATCAAAAAACCTTCCTATACTAAAAAATACCGCTAAGGGTATTTTTTAGTATTTTTTGATTTTTTGTTTATCTTTTTAGGCAGAGCTGGTTTTTTGCGATCGCGGGTTATTGGTCGCGTCATGCCAGTTATAATACTTAACCCCATCAATAGTCTTGTATTCAAAGGCCTTAAAATAATAATACGTTGAACCGCTCAAGCCTGTCACATAAACAATGTTACCGGTTCCAAAATAGAGAATCCTGCCACCGCCGGTGATGGTCGGCGCCATCAGATAATTACGATTTTGGCTGTATGTTTCGCCGTTAACTGGCGTACCAATAGTGCTGCTGCTATTGGCAACAATCATGACACCATCGCCATCTCCCCTAGTAACCCTGACATCAATCGAAGTTTTTCTAATATTACTAAAAGCAAAACCATACGCCTGGGTGACTCCAGCTGGACATTCGTGGGTGCAGGCCACGCCGCAACCGTCGGTCTCCGGACTGCATTTGTTACTGCAATTGCCTAGACAGTAGCACATATTCGGCTCTACTGTTCCGCAGGTGCCGTAAGCGCAATCACCGCACTGGGCCGTGCGAGCCGTGCCGCAGTTATCAATGCCATCATAGGGATCACATTGCTTGGAGTTGCGCGCACACATCGCCAAGTCGGTTTCCGCCGCGCATCCGCAAACATAAGGAGTTCCACCTCCCCCGCAAACCTCATCGCCACTACAGGTTCCGCAGGACACGCCACAGTCATTGGTTCCACACTCTTTCCCAGCGCAACTGCAATAAGGATTAGAAGGCACGGCTGTCAACGTGCCGGCCGGAGCATGGCCAGTGTTGTAAGCTAAACAATAGCTAATACTGTAACTCAAACCATTGCCCAATGATTCATACTGGTATTCGTCCACCCCGCAATCATTGCCGGGATTTGACGGCACTTGCCGTAAATAAGTCTTTGAACCAAGACTAAAAGACGTTCCCGGAGTTATTGCTCCCGGGTAATACCCATTGTCTTGTTTAAATTTATTTAAGGCTTCCTGCATGGTGGCGATGTCTTGAAGACGCACGCTGTCATGCGATTTAACTCTTAATTGATTGAGCCCCACGAAGCTAATTGAGGCCATGGTCACAATAATTGAAACGACGATTAATATTTCGAGAAAGGTAAAACCGAAATAATTATGTTTCATAAAATTGTTAGTTAGTAATTAATATTTTACCTAGACTAATTATAGCAAAAAACAAAATAACTGACAATTAAAGTCACCCCGCCTTGTCAAGACAAAAATCGCCCTATCCTTTTGGGTTAATCTTGCTGTCGTCAAGCTTGCCAAAAAAGGTAAAATGGCGTATACTGCTTGGCATTATATGCCTAACAATACTCACAATTTTATCAAAATTCGTGGAGCGCGGGTCCACAATCTAAAAAATGTTAATTTAGACATTCCGCGCGATCAATTGGTGGTTATCACTGGTTTGTCAGGTTCGGGCAAATCATCTTTGGCCTTTGACACCATTTATGCCGAGGGCCAGCGTCGTTATGTGGAATCTTTGTCGGCCTACGCCAGACAGTTTATTGGCGTAGCTGACAAACCGGACGTTGATTTAATCGAGGGTTTGTCACCGGCCATTTCTATTGATCAAAAATCCGCCTCCAGCAACCCGCGTTCCACTGTTGGCACGGTTACAGAAATATATGATTATCTTCGTTTGTTGTACGCTCGCATTGGCCTGCCCCACTGCCCCAAATGCGGACAGGTTATTAAGCCTTACTCTTTAGATGAAATAATTGACCATTTGCAAAAAAATTATGCCGATCAAGAAATTTTAATTTTAGCGCCGATCATTCAAGACAAAAAAGGCGAACACAAGGGAGTTATTACCGGAGTGGTGCGCGCTGGTTTTTCTCGGGTGCGCTTTGATCAAAAAATTTACTCCTTAGAAGAATTTGAAGACCTAGTAGTTGATAAAAATAAACGCCACAATCTAGAAATTGTTATTGATAAAATCAAAATTGGTTTAGAAAAAGATAATTTGTCCCGCCTAAACGAAGCCATAGAAAAAGGCCTGGATTTGGCCAACGATATCGTTATGATCCTGCCTTGGGGCGCAAACAAAGCTACCCCTAAGCTTTTTTCTCGCCTCTTGTCCTGCCCCACTTGTGACTTAAGTCTTCCTAAACTAGAGCCTAGGCATTTTTCTTTTAATTCTCCCCATGGCGCTTGCCCGGATTGTGATGGTTTGGGTCACAAACTGGAAATTGACACTGATTTGATTTTTAACAAACGGCTAACCTTAGCTCAAGGCGCGGTTAAGCCCTGGGTTCACAATAATGTCATGGGGCAAATGTGGCGCTTAAAGTCTTTAGGCGAAGTTGCCGGACAATATGGCTTTGATTTAAACACCCCCATTAAAGATTTAACTCCTCAACAGCTCAGCGTGATACTCAACGGCACCGAAGGCTTTGAGGGAGTCGTTCCCAACCTAGAACGTCGTTACCAGGAAACAGAATCTGACTATATTCGCAAAGAAATCGAGACCTATATGCGCGAACTGGCTTGCCCTAGTTGCGGTGGCCAGCGACTCAAACCGGAATTTTTAGCCGTAACTATTAATGAAAAAAGTGTTGCCGACATCACTGATCTGACCATAGCCAGTGCTAAATTGTTTTTTAAAGACCTAGAAGGCAACAGCTATTTAACCGATAAAAACAAAAAAATCGCCAAATCAATTATCAAAGAAGTGTCTACTCGTTTGAACTTCTTGTCTAACGTTGGTTTGGATTATTTGACCTTGGGTCGTCGCTCAGCTACCCTCTCTGGCGGCGAAGCGCAACGTATTCGCCTGGCCACCCAAATCGGTACCAGTCTAATGGGGGTTATTTATATTTTAGACGAACCCTCCATTGGTCTTCATCAACGCGACAACGACAAACTGATTTCTACTTTAAAAAATCTGCGCGATCTGGGCAATACGGTTATCGTTGTGGAACACGACGAACGAACTATGTTGGAAGCCGATTATTTAATTGACGTTGGCCCCGGCGCCGGAGCCAATGGCGGAGAGATTATTGGCGCCGGCACGCCAACCGACATTAAACACAACCCCAAATCAATTACCGGAGCTTACTTGTCCGGCAAAAAAAGCATTGAAATTCCCAAAAAACACCACCTTGGTTCAGGTAAAGCCATTAAAATTATCGGCGCCACCGAGCATAATCTTAAAAATATTGATGTAGAAATTCCTTTAGGAAAGTTTGTGGCCATCACCGGCGTATCAGGCTCAGGCAAATCTACGCTCATGACCGATATTCTGGCTAACGCTTTAAATAAAAAATTCTACCGCGCCAAAGCCGACATCGGAGCCCATAAAGAAATTAACGGTCTAGAGCACTTGGACAAGGTTATTAATATTGACCAATCTCCCATTGGTCGCACTCCTCGCTCCAATGCCGCTACCTATACCGGCTTGTTTACTCCCGTGCGCGAATTATTTGCCAGCCTGCCGGAAGCCAAGCTTCGTGGCTACAAGGCTGGACGTTTTTCTTTTAATATTCAGGGGGGTCGTTGTGAGTCTTGCTCGGGCGACGGGATGATTAAAATTGAAATGCAGTTTCTGCCCGATGTTTATGTGGAGTGCGATGTTTGTCATGGAGCTCGCTACAACAAAGAAACCCTAGATGTTCATTACAAGGGCAAAAATGTGGCGGAAATTTTAGCCATGTCGGTAACCGAAGCCAAAGAGTTTTTTGCCCATATTCCAGCCATTGAACAAAAACTAGCCACTTTGTCGCAAGTGGGTTTGGATTATATAAAGTTAGGCCAAAATGCCACCACTCTTTCAGGCGGAGAGGCCCAGCGCATCAAACTGGCCACCGAGTTATCACGACGAGCTACTGGGCGCACTCTTTATATTTTAGACGAACCAACCACCGGCTTGCATTTCGAGGACATTAAAAAATTATTAGTGGTTTTAAACAAACTGGTGGAAAAGGGGAATACGGTTTTAATTATTGAACATAATTTAGACGTCATAAAATCAGTTGATTGGATTATTGATTTAGGACCAGAGGGTGGAGACAAGGGGGGAGAGTTGGTGGCCCAAGGCACCCCCCAAGAGATAGTCAACAACAAAAAAAGCCATACTGGATCATATCTTAAAGAGTTTTTTGTTTAATTTTAGCTAAAATAACAAAAAGTCTGTCAATATAGTCTTGACAGCTTTTTGTTTCTATGATATACTCTAATATCGTTTAAAAATTAAATACTGTGCGCTAATTAAGGTTATCTTTAGCCCGCCTTCGTGAGCACGCTTCGTCGAGGCGAGCCGTCTGAATAAAAAAATAACCTTGTGTTTAAAAAACAACTTTAACAATAATAAATATCTTAAGGTTATCTTTAGCGGGCTAGGCACGACAAGCATGGGGATTTTGCTGTTAGTGTCTGTCTGGTTACGACTAGACGTCCTCTAACACAAATTTCTTTGCCTACCCGCTTGAGATCGTCTTAACAAAAAATCATCCTAAGGGATGATTTTTTGTTTTTTAGAAATTAATTAAATTCCGCAAATTTCAGATTATTTTAAAATTTAAAATTGTTTCAAAATTCTAAATTCAAAGTTCTACGGAGTGGTTGAGGTTGGTGCTACAATAACAGTGGCATCAGGACTAACTGGTGGTAGAGTGCCGTCCGTGGGAGCATTGGGGTCAGTTAACTTTTCCACCCCCAAAAGACAAACTGCCTGCCAAGGAACATAGTGCGAGCTAAATCTTTTTTCTTTAATTTCTCCTGTAGGATAGGTCACCTTATAATCAAACCAGGCATCAGCGCCATTATGTGCCCCCTCAGTACACTTTTTAACCCCTGGCTTTAAGTCTAAGGTTTCAATAATTTTGGTTGGGGCTGGTTTTACAATGTTATAAATAGTGGGCTTAATTGGGGCGACGGTTCGTCCGTCACGTTTGCCCCAAAAATCAAAGATGGCCGTATTTCCACTAATTCTGGTTTGAATCAAAATATAATTATTAGTATCATTAATAAATTTAAAATCTGGCCAAGGATCATAAATTGTGGCGTCGGTCCCGGCCGGTTCATAATAAACCACCCGATAAGAGTGATTGCGTCGTTCAGTCACCGGCAATCCCGCATTTAAGACCGTTCTAAATAAAGTGGTGCCAATCTGGCACAAACCTCCGCCAAACTCCGGAACAGTTTTATTTTGCTTGATTACCAATTCCTGTAAATAACCGGCCTTGCCATTAATTTCACCTAAAGCCTTAACCAAAGAAAACTCCTCTCCTGGTTTAATCAACAAACCATTAAGGGCCTTGGCGCCTACGGCAATATTGTGCCGACGATTGGCCGGGGAACCAGCAAAATTAGAGGTGCCGGTCCCGATAATTTCTTTAATGTTTAAATCATTGGTATCGTTAGCAACTATATCCAATGAAACCACTTTAACCGACAAAACTATTTCCTTGACCCCTTCCTTGTTATTTAAAACCTGACGAATCGCTTCTGCCGTAGATTCAAGGTCAATTTCTTGTCCATCACGAGCCATTTGAAACAAGGTCACTCGCCCATCCTGCATAGCAAATTTAGGCTGAAGCGGAGCCTGATTAACCAAAGGAGCAATCCGACGATCCAAATACTTTTTTAATAAGCTATTATCAATATCTACGATCACTTGTTTGTTTCCATTTTGATAAACCTTTTTCAAACCAAGCCAAGAACGAAGGTCGGCTTTTTGCGCTACCCAACTCTGGTCGTTAAATTTAATAGTGAGAGGGGCTTGATCCAAAATCGTTTTAATTGGCTCAGATAAATCACCCACCTCGGCGGCAAAAATTTTAGGCGCGTCCTCTTCTAAGATCAATCTTACTTCTTCGTTTTTGGTTTGACGCAAAGTTGCTTCAAAAGAGGCAAACACCGCTTCATAATCAAATCTTTGTCCAAATTTTTCTGGCTCTAGGCGCCAGGTGCCATCATCGTTCCAAACTAATTCGGCATCTCGAGAAGGAGATTCAAAAGAACCAAACTGCTCTTTTAATAAACCTAAAATCTTGGGTTTATTATAATCAACCACCAAGTCAACTCCACAGTGCCACAACCAGCACTCAAGCTGTTGCTTTAAATTAGCTATAAAAAAATTCTGTCGTCCGCGAAACAAAACCTGTTCAACGGTTTTGTCGATATCAGGGGAAAACAATTGATAAGCCAAAGACCCGTCAAAAGAAACTGAGTTCAAACTCACTACCACTTTTTTGTCCTGGAAAGAAAAAGCAACCCCGGACTTTAATTTATCAACCTCTGTTTCTAAAACAGCCCTAACTTCTTCCTTAGTCTTGCCTCCTAAATTAATATCCCCCACATAAACACCAGGATAAACCTTGTCTTTATAAAAAAACCGCATCGCCACAACCAACCAAACAGCAACTAAAACCAAAAAAACCAAAACCAAGGCGGTTCCAATAATCGCCTTTAACCACTTTGTCAGCTCATGTCTTTTAGACATAGAAAAATAAAATCAAGGCTTAAAAATTAAAAGATAAGGCTATAAAGCAACCTTAATCCAAATTTAAAACTTCATTAAGTATCTCTTTCGCGCTAATTTGAGACTCTTTGGTTTCTTTTTGTCTTGGGTCCCTTAATTCCACCACTAATAATTGGCCTTCATATATTCCTTCGCCCAAAACCTTTTTCGGCCACACAAAAATATTTTGCTCTTGATCAATCAAAACGACGCGTTCACCTTCAATTCTATCGACTGTTAATTCTAATTTCATTTTTATTCTTTAATTTTTATATTCACCTCCTTGGTTTTTTGCGCCTTAGGCAAAATGACAGTTAGAACACCGTTGTCCATTTTGGCCTCCACTTTATTTTCATCAATTTGCACTGGTAAAATTATGGTGCGGGAGAACTTGCCCCAATAACACTCCCGATATAAATAATCATCATAATCAATGTCCTCGTTCAAACGTCTCTCGCCCTTAATAGTCAACATATCGCCATTAACAACCACCTCAATATCTTCGTTTTTAGCTCCCGCGATTGTCGCCTTAACCACGATATTGTTTTCTGATTGAAAAACATCCACGGACAAATGACCCTCTTCTTCCAAGTCATAATTAATCCAAGAATTAAAAGTCTCTGCTTCCTTAATTTCTTCAGGAACGTCTTTGGGGACAGGTTTTTTAAAAATATTTAGCATAGAATAAAAATTCTTGTTTATGCCCTAATTATATTACAAAAAATAAAAAAAACCAACCTCCTTCTTTGTTTTTCTTTTGGAAATTGGTCTTTGGGATTTGTTTGGTAATTGCCTACCCGACACGCCTGACGGCCCGCCTGCTATCGCAAGCGAAGCGTTGCGGGCAGGTGAGTCATGGCGAGCGGGGAAATTGGAAATTGGGATTTTGCCCTTACTGCTTGCTAATTATCTTATCAATAATTCCATATTTCTTGGCTTCTTCTGGAGTCATAAATTTATCTCGGTCGGTATCGTCTTCAATGGTCTCAATTTTTTGTCCGGTGTGCCGAGATAAAATTTTATTCATCTTATCCTTAACCTTTAAAATATGTTCCGCATGAATTTTAATGTCGGTGGCTTGACCTTCAGCTCCACTCATCACCTGATGAATTAAAATTTCGCTGTTGGGCAAAGAAAAACGTTTGCCTTCGGCCCCAGAAGCCAGCAATAAGGCGCCCATGGAAGCAGCCATACCAACGCAGATAGTGGAGACATCGGATTTTACATACTGCATAGTATCGTAAATTGCCATGCCGGCCGATACCGAACCGCCAGGAGTGTTGATATAAAATTTAATATCCTTGTCTTTGTTTTCCGCGTCTAAAAATAAAAATTGGGCAATAATAATATTAGCCACATGGTCGGTAATCGGTTCGCCTAAAAAAATAATTCTGTCCTTTAAAAGACGGGAATAAATATCATAGGCTCGCTCCACGTAGCCGGTTTTTTCAATTACGGTTGGAATTAAGGGCATATAATTAGCTAAAAGTTTATAAAGTTATAAAGTTGAAAGTAAATCCAGAAATTAATTTCTTAACTTTATGAACTTTACAACTTTCAACTTAAAGATTTTTTAGAAATTTCTCTCTCGACCGACAATCACTTGTAGACCATTAGGCATAATAGTAATACGTCGCGGATGATTAACTTTTGTCAATCCATCTAGAACCACCTCAGCCGTATCGGTCTGAATATCCAACTCACGAAAAGGAATAAACGAATGTTCCACTTCTTTTTTTAAAAAAGAGCTTTTTTCCTTGGTAATCATTAAATACAAATTTCCGCTTTGGGCGTCCGGTCCGGTTTGCCCGACTTCTTTTTCTGTTTCTAATAAAAAATTAATCACCTCCACCTTTGCTTCCGGCGCTAAAATAGAATAATTATTATCAATCAATAATTTTATTTTTGGTCCGGAAATGGCCGCGCGCCTAACAAAAGCTTGACTATCAACCAGACCCAAATCAATTTCAATAAGGCGACGAGCGGACAGCACATTGCAAGCATTAGCTAAAGTAATTCCCAAACTAGTGGCAATTTGATTATTTTCACCAATCGGAATAATACCCAAAGCCACTCCGGTTCCGCCCATTAAACTAATAACCTGACTGACCAAAGAATCGTCACCCACAACAATGATGGTTTTCGGCATGCGTCGCAATTCTTCTCGCACAATATCGCGCAAGCTTCTTAATTTACCCAAGCGAGCCACTCGACCCGACAAACCCAAATCAGTCACTTTTGCCTCAATCTCATGGATTTGTGATAAATATTTTTTTTGACTCAAAGCTGAGCCATAAATATAAATATGCATGAAGTTTAGGCCTCTTCTTCGGTCGTAGAGACAAACTCCTCCTCAGAGACGCCTTTATCCTCTCCTTCAGACATGGAACATTGACCGTTAATAACCGCTCCTCTTTCAATAGAGATACTGCCAAATTCCATGTCTCCGGTAATTTTGGCCGTAGAGGTTAATTCTAAATAACCGGAAACCTTAACATTGCCTTTAATGACTCCACTAATTTGTCCGTTGCCGGCCTTAACCTCGGCTTCAATTAGAGCTTTATTGCCCACTTGCAAAAAACCGTTGGTGGCAATCTTTCCTCGAACCTCACCATCAACAATCATGTTGCCTTCGCAAATAAAGTTTCCCTCCACTTTAACGGACGAACCGATAATGGTTTCCGCGTCCTTATTAGAGATCCCTCCTGCTGGCACATTTTTTGCAAACATAGTTTTAACTTTAAATTTTTTTATAGTCTAATAGTACTTGTATTTTAAGCCCAATAAGTCGATTTGTAAACCCCGTCGGCTAATGTTTTAATGGGTTTTAGGGTTTTTGTAAACATTTTCTTTGCTTAAATTTTAGACCAAAGAATTAAGCCAAAAACCGCTTAAGCTAAAGATTTTTCTTTGACAATAAGGGCTTTTTTTGTTAAATTAAGCTCAATCTGTCTTTGTAGTTTGGCCGGCGTGTGAGCCGGTCATCCCGCGCCCCGAAGGGGTTTTGCGGGACAATGGATACCCGCCCGCCTGACCAAACCTAAGCCCCTGTAGTTTAACGGATAAAACAAGACACTCCTAACGTCTAGATGTAGGTCCGATTCCTACCAAAGGCACTATCAGGTTAGACACTCCTACCGCGCTCTCCGAAGCTTTAGCGAAGGAGAGACGTCTAGATAGAAGTTACCCGCCTGCCGTCGAGGCAGGAATTCTTCTCGGGGGCACAAAAAAATAATTAAAAATTAAAATATATATTTTTAAAAAGCTTTATGTTAAAAATAAAGCTGACTGTTTTTTAATTATTAATTAACAATCTTTAATTCAACGTTAACTACTTATGGGCCGTTAGCTCAGTTGGCTAGAGCGCTTCCATGGCATGGAAG
>CAZJEP010000004.1:66951-70266 GCA_964545125.1 uncultured Gammaproteobacteria bacterium
AGGTCAAGGGTTCAACTCCCTTACGGTCCACCTTCGCCTCGCTGAAACTTAGCTTCAGTGGACGCAGCCCACCAAAGCTAGTAAAGGCGGACAACAAAACAACCACTACTTAGTGGTTGTTTTGTTTTTCTTATTCTTGTTGTCTTATTTGATATTATGGCTAATATTAGCCAATATTTATGACTATTTATTATTTATTTTTTATTTTTTTGCTCTCAATAATCTAAACAATCTTCCTTTTTTAAACTAAAACAAAAAATTAATTTTACTAAAAGTCCCTAACCACCTCCCCGCCTTAAACAAAAAAAATGATCCTTAACGTAGTCGGTTATTTTTTACTTTTAAAAGTTAAGACGCTCCACAAAAAATCTAATTATTTTTTTAATTGGTCTTTAAAAAAATTTTTACGAGTTTTCTTGGAAACACCTTTTATAAAAATTAATTTGTTTTCCTGTTAGCTTGCCAACGATAATTGCTTTGATTTGACAGACAAAACCTGTTGATAACTTGTGGATTACCTGTGGATAAAAATTCTAATGTCCACGATATAGTGGACTTTACGTTCGGTTTTTGTTCGGATTTTTTTTCCAATGTCCACGATATAGTGGACATTGGGGAACGAAAAACCACAAAAAGGTTTTCCAATGTCCACGTTTTTGTGGACATTGGTATTTTTGTGTTGTAATAATAAATTTAGTCTTATCTTAAAAATTAATCAAAAACAACCCCACTCCTTTTGTTTTTTTAAACAAGGTTAAGCGAACAAAAATTTTATCGCCAGCAAACAGCCCCCTTGCTTACCAAAACAATTTTAGACAAAGAAAAATGACCACAAATTACCCACTCTTTCAAAGTGTTCTTATTGCCTGGTTTTTGTGATATACTAATAAGCATGATTAACAAAGTTCTAAAAACCAACCTTTTAAACATTGACTTAATCTTAGAAAAGGCTAAAATCAGTGAGGGTTTTAGAATTGGTGATTTGGGTTGTGGCCGTGGGGGCCACTTTACTTTTTTGTCCGCCGATCTGGTTGGTAAAAAAGGTCTGGTCTATGCGGTGGATATTATGAAAAATAACCTAGCCCTGATTGCTAAAGAGGCTAAAGAATTAAATATACCGCAAATAATCCCTATTTGGAGCGATGTCGAAACTTATGGAGTCACCAAAATAGACAAAGAAAGTTTAGATGTAGTCTTTTTGGTAAATGTTTTACACGAATCTTCTAAACCTCTGAATATTATAAAAGAGTCTTTAAGATTATTAAAAAAAACCGGCAAACTAGTGATTGTTGATTGGAAAAAAATCTCCTCCCCTATCGGCCCCGAGCTGAGCGCGCGTCTCAACAAAGAAACCCTAATCTCAACCGCCCTTAAAAACGGCCTTTCCTTGGAAGAAGAGTTTGAGGCCGGCAAATATCATTTTGGCTTAATTTTTACAAAAATATAAAAATTAAAATTATGGACAGATTTTTTACTTCTACCTACTGGTTTAATCTTAGACCGCAACCAATCGGCTTCAGAACTGAAGTTTACTTTTTAATTTTCTGCGCCATGCTTTTGGCCTTGTATATTTTTTTGAAAATTAAAAGAAAAAAGGATAAAAAATTTAATTCCAGGTTATACAGAAGCTTGGCGGATTTCTCCTTAACCAACGCTATTATTGCCTTTGTTTTAGTCTTTGCTAATTGGCAAATGATCCCCGTGGTTATTATGAAACTGTGGTTGGGTGTCTGGCTAGCGGGAATGCTCTTTTGGCTGTACTTAATGTTTAACCGTTTGCAAAAAACTAAAAGCAGAAAAGAAGAAATAGAACAACAAAAAATCTTCAAAAAATACCTTCCCAAATAAACAAAAACCCGCGCCTTAAAGCGGGTTTTTTATTAACTGGCCGGCTTACTCTACCTAACCACAACCAAATAAAAAAACGATTGCTTCCTATGCTCAAACCGCTAAAAAATACTCAAACAGTTGGCACTTGGGGTGAAAATTTGGCTCGAACCTTTCTACTTAAACATGGTTATAAAATTATCGGCCAAAATGAACGCCTTGGCCACAAAGAAATTGATTTAATCGCTTTAGATGGTCCTAAAACAGTCTTTATTGAAGTTAAAACTCGACTAGCCGGCTCTTTAGCCTTAGCTGAAGAACAAATCAACCACAACAAAATTAAAAAGCTTAAAAACGCCTTGGCTCTTTATTGCGTCCAAAACAAAATTTCCATTAACAATACTAGGCTTGATTTAATCGCTATCAACGTTAATAAGAACAAAAAAACGGCTAATGTTAAACATTTTAAAAATATTTTTTAGCTAAGGTTAGCCAAAAAAATCATATTTTTCTTCATTTTAGGCTTGACAAAAAAGACAAGTAATGATAAGATGGCCTATCGTGAAATTCCCCTAGTTTAGGCTAGGATTTTTAATTTTTAAGAAAAATATGACTTCAAGCCCTGATGGCAGTAGTAGACTTTTAACCAAATATCAACAAAGGTTCATTACCCGAGCACTCTGTATTGTTTTCTTTTATGAATTAACTCTTTCTCCGGCTACGGCCGCTGCCCTAGATTTGGCGACCAAAGATCAGCCAGCCACAAGCACGAGCACGGAACAACTTATAGTCGAAGAGGAAAACAAGAATGATGAAATTAACGAAAACGTTCATTTGCCGATTAATGAAGAAAAAATTATCATTAAAAGCTTAGGCGTAAAGGGTATTAGTGCTTATAACGTCGGAGACATTTATCAAACCGATGGTAGCCCCTGTACGGCCGCCAATGGCGAAAATATCTGTTTAGCCTTAGAATTGGGCTATAAGCGTTGCGCCGCTAATTTTGTGCCTTTTGGGACGATTTTAGAGGTTTCTGGCTTTGGTCAGTGTCTGGTCACCGACAGAATGAACTCTCGCTATCAAAATCATGTGGATATCGCCATGAAAGTTTCTGAAAAAAAAGAAGCTTTAAAATTCGGTCGTCGAAAACTAGAAGTTAAAGTCATTAAAAAAGTAACTCAAATATAACCAATTTACCTAAAAAACCTACGGAATTTCCCGTGGGTTTTTTGTTTTTAAAAAATACGCCATTTTTCGGTGTACTTTAAAAAATGAGGTCACGGTGGGAGTCGAACCCACGAATGACAGTTTTGCAAACTGTTGCCTTAGCCACTTGGCTACGTGACCCAGAAGTATATCCAATATAACAAAATAAGTCAGTTAGTTCAACTACACGACCTCCTTTGCTTCTTAAAGACACCTATGGTGGAAAATTTCCAATGTCCACGATATAGTGGACTTTACGTTCGGTTTTTGTTCGGATTTTTT
>CAZJEP010000005.1:0-69301 GCA_964545125.1 uncultured Gammaproteobacteria bacterium
CCAATAAACAGGACCAGAACCTGTTGTCCTACCTTTAGACGATCCCCGAAAATCAATTTACAATTATTGTTGTTTGCTGTTTGTTGTTTGTTGTTTACCTTACCCAACTATTTTTCCTCCTAAATTTTTCAAAATATTATTAATGGCTTCGTCGTTTTGTTCATTTTTAGCTACGCTTTCGGCTTCATTATTAGATAAAAGTCCATTTTTGTCAATTAAATCAAAATTTTCCGCAATCTTAATGTTTTCGTCAATAATGGCGCTAATCAATAAATCTTCGTTATAAACTTCCTTTAAAACATCTTCTACCATTTTTTTAATCTCGGTTTCGCTGATGCGATCTTTGTGAATTTTATGTCTAAAGGCCAGACAAAGGGTCTTCCCTTCCACACTAACCGGCTGACAAACCTTCAAAACGAAAGACATCGAATGATTAATGCGCTTCACTTTGGTTAAAAATTCGTTCCACTTATTTTGCACATCAACCAAACTTAAACCTCCTCCCGAATTAACCGACGCCTTGTCTCTAGCGGACGAAGTTATTGGTTTGTTTTCTGTCACTAAACCAGGTTGGCTAACCGGAGCAGATACCAGGGTTTCTAAACATAATTCCGCTACGGCCATTTCTAGTGGTAGCTGAATAACAGCGCTGTCCCTTAATTCTTGTTGCACGCGCATCATTCTTTCTAAAATTTTAATTAAATCCTTAGCCCCCAAATCAGAAATAACTTCAATCAGGCGCGCCTCCAAGCTCTCGCCTAAATCTACGCCCAAAGAAGCGATTAATTGCGGATTAATTTTAATGAGCATGGCCTGGCGTAAAATTTCCAAAGTATCGGCCACAAAAACTTTTAAATCAAAGCCGTCATAAAGTACGCGGTTGATTAAATCAATGGCGCCACTGGCATCTTTTTTAGCCATCAGCTCCAATAAACTCATCACCTCGCCAATATCATTTCTGGGGATAACTAAGGTGGCGTCAGCCGAGCTAACTGATAATTGACCACTCTTGTCCTCAGATAAAGATAAAATTTGTCCTAAAGCGCTTTCGGCATCTCGCATATGCCCGCCAGAATAACGAGCCACTGCTTCCAAGACGCCGGGCTCCACTTCCACTTTTTCCTCCCTCACCATAAACTCCAATTTTTTAACAATATCCGACACGCTGATTTTTTTAAAATCAAAACGCTGGCAACGAGAAATAATGGTCGTGGGAATTTTATGAACTTCGGTGGTACACAAAATAAATACCACAAATTCCGGTGGTTCTTCCATAATTTTCAATAAAGCGTTAAAAGCGGCCGTCGACAGCATATGAACTTCGTCAATAATGAAAATTTTGTATTTTAAGCTAACCGGAGTGACCCGAGCATTGGCAATAATGTTTTCGCGCACATTATCCACGCCGGTGTGGCTGGCGGCATCAATTTCAATAATATCCATAGCGCGTCCGGCCACAATATCCTGACAGGCCAAACAATGATCGCAAGGCTCAGCTTCTCCGACTGGTCTTTCCAAACAATTCAATGATTTAGCCAAAACTCTGGCTAGAGTGGTTTTGCCCACAGCTCGCGGACCGCAAAACAAATAAGCGTGCGCCAATTGGCCACTTTTTAATTCATGTTCTAAAGTCAATTTGATGTGATTTTGTCCGACGACTTGAGCAAATTTTTGCGGACGATATTTGCGATATAAGGTAGCCATACATAATAGTTATAAAGTCAAAAGTTAAAAGTTTATAAAGTTAATAGCCAATAAAAATAATCTATATTTAAAACTTTTATCTCTTGTATTGTAAGCGACTTAAACAAAGAAAGCAAGTTAAAAATAAAAGCCCATAAAGCCAACTATTTGTAAAGATATTAAACAAAAAAACCTTACAAACTTTGTAAACTTTATGAACTTTATAAACTCAATGTCTAACAACGTTTTCCACGGCGGCCCAACGAGATATCCCGACCTTAGGAATCAGAATAACCACCTCATCGCCGATTTCCCCCTTGTAGTAGGTAATACTGGCCGGTAAAACCCGCCAGCGACGATCTTCGGCCATCACATAATATTCGCCGTTATCCCCTTCATCTAAAGTGCCTACCAGACGGCGACGCTCTATCGGATTAATTTGTTTATAGATAAAAGTTCCGGAATCGGTAATAATCAACTTTAAAGAATCCCCTTCCACCAAACGAGACTTGGAGGCATAATTAACCGGCACCACATAAGTCTTGCCGTCAGGACCCACCATTTTTTCTCCGTCAAACAGACCCTCAATAACATTACCTTTTGGCTCGCTGTAATCTCGGGCAGAAGCGACCGCCGCTCCCTCCCCAGCTCCAACTTCCATCGACAAAAGTTCTTTTTTAACCTCCTCCGTTTGGCCGGCTTTAATTCTAACTTCGTCCTCGTCTACCATGGATAAAAGTTCTACCAGCTGCCCGGCGCTGTCACGCAAACTCTGAGCAATTTTTTTTATCATTACCACTTTATTTTTAGACAGAGTTAGGCTATCACCAGAAGCCACAGAAGCCTCTTTGGTTGAAGTCTCGGAGGTGTTGGGGGTTGGTTGATCCAATTTTTCTAAATCCTCAAGCTGGCCCAAAGCAACGACGTCGGTTCTGGGATCATGGGCGACCAAAGCATCAAGGCGCGCCTGTTCTTTTAAATCTTCTCCTAAATTTTTTTTTTCGTCGGTCATAATTTTGTTTTTATTTATAAAGTTTTAATGTTTCGATTATAACACCAAACTTTTCTCTAAACAAGTTCTGTGCTATAATGATAATACTATGTCGTATAGGAGGGTCAGTAAAAAAATAGAAGTCTTAACTATTGACAACCCCACCACTAAAAACAAAATTGAGTGGTATAATGTTGTCAATGCCGGGAAAAACGAATTGGAATACATTCGGCGTCGTTATGGTTTTAACATGGAGCATATTCAAGCGGCTACCGCTACCAGTTTTTCCCAACGCCCCATGGTCATGGAAGGAAGCAAATATGTTTTTTTAATTTTACATTTTCCTGTCTTTAACAACAAAAAAATCAAAGCGGCTGAAGTGGATTTTTTTATTGGCCATGGCTTTATTATTACTCTTCACAACAACAATCTCCCCACTTTGACCAACTTTTTCAATTTATGTAAGAAAGATTCCGCCTCGCTGGATGCTTATTACAAAGATTCCTCAGCTATTCTTTTGGCGGAAATTTTAGACCGCCTCATCAAGGCCTGTTATCCTATTTTAGACCGCAATCTTTTGGAAATCGAAGAAGTGGAAAGCATTATTTTCTCCAATGAACAAAAAAGAGCCGTCGCTATTATTTTAAAATTACGGCACAACATCATCAATATCAGAAGAATTTTTCAAAACCATAAAAATATTTTACAAAAATTAATGGGTTTGAGAAGTTCCATTGTTCCCAGCGTAGAAATAAAAAAACATTACACTGATTTAGTAGAGCACTCTAAACGTATTTGGGAGTCTCTCGACAACCAGAAAGAAATGATTGAGGCTCTTAACAACACCAACTCTTCGCTTCTTAACGACCGTATGACCGACATTATGAAAACCTTGACTATTATTTCGGTCATCGTCTTTCCTCTAACTCTTCTGGCCACCATCTTCAGCATGAAAACAAACAACATGCCCCTGGTTGATAACCCTTATGGTTTTTGGATAATTCTGGGCTTAATGTTTGTTTTAAGTTTAGGAATGCTGGCTTGGTTTAAGGGCAAAAAATGGTTATAAACCGCAATAAAAAATTATTAAAATAATCCGCCTTTCGGGCGGATTTTATATTTTTTCAAAAACCCTTTTAAAATTTAACTGTACTTAAAATCTTTTTTAAATCATCCAGATTATTAATTTTTACCATGGCTTGTCTGAATTTTTTAATGCCAGGAAGGCCGGCGCTGTACCAACACAAATGTTTTCTAAATTCTTGAAAATTGCCGTTATTTTTTTGCACCAACTTAGCATGCTGTAAAATAATTTTTTTAATCTTGAGATTTGATATTTTTTTATTTTTTAGTTCGGCAAAAATCCAAGGGCGACCCAAAACGCCTCGCCCGATACCCAAGCCGTCGGCCTGACTAGCTATTAATAACCTTTGACCCGAAACCGCATCAACGACTCCTCCGTTGGCAATAATTACCCCTTTAAAATATTGTCTAGCCTGCTTAATTATTTTGCCGTCTACGGGTCCGCTAAAACCTTGCCCCAAAGTTCGACCATGAATCATCAAGGCGGCAACCGGTAGATCGGCTATCTTTTTTAAAAAGTCTAAAATACTAATCTCTCCGACTCGCGCGCGCGTTTTAATGGACACCGGCAAATTAGTATTACGCAAAACCGCCTCTATAATTTGGTGGGATTTGTCCAGATCCTTAAATAAAGCGCAACCTGCCCCCTGTTTTAAAACTTTGGCCACCGGACAACCGAAATTAATATCTAGCCCCTGCGGTAAGCGATAATTTTTGACGCCCAATTTTCTGACCGCTTTAAGATCAGTCAATAATTTAACGGCTTTGGCAAAATGCTCAGGATTACTACCAAAAAGCTGAACAACATAAGGCGCTTCCGACTTAACGCTAGCGAGCATCCGCAAAGTCTTTTTGGGAGAATAAACCAAAGCCGTGACACTGGCCATTTCACTAACCACCACGTCAGCGCCAAAATTTTTACATATTTGTCTAAACGGCGAATCAGTAATACCCGCCATCGGAGCCAAAACTAAGATTGGCTGACCAGTTGCTTTTAATTTTTCCCAAAAATTATTCATGTCGATAAAAACCTAGGTTAACCTAGGTTTTTTAATTTTTAAATCATTACTTTTTACTAACTCTTAGACCATCCTGGCCATCTTCAACACTGTAACCGAGCTTTTCAATTTTCTGGCGAAGGCGGTCTGACTCGTCCCAATTCTTGGCCTCACGGGCTTTCGTTCGCTCAACTAGCAAATCCTGAATCTCTTGAGGCAAGACTTGCATAGTTAAAGATTCTTTAAAATTTAACCCCAAGATTTGATCAAAATCCAAAACCGTGGCTAATTTTTCCTCGCTATTCAAAGCCGCTTTCAAAACCTCTTGCACCACAGCCAAGGCTTGAGGCATATTCAAATCATCATTCACCGCCTCCAAAAATTTCTCTTTGAACTCTTTCTTTATGTTATCTATTCGAAATTCAAAATTCGAAATTCGAAATTCTTTCACTTGGTTATATAAGTGTTCCAAACCTCTTTGCGCATTTTCCAAAATATCCTGGCTGTATTCCATGGGCTTACGATAATGAGTCTGTAAACAGGCAAAACGGAAAACCAAAGGATTGATGTTTTTGACTATCACTTTATCCAGAGTCAAAAAATTATCAGCGCTTTTGGCCATTTTCTTTCCGCCAGCAATATTCAAAAACTCTCCGTGTATCCAATAATTAAAAAACTTCTGACCTGTCGCCCCTTCACTTTGCGCTATTTCGTTGGTGTGGTGAACATTAATGTGATCAATGCCTCCGCAATGAATATCCAACTTATCTTGCAAATATTTCAAACTCATGGCTGAACACTCTAAGTGCCAACCAGGAAAACCTACGCCCCAAGGACTCTCCCACTCCATTTGTCTAGATGCCTGTCCTGAGCTGGCCGAAGGAGAAAACTTCCACAAAGCAAAATCAGTCGGGTTCTTTTTCTCCTCGTTGACGGCCACGCGTGCCCCTTCTTTTAATTCTTCTAACTTAAGGTGACTCAACTTATTGTAATCAGGAAACTTGGAGACATCGAAATAAACACCATCGCTGGTTTGGTAAGTAAAGCCCTTGGCCTCCAACTGTTTGATCAAAGCAATTTGCTCAGCCAGATGGTCGGTCGCTTTACACCAAACATTTGGCTCAATAATATTCAAAGCTTTAAGGTCTTTTTTGAAAGCCTCGGTATAAAATTCAGCGATTTCCCAAGCGCTTTTGCCTTCGCGCTTAGCGCCAACTTCCAATTTATCTTCGCCTTCATCACCGTCATCAGTCAAATGACCGACATCAGTAATATTCATGATATGTTTAACCGCGTAGCCGTTATAAAGCAAGGTTCTTTTCAAAATATCCTCAAAAACATAAGTGCGCAAATTGCCCAAATGGGCATAGTTATAAACGGTCGGCCCACAGGTATACAAACCCACTGTCTGACCGATAGGCTTGAACTCCTCCTTAGCTCTGGACAAGGTATTGTATAAAAAAATAGACATACTGGCTTAATTTAAAATTTTAAATTTTAAGTTTTAAATTATCTTTATCCTATCAAAATGACCCCTTTTTGGCAAGAAAAAAAGCCCCAAAAGGGCTTGGAGCCATCCGTCGGATTCGAACCGACGACCTACGGTTTACAAAACCGTTGCTCTACCAACTGAGCTAGGATGGCTAGATTAGTTTAAAGTTTAAAGTTAAAAGTTTAAAAAGCCACAAACTTCTCATCCAGTCCAAAATTATACAAAAATCAAATAAGCAGAAAGCTTATTTTATTTTTGTGCGTCGTACTGGATTCGAACCAGTGACCATCAGCTTAAAAGGCTGCTGCTCTACCAACTGAGCTAACGACGCAAAATATTTTTTGCCCCTTCTCTTTATTTTATTTTCTACTTTAAACAACAAAAAATAGCTTCTACAAGCTAAGCTGTATGATAATATAACAAACTATTAATAAAAAATCAACAAGTAAAAATCCCCTTTTTATTAGCTAAATTGCTAAGGCTTCAAAGATAACTTCCACCAACATCCAGGCCAAGAAAATAATAATAATACCAATAATCGCCCACACCAAAATATTTCTTCCCTTTTTAACCTTGGCATCATTGCCGGCCGCTGTCATCCAAGTAAAACCTCCAAAAATAATCATAATCAAGAAGATGGAACCAATAATAGCTAAAATAGCTTTGATCACCCGGCCAATCACCTCAGATACATTAACTGTCTGCAAAGGATTGGTCATGTTGCCATAATCAAAAACTACTTGAGTGGAAACTATGGGCGGTTGATTGCCCCCGCCTGTGCTCCCTGGTTGCTGGGGTTGTTGTTGAACAACATTTTTGCCGCAACAACATTTGGCGGTGCTAGCATTGGGTTTCTCGCTGTCACGACACCACGTAGGGTCAACGGCCACCACTAAGCCAACATCAGAACAATTGGCCGCAGTCTGCCAGACACAATGATTTTGGTCGGCGGCGCAAATTTTGGCTTTAACTTTATCATCATTGGTGGTAGCAAAAGCTGTAGTGGCCGGCAAGAGCCCTTGTCTAAATTCGCATTTGATGGTTCCAGAAAGATTAGAACCTTGTTTGGCGGCACACCGACTGCTTGTAGTGAAGGTTCCAAAATATTTAGTAGTCCCTGTATTAAAACTAAACAAACCTTTATCAAACTCGCCACAAATACAACAACCAGTAGCCTCGCCTATTTGGCCACAACAACAATCCGTATCACCCGTCTTTTTTAGTTGTGGCAAACAAAAACTTTCATCGCTTTTTTTCCAATTAACATCACCGCCACAAGCAGACTGTTCGCCATATTTATCAGTGGTGGGCGCCGGAAACCATTGGCAATTTGCCAAAACTACAGCTGGCAGAACCAAAGTAAAAAACGACAACCAAAAAATTTTTGAAAATTTATTAAGCATATTTTTATGGGGTTTATACACCCAAAGCTTGGAACATAAAAGCTACCAGCATCCAAGATAAGAAAATAATAATCAAAGCAACCGTGGCCCACAGCAAAACGTTTTTGCCCTGCGCCACTCTACTTTCGTTGCCGGCGGCCGTCATCCAGACAAAGCCACCATAGACAAAAATTAACAGCGCGATGGCTCCGATGATAACCAACAAAGCATTAATAACCTTGCCGATAACTTTTGGCAAATCGATAATCGTCCAGCCTTGCGGACCAAGAGGATTGGGCAGGGTCTGGGGGCCAGACGCAACCACCGTAGAAACTTGAGGCGGACTATTGGTCGCGCTAACAGTTTTAACTAAAAAAATAGCGCCAAAAAATAAGGCTAAAACAACAAAAATCAACCATGATTTTTTCATAAAATTGCTTTTCTTTTATTGTATCAAAAAAGGGATATTCAATCAATTGATTAAATATCCCCATAAGTTTAGTCTTAGCTTTTTGTTGCTACTTTGTCGATTTTCTTCGGACCAAGCAACTTATCTAAGAATTTGTTCCACTTGTCTAAAAATTTGTCCCAAGCGCTGATGTCGTTCGGCTGGTTTTTATTGTTGGTTTTTGCAGGATCCTTTTTAGTGAAAAAAATTTCAACTATTCCCCAAAGAACAAGAACAAAACCTAGCAACCCCAAAATCATCAAGATAACGCGGAAAACTATCAGAAAAAAATTGCCAATAATTTGACCGAAGCCAGCGATTGGTTTGACCAAGGCTTTAATCGGGTCTATGCCGTTACTGGTTTTCTGCAAAAGAAAAATTTTGGTTTTTCCGGAAAGCCCTCTGGTAGTAAAAGTAAAAGGTGCTTTCACTTCTCCGACATCGACTATTTCGTTGTTCTCGACAATGATTTCCTGTGGCACTGAAAAATTATTCATATACCCAAAACTGTTGGAACCGACGATTTTAATTTTGGCGTCGCTAGGAATAGTTTGGGTGTAGGTTTGGTTGGGATCAAGAAGGGCGGCTTCCATTATGGTGTAACCTTCTGTTTTCAAATTGCTGATGACATCTTCAACGGTCAAACTTTTCCGAATAGGTTTGGTGTTTGCTTGATTTTTTTGGGGCATCAACGCCAAAGCCATAATAATAAGTCCGGCGCCAATAATGATTAAAGTTAAAGAATGGGCATCAACCTTAAAATCAAATTTGGCTAATCTTGTTCTAATAGCTGTGATTATTTTCACTGTAGACTCCTGTAATTTATAATTAATATGTAATTTTCAAGGTTCGATTATTTTTATATTATATCATATATAAAGAAATTTGTCAATACTTAACCGGGCTAATTCTAAACAATAACTACAAAAAATGGCTTATTCTAGCCATTTTTATTAAGGACGCAAAAAATTAATATCTCGTAAATCGTTCTTATTCCAAATGAACATTGTTGTCATTCTCCCCTATTTTAGCTTTAAGTAATTTAAAGTCAGCCAAATCCGGGCTGATGTCCAGTATTTTTAAACTGGCGGCGCGAGCTTGATTCATGAGAGAAAAATCAAACAAACTGGCCAGCTTTAATTCAGGAAAACCTTTTTGTACCGTGCCATAGACTTCGCCTGGTCCGCGAAACTTTAAGTCGGCCTTGGCCAAATCAAAACCATTATCAAATTTAAGCATGGCTTCCAGTCTTTCTTTGGCCTTGTCACTTGTTTCTTGGGCTAAAAGCAAACAAAAAGATTGTTTGGCGCTACGCCCTACTCGCCCGCGATACTGGTGAAGCGAGGCCAAACCAAAGCGATCAGCCGACTCAATCATCATCACCGTGGCATTGGGCACATCAACTCCGACCTCCACAACAGCCGTGGCTACTAAAATATTTATTTTGTTATTTACAAAATCGCTCATCACTTGTTCTTTGTCTTTGGTTTTTAGCTTGCCGTGAACCAAACCCAAACTCAAATCACTAAACACCTCGTTCTTTAATTTGTCATATTCAGCCTTGGCCGATTTGGCGTCAGATAAATCCCCTTCTTCGATTAAAGGACAAACCACAAAAGCTTGGTGACCTTTAGCGACTTCCTGGCGAATTAAATCGTAAGCTTGCTCTCGTTCGGTTTCTTTAAAAATTTTGGTCATTACCGGCAGACGCCCCTCCGGCATCGTTTTGATTATGGACAAAGACAAGTCATCATACAAAGCTAAGGCCAAGGAACGCGGAATCGGAGTAGCTGTCATAGACAAAAGATGCGGAGCAAAATCAGCGCCTCCAGTCTTGTTAATTAAAGCCTGTCGTTGGTTAACCCCGAAACGATGTTGCTCGTCAACCACTAGCAAAGCCAATTTTTTTCCACCCGAGGAAAATTCATCTTCGACAGAAAAGTTGACTGTTTCTTGAAGCAAAGAGTGAGTCCCGATGATTATATCGGCCTTAGCGACAATATCATTGGCGGTGATTTTTTTGACCTTAGTCGTCTTTGTTAAGTTGTTTTCATGATTTTTGCTTTGTGTTTCCTGGCTTGCCGATGGGCGGGTTAAATTTTGAATAAGCTTTTTTTCGGTTCGGGTTAACAACCCAAGAGAAATATCGCTCTTGGCCAATAATTTGGTTAAAGTATTAAAATGTTGTTTGGCTAAAATTTCTGTGGGCACCAACATGACCGACTGAAAACCATTGCCAACCACATTAAGCATAGCCAGGAGTGCTACTATGGTTTTGCCACTGCCAACATCACCTTCCAAGAGTCGAGTCATGGGCAGAGGTTTACCCAAGTCCCGAATAATTTGCCAAGCTGATTTTTTTTGATCAACGGTTAAAGCAAAGGGCAAATCAGCCACGAAGTCACGAGTTAATTTTTCTTGGAAGGTAATGGCCGGAGCGGTTAACCGTTTGAGTTGTCGCCGAATAGATTGTGATCTCAGTTGCAAAAAAAACAATTCATCAAAAGCCAAACGTTTTTTGGCGTCGTCAATCTCGGCCCTATTTTTTGGAAAATGAATTTGACAAATAGCTGACGATAAATCAATCAAACCATAATCTTTTTTTATTGAAGGTGGCAAATAATCTGGTAAAGTTTTAGCTAAACCAATAACTTGACCAACCAAAAACCTTAATTGCTTTTGAGTGAGATTGGCGGTTAAATTATAATTAGGTACCAAGCCTTGGGTATGAATAACCGACGAACTAATTTTTTCATAAACCGGAGACAGCATTAAGGGCGAACCATATTCTTCCTCCACTTTGCCCGACATGGACACTTTATCCCCTACTTTTAAATTACGGACCAAAAACGGCTGGTTAAACCAAATCGCTCGCACTGTGCCACTATCATCCATAATTAAAGCCTCGGTGATGGCCAAACGACGACGCCAACTGCGCTTATTACTAATCATAGCAATTTCGCCAACAATATTAACTCTGCTCATTGGTGCTAAATCGCCAATGGGAACAGTTTGACTAAAATCGTCATAACGAAACGGCCAATAAAACAACAAATCTTCCACTGTCAAAATACCCAAAGATTTAAGTTTGTTGACGGTGGCTAGGCCGACACGATTAATTTGAGTTATTGGCGTTTGGAGCTCCATGCTTATAATTTAGCTTATCCAAGAAACTTTGACAAACAAAAAGAGAGCTCTTGTCAAAAAAACAATCGCTCTCTTTTTTAAGACAAACTATTATTTGTTTGTTTGGTGATGATCGCAAATACCATCATTATTAGCATCAACAAAACCCGGTTTTTGACTTTGACCTCGGTGTCCGCCGCTCCTCATACCGCAACTGTCACTTTGACAACCCGCCTTGCCTCCACCTAAACCTAGTTCTTGTCTAATTGCCCTAGCTTCGGCAACTTTGCCTGCTTGCTCCAATTTCCAGGCTTCAACAAATTTACTGAAATTTTGCTGATTAATCATCTGAGAAACTCGACCGCGACCGGCCATCAACTCTTGCCAACCCGCATAATCACCTTTATTCATAACCTCAATCATTTTAGCTTGACGTTCAGAATTGTAATTTGGCCCCTTTTTAGTGTTGTCGCCTTGATAGGCCCAAGCCGTGCCCACCAAACTTAAACCAACAACTAAACTAGCCAAACCCCCATAAAGAAATTTTTTGTTCATGGTTTTATTGTTAATTATTACTTAGCAAAATACTTGTCATTAACTAATACGCCTCAGTTGTTAATTATCTTTCACTTGCTTTATAGCAACCCTATTTAATATGCAACAAGCACTCACAAGGTTTTTGTTTTAAAATAACTTTTTGTTCCTTGATGGTATTAATAAAAACCCGCTGACTACCAGAACCCGTGGCTAATTTTTTATCAAGCGGGGTGTAATGTTGGTATCCGCGACGAGCAAACTCTTTTACCAAATCTTCGTGGCGCAAATAAAGCGCTCTATTTTTACCTAACCAACGCAAAGTTTCTGGGTGACGGGAATATCCACCTTTCCCCTGATGTTTAGTTAGAATATTCCAGAGTCCATGAAGTTCACGATGCTCAGCCAACAAATGCTTCCGGCACAAATGTCTTGGATGTATATCCCAAACCCGCATAAACCTATCTGTTCAAATAAGTAATAGTCAACTGCAAGATAGTTGCAAACATTACCCAAAGCAAATACGGAACCTGGATATAAGTAATCCAACGAGCGTGAGGATAAACAGCTACCATAGCCCAGATGAGCGTACCAAGGACAAGTAAAATATCTATGGCCGCCAAAAAATTATTTTTAAGTCCGAATTGCAAAGGCGTAAAAGCGAAGTTAAAAATTAAATTTAGAACAAAGGGCAAGGCAACTATTAAGGCAGCTTCCTTTTTATAAGCCAACCAAAAGACCCGACTAAAGGAAACTGCGATCAAAACATAAAGAAAGCTCCAGACCGGCCCAAAAAGCCAGCTGGGTGGCGACCACGAAGGTTTGATTAATTGTGAATACCAATTGTAAGCTTGCATGTTTTTATATTAAATGCTTACTTATAAAAGCTCTGCCAGATCCTGACTTTAAATATTTTTCAAACAAAAAAGCTTTATACTTATCATTAATTGCAAAATAAAAATCCAGTTGGACGGGCAGGCCTTTTGTCGTTGCCGGAACATATCCTTTTTGATGCCTGGCAAGTCTTTCTTTAAGGTTGTCAGTGCAACCAACATAAAAGCCATCTTTACATTTTAAGCTATACACATAATACATAGCTTTAAAGGCGGACTGCGTCACGCCGAAGCTAAGGCGAAGCCCACCTGCGCCCTAAAGGGCTTCGGCGTGGCGAAGGCGGAGAGGGTGGGACTTAGTTGGAACGGTTTTATCTTAAAAAAGTTTGGAGTGAGAACCGATTCTTAATAATATAATAATCACCTCTGCTTTTTTTATTTCATAAACCAGCAAGACATCAGACTTTAAGTGGCATTCAAAAAAATTATTAAAATCTCCAATTAGACGATGGTTGTTATATTTTGCATGTAAAGCCTTTCCCGAAGCTAAAATATTCAAAACTTTTTCCAACTCAATTATCACCTCGTTGTCATGTCGGTAATATTTTAAATCTTTTTTGAACCGCTTTGAATATTTTAAAATATACATAAATTAAACCCTTAGAGCATCTTTTATCAGAGAGGCTCCATCACGAAAAGACTTCTTACTCCCCATCCCTTCCAAAGAGGCTTCGCGCAAAATAGTGGCATTGGCCAAAGTCATACCATTTTCATCTCTTAGCTCGCAAGGAAAATTTTTAGCATTGATAGCTTGGCGAAAAAATAATTTAACTGCTGAACTCATATCTAAACCCAAACTATCAAACACCTTCTTGGCCTCATTCTTGGTTTTGGCGTCAATGCGAATTTGAATTTGTTCGTTATTTTTTGTATTCATATTTTCTTAGTTATTTTAATATAAACACATTGTATGGCAATTTAAATAAATTGTCAATACATACTTTTTTGTGCGGAGAGGGAGGGATTCGAACCCTCGAACAGCTTTCACTGTTAACACCTTAGCAGGGTGCCCCATTCGACCACTCTGGCACCTCTCCTTTTTGTATGGCGGATAATAAAAATCAAAAGGCTTCTTTTAAAAATTAAACCTTTATGATATAATAAAATATATAAGAAAATAGAACAATTGTCAATCCAATTGTTGCTTTATATGGCAAAAAGAGAAAGCCAAGAAATTAAATACGACGAAATAATTAGTTGGACCATTCCCGAATACGAGAAACATGATCGTAGTTTTCGTTGGTACGTGATAACGGGAATAATTATGGCTATTTTGGCTGGGTTTTCCCTGTTTACTCCAAACTGGCTTTTTGACACGCCAAACTATTTATTTTTGATAATCATTCTTTTATCTGGCGTAACCATGATTTTGTTGAACGCCATGGCAGGAAATATTGAATTTGTGATAACAACCGAAGGTTTTATTATTGGTGATCGTTTTTATGATTTTGACAATTTTAAAAATTTTTGCGTTTTATACAAACCTAGAGAGAATCTAAAAGTTCTGTATTTGGAATTTAGGGGTATCTTTAGGCCTCGTTTAACTGTTCCCTTGCAAGACGTCAACCCCCTTGAGGTTCGTGACATTTTGTTGGATTATTTAACGGAAGACCTAGAGAGAACCGACGAATCCAATATGGATTTTTTGTCTCGCATTTTTAAGATTTAAAATTTGGGCTCAGCCATGATTTTTTGCGCCTTGACTTTAATAGAAAAATATTTTATAGTAGAAAAATCCCGCAAGGGATTTTTTAAAAGCGCTCGTCGTTTCAGCCAAAGGCTGACCAGCCTCTGGCTAGCAACGGATAGTTTGGAAATTTATTGGTGATTATTAAATTGATAATTTAAACAAATACGCACTCGTCGTTCAACGGACAGGACATCAGCTTGCGGAGCTGGTAATATAGGTTCGATTCCTATCGAGTGCACAAATAAAAAAAACAGCTCAGGCTAATTTTTTAATCGAAAACAGGAGAGATGGCAGAGTGGTCTAATGCGACAGTCTTGAAAACTGTTGTTGGTGAGAGCCAACCCTGGGTTCGAATCCCAGTCTCTCCGCATATAAAAATATATGAAAAAAATTACGCTTCATAAACAGTGGCTGATTAAAGCGCCTGTCGAAGACGTCTTTGAGATAATAACAGATTTCGAGAAATTTCCGGAGCATTTCCCAAAGGTTGCCAAAGCAATCCGGGTAAAAAAACGCCAAGGAAATTATCTGGAAATAGAGGCTATTGTCGGGTCGTTCGGTAAAAATTTTCCGGTGCAAATGAAAACACAAATCCTCCCAGGAAAAGGATTTATTTCGGACAACGAAAGCCCTAACTTTGGAACCTCTGGACACGAAGAGTTGTTGCTTTCCAAATCAAGTCAGGGAACCCTGATCGATTATACTTATCAGGTTTCAATTCATAAGGCTTGGCTAGGTGTAGTGGCCACACCGCTTATCCGCTGGTATTCCATGAAATACTGGGAAAAGGCGGTTATAAACAAATTAAGAAAGATGCTCGAAAAGTAGCAACACAACATTAAATTTTAAAAAATTAACCAAACCAAGATAAAGCTAATAAAAATCGCCCCAAAAGCGATTTTTTGATATAATGATATTAAATTACGAATACTCCTTATGGGAAACAAAGCGGCTCCAAAAAAAACAACCAAAAAATATATCTACAAATAATAACCTCCCTAAATATATGAACAAATATATTAAGATAATATTTTCTATTCTGGCGGTATTATTCGGATTATTTTTAATCATATTCGGCGGATATGATGACAGCCCCGGAGCTCAAGGACTTGGCCTTATATTAATAATTGCTACCGTCATTATTATGATAAGAAATAAGAATAAAAAATAATCCACTATGAATTTTAAAATCTTATTCAAAAACAAAGCAATAATAATTGCCATTATAAGTTTTACCTTGGGGGCATTAATCTATAATTATTCCATGGTTTTTTTCCAAGAAGACAATCCTTGGCCACAAATAAAAGGGATAATCCAGTTAAATTTTGGTAATAAAGATCTTGTAAAACTTGACGATGGAGGAAATAAGTATATTACAAAAAGTGACAATCCGGAGATAATTAAGTCTTTCATGAAAAACAGAAATTACGATTTTACGGAACAGATGGGATCGAATTATCTTTTTAAATCAGATGTCGGAGCAAGCGCCGTTGCTACTCATAGATATTACAGTCGATATTATTCTTTATGGAGTATTGCTGAAAATTTAATTACCAAAGACACTTCATTGGCTGACGAATTAAAAAAATGTCTGCCTAAAAGCGACATAGCAAGTCATCAAAGATGCAGCGAGTTGCTGGCCATGATTAAAAATTTTGCTGATTGTGTTAATGCCGGTTTTTCTGTTATAAAATCCGATCCTCCACAATGTGTTACGCTAGATGGCCGAAACTTTACGGATAAAACCAATTAGGCTAATTAAAGTATTTTTTAGTCTCTCTTTATCCATGAGCAATAGTTAGGGCGTAGATTTTACTGGCGCCGGCCACTTTAAGGGCTCGGGCGCATTCGTTCAAGGTGGCGCCGGTGGTAGCCACATCATCAATTAATAAGACGGCTTGACCTGTTAGACTCTCCCCTTGCCAAACAAAAGCTTTGAGTAAATTATAACGTCTGGCTTGAGCCGACAATTCGGCTTGTGGCTTAGTGTGTTTAACCCTAACCAAACTTTTTGGTTCAAAATGCCAATCGAGCTTATTGGCAATAATTTTAGCCAGCAACTCGGCTTGATTAAAACCGCGCCAACGATAACGACGACGGCTCAAAGGAACAGCTACCACCACTAATTTTTTCTGTCTAGCCCAATAATTTAATAATTTTAAAATTCTCTGGTTGTCGGTGGCGCGCAAAAAATCCACTAATAAGCCGGCCAAAATCTCGCCAGCTTCTCGCGAAAAATTATATTTGCACAATTTAATTAGCTGTTTAATAGCTTCGTCGCGATAACTAAAGGCGGAAAAAAAATTATCAATAAATAAATTATGGCCAGGACAAACCTGACCATTTTTATCGGCTCCGCAAATCAAACAAGTTTGCGCTGGTAGCCAATTTAAGCGACTTCGACATTTATCACACAACCATCCCCCCTCTCTCGAGCAAACCACACACTCACGGGGAAAGAGGAAATCAATTAAAAACAAAACAAGCCGATTGGCTTGTTTTAAAATTTTCTTAATAATAACCATAACCAAAAAATAACAGAGGTGCCTACTGCCAAACGATACTATCAACTTGCCAACGTTTACCGGCTTTTACCATCTCCACCTTAATTTCCGGATTGCTAATTTTAGGCGCCGCATCCCCCGTTTGATCAGTGCGTCTAGCGCCAACCATAACTGTAGCCGTGCCGGATGCCTTATCTAAAGATAAAATTTTAACCGAAACTACTTGGGTGCGAACACTGTGAGGAATTTTATAATCAGTTTGACTGCCAAGAATCTTGTCAATTTGGTTGTCAACCCAAGTCTGCATTTTGGCGGTAATAAATAATTTCAAATCAGAAAATTGCTCCGCGCCTTCCTGGTTGGAATAAGTGCCGAAGCGTTGTACAAAAATTTTAGCCACTTGGCCGGCGTCTTGTTGAACTATTTCGTCGGTAGTAGAGGGTTGAATCTGGTTAGGCGTGTTGGTAGAGGTTTCTTTTGTCTGGGGAGTGTTGGTAATTAAGGTCGCTGTCGGAATTTTAACCACCGGCTCTACATTTTGGGAATCATTACTTTTATTAAAATTATAAAATATTAAATAATAAACCAATAAACCAACGGCTAAAGCGCAAACAACGATCAAAGATAATAAGGCTAAGTTTCTTTTATTCATATGTTTAATATAAATGCGAATCCACGAATTAAATCGCGAATACCTCGAAATAAATTTACTTTGTTAAACATCATTCCCGTCTTTTGATGGAAAATTTAACGTGGTGAATACGCCCCTGACCCATCTCTTGAGGGGAATTTGCATATTCGTAACCTTTTGTAGTATTCGAATGCTCTTTCATAGTTTCGGATTAAGGCTATTATGCAAAGTTTAGTTGTTTTTTATCTTGACGTTCATTGATGGTGGCCATTTCGGCGGCAAATTCTTTTTTGGCTTCTTCAATTTCCAAAAGTTGGCGCGGATCGGAAGTGATTAGTTGGTCTTCGGTATAAGAAGCCACTACTTTAATAGCGGCATGTTTATTGCCGGCAAAAAAGATACCTTCACCCAAGCCACACTCCAACAATAAATATTTTTCTCCTTCGGTCAGCAAAAAAGTTTTTTCCACCAAATCAATAGCGGCCTTAGATTGTTTTAAAAGCATTTGCAAGGCAGAGTTATTAACAATGGCTTGACCATAAGGGGAACGCAAAAAGTCGTTGACGTCTTGAGTAATATTAGTTACCCCCAAATAATATTTACGGCAACGCTTAACCAAAGCAAAAATAAATTTAGCGCTGTCTTCGTGTTGCATCAACCACCAAGCTTCGTCAATCACCAAAATTCTCTTTTTAATCTTACTACGAACCACGTTCCAAATATAATTAACTACCATATAGATGGCCATCGGTCGTAACTCGTCCTCTAAATCGCGTACCGAGAAAGCCACTAACTGATTATCCATCTCTACGTTGGTCGGACTGTTAAACAAACCAGCAAAAGTTCCCTGCGTATATTTTCTTAAACGCATAGACAAACTAGCTCCGCCCTCCATACCTTCTAAAATTTCTTGCAAATCACTCATAATCGGCGGTTCCACTTTGCTTAAATCGCAGTCCGGTGTAATGTCTTTTTTGGCGTAAGTTTCTAGTAGCGCCCTGTCCATAACCGAATCTTCGTCATAAGTCATGGCACCAATCATAATTTTAATCAAACCCTTAACTGTAATAACGGCGCTGCGAATAATATCTTCAGTCTTGGTTTGCTCACCTACGGCCCGCGGTAAATCAAAGGGGTTGATTTTGCTTTTAGAGGCTAAAGAAATGTTGATGTAGGTGCCACCGACCGCTTCAGATAAATGCTTATATTCGTATTCGGGATCGATAATAATTACCTCACAACCAATCATCAAACTACGCAACACTTCTAATTTGACGGCATAACTTTTGCCGGCGCCGGAGGTGGCAAAAACCACCGAATTAGCATTTTGCAAACTAAACCGATCAAACAAAATCAAACTGTTGTTGTGACGATTAATACCATACAAGATGCCCTCATCAGAAGTCAGCTCACTAGACACAAAAGGGAAAGACGAAGCTATCGGTGAAGAATTCATATTAAAGGCTACAACCAATTCATCGCGATTTAAGGGTAAGGTAGAATTAAAACCTTGTTCGGCCTGATAATAAACCCGCTTGGAATAAATCAAACGAGAACCAAAAATATCTTCTACGGTATCAGTTAATTTATCTAACTCCTCCAAGGCGTCGGCATACAAAGTAACATACAAACAAAATTGAAAAAACTTTTCCGTGCCCTGAGTCAAAGCATCGCGCAAATATTCAATGTCGCGCAGGGCAGTTTCTCTGATGGGGTCGCGCGCCGCTCCTTTTTCGGCGTCCGAGGCGATTTGCGCCTCAAGATTTCCTGCTTTATTTTTCAATTGCTTTAAGACTAAAGAAGTTTTAACCGGATAAAAATACATGGCAATATCAAAAGTGGAGTTAAGGTTGATAATCGGAGAAAACCACCCTACGCTGATATAACGAGGATAAGTTATAACAAAAACTGTGCGCAAAAACTTTGGCCCAAGTTTAATATGATTAGGAGTAACTTCAAAACTGCTAGGCGCAATTAAATCTTTAATAGAAATAATGCCCCGTCGATAAGTCTTTTCTTCCAAAACCAATCGTTCGGTGAGCTGCGCCTCTTTTTCCAATTTTTCCAGGTCGGGTTTTTCTAAAACAAAACTCGGCCGTTTAACTTCCGGCTGGTCGGATAATTTTTGATTTTCTTTGTTCAAATCAACCATAATAAAATTAATAATGTAATAACGAAAATTAGCTTTTACTTATTGAGAAACCCGCATGGTATTAACATCTTTTAGGGGTTGGTTGGGAGAAGCTTCAGGGTTATAGATGTTATATAACATTTCTATCAAGGCCTGGGTGTCCAGCTCCACGACATTTAAACCAATAGAAGCTAAACCGCCCACCACGCTATCTACCCGACGATCCAATTCTTTTTTTAAACGATCAAATTTATCTTGTTTCATTTTAAGAATTGAAGAGGGACTAAAAATCTCCCCCACCCTAGCTATGAAACTTTTTTTGTCATCAGACATCGGGTTATAAGAAATGATTACATAAAACCTTTTATTCATAATCTTGCCCAAGGACACCAATTCGGCCACATAGTCGATATATTCGGCGGTTTGCGCTTTGAGTAATTCGTTAGTCTGAGCTTTCTCTTTGTCTCGCAGATCATTAAGATAATTTTCAATATTTAATTCTCGAGAATGAATGACCAATTGTAAAGGAAAGCTCAAATTATTCAAAAAACTAACATAAGCAGCAATAATAGCGTTTTGTTCGTCTTCGTTTTTTAGGGCAAAGTTAATACTAGAAACCATCACAATGGAACGCAAAGTTCCATCATCCATAATAATAGTATTATCTCTGATCTCGCTTAAGTTGAGATATTTTTGCGTAGAAGGGATAGAGCTTCTTTTTGAAGGGATCATAAATAATAAAATAAAATCAAAAGTTAAAAGTCAAACGGCAAAATTTCAAGTTAAAAATAAAAATTATTTCAATTTATTTTTGAGTTTTATAACTCCAGCTCCTATCATTTTTGCTAATTCTTCCGCTTCTGTTAATAACTCATTTGTTTTGCGCTCATTCGTTAGCTTAGCATCTCTCAACAAACCCAACCAGTATTTTGTTTCGTTAGCGCTTTTTAATGATATTTCAAAAAATTTTTTATACTCCAAGCGACTACTGGAAGCTCTTGCTTCAACTATATTAGCGCCAATAGAAGTCGCTGATCTTATTAGAAATCGCTGATCTTATTAATTGATCAGAAATAACTTTGGCGCTATTTTTCTTTGGCAAATCATCGAGCAAAGAAATAATTTTTAAACTAAAATAATAGCACCTATACTTAAGTTCATTTTTGTCTCTTTTCTCTTCTGGCACACTTTTAATCTTTTATTTTAATTTTTGCCCCTTGAACTTTGAATTTTGATTTAATTGTTAGCCCAGCAAATCATTAATATTTTTTTCTCGGGTAATACTAATATTGGCGTTTGAATCATCTTCTCCAGAATAATAACCCTTGGTGTCGGCCACTAAGGCTAAGCGGCTTAAGCGCGAAGAAGAAACTTCTGGTCGAACTAATTCATCCTCCTTGTAGACCGGAACCAAATCCGTAATTTCCGCATCATCAAGCTTGTTCCAAACCCGTAAATTTTTTCGTTTGAAAGTCTGCAATAGGTTTAATAAAAAATAATGAAAAGGTGCGCCGTTAATTTTAATAAAAGCAAAAGTAAAACCAACCATTACGATAATTATAGAAGAAAATAGAAACAAAGAAAAGTCAAAAATTCTATAAGCCAAGAAAACCAAACCAAAATCAACCAGCATGATAATAAATTGGCGCACCGACAAGGGGCCAATTATTTTGTCTTCCACATCAATAAATTGCGGGACGGTGAATTGCTGCACAAAATTAGGTCTTAGGTCTTAGGTATTAGGTATTAGGGTTTAAAATTATTATCTATTCCCCACAACCTTTAACCGACAACCTAATGTATTAATTTATTTATCTCCCGATTAAAGCCCAAAATAGCTTCAAATTCTTCTTTAGTTAAATAATCCGGGTTGTCTTTTAGTTTTTTGGCCAAAATATTATCCACACTCTTGCCGGCGTTAATCGCCTCTTGGTAAGCTTCAATATACATACGATTAGTCGGACTAGCTTTCCAACCTTGGACACCGGCAAATTTTTTGCCATAGTCTTCCTGACCCAGAACTTCTATCTTTTTTTTGATAACTTCCGTGGCTCTGACCGGATCACTGCTTAAATTACGAAAATTCCTAATGGTCATATACTTTAACTCGTCTACCGGAGTGTAAATCTTGGGATTGGTTTTTATGTCCTCCATTTTTATTTTACCGTTTTCGGTGCGCGGTCGATTATCTTTAATAATTTCTCCCTCGACTACGCTCGGGACAGGGCCCTCGATAACTGCTGGTTCAGACTCTTTTTTTAAATATTCCTCTGTCTCGTTTTTCTGGTTTCCCTTGCCCTGAGCCTGCCGAACGGGTTCGACTGCGTTTCCCTCGACTTCGCTCTGGACAGGCAGGGTAAGCGGGACAGGCCCCTCGACTACGCTCGGGACAGGCGGTTCTAGGGAGACTGGCGCTGGTTTTTCTTGGTTCTGCCTGGCTTTAATGGCGGCGACCAAATCATATTCTACATCGCGAGCAATAGGTGTTTTAACAGCTTCGCCAGACATCCAAGAATTGGGTTGTTTGACGGGCGAAACAATAGGTTCATCTTTGGCTAAATTTAAAATGCTTTGCGCCGAATTGATATCAAAACCCAGTCCGCCTAACCCCACTTCTTTTATTAACGATTCTTTGGTGTTGATTTTGTCCCTAATACCCCGCAAATAGGTGTTCAAAATTTTTCTAAACCTTTCTTCCAGTTCTCGCGAGGCAAAATTAATATTGGCTTTAGCAATAACTTCGGAAATTTTTTTGTCTAGATCGGTTAAATGTTTGGCTGACTCATCCAAAACGGTTTGCGACAAATAATCGGTGACAATTTCATTAGCTTGGATGGAAAAAACGCGAAAATTGAGCTCATTAGCCAAACTTTGAGCCTGATTAATCGACAAAGAAAATTCTTGACTAATCGTAGTCGCCAAATTATGGCTGGAAATTTCCCCCACCAAAACCCTAATAACCAAAGCGCCCAAAACAACCTGATATTTTTTTTCCAACTCCTTAATAGACGCTAACAGTAACGGAGAAGAAAATCTCTGCTTGGTGGCTAGTGGTAATTGATTGTATTTTTCTAAATAGCTAAGCATAAATTTAAATTACCATTGTGCTTTGGGTCTTATAATTTATCTTTTCAGTTTATCCAGCTCTTCCTCTAGCGCCAATCTTTCCAAACTGCCCTCGGGATAGCGAGCCAACAGAGTCTGGGTTTCGGTAATCTGTTGCGCTTTCAGCTTGGCTTGCGCTTCTTCCTGATGATTAACAGCGGTCGTTTTGGGAAAAATCTTCGGCTTAGTGACTGGAATAACCGGAGCGAATCTGGTTGAATTAGTTTCCTGAGCGCCAACATTTCGACCAAGCGGTTCTTCAGGAATAGCCACCGGAAAAATCATCCAATGCCTGGGATCGGAACTGGGCAAATTTTCCGGAAAAAATTTCAAGTTGCAATAAACCTGCAAAAGATTGCTGAGCAGTTTCTTCTCGTCAAAATCCAAAAATTTGGCGTTGGGAGAATTGGTAACAAAATCAGACAAAGCCACCGCGTCAAACATACCACTACCCTTTTGCGTTATAAAATAAGACAACCAATTAGCCACCGTGGGGTCGACTTGTCGGCCATCCAAAACCAGGCGCTGACTGGTCAAAGTTTCCTGATTGTTAAGCAACAAATTAGCTAACTCACCCTGAATCTCCTCGCGAACGTTAAAAATTAAATGAAAAATAAAATCATTGATTTCCGACAAAACTTCGTTATCATTTGAGCTCAACATTTCCACCAAATTGTTAGCAAAAAATTCTTTAATTTTTTTCTCTCGCTCTTCCCAGTCAACATCTTCATCGTCTTCCGGTTCATCGACAAACTCCGGCGGTTCAGCCAACTGCTGGGCTACCCATTCGGCTTCCAGAGGAATGGCTCGCTGTTGGATTTCAGCATAACTTTGATATTTAGCCGAATCCCCTCCCCAAGAACTGATCAGACCGGAAATATCAACGCCCAACCAATCCGCCACCACCAACAAACGGGTGCCGGCAATATCGCAAGCCAGTTGGCGGGCCACCAAATCGCTAAAACCAAAAAAGTTTTTGATGGTTTCCACCAAATTAGTCGCCGGAATTTCCTTTAAAAACAGCTGGGCGATTAAATCATAATAAATTCGCAACTGAGGCAGATTAAACTTATATTTATTGGCAATCAAAACATTGAGCTCGTCAGCTTTAAAAGAATCCAAATAGGCGTAAACTTCCGGGGGCAAATTTTTAGCCTTGGCTTTAAGGTTATCGTTCATATTTTAAATTATCTTTTCCAATTTAAGATAGGTTTCTATGGCGTCTTTATTAAGCGGTCCGGCGCCCTGCTCTTTTTGCGCCAAATTTCTCAAACCATTTAAAGTTTCTTTGCTTAAATCATTGGCTTGACCAAGTTTGCCAGAACCGGAAACTCCGGCCTCCCTCAAAACGTTTTTGATCATTTCGTTGTCTCTAGCTTTTGACAAATCGGCATCAAGGTCATTGTAAATATTTATTATTTTGGGTGATTCCGGATCAAAATTTTTGGTCTTTTCTACGGCAATCATTCTGGCTAAGTCAGGATTATTGCCACTTCTTTCCAGAGTTTTCAACCGGTCGGCGCTGGTGCTCTCAGCGATAACTTTAAGAGCTTCCGGACTAAGCTTATCGGAATTGATATTTCCTAGTTGCTTGGCCGAGGCCTTGGTGGCGTATTTCTCCAGATCGGCCACGTCAAGTTTTCCGTCAAGACCAGTAAAAGCTTTGGTGGCATCACCATTTAAATCCAAATTCAGACTGTCGGCCCGCAAATAAGTTAAATTTCCTTGGGCCTTCTTAATTTCGTCGGTATAATGATCAATAACCTGCTGATTAGCCTCATCAGGATGATCTTGTTGAGCAACTTTAGCCAAATCAAGCTGATTTTTGGCATTAAGTAATTTTTCTTCTTCTCGATGTGCCAACTCTCCCAAAGCCTCTGATAACTGTCCAGCTTGTTTAGGGTCACCATCTTTGTCTTTTTTGCTAAGAGCACTACTCCAACGTTCTTTTTTCAAAGCCTCTCTAAAGGCTTCGGTAAAATTAGCCAAATTCCTTCTATCCGCCTCAACCCCGACCTGCCCTCGAAGATTAGTTTGGGAATTAAGGTCAAAAGTGGAAAGATTTTGCTTGTCAAAATCTATCTTGTTTTTTTCAATCAGCTTCTTGAGGGCGGCTTTTTGATCAGCATTGGTCAAGTCAAACAGCAGTTCGGCTTGTTTTTCTTGGGTGGCACTTCGTAAGGCTTTGAGTTGGGCAGGGTTATTGGCAAAAAGTTCTTGCGCCTTATTAAAGGATTCTTTAGCGGTGGTTGACTCTAAATTTTTAAATTCACCTTTAGCGGCCAAAGCGGCATAGATACCTTTTAATTTACTTTTATCAGTGGTGCCACCAAGCAAGGAATGAAGCTCTTCGCTGCTCATATTCTTGTAAGGCGACATTAATTCTTCATATTCCTTGTTGGCCCGTTCTGTTTGAGCCACATCCTTGGCTGTGCCGAATTTACTGGCGTGCATAGCTTGGGCAAATTTATAACCAAAGCTACCAGGTACATAAGCTTTCAATTTAGACACAGCGCCAGTGTCACTAACCATGGTTCCGTCGTTCCTATTTTTATCATATTTATACATAACATCGCCTTCTTTGTGGGCTCCGGTAACGGTCGCGGCCAAGCGTTGTTGAGTGACTGCTCGATTAAATTTGTTTTTGGTTAGTTTATTAAAATTATCTTTCAAACCCTGTTTGGTCATTAAATTATTATACACAGCGCCGGCGCCCCTAGTGACAAACCCGGGTCTATCTCCGTATTCTCTGCCAAAAGCTTTAACTAAATTTCGCGAAGCTCTGTAGTCAACGGCCTTAGCCAAACCCAAACCGCCTCGTCCAACAGCTTTGGTGCCTTTCCAAGCGGCTCGACCCGTGGCTTTGGTGGCTCCGACGGCCCCCCGCTTGGCTAAACCAAGACTCTTTCTCTTGGCCCAACCTGCTCCGCTTTGTAAGCGAGCCATGGCCGTGCCAGCCGTAGCGCCAGCCACCCCGCCAAAAGACTTGGCCACTATCAAACCGCCAAGCAACAAACCAATAGAAACAGCGAAACGCATTAAATGTTCGGTGGTGCCGACATCAGTGAGACCGACACGTGGACCGCCACTGGGAGTATTAAAACCGACGCCGTTAAGCAAACTGGAAGCGCTATTAAATTGACCCAAAGTAGCCAAAGACAACCAGATAAAAAAAGCTAAAATCGGACCGACAATTAAATTATTGGAAAACTGTTTCCACCAATTAGTGGTAACACCTCTAGTTAGGGGCGCCACCGACCCCAAATAAGACAAGGGCGAAAGAATGATAAGAATCCACAGCATAACAACCCGATAAACCAAGGTTATCAACAAGGCAAACATCACCACCAGCATCACAATAACATAAAGAAGGGCCACAATATAAGAAGCTACAACCCCCCAAAAATCATAACTACCCTGTTGCTGTCGGAGATTTTCCCAATCGGTGGCACTCATAGAAAACAATTTATCCATACCCAGCAAAAAAACGAAATTATTGCCACCAACACCCTTAAAACCATTAACAAAAGTCAACATAATCACCTGAACAAAATCAATCAACACCCCGCAAATCATTTTGGAAAAATTAATAAGAATAGCAAAAATAATCACCCGCTTCAAAAGCTGTTTAATGCTATAATCTCGAATATGAAGAATGGTGGCAAAAGCGATAATCAGCAAAATCAAAATAAAAAACATGTTGGACAAATCTCTGACAATTCCCCAACCCAAGACCACCGCCGGCATAGTAATAAAGCCGTTGTATTGAGCTACTTCGACCAAAACATTGATAACAATCAAAATTAATTGCCCAAGAGCCAAAATCAAAGCTACAATAATACTACCGATAACACTCAAAACGGCGTCAGTTATGTCGGAGGCTAGCGCAAAATGAGCCGGCACAACAAAAATTACCAACAGCATCAAAGCTAGGGCCAGGAATTTTTTGGGTTTAAAAAATTTAGCTACGCGTCTTAACATATTTAAGGAAACAAAAGGGCCAAGATGTAACCAAGAAAACTTAGGGGGTCGACAATGGCCCAAACCAGCAAAACAACCAAAACAGCAACCGCCAAGATAATAAACAGGGCCAGCAAATCCAATAAAATTAGTAACATAGCCTCAAAAATACCAATATTATCACCAAAAGTTTTTAGAGTTTTCTTGGCTTCTTTGTTGCCGGAAATAGCCACATTCAAACCGGGAAGATTTCTGGACCACTCATGACCCAACTTAGAAAAAAATTCACTGCCAGCCACCAAACGCATAAAAACATGAAGGTTGATATAAAGCAAAGTTAAACCCCAACTAGGAATTAAGTTCAACCAAGACTGTGCTAACAAACGGTCGGTGCCAAACCTAACAGGGGTTCCCAGAGCATTAACAGCGACCATCTCAGTTGTAGCCAGACTAACAGACATATTTTGTCGGGCCTGATGTCTAAGCGAACCCATGGCAGACTGTTTATCGTTACCTCGGTCTTTGGTAATGATTTTGTTTGTTTGTGCAGGCCTCTTGTTGCCAACAATCTTAATATTATTTTCAGATACATTTAAACTACGGCTAGCTCGCGCTTCCTGTCGTTGTCTCCTTAAATCATTGGCCAATTCCTGATCTGAATTTCCGACCATAAAAAACTCTTTCTTTAATTTAATTATATCACTATTTACCGGACCAAGCAAAGAGGAGAAAACGCGCAACGGCCAATATATAACCCGCAATAAAAAGGTCAAGCCCCGGCAATTAAGCTTGCCGGGGCTTGCGAATAATTTAGGGAAATTTGAACCTGCTTATTGAAGATTTTTCCAGACAACCAAGGGATGATCCAAGAAGGGGTGGTTTTCTGGGCCAGCGTTAGGATTGCTATTTGGAGTAAAGGTGTTGGTGGCTCCCCAATTATCGGTCAAAATAATCTTGGGAATAATTTCACAACAATCAATGGCGGGGTTGTTGGCAATCTCTGATGGCAAACCCTGACAATTATTATGACTGCAATTACCACCGCCGTTTTTTATTTCGTCATAGCTCAAGAAATAATAAACCTGATGGCTATTGGTAATATCCGGACGCTCAAACATATTAACATTTCTGACCAAGGTAACATCATGATTGTTTTTCTGGTAACCCCAATTAATAACATATTTTTTCAAGGGCAACTGATCCTTGTCTATCTTGCTGGCAAAATTGATAACCACCCAACCGGAATCGTTAAGGACATATTTGTCTCCTGACAGCAAGCTGTCGTTAAGTTTAACCCGAGGCACAGTCGGACTGACCAAACAATAGTCATTATTGGAGCCATTATATTCCGGTCTGGTGTTATTGTCGCAATTTTTCAAAGCAAAATCAACTTGACCGTTACCAATACCACAGCCACTGGCAGAATTTCGGTCATAAGACTGACCATTCCACTTATAGCAAGGGCTTTCATTGTCAACTTTAGTGAACAAACGCTTAACCGCCTCCACGGCTCGTTTTTTACTCGCCGTCTTATCTGAACTGGTATCTCTAATATCAGAGGCTAGGCGATAAAAATTGGTGTGGTTGAAACATTCAAACAAACAACCAACTGAAGCACTATCTCCGCAAACACGAGCATCAAGACAATAATCGGTGGCCCAACCAGTAAATTTACTGGTGGCATTATCTTTTGATAGTTCACATTTCGTTTGATTATGACGATTACCCCTAGGATAAGATGGGTCATAGCAAACATAAGCATTAAGTGGTGGCATCAAATCATTGGTGGCCCAAACTCTATAACCATTCTGATTGGTGGTTGTAATATATTCATATTTGTTGTTTCCCTGAAAGTCACGCCCACCAGGACCACGAGGAGTGCTACATTTTCGATCTTTGGCTGACCAGGTGCCACATTTATTATTCTCACAAGTAGCGCCATCTTCCCAAATCACAGCCAACCCCACAAAACAATCATCATAAACGCCCAAGTCTCTGGAGACATCTCGGTCTGTTTTACTGCAATCATTACAGTCGCTAACTTCTATCGGCAGTGGCTCCTGCTTTTGGCTATCCAAATTACCCGGACAATAAGCTCGACGCTCGCTACCTGTAACATTTTTATCTAGACCGGCTTGGCTAATGCCATAATAAGGTACAAAAGGCATTATTTTGCCTCTAATATTGCCAGCGCTCAATCTGTCGAACAAGGGCGGTTTAAGCGAAGAATAGGCGCCATAATAGCCACTGCCAGCCTGTTGGTTCAAAACAAGATCCGTGGCCTTGCCTCCGGCATTAACCCCAAAATCAGCGTAAAAATAGGAAGAGGTTGGCGTTAGGTTATTGCTATCTTTGAAATTAGTTAATAAATTCGCCGGGATGCTGTAAACACTATCCTGGGCAATACGGGAATACCAATAACTTTCTTTGTCCACTTTAATAAAAGTCTGACACTGAAATTCTGGCTGAGTCTTATTGGAACTGTTACAACCATCATAAGCGTCCACACAATAATACAAGTCTTTGGGAATATTCAAAGCCACGCCCTCTTCGTATTCTTCGCTTTCCACTTTGTCAATCGGATACCACAAGAGACAAGTACCCGAATTTTTCGGATCATATTCCAAACAATAGCCGGTCCAACCTTTCTTGCGCAAACCGCTGTCATCAAAATAATCGCAGGACATAGCATTGCCCTCTGGGTATAAACGACAGTCGCTATGCAAATATTGTTTGATTTTGTTAGCACTACCGTCATCTTTGATATTGAGACCGGGTTCCAATCTGACATCGTCAAAATAAACCAAGCCAGCGGTAGGCTTAATCCCAATGGTAATTCTGGTGTCGCGCTCCAGACCCGAAGGCAAGTTTCTTTGATAAGCGTTAGAAATGGAGAATTTTCCGGTTAAACGAACCCAACGACCAGCCACACTAGTGGAAGCCAGAACGGCCGCCGGGATAGAGGCGCCATCGGCATCGGTGGCATTGCACAAATTAGCAGTAGTATCGTTAATGGATTCAAAAGGACACTCGTAATCAGGATCATAACCTCTTTGCCTTAAATTTCTACCCACGGTCAGCTCCACCTTGGCGCCATAACGCAAGAAAACATAAGCGGAGACAATATATTGGCGATTGCCCGCATTGGTAACTTCTTTGACCACAAACTCGTTGGTTTTGCCCACAGCCCGACCATCAGGAATAATCTTATAACTGCCAAAACCTAGTTCTTTTTCTATAACCTTGGCATCGCTGACGATAGGGGCCCTGGTAGTAGCGGTGCGGAAATCCACAAAATCGGTTTGCCAAGCATTTTCAAAACTGCCATCAAATTTAACTTTAGCATCACCTTCTTGTTTCATGGTAGCCAAATTATACAAATCGGCATTCCAATAATTACCCTCGTAACCAACCTTGGAGTAACCGGTCAAGTTGGAAATATCCAGGGCGGCTGAGCCGGAAATATAAGTTTGGTTGGTGGCCGGATCCTTGGAAACAAAATGAATACATTCTCCGGATTCGTTCATTTGGTCGCACAAACCGCGTTCGTAGCAAATCTTGTCCCCGGCTTTGGCCGGATTTTCCGTGTAGCTCTTACAACCCAGCCAAGCGGAACATTGTCGATCAGGATCAACCTTCAACAAAGCGTTGGCATTATTTTCATTGTCATTGCTGGCGTTTTGCGGGGCCTGTTCCGAACCGTCGCGGTTTACTCCGCTGGCATTAACATCCCAAACTAAAGGACTGTATTTACCGCCGTTAAAGGCGCGTTCATTAAACAACACCTGACCCTTATCCGGATTAACCGTATTGGGCTTGTCTTGGTTAAGACTGGTCTTGAGACGATAATTAACTAAAGCCTCCCTGATTTGCGCTCCAGCGGGCGGAGTAATAGTACAATCAGCGGGCTGATTATCCAGCAAAACACTGTTGTCAGCAAAAAAGGCCCCATCAATATAAAATTCTTCACTTTGTTTAACCGTCTTGACCTGATCGGTGGCCGTAATGATATTATCCTCACCCAAACGATGTAAACGAACTCGTCGCTGATTGCCAGGCGCATTGGGCTGATTGAGATTGACTGCCTTGGTGCAAGAAATAGTTATTTCGTTGGTAATGTTTTTTAAAACATACAAGGTGTCAAGTTTTAATTTAACTTTGCCGCTGACGACACCGGTCAGAAGATCATAATTAACTTTGGATTCCGGATCAATATATTCCGTGCAACTGTTTTGATTGTCCGGACACAAGCCGGCATTGCCAAGCGTCTTACCGGTAGCGTCTTTCACAGCCATACCCACCGGCTGGACCTTGGCTTCACGCACTCCCAAACCGATAGTCTTGTCATAATCTAGCGGATCGCACCGTTCGTCATTGTCAATTAGCTGGCATTTGGTGCCGACCGAACAATCGGACTGGTTGTCGCAAGAAAATTTGCTGGCGCAATACTGATCGGCGCCGATGGTGACGCAATACTTGCCGTTACCGCAGACTTTACCGGTCTGAGCGTCAACCGGACAACCCTTGTCGGCGCTAACGCAATGACTGGTTTTTATTTTGTACCAAGCCGGCTCGCTGGCGCTAGACGGTTGTCGATATTCGCAAGTGCGCAAACCAGGATCTTTAAAATAAGCTTCGCCTCCGCCTTCTAAACCCCAAGCCTCGCAACCGACCTGATCCTTGGAACACATGGTATCTTTGTAATTATTGGGGTCGTTCAACAAATAAACATCCTTATAAGCCTCAGCCAAATCGTCGTATTGTCCTAAACGCGAACAGCCTTTGTCGGCCACCCGACATTCTTTGGTCTTTTCATAAACCACATAAGCAAAATTATCGGCTGGCACAACAATATTATTAAATCTTTCTTCGCCGTAAAAACTGGAATTATGAGTATCAATCATTAATTCGCAACCAACCGCGCTATCTTGGCACAATTTATCAAAACCCTTGAGATTATGAGTTTTATCGGAGCGATCTTTGTACTGTTCACAACCCAACATATACAGAGGAGCTGGATTACCAAATAAATCTTGGTTGCAAGAATCTGGGGTCGTCCAAGAATTTCTAATCAAATAATAAGTGTCGGACATTTCTAAAATCTTAATGTTGTCCAAACGCAAGTCAGCCCCCTGTCCGCCCAAAGTGAATTTTATTTTAGACGAAACGACGTCTTGTTCACCGGGGATGGTTAAATCAAATTTATAATTTTTCCAATCGGCTGTGATATCAATATTATCGGCAAAAGCCTGATTAAAACCCGAGTCGCTTTCTATGGCAATCCTGGAAATATTGACGTTGTCCGACTTCTTCTTGGCCGTAAAGCTTAAAACATATCTCTTGCCAATTTTTAAATTACTGGTAATGCTTCTTTCAATTTGAGATCCACCCGGTTTTAAAGAATGCCCGCCCACGGTTAAAGAATCCGAGACCATTTCCACTGGCGGTTTCGGGCCCCAACCGCTTAAGCTGCCCTCAAAAGTATCATAAAATAAAATTTTAATTTGATTGCCAAAATCACCCTCGTATTCACTACAACCAACCTCGCTAGCGCTACAAGTTTGACTCTTGGTGGGATCGGCCAAATAAACGCAAGCTTGGTGATCGTCCATCCAGACTCCGCCGTTAAGACAAACAATACAATTTAGTTTGTCGGCGTCCCAATGTCCCAGCTTAGCCTCGCAAGTGGCCTGGTCAGTAATAGAAACATCAATATTATTATTAACCAAACGATAAGGGTGGCACTCCTTGGAATAAGTGATAGTGGAGGCCATTAAGTGATAAGAAACATTGCCATCACGGCCATAGAATTGACGACAATCGGAATTATACAACGGGTGGTCATAGGGTAAAGAATAAAGGGTTTCGTTACAGGCGTCGCCATCGTTGTTGTCGGCGGTATTGGTGTCGTCGATAGTGGCCGGCTGGCTAATGCCACTAGTTTTGTCCGGATTGGCCAACAACTGATAAACCACCAACTGATAACCAGACTCGTCCGAACCCTCCCAAGTATAAAACTCAGCATAAACATCATCCGGTTGGCCACAACGGCGGAACTTGGCAAAATACTGATTTTCTTCTCCGCCCGAGGGAACTTTGTCCAAATTAACAAACAAAGAACAACCCACGGCATTGGCCTGACAAGTTTTGGCTGTCTTGGGAATAAAATATTCATCACGCGCCGAATAAAAATTATTAGCTTTTTGAATAAAAGTGTCATAACCGACGCACTCGTTGGGGCAATAGTCTTTAGGCTTGACCTGGGCCGCCGTTTGATCTTTGGTGTTAACTTCGGTGTACAACTCGCAACCCACTTCATCGGCTTGGCACTTGCGAGCAAACTCGGAACACTTAGCCGGAGCATCTACTTTAAAGTTGAAATCTTTGTTTTTGTCTTGATAGCAAGCATCTTCCAAATAATTCGGCAAAAGTTTTTCGTACAGCAGGTTATCTAAACGGTAAGCGGAATATTGACCGCCACTACCCATTTCAAACTTCATGTTGTCCACAAAAAATTCGGTGTCTGGACTAATGCCGGAAATTTTCCAGAAATCCATTTTGGCGGCATTGTCGTTGAGTAAGGTCAAAACCATATTCTGCCATTCACCAGTGGCTGAAGAATAAATAACCTGGGCGTTGGCCGGATCGGCGCTGTTGCCCATGGTCATCTCCACACTGCCACTAACCACATAAACGAAAGCCGACAGCGTATAGATACGATCAAAGTCAAAGGCAAATCCTCCGGGCAACAAACTTTTGTCGTCTGGACCGTAATAAACTCCACGTCTGCCCGCCGGCACTTTCAAACTCAAGCCTCCCTGATAAATTTGGTTGCCGGGAGTATTATTGACCAAATCTCCGGAAGCAGACCAACGAGCATCATCAGATGCTTCTAGTCCCCCATCGGCCAATAAATTAACACCGTTATCATCTTTGACTCTGATAAATTCATGACAACCTTCTTGTTTGTAAGCGCAAGCTCCGGTTTTGCGATTCAAATAAATATTTTGATTATTGAACCAATTAACCGTGTTGTCGGCCCCATTGTAAGTTCCATTATAAGAATATTCCTTGCAACCAATAGCTGATTGCTGACAGCCGTAATCCAAAGTATTGGTTAGATAAGAAACTTTCTGTCCTTTGGGATTTTTGAAAGATTGACAAGTGCTAAACAAAGGATCGCAAGCCTCGTCTTGCCTGTTTTTATTAAAAATCCAAGAACGTTTTTCCTCGGCGCAATAGCCTCTAAACAAACAAGCGCCGTTGCGACCCTCTTTCAAACAGCCTTGTTCGTCGGCGCAATAATTATCGTTGCGGTTGACTAAAAGTTTTTGTTCATTGTAAGTGCAAGTAGCCTGGCAAGAAAAATTTCTCAATTCCTTTTCTTTGCCAGGAATCATCAATTTGTCTCTGGCCCCCAATTCAGCCTCGGTGCAACAATCATCGTTGGTTTCGCAGGCGTCCAGTTTGCCGTCAACAATCATCCTGGTAGATCCGTTATCAGCCGAACAATACTTCAAGCCAGTTGTCATCAAGTCGGGATCTTTGACTAATTGCGGACCATAACCTTGGCGCGCGCAATAATATTCCGGCACTTTCAAGACCCAGTTGGGATCAACCAAACCGCGACACCAAGGAGCGTCATAACCCCTAAAATTGTCATTAGTATTATAACAAGCCAATAAATCATTAAGAGTTATTCCCTCCGGCTTATCGGCAAAATCATTGGTTAAATATTTTTTCTGAATGGCTTGAGCGGCCACTTCCCATCCCACCGGTAAAATGCGATATTTTCTTAAAATAATCAGGGAACGATAAGGATAACCTTGGTTATAAGGAATTTTGTCTTCACCGTTTTTATCAAAACCAAAGGGCCAATTACCAGGCAGTTGGCCGGATCTGACCGCTTCGGCTACCGTCATTTTGTTTTCAATGGCCGTAGAAAATTCGTTGCCAATAACGCAGTCGGTGGGGCCGGGTCGATCCGGATTGGTACAAGCGGTTAATTGTGCCAAGATATCTATTTTGCCACCAGCCGAAAATGTCGGTTCGGTTAATTTGCTGAGTCGGTTTTCAATGGCTTGCCGGCCGACCTGCTGACCAGTCCAATAACTCAAACTGCCACCTTGACTGCCCAAGTTGCTCATCAAGTTGGTCCAAGAACTGATAGCCCACTGATTTAAGAAAATATTGGCGGCATCCACCAAAATATCCCCGGTAATTTTGCCCAAATTATCCCACACCGCCTGATCGGCCAATTTCTTTCTCTCCTCGGCGCCATTGGGCGCTCCTTTAAGCAAACCGGCAAAATTAACATCATCTTTATAGCCATTCTTGGACGGCAAAGAAATTTGGTCGTTAATAACTTGCTTATTGCGATATTCAATTAAATTGCTGTTCAACAGAAAAGCGGCCCCCAAATCACTGCCGGTCGGATGAAAATTATCCGCCACATTTTCCAAAAAATCTTCACTGGCTAAACTTTTTTGACGCTCCCATTCGTTAACCCAGTTTTTTTTCATTTGGCTAAAACTACAATGAGTCTGCGAACCGTAATACTGGCTTAGACCCAAACCCAAACTAATCATCAAGGAAACATTTAGGCTGGGGTTACAAATATTAAGTCTGGCTAAAGGACTATTAGCACCATTAAACATAGGCGCTCGACGAGCCTGCTCTACCGCGCCACCAGCATTTTGCGAACAAGCATTATAAGTGGCCAAACAAGCGTTTAAACAAGCTGTGCTGGGTGGTCCTGATTGACTACAATTACTATCGCACCTTCCTTTGGCATCACTACACAAACTCAAACCAGCGCTGACATCACCGCTACTATTCAAACAAACATTATAAGCGTCTTCACAGGCCTTGGTTTGCTCTGGAGTATAGGGGCCAGTGCCCAGCCGAGCATAACATTCCATTTTTTGCTTATCACAAATAACCTTGCTCTCCTTTTTAATATCTTCGGCAGCGATGTCGGAAATAATCGAATTGGCAAAACTTTCGATAAAATCACCGGCCGCTTGATCGGCAATATCCTCCCAATGATCTCCCCATTTTTTTTCAATGTATAGTTTTTCTTGTCCTTTGGCGCCGATGGCCAAATATTTAGCCGCGTCTACGGCCAAATCATTGATATATTTACGCAAAAGGTTTTGAAATAAAATAGTGGCCACCTTATTGCGAACATATTCCCAGGCAGTCTTAATCCAGTTGGCAGTGGCCGGAATATCCGCTACCACCGTCGTGGTATCCGCCACCCCCAAAATTGCCTCGGCTTGAGGCGCCAACAACAAATTAGACAATAAAATTAAACTAAAAAAAATTAAAGCAATTTTGAGTTTATGTTGCTTGGTGGTTTTAAACATATTATTTATTAATCATAGAATGATACATTTCTAATAATTGTTCGTCACTTATTTTACCTAAAGCATCTTTGTCTTCCTGTTTAGTAGCGGCCGAAATTAACTGGGAGCGCAAATATTGGGGATCGGGATTGTCGCCAAAAGCCTGTTGTAAAGAACCGGCGCTGGCCGAATCAAGGGGCTGGATGGTAACAGGGGTGGTAACAGCTGAACCGTTAGTAGTGGCGCCAGAGCTATTAAATAAATCAACCGTCGTAGTAACGCCTGAACTAAGCTGTTCACTGCCGATAATCAAACCATCGGCGCTGCATTGTTTGCCTTCAGGACAATTAGGGTTAGTGCTATTTTTAATTTCTTGCTGATCCGAAATACCGTCGCCGTCAGTATCCACCAAAAAAGGCGAAGTAAGATAAACGGTTAATTCTTGAACATCGGTCAAACCATCACCGTCCGTATCTTTGTTGTCGGAAGTAGCTAGTGGCGCTTGGTTGGCATTGTCGGCAGCCACTTTATTTTCAAAACTGGTCTTACTCATACCTCCGTAAAAAGGGTAAGTAATATTTTTATTCAGCTCTCTGAACCAAAAAATTATGACAAGCAAGGTAAAACAAGACAAAACAGCCACACCAATTTTTTGTTCTTTGGTTAGCCGTAAAGAGTGATTGAGATCCACCTGTTTGGGAGAACCTGCCTGTCCGGCGGGCAGGGATTGTAAATCACCAAAATTTGGCACTTGCGCCATATGAAAAAATTACTCGTTGTTTAAGAGTAATTTTATTATACCATAAATTGTTTAGCCAAGCCAAGCAGTTTTACCCAATCGGCCAAGGACAAGTCTTCGGCGCGAGTGAGCGGATTCAATTCGGCCCTGACAAGCAAGTCTTGAGTCTCGGTAGCGGTTATTTTTAAACCATTGGCCAAATTATTTTTGAGCATTTTTCGTTTGGAGCTAAAACCAATTCTAGCTAAACGAAAAAATTTTTTTTCATCAACTTGAAACTTATGATTTAAAACTTGCAATTTGATAATGGCGCTATCCACAGCCGGCACCGGCCAAAAATCGTTTCTGCTAACCGGAGCGATAATTTTAGCTTCGACAAAAAATTGTACCGATAAAGCCAACAAGCTCATCTCTCCGGGACCAGCCACGAGGCGCTGGGCCACTTCTTTTTGCAACATCAAAGTTAGCGAGGTCGGCTTAAAATTCCCGGACAAAAATTTGCGTAAAAAAATCGAAGTAATGTTATAAGGCAAGTTGGCCACGATCTTATATGAACCTTTAATTCCTGCCTCGCCGGCCTGCCTACCGGCAAGACAGGTAGGCAGGTTGAATTTTGAATTTTGAAAATCCAAAATGTTAGCTTGGACGACTTGAACATTTTTAATCCCCTGACTTTGCAACCTGGTCGGCAAAATGGTGGCTAACTTTTGATCCAGCTCCACAGCCAAAACCGACTTAACTCGCTCGGCTAATAAAAAAGTTAAGAAACCAAGTCCTGGCCCGACCTCCAACACCGTGTCGTTTTTGTTTAAGTCAGCTGTTTTAACAATCTGTTCGTAAACCGTTTCGTTGATTAAAAAATTCTGCCCGCGCGATCGCGTGGGCTTGATGTGATAAAGACTACATAATTCCCTGGTTTCCTGTAACAAATCCATGAGATTAAAATATAATCCACAAACAACAAACAACAAAAACTAAAGGTAACTTGTTATTTGTTATTTGTTATTTTATTCAACTACTATATTCACCAGCTTCCCTTTAACAAAAATGACTTTGGTGGGAGTTTTCCCGTCCAGCCATTTGATAATTTTTTCAGCTTTCAAGGCCAATTCTTTAGCTTCCGCTTCGCCAATATCAGCGCTAACTTTAATGGTTGCCCGCAATTTACCGTTAATTTGAACTACTAAATTGATTGACTCATCTTTGGCCCGTTTAGGGTCAAATTTGGGCCAAGGCTGCTTGAAAATAGAGTCTTGGCCGGTTTGTCCTTGCCAAAGCTCTTCGGCCAAATGCGGGGCAAAGGGGGCTAAAATGATTAAAAATTTTTTCCAGTCTTCCGCTTCAATAACCTCGCTCTCAGTCATTTTATTAACTAAAATCATCAAGGAACTGATGGCCGTGTTGAATTTAAAAGCTTCGATATCCTCCCCCACCTTGCGAATAGTTTTATGTAGTAATCTTTTAAAATCCGTGCTCTCCTTATTCTGGCTCTGGCTATTTTTGATTTGTAATTTTGAATTAATTTTATAGATTCTGTCCAAAAATTTCCGAGCGCCGGACAAACTGTCAGGGTTCCAAGCAATAGACTCGCCAAAAGGACCCATAAACATTTCATAAACTCGCAAAGTATCCGCGCCACGAGCAGTTACAATGTCGTCCGGATTAATAACGTTATTCCAACGCTTACTCATCTTGCGATTATCTTCGGCTAAAATCAAACCGACATGACGCAACTTGGCAAAGGGTTCGTCCACACTCACCGCCCCAAGATCGAACAAAAATTTGTGCCAAAAACGCGCGTAAATCAAATGGCGAGTGGCATGCTCCGCTCCGCCCACATAACAATCCACCGGCAACCACTGAGCAAAAGCTTCCTTATAATCTGTCATCGCGAGCGAGGTCGATTGAAAATTGTCAGCCAAAGGTTGATCAGCCTTGGGCTGAGAAATTCCTGACATAATATAAGCCAAATAATACCAGCTTGAACCGGCCCATTGTGGCATGGTGTTAGTTTCGCGTCGCGCTGGACCGCCACAGCGCGGACAGACGGTCTCCACCCAGTCGGTAATATTGGCCAAGGGCGACTCCCCAGTGCCTGACGGTTCGTAACTGTCTATCTCAGGCAACTTAACCGGCAAATTGTTATCAACAAACCAACCTGGATTTAACTCTTCTCCCCTATTGCTAACTTTCAACTTTTTACTTTTAACTTGTGACTGGCAATTTTCGCAGAAAATTAGCGGAATGGGTTCTCCCCAGTATCTTTGACGCGAAAACACCCAATCTTTTAATTTATACTGGACTTTTTTAGTGCCGATTTTTTTATCTTCCAGCCAGGCGATAATTTTGTCCTTAGCCTCCAGAGTGGTCAAGCCATTTAAAAAATCAGAGTTGATAACCAAGCCCTCTCCGCAATACACTTGATTAATTTCTAATTTCGAATTTTGAATTTCCTTATCATTGCTAACAACTACCTGTTTAACCGGCAATTTATATTTAGTCGCAAATTCATAATCTCTACTGTCGTGTCCTGGTACCGCCATAATCGCGCCCGTGCCATAGCCGGCCAAAACATAATCGGCCACATAAATCGGAATTTCTTCCCCGTTGGCGGGATTAATCGCTTTAATCCCCTTAAGCTCGACGCCCGTCTTGTCCTTATTTAAATCAGTCCGCTCCAAATCAGACTTATTTTTAGTTTTATTGATGTAATCCTCAACTTCTTTATAATTCTTAATTCTTAATTCTTCATTCTTAATTATTTCATGTTCCGGCGCTAAAACTAAGTAAGTCGCCCCAAAAATTGTATCCGGACGCGTGGTAAACACTTCTATTTCGGTTAGCTTCTTTACCTCGACAGGAATGACAGAATTTTTTGCGATTTGGGATTTGGGATTTTTTTGCCTGCCTGCCGGCGAGGCAGGGAGATTGGCCTTTATGATCTGGAATTTAATACTGGCTCCTTCGGATCTGCCAATCCAATTTCTCTGCATTTCTTTGATTGGCTCTTCCCAATCATTTAATTTGTCTAAATCATCGAGCAATCTGTCGGCATAGTCGGTAATTTTAATCACCCACTGGCGTAAAGGTTTTTTTTCTACTGGCGTATGGCAACGCTCGCAACGACCATCTTCCACGTCTTCGTTGGCTAAGCCGGTCAAGCAAGTCGGACACCAATTGATTGGTTCATATGACTCATAAACCAAACCGCGTTCAAACATTTTGCTAAAAACCCACTGAGTCCATTTATAGTATTCGGGATCAGTCGTGTTTATTTCTCGCGACCAATCATAACTCAACCCCAAAAGATTTAACTGGCGTTTATAATTAATAATGTTTTTGTCGGTAGCCAGGCGTGGATGGACATGGTTAGCCAGAGCATAGTTTTCGGCTGGCAAGCCAAAAGCGTCCCAACCCATCGGATGCAAAACATTAAACCCCTGCAACTTTTTATAACGAGCTACCACATCAGTGGCGATATAACCTCGCGGATGTCCGACGTGTAGCCCGGTACCCGAAGGATAAGGAAACATGTCCAAAATATAATATTTGGGCTTTTTGCCGTTGTTTTCGGTTTTATACAAAGCGTCTTTGGCCCATTTCTCCTGCCACTTGGTTTCGATTTCTTGATGGTTATACATATTAATAGTTAAATATCAATTTCCAGCCCGACCGGACAATGATCAGAACCTTTAACTTTGTCTAAGATAAAGGCTTTTTTAAGATATTTTTTAAGTTTAGCCGATACTAGAAAATAGTCAATTCTCCAGCCAACATTGTTAGCTCGGGCATTAGCTCGATAGCTCCACCAGGAATATTGGACTTTTTTAGGATAAAATTCGCGCCAAGTGTCCACCAAGCCAGAAGCCATAAATTTATCAGCCCAAATCCGCTCCTGATAAGAAAATCCCGGACTGTTAAGATTGGCTTGTGGCCGAGCCAAATCGATTTCTTGGTGCGCCACATTAAAATCGCCACCGATAATGACCGGCTTAACTTTTTCCAATTTTTTAATCTGATTCAAAATGGCCGAGTTAAATCTTTCTTTAAAATGCAAGCGCGCCAATTCCGGCTGGGCATTGGGAAAATAAGCGTTGAGCAAAAAAAATTTATCCAACTCCAGAATTTGCACTCGTCCTTCGTCATCAAATTCAGCCAGACCTAATCCGCTCTTAACCGACAAAATAGGCAAGCCATTTTTAACCAAAAGAGCTGTGCCACTATAGCCTTTGCGCTTGGCCGGAAACCAATACTCGTCAAAACCCTGAAAATCAAATTTTGTTTCTTCGCGCTTGGCGTCATCTAATTTAATTTCTTGCAAACCAAGAATGTCCGGCTTGGCCAAACGAAGCCAATCTTCAAAGCCGTTGCGAACCACCGCTCTAATGCCATTAACATTCCAAGAAATAAGTCTCAAGTTCATAAAGTTAAAAATCGTGAAGTTAAAAGTTGCCAAGCCGAAAACCCAACAACTTTCAATTTAAAAATATTTCAAGCATCTTAAATTTGGATTGCCAGATAAATAATGATATACTGTTAGATGAATAATACACAATTATTATACTTTAATTATTACGCTTAAGCAATGAATAATTATAACCAACCGACCCCTACTCTTAACCCCGCACAAAAGAAAAAAACCTGGATATTGATTGCGGTTATTTTGGGTCTCTTTGTTGTTCTGTCTTTATCTATGACCAAATTTGTCGGCAACAAAGTTGGTCAATTTTACAATTCGGAACAAGCCCGCACCTCCGCCGAAGCCACCGACAATCTGTATAACTCCGAGAAGCAACTTCGTTATGAGGGCTTGGATAATGTTTGGAATGTTTTTGGTAGCGCTAAACCAAAAATAACTATTGTCGAATTTGGAGATTTTACTTGTCATTACTGCAAAAACAATTATCCCGTCATCAGGGCCGTGACTATGCGCCACCAAGATACGGTGCAGTTAATTTTTCGCGATCGCACGCCCGACCAGCGCTCTCTCGGTTTGTCGCTAGTAGCGCAATGCGCCGGTGAACAAGGAAAATTTTGGGTCATGCACGATAAACTGTATCAAAACCAAAGCGATACTTTGGGCAACGACTTTGCGCAACTGCTGACTTTAGGGCAAAGCATTAATTTGGACGAAACCACTTTTCGTGATTGTTTAATCAAACAAAAATATTTAAGCAAAATCAAAAAAAACATGCAAAGCAGTTTGGATTTGGGCATCAAGGGCACCCCGACTTTTTTCATTAACGGCAAAGAATACGTGGGAGAATTATCCGAAAGTCAACTAGAAGAAATAATTAAAGAATTAGAATAATTATGATTGAGATAAGAATCCATGGTTTAGGTGGACAAGGTGTCGTGACAATGTCAGAAATCTTGGCCTTGGCTTGTTACGAATCCGGCCGAGAAGTCCAAGTTTTTCCCTGGTTTGGTCCGGAACGCACTGGCGCGCCGGTTACCGGCTTTATTCGCCTAGACGACAAACCAATTCGCCTGCGCTCGCAAATTTACCAACCGGATATTATTATCGTTACCGATACCAGGCTTTTAAGCAAAATAAAAGTAGCCGAAGGAGCTAAACCAACAACTCGTTTGCTGATAGCCACACCTCAATCCTGCTCCGAAACAGTCAAAACCATCAAATTAAAAAACGACCAAATAATTTGTTATAATGTCGAGTCGGTTACTACTGATAAACGTCTGGCCAACAGCGCTATTTTGGGTTTTGCGGCTAAAACTCTGAATTTAGCCAGTTTGGCTAATTGCCTAAAAGCCGTTAAAATAAAATTAAAATACAAAGACGTCCAAATCATAAAGGCCAATCTTGAGGCTGTTACCAAGGGTTATGCCAGTTAATAAATACGCTAAACAATTATTAAATACTTCCGAGGCAATCGCTTTGACAATCAGCCGTATCGGTGTGGGCGTAGTCAGTGCCTATCCAATTACTCCTCAAACCAAAATCGTAGAAGGCTTAGCTAAAGCTCAAAACGCTAGAACCAATAAATATGAATTTATCCGCGCGGAAAGCGAGTATGCCGCTGCCTCTATTGCTTTGGGCGCCAGCGCCGGTGGAGCCCGGGCTTATACCGCCACCAGCTCGCAAGGATTATTGTTCATGCTCGAGGTACTTTATAACATCGGAGGGCTTGGTTTGCCGGTAGTCATGACATGCGCTAATCGGGCCATCAGCGCTCCTTTAAATATTTGGAATGATCACCAAGATGCTTTTGCTATGCGTGATGCCGGTTGGCTGATGTTTTTTGCGGAAAGCGCCGAAGAAGCCAGTGCTCAACACATTTTAGCCTATAAGTTGGCGGAAAAATTACATTTGCCGGTCGCTGTTAATGTGGATGGTTTTATTTTGACTCATACTAGCGAACCAACTTTTGTTCCGACTCGCGAACAAATTAAAAAATTTTTGCCGGCCTTCAAACCTCAAACCAACAATGTTTTAGACGTTAAGCATCCGGTTAGTATCGGCCAGTTGGTTCTACCCCAAGATTATCAAGCCTTCCGCCAAAAATTAAACGAAACGCTGAATAACAGCGCCAAAGTTATCAACCAAGAGCAGGCGCTTTATCAAAAAATGTTCTGCCACCAAGCCAGTCATGATTTAAATAACGGCCTTATTGAATATTATGGTCCGAGGTCAGCTAAAATTATTGTGGTGGCCATGGGTTCGGTAGCCGGCACCATCAAAACCGCTCTAGATGAATACAACCAACGCAAATTAAATCTAAAAAAAGCCGCCCTACTAAGAATAAAAACTTTCCGCCCTTGGCCAACCAAAGCTGTCCAAAAACTAACCCAGGGAAAAAAAATTATTGTTGTAAACAAAGGCCTAAGTCCTGGTTCTTTGCCTCCCCTATCCCTGGAGGTAGCGGCTAGCGTTTCGGGTAAAATGGACATACTTCATGCGGTGGCTGGTTTAGGAGGAAGAGACATTACAGTTGAGCATATTTTACGTTTAATAAAAAACAAAAATAAACAAAAGTTCTTGTTTGTTTAGTAATTTAAAAGACAAAAATCAAAGGGCAAAATTATGAAGTCCCGATATTCATCGAAACAATAATTGATTAATTTTAATTTTTGAATTGTAATTTTTCATTTTGATATTTACATTTTGATTTTACTATTATGTCTAAAATCTTCCTAATTCCCACCGGCATTTTTCTATCGTCTTTGGTCGTGTTTAATGTCGCTCAAGCTGCCAATGACCTTTATTTCACCCCGCAGATTTCCATTCCGGGTAGCGACTTCCAATCGCAACAACAAATTTTGATAAAAAACGACACCAGTTTAATTTGCGACTATATTATTGCTGTTTACAAATACGCCATTGCTATCGTGGGCGTCTTGGCAGTGGTCTCAATAGCTATCGGTGGAACGATCTGGATTCTGTCGTCCGGTAGCAGCAGTATGGTCGGCACCGCCAAAGACTGGATTTTCTCCGGACTCATCGGTTTAATTTTGGCTTTAGGTTCTTTTATGTTGTTGGCTACCATTAACAAAGATCTGGTTACCTGCCAAATCTCAAGCGTTCAAGACATAGCCAAAATCAACCAAACCCCTCAACCAACAACCACTGGAAACAACCCTAACAACACCCCCAACAACAACAATCCCATTAAAGACACTAGCAAAGATTTTGCTAAATACTTTGGCTGTTGCACCTTGTCAAGCGGTTCTTCGCAAACGCTTACCGAAAAAACGTGTACCGAAAATGGCGGAAGTTGGCAAGCTGATAGTTTCGTTGAAAATAACAAGTGCGTCAAAGGAGCAAATTGTTGCGTGGGAGACGACATGAATCATTGGTCTCTTTTCGGCAAGCCGACTTTTAATATTATGATACCCACCAACGCCACCAGCGACAAAGACTGCAAACAACCAGCCAGTTTTTCAGCAAAAATTAATTACTGGGACTTGGTAAAAAGTCCTTGCTCGTCCATTGTCGCTAGCGTAACCCCCTAACCTTAAAAACTGTTATTGACCCATGCTGACAAAAATAAAAAAAATATTATACAAAAAAGTTAAGCCCGTTGTCGGTTACTCGATTTTGGGAGTTATGTTATTTTTAACCGCTTTGCTTGGTTATGATGCCTACAATTCCGACTTGCTTTTTTTTAATCCCAACCCCGTCACCGAACCAACGGTTTATCCTCTAAGTCCCAAAGAATATAAACAGGCCTTGCTGGAACAAAAACCGATTGAAACCTTAAGCATGGGAACGCATAACGGCAAACCTAATTTCAAAGACAACATCAAAAAATACGACGGTCTTTTTAAAGAGGCGGCCAAAAAATACAAAGTTGATTGCACCTTAATAAAAGCTACTATGTTGGCTGAATCACGAGGTAACGCCAAAATCAGAAGCGGAGTCGGCGCGGTTGGCTTAATGCAATTAATGCCGGCCACGGCGCGCGCTATGGGCTATGGTGGCAATCTTACCGATCCGCGCGTCAACATCATGGCCGGAACCAAATATATGGCGCACTTAAAAGAACGCGGTTGTCACGAAAAACCGGCCAACGAAGTTTGCGACGTTAAAAAAGACGTTAAATATCGTCTAGCCGCCTATAACGGTGGGCCAAAATGCAATCAACCGGGCAACGGCAAGTGTTCCCGACAAACCGCCTGGGAGTGTATTTATTACGATGCCTACGGCCAAACCAGACACTATGTCAATAGAGTTAAGGCTAATTACGAAGAACTAAAAAATAAGGGTTGGGGATGCTGAAAAAGTTCTAAATTTTAAGTTTAAAATTTCAAGTGAAACAACTTTACCCAAAAAACTTAAAACTTAAGCCTTGAAACTTGAAACTTAAGACACACCTTATCCATAACTAAATGAAAAAAATATTGCTGGCTATCTTAATAATTTCCGTGGCTATTTTGTTGCTTTTCTGGCCTCTCTCTGGTTGGCAAGGGCCTAAAATAAAATTATTTGCGAAATTATTAACCAAATCCATTGAAAACGTGCGTGAAGATTATGCCAAAAAATCTTGCACCGAATTTAACAAACAAGAATTGAAACAAGGATATTTTGATGCTCTTGTTACCGGCTATTGCAAACCCAGTCCGGAAAATTTCACCAATCGCGCCGATTTTCTGTGCGCCGTCGGACTTAATTGTTCCTGCCCCAACGGACGAGATGAAACGGCCGGCTGCGCCCTAGAAGGATCCTTGACTTGGTCTCCCTGTAAAGAATTTGATAATAAAACTATTCCCTATTGCCATCAGACGGCCACTGGCGCCGAGCCAAAACCTGGCGATGTGGCCGCGGACTGGAATTGTTTTGCTAAAAATTCTACCATTAACATTAATAATCAAAATTACCATGTAACCGACAAGGGTTCAGCTATTACCGGGAGGCGCGCCGATATTTGGTTTGCTAATTGTCAAGACGCCTTTAAAGTAATGGGGATATATAAGGTGGCTATACCAAATAAATTTTAAATTAAAATACCATGTTACTAAATAACATTAAAAAAATATATTTACCGACCTTAATCTTTTTACTCTTGACCCCTAGCTTAGTTTTGGCAGCCGACAACGATATTATCTGCCCCGAAGCTCAGGCCACAGAGGTTCTGGTTTATTTTCATGGCCTCACCCACAACGACCACTCCATTTATGTCAACAGCTTAAACACCTTTAAGTCAGAATTAGCAAAAATAAAAAATCAACGACCAGGCGTGGCCGGCATCCATGTCAACAACGAAGCCAACGGAGGCAACTGGAAAGGGGTCAAGGTTAACGTCAGCGCTCTGGTTGACCAAGTCAAGAATAAATGTGGCGTTCAGGCTGGCGCTAATTTTTACACCACTATCGCCGGCCATAGCGCCGGTGGCTATGCCGTTATTAACAACGCCAATTCAGCCAGCAAAATTATTATTTTAGACGGTATGTATTGGCCGGCCGATCCCCTGTTTGACAAGTGTTCCAAGATTAGCGTCATCGGAGGATCCGTGGCCGGTAATGGCGGGACCAAAGACCAAACAACTAGATTAATAAATAAATGCTATGGAACCAGTGGCTTTAATTCCATAGCCAACAGCGACGGTAAAATCAGCCATGACGGCACTCGCGCCTATTTATCCTCTTTCTACCTAAATTCTTCCGGAGTTGTCAGTGTGTCCTCGCCTAATACTAGTCAAAATCAAAATAAAACAAATTCAACATTTAATGTTTCTTTGCCGATGATTAAAAACCCCTTCGACAGTTTGCAGGTAATGATTCCGGGCATGCCCAGATTTTCGGACGCTGTTATTAGCGGTTCTGGCAACAATATGAAAATTACCATCAACTGGATAGGCGAATACATCATGGGAATTTATAATTACGCTATCGGCGTTATCGGTATTTTTTCGGTGGTGGCCATTGCCATTGGCGGCACCATGTGGATTTTGTCTTTTGGCAATCCGGGTCAAATCATTATCGCCAAGGAATGGATTCTTGGCGCCATTTTGGGCTTGGTATTGGCCCTGGGGTCATATATCCTGCTCAACACTATCAATGACGATCTAATTCAAATGAAACCAATAGAATTGGCTTATATTCAAAGAATTGAAGATCCGGGCGATAATGGTTCTGGCGGCGATTACTACCATGTCGGTCCTAACCAGGTCGGTCAACCTTACAGCGGTCAAGATCCGAATAATCCTTGTCCGGCCAGCACTCTCCCTGATTTAACGCAATATTATGCTTACAAAGCTAACCCTCCTCTTATTTATAGTCAGGATCCTAATAAACGAAGACAGGCGGGATATTGTGATTGCTCCTCGTTCTCTCAACACCTGGCTATTTGTTCCAGAGCCAATGCTATTGCCGGCGAAGGTCGCACCATAAATTTATTTAAAGATGTCAGTAACAATCGCGAAGAAATCATGGACTGCGACAATCCTCCTAAAATGTCTCCAGGAGACATTTTTGGCTACTACAGCGATAGCAAAGAAAGAGGCCACGTCTTAACTTACATTGGCAATGGCCAATACATCGAATGTGGCGGTGAATTCAAAGGCAACACACAAACCCGGGGAGCTATTAAAATTGGCCCCTTTAGAGAAAGATGTTTATCATACAAAAAAAACAATAACATTAAACTCTTCTTTATTAGTCGATAAAAAGCTAGATATGACAAAAAATCTTAATTTATTAAGCAATGAACATAGCGCTTGCGCGGGTTGCGGGCAAATTATCGCCTCGCGCGTGGTGGTTAATACTTTAGGACCAAACACCGTGGTTATTAATGCGACGGGCTGTCTGGAAGTTACCACCTCGCAATATCCTAGTTCGGCCTGGAAACTTCCCTGGATTCATTCTTTGTTTGCCAATCCAGCTCCTTTGGCCTCCGGGGTTTTGGCGGCTTTGCGACAGCAAAAAAAATCAGCCAAAATCTTAGTTCAGGCCGGCGATGGCTCCACTTTTGATATCGGCTTTGGCGCGGTTAGCGGCATGTGGGATCGAGGCGATGATATTATTTATGTTTGTTATGACAATGAGATTTACGCCAACACCGGCATGCAGGCTTCGGCCGCCACACCCTATGGCAGTCGCACTTCCACTACTCCTTATGGCAAACTCTTAGACGGACACAAAAAAAATATGGTAGAAATCGCCTTATCACACGGTTTGAAATATGTGGCGCAAACTACCGCTGGTTTTATTGACGACTTGAAAGATAAGGTCATTAAAGCCAGCCTTACCAAAGGTCCGAGTTATATTCAAATCCTCTCCCCTTGTATCCCTGGCTGGTCGGTGGCCATCGCCGAATCGATTAAAGTGGCCCAATTAGCCGCGTTGACCGGTCTTTACCCTGGTTTGGAATACGTCAACGGCGAATTAACCAAAGTTATTAAGGTCACCAAACCACAAATTAAAGTTTGGGAATACTTGCAATATCAATCACGCTTTCGCCATTTAGCTAAAACCAAAGAAGGACAAGCTATTTTAGCAGAACTACAAGCCCTGGCTGATAGTAATATCAAAAAATATGGATTATAGGTAATAGGTAGTAAGTTTTTGGTTATAGAAATTAAAAATTACGTCTTAAAAATAAAAAACTTTGGAACATTATCCAAAGTTTTTTAACGATCTATTACCTAATACCTCGCTTATAATTTGATACACTTATTGGCCACACAATCTGGTTGGTTAGAATCAAGGCAATCTCCGCACAACAGGGTTCCGCCACAACCGTCAGCCAAGCGCCCACATTCAGCTTGACTAGACTGACAATCGGCTGGATTGCAAACCTTGATCGTACCCTTGGTTGAACCGACATTGCCATAAATATCACTAACAGTAATTTCTAAATCAAAAAATTCGTAGGCTCTACCCGGAGACAAATCAATGCTCTTGGCCACCAAAGCTTTTTGATTGTCAAAATTTTTAATATCTTCCAATTTTAAACCAGGTTTACTGTTGTCAGACCAGCGCCAGCCACGCCTATACCAATCGTTCCAATCAGCGGTAATTCTTAGGCTACTCCAATCAATCGGGTAGTCGCTATTAACCGCCAAATAATCCCTAAACGAACCTTCCCTGGCGTTAAGCGTCCCTAAAATAATATTAATCGTACTAGGATTAGGTAGTTTAATAGGATTGCCCAAACAATTAAGATCTTCGGGTATACCGGCATATTTGGTTTCAAAATTGGCGCAAAACAAATAAACATTTGTTTTGGGGTCCCAAGAATAAGCAAAAGCCAAAGAACCTTCAGGGAAATAATCCGGGTAAATAAAACTGGAAGCATATTTTTTATCGACTTCGTTCCAGCAAGTAACGCTGTCAAAGCTGGCTGGACAGTTTTGCAACCTATTGACCGGATCCTGAGGCAGCTTATAACCTAAAGTCTTACCCAGGGTTTCATTCCAGCTCGGCCAAACGGAAATGGATTTATTGGGCAAATAAGAACCGGAAGGCAATCCAGGATACTTTTTGTTTTTTCCATTATAAACTTCAAAAGCTATTTTAGCTTCTCTCATATCAGCCATTCTCTTAACATCACGCACCAACTTAGCCTTGACACTATCGCAGTATTGACCATAAGAACATTCGTCCGACAAAAGACATTTCTTAACACAAAAAAAGTTACCACTACCGTCGTCTTCGCAAGAATTGTCTATAAACTTTCCAGTACAACCCTTGGCCATGTCACAAGATTCGGTGCTTTTTGGCTGGCAAATTCCCGGACCGGTTTTATCCACCAAATCGGCGTTAAACTTCCAATACTGCAATAATTGTCCAAAAATGTCCCTGGTTTCGTCAGTGGCTTGTTGATTAAAGGAAATAATATAAATATTGGTATACAGCATATCAGGCGACCAGTTGGGAGTTTGAGCTGGCACCACATTAGCGGCATTAACATATACCGTGCGACCGTCGCGCACCGCTTCATAGCCGTTGACAATCAACGACTGAGGGGCGCCCTTAATATCCACATTGTCGTAATACCAGGCCAAAGGAGATTCGTGATCAGGATTGGGCATCACCCGGACGGCAATCGCGTCAGGCGAAGAATCCGTCGCCGCATTAATCGACCAAAACGATAAAAATAAACCTAAACAAAAAAATAGGGTTAATAAATTTAATTTGTTGCTAATACTAGAAAGCATACCACTTTATAAACTTTATAAACTAATTTTGGCATTCTCCGCACCATACTGTCCCCCGTCCTACCAGCTTGCTCTTATGAAGAATCTGCCCGCATTTAAAACATTTCTTTCCGCCTCGTCCGTAGACTTTTAATTTTTTTAAAAAATTACCCGAACCTCCCCGGGCATCGCGATAATCGCTAAAAGAAGTTCCGCGATGAGTTATAGATAATTTTAGCACTTTAGTTATCGCTTTGGCCAAGGCCGACCATTCCGCTTCCTTAAGACTAGCCACTGTTCGCTGTGGCAAAATCTTAGCTAACCACAAAGACTCATCCGCATAAATATTGCCAATGCCCGCCACCTTGCTTTGATCCAACAAGGCCGCTTTTATTTTAGCCTTACTCCGACCAGCTAAAGCCGTTTGCAGTTTTTGACCATTAAAATTTTTAGCCAAAGGTTCCGGGCCCAAACGATCTGAAATTGCGGCCAAGGCCCTGGCTGACAGCAACTTAATATAACCGAATTTACGAACATCATTAAAAAATAACTCACTGCCATCGGCTAATCTAAAAATAACTCTAGTAAACTTATTGGGCAACTCCTCTCCTACTCCCACTATCGGATGACCACCCACCACTAATTTGTTTTTCTTATTGCTTGCCGTTTGGCTGGCGGAGCGCCAAATCAATTGTCCGGTCATTTTCAAATGTATCACTAAATGCTGTTCGGGTATTAAATCAATAATGATTTGTTTGCCCCGTCGCCACACGCGCTTAATTTTTTTACCCCTGACCGAAGCTGACGTCAACTTAATTTTTTTATTTAAAACTTTAACCTCCTTGATGATTTTATTCGGCAGATATTTGTTCAAATCACGAACAATCGTTTCTACCTCTGGCAATTCCGGCATAATTATTATTTTTTCTTACTAGACAATTTGCTGTACAGTTTAGCTAATTTTGGCAAATCGTGTTTAGTCAACAGGCCATTTTGCGCGCCCTGTTGACTTAAAACTGAGGCGGCATTGTGAGCTGCTAAAAATAAGGCCTGCTTAATATTTTTGTATAAAATCAACCCGGTAACAAAACTAGCAGCAAAAGCGTCGCCCAAACCAGTGGTATCCTCTTTTTTCTTGGGCTTGACAACTGCTTGAAAATAAACTTCTTGGCCGTCATAAGCATAAGCGCCATGTTCACCGTCGGTAACAACAATAATTTCCGGTCCCCACTCATGAATGGCTTTGAGCAAATTTTCCACACTGGAAAAAAAATCATAGGATTTGCTAGCCAAACGATTGTGACTCATAACCAACTGAATCGCCTCGTCTTTATTCATGGTTAAAACTTTGGTTTTTTTGAAATATTTGGCCAAAACTCGATGACCGGCCAGGAGCTGTAATTCTCCCGGATTCCAAAAAACTTTGGTGCCGTCAACAATGGAAAATATTTTATCCAAAGACGAACGCCAATTACCGGACAAACTGGTGATAAACAGCCAGGGCGCGCGTTTCAAGGATTTTTGATCTTTAGCGCTGATGGCCATAAAAGAATTAGCCGCTCGATGAGAAAAGGCTACGTGATCCTTGCTGGCGCCGATGACAATAAAAGAAAAGCCGGAAATTTCGTTAGGGATTCGCTTCATCAAACGAACATCAACTCGGCGTTTTTTTAAATTGGCCACAATTTTTTTGCCTCGTTCATCATTGCCGTAAGTAATCATACCAGCGGTTTTTAAACCTAGCGAAGCAAAACAAACCGCCGTATTGGCAGCCCCTCCTCCGAAAGTCATGGCTACTTTCTTAATATCAATTTTGGTGCCATAATCAAAAGCCAAGAGCTGATTACCGGCCGGATTTAATTTGTTTTCTAAAAGTTGATAATCATCAACATAGAAATTAATATCCTCAGTGGCTCCACCTATGGTAATAACGTCATATTTCATAAAAACCGTTTTCTTTTATGGCTTTATTATATCACAAGATTTATGAATAACAAAAATCCGGGGAAAGTCTTAGCTAGTAACCTGCCCGTCTGTCCGCGGTCGCGGGACGCGACCAGGGGTAATGGGTAATAGAAAATGTCTAGTTTATGATTTTATAAAAAATGAGCCATCTGTATTATTACAAAAATGGCCCAATGAATAACCTGGTCCCTGTTACCTAGTCCACTAAATCTTTAGGATTAACCTGAAAAACTCCAACTAAATTTTTGCTCAACAAATAAAGATTGGGGCTGACCGCGTTTTTGACAAAAAAATTACCGCCGGGTTTTTTGTTGACCATTTCCTCGTTGCCGATAATTAAAATATTCCTAATCCCCTCACCGGTCGCTTCTACGGTCCAAATTTTTTTATCTAGACCGGTATCCTTGGCTTTTTGTTCCGGTATGGAGGTGGCCGACAAGTCTCCCAGCAAGGAAACTATTCTGGCTACCTTGTCTTGATTTAATTTAAGTTTAGGATTGCCGGTTAGTTGCCAGTCGGAATTTTCTTTTTTTAGAGTTAGGATGTTTTTGCCTTGGGTTATTTTAATCTGCTTAATTTTATCGCTACCGCTATTAAAAATATTAAAATCCCGCCACTCGGCATAATCAAAAACGCTCAATAAATCACCGGCGACTTCAAAGCTAGCCTCGGTATCAGACCTGGAAACATAAGTATGACCAGACTGACTCAAACCGATATAAAAATCTAATAGTTGGTTGTCTTTGCTCAATAATTGCACCTTGAGGCCACTGCCATCAGTTTTAAGTTCGGCTTTACTGTCGCGATTGTTGCTAACCAGCGACATCTTGGAAATGGTTGCCCTTTGCCAAGCTTGATTAAAATTATCAACCAGAGCTTCGTTTACATACCACTGGCCATCGGTGACGACACGCCAGCGTTCCCCGTCTCGGCTTAAAGTTGTCGTCTGGCCGTTTTTTTTAATAACTATTTTGTCCACTTCCGCTAAATTGACTTTAGCCAACCAATTAACCTGCTGATCAGTAATATTCTTTTTGGGCAACCAAAAATACTGGTAGCCGGCGCCCACACCAACTAAGACCACAAGAATTATCAACAGTATTAAATTTTTTTTGTTCATAGGGAGATAATTTCAAATTTAAAATTTAAACTATATTTCTATCGTTTTGGTTTTCTTTCTCAACCAATAACGCGTCAAACCGAAGACCAAAACAACCACGGTTACTCCAAAAACATTAAGATAACGCAACCAATCTTTGCGCGCCTGCGATGTTTCGCTGAGCGTCCGGCTAGCTAAACGCTTGGAACGAATGCTAGCCAAATCGCCATCTAAACCGGCGCCGTCAAAAATATTTTGCAAAAAAACCAAATTAACCCCACTACCATTAAGATAGTTGTCTTGCATAAAATCACCATCGCCGACCACAAAAATTCTTCCTTGAGCGGTTGTTTTATCTCCATAAGCGCTCTTGATTTTACCGCTGATGGAGACGGCTAAATTATATCGCTGACTGCTCTTGGGCAAATCAAATTGTCGGTTGGGTTGCAAGTTCCAATCTTTGTTTTCTGTTATCGCCTGCTGGCTAGATTTAGCTAAATAGCTAATCTTGGCGCTGGCATCAATTTTGGTTTGATCCACGTCCAAGCTTGAAGCCCAGGGTAGAACCACCCCTTCCAACCCCGCCACCAAAGGATTATTTTGATCAAAATTATTATTAGTAATGCGAGGCCAATAAGGATAAGGCAAGGCAAAACTGATGATACCCTGACTAAAAGACACCACCCCGGCCGAAGCATCTAAAACCAAATCCTGGTTAACCTTGATACCATACTTAGCCAAAAAATCCAAAACATTAATTTTATTGGCGGTGGCCCGCATATTTTGGTCGGCATTAACTCCGTCTACCAAAAAAATAACCGAATTGCCGTTCATTAAAAATTCATCTATTTTTTTCAACTCGCCCTCGGCAAAATTTTCTTTAGGCGCCGCAATGACCAAGGTTTTAATGTCGTCCGCTATTTTGTTATTAAGATTAATAGAACGCACATCGTAAGTTTTGGCCAACTCTTGGCCGGCCTGCAACATTTGTCCGCTTAATTCAACGCTACCGTGACCAGACACAAAACCAATCGCCGGTAAAGGGCTGGTTAATTTTTTAAGACGAGAACTTAAATCATACTCAAAATTAGCGGTATCCTGAACCACCGGCATAACTTCACTCTTGCCGTGATAGCTAATAACCAACCCCATGTAACCCGCCACTACTTCTAATTTATCTTGACCGTAATTGTTAAATTGTAATTTGGGAATGCCGACCGCCTCCGCTTCCTGTCCGTCGCCCGGATCAAGATATTCCACTTTAAAATTAGAAGAATAACCATGATAATCGGACAAAATATCCATCAATTCTTGACGCACCGGAATAAATTGACTAGGTAAATCTTTAGAAAAATAAACTTTGACATTAACCACGTCCGGCAAATTTTTAACTATTTTTTTGGTGGCCGGAGAAATTGAATATAAACCGCCGGCGGTTAAATCTTGGCGTAAGAAAAAATGATAAGACAACCAATTAACCGCAATCAAAATGCCAACCACCAAACAAACAGCGATAAGCAGATCGCGCAGATTGGTAAATTGTTTGTTTAAGTTTATTTTCATAATAAGTCAGCAAGAATAAATTTTATCGCCATTTGCGAGCTTCCAAAGATTTGGCATTAAGCCACAAAAACAAACCAATTAAACTGCCATAATAAATAAAGTCACGACTATCCATAACGCCACGAGCCATACTGGAAAAACGCTGGCCCAATCCAATAAACTGAATCGGCCCGACCAAAAACTTGGGCAAGCTGACTACTACAAAATTTTCTCCAATAATAAACCAAACAAAACAAACAACCAAGGCCATAATAAAAGCGATGATTTGATTGCGTGTCAAACTGGAAACAAACACCCCGATAGCCAAATAAGCTCCGCCCAAAAGGACCGCTCCCAGATAACTGCCGATAACCGGCCCCCAATCCAAAGAACCCAAATTAGCCACGGTCAAAGGCAAGCTGAAAGTCAAGACTAAAGTAATCATTAAAAATACAAGGGCGCTAAAAAATTTAGCTAAGACCGCTTGCCAATTAGTAATCGGTAAGGTTAACAAAAATTCTTCCGTGCCCATTTTTTTTTCTTCCGCCCACAGACGCATCGTCAAGGCCGGCGCCAAAAACATAAACAACCATGGCAAAAGATTAAAATAAGAACGGAGACTGGCTTGATCCAGCAAAAAGAAAGCTTTAAAAAACAACCAGTTGCCCACAATTAAAAAAGCGCCAATAAAAATATAAGCGATGGGAGAATTAAAATAAGACAGTAATTCTTTTCTGAAAATAGTGTAAATACTGCGGATGTAGTGGGGATCTCGTTTCATATTATTGCTTGGTCAATTCTCTAAAAATATCTTCCAAATTAACTTCCCTGGTTTTAAATTCCAAAATCGGCCAACCGTGTTTCATTAATACCAAACTAACCGCCTCGCGAATATCTCTGCCGGCCTCAACTTGTAAATTGTAAACGTTTAAATTATCAGTGGCTTCCGCTTGACTGTCCAAGCCCTTGACGCCATCGAGGTTTTTTAAAATTTCGGTAACTTGAGCTCGTGGTCCCTTAATATGCAAATGAATATCTTGACCGCCAGTCATTTTGGCCATTAATTCTTGAGGCTGGCCCTCAGCCACGATTTTTCCTTTGTTAATAATAATCACTCGGTCGCAGGTAGCTTCCGCCTCGGCTAAAATATGAGTGGAAAACAAAACGGTTTTTTCTTGGCCGATAGTTTTGATGAGTTCTCTGATTTCTACAATTTGATTAGGATCCAAACCAGTAGTCGGTTCGTCTAAAATTAAAATGTCGGGGTCGTGCATAATCGCTTGCGCCAAACCAACACGCTGGCGAAAGCCTTTGGAAAGTTCGTCAATATTTTTACCGATAACTTTTTGCAAACCGCATTTTTCCGCCACTTCTCTAAGGCGCGGTAAAATTTTATCTGCTTCCAAATCACGCATCTCGGCCACAAATTTCAAATATTCATAAACTCTCATGTCATCATACAGAGGAACGGTCTCCGGCAAGTAACCAATCTGACGGCGAGTTTGTAAAGAATTTTTTACCGTATCCAAACCATCCACCAGAACTTGGCCTTGGTTGGGATCATAAAATCCGGTGATAACTTTCATGGTGGTGGTTTTGCCGGCGCCATTAGGGCCCAAAAAACCCAAAACTTCGCCCTTAGCCACTTTGAAACTAAGACCGTCAACGGCGCGCGTGGCGCCAAAAGTTTTCACCAAATTGGTAATTTCTATCATAAAATTTAATGTCGGCCTTGGATACAACAAGAAACACCCCGAAAAGTGTCCCCTAGACTCTCTTTAAATAAAGAAGTTTTTTATTAATCGCTCTTTAATAATAACAAAAAAGGCTTAAAATCGTCAAGGAAACATTTTAGAGAGACTCCGAGGTTACTGGGTAAATTCATCCAAAACCACTATTTTGTTAAAAATATCCTGACCTCGCTTAATGCGCAAACCGATTCTGTTGCCGGGCTGGAAACGCTGAACCGCCGACAACAAAGTATTACTGTCGTTAATTTTAATTTTATTTATTTCCAAAATAATATCCCCTTCCTGGAGACCGGCTTTATCGGCCGGAGAACCCGGAACGATGGCTGGCTGGCCCATATCATCTTTAGCGATTAAAGCTCCAACATTGCTGGTGGCTTGTTTAGCTTCGGCCACATAGGCATCCAACATTACATAACGCACACCTAAACGAGCCCGAATAATTCGTCCAGTTTTGCGCACACTCTCAATCACGCTACGAGCGTCATCAATTGGAATAGCAAAACCCAAACCGGTACCACCTTTATCCACGGCTACACTCACACCGACAACTTTGCCCTCCAAGTTAATCAAGGGACCACCAGAATTACCCTCGTTGATTTCCGCGTCGGTTTGCAGGACATTATCCAAAAGTTCCACTCCGCCATTTGGATTGGTAGCCGTCAAACTTCGTCCGATACCGCTGACAATTCCCTTGGTCACACTGTTTTCATAACGTCCTAAAGAATTTCCAATAGCCAACACGGTCAAACCAATCGGCTGATTACCGCTTCCGGCCATTTCTAAATAAGGCAGGTTTTTATCGTCAATTTTCAAAACGGCTAAATCGTGAATCGGGTCGTTGCCGATCAGCTTGGCATCATAAGATTTTTTATTGTTGAGCACGACTTTATATCTGACTGTTTCCGGCTTACCGGCAGTGGAAATATGTTTGTTGGTTAAAATCAAACCGTCGGCAGAAATCAAAAAACCGCTACCGTTGCCCTTAGTCATTTCTTTTTGTTCAACATCGGTCGTGGTCGTAGAACCGAGATTAACATTGACTACGTTTTCTTTGTCATAAACTACAATACTCACGACGGCCGGCAAGGCCCTTTTAATGGCGCGCACCGTGGCTTCCTGTTCGTCTAGTTTTAAGTTATCGGCCGTCACTGCCCTGGGCGAAAATTTATAACCCAAAGCTAAGCCAAAAAATAGACAAATCGCGCTGAGCAAAACTACACCGGTAAATTTCTTTTTCATATACTTTTCTTTTTTAATAAAATCAATGAAATTTTACCACAAAAAACAAAGTTTTTCAAGCCTAAAAACGGAAAATATTTCATTTCTTTTTAGTTTTTACGCCCATTTTAACTTTTTTCTTTCATCTTTCTTATAACAAAACCGCCCCAACAAAGGTTGAGACGGCCAAGTTATAAAAAATTATTCTGTGGTAGTACCGTTGAATTCGGCTTCGTTGGCCATCGCCTCTTCTTTAGTGGCGCGCACAATACCGTCCTGATGGTGAGCCGGAGAATAAATGGTATATAGTTTCAAGGCTTCGGTTTCGGACAGGTTAATAATATTATGCTCGGCGCCAGCCGGCACAACAATGACCGAACCGTCTTTGATGTCATATTCGTTACCATCAATAATAGCCTTACCCACGCCCGATTCAAAGCGAAAAAATTGGTCATTATCCGGATGAACCTCCGAACCAATATCCTCTTTCGGTTTTAAGCTCATCAGCACCAACTGGCTATGCTTGCCAGTATACAACACTTTACGAAAATTTTCATTGGCCAAAGTGTCTTGTTCAATGTTGGCATTAAATCCTTTCATATATTCTCGCCCAGTGAAATACAGCCTTGCTGTAATCCCGCAGGAGCGGGATTATTTCACGGGGTAAATTAATAATAATATTTCAGTATAACAAAGAATTGATTTTTATACAAAGAATAAAGAACATTAAACCTATTACCTATTCCACTCTTTACAAATTATAAAATCTGTGCTTTAATTATACTTTATTAAACCCCTGAAATTTCGTTTCAGGGCAGAACTCGAACTTAGCCTTTGTCATTAATTTGCAACTGCTTTAGATCTCGGGTTGCAAACAAGGAACTACCCCAAGAGGCCTTCCTCAAAATTATGACAAATGTCACTCAAGCAGTGGTAGGCTTTGATCATCTCGGTGTGGAGCCAAAAATGTTGGCTATGCTGGACAAGAAGCAATTCGTTGTCCCCACCCCCATCCAAGTTAAATCCCTGCCTCTCACCTGCCAAGGCAAGGATATTGTGGGTATTGCCCAAACCGGTACTGGCAAAACCTTGGCTTTTGGTATCCCCTTAATTCAAAGACTGGCTCAAACTACCGGTCAGGCTTTAATCATCTTGCCGACCCGCGAACTAGCCATTCAAGTTCAAGCCGACCTAAAAGATCTGGCTCGGGGCTATGGTTTGCGCACCGCCCTTTTAATCGGCGGTGAACCCATGGGCAAACAAATTTTTGCTTTACGCAATAACGCTAAAATTATTATCGCTACCCCGGGACGCTTAATCAATCACCAGGAAAGACGCACCGTCAATTTAAACACCATTAAAATTTTGGTTTTAGACGAAGCCGACATGATGTTTGATATGGGCTTTGAACCGCAAATCAGAAAAATTTTAAAAACTTTGCCGGAGCAAAAACAAACCATGTTGTTCTCCGCCACCATGCCACCGGAAGTGGTGACCATTATCACCAAATATATGACCATGCCGGTGCGCATTGAAGTGGCTCCGGCTGGCACGCCGGCTGCCAATGTTAACCAAGAAATTGTCGTCTTGAAAGCCGAAGACAAACGCAGTCAACTAGAAAAAACTTTAAAAGACTACCCTGGCTCAGTGTTGATTTTCGCCCGCACCAAACACGGCGTCAGGGATTTATGCAAATATCTCAAAGCTCTCGGCCACAATAGCGCCGAGATTCATTCCAATCGTTCCCTGGCGCAACGTCGTGAATCTTTGGACGGTTTCAAAGCCGGAAAATTCAGAATTCTGGTGGCCACCGATATTGCCGCCCGCGGTTTAGACGTCAAGGGCATTGAGTTAGTTTTGAATTATGACTTGCCGGAAAATATTGAAGACTATGTTCATCGCATCGGTCGTACCGGTCGCGCCGGTCTAAGTGGCAAAGCTATTTCCTTTATTACCGCTTCACAAACCAAAAGCATCGGCAAAATTGAAAAACTGACCAACAAAAGTATTCCCTTGACCAAACTGGTAGATTTTGAAATTACGCCGGTTAGATCAGGGGCTTCCCGTTTTAGTCGTCAGCGTTCACGTGGCGGTCGCCCCAATCGGTTTGGCCATTCCCGACGCTCAGGATCCCCTTTTGCTAGTCACCAAGCCAGTCACAGCCGATCCAGATATTCCAGATAAATTTTTTGTTAAAAAAATAATAATTTTGACTTTATGGTCATTTTGTTGTAACATTTTTTTGTATATTAGCAACGAACAACGGTTGCTGATATCTTTATTTTCCCGCCTTCGTTCTGAGTACAGAACTTCGGCGCGGTACGATCGGGGATCGTCTAAGGGTAGGACAGCGGCCTTTGAAGCCGTGAATCGGGGTTCGAATCCCTGTCCCCGAGCCGCGTAAAATAAAACGAAAACCCCGTGGTAGCTTCGCTACTTTACGGGGTTTTTGTTTTCACACGCGGCGCAGCCAAGTGTAGGTTTTACGTGGCCCCGCGGGACGAGCAAACGAGATAAACTTCGAGGTCTTTTAAATCTGTGTTATACTTTATAAATAATATCTAGCAACAAGGTATGGTTTTAAATTTTTTTCTCTTAATAATTTCTTTAGTTTTGGTTGTCAAAAGCGCTGATTTGGCTATTCGTTATTCAACCAAGTTGGCGGAAAGTTTAAATTTGTCAAAATATATCGTCGGCTTTTTAATCGTCGCTGTTATTTCTGTTCTGCCAGAAACCTTCATTGCCATAACTTCCGCTGTTGAAAATAATCCATCTTTAGGTTTAGGCGTTTTGTTTGGCTCTAATATTGCCGATCTAACCCTTGTCTTTGCTCTAGTGGTCTTGATTGCTGGTCATGACTTAAAAATTAAAAGCAAAATAATAAAAAACAGAGGTTTATATATCACCGCTTTATCGGCGCCAATTATTTTCGGACTGAACGGCTATTATTCAAGGGTCGAGGGTCTGGCCTTAATTAATATCGGTTGTTTGTTTTATTATCTCGTTTTAAGAAAAAATACTTACAAAATAAAAATTGAGAAGGAAAAATTCGAAATAAAAAATTTATTATTTTTACTTGCCAGCATGGCCGGACTGCTGCTTGGCGCTAATTTGACAGTCAATTACGGAACAAAACTAGCCTTATCTTTGCATGCCAGCTCAGTAATTATTGGGATGTTCTTTATCGGTCTGGGGGCAATTATTCCTGAACTATTTTTTTCCATTAAAGCTGCCAAAGGCCACCAAGACAACTTAGCCATGGGAGACATCCTGGGAACAGTTATTGCTGACAGTACCATTGTTGTCGGCGCCATGGCCTTGATTAAGCCATTTAGTTTTAATCCTCGAATTATTTATATTTCCGGTTTGGGCATGATTTTAGCCTCATTTTTGCTTTTTCACTTTATGAAATCAGACAAGGCTCTAACCAAAAAAGAAGTTTTTCGGTTGTTGCTTTTTTATGCAATATTTATTCTAGCTGAAATGCTTATTAACTTTTAAATTTACAGCCAGGATAACGGCCAAGATGAGACAAAACGTCTTTTGAATATTCGGAATAATTGACAAAATAATCAATCTGAGAATAAAGGTATTCCAAGGGATCACCACAATCAAGGTAATGGCCGTCAGAAATTATTTTAGCCAACAAGCCGATGTCTTCTTTCATTTTCTTAAGAATATCAGTCAGCCATAATTCGCCATTTTTGCCAAACTTGGTTTTATCTAAGGCCTTAAAAACTTCCGGTGGCAAAACATAGGCCCCGTGAGTGGCAAAAACTGACGGCTCTTTGCCTAGGGCCGGTTTTTCTATTATTCTAACAATTTCCTTGATTTCTTTTTCACCGCGCAAGTCCTTTAATTCAGCCATACCGTATCTGTGTCTTTTGCTGGCGTCCTTAATTTCTACGGCCGAAATTACCGGTTGTTGATATTTTTCAAAAGCCTCTAAACATTGCTGAATTCTTGGTTTTTTCTTAGAAAAAATTACTTCATCCGACCAAACAAAAACAAACGGTTCATGTTCCACCAAGTGCCTAGCTGCAGCCAAAGCGCCACCATTGCCATAGGGGGGTTTAGTATAAACAAAACTAAACTCGGCCAAATTGGTAATTTTTTTTAAATTAGCCACCTGGGGTTTTTTCCCTATCTTCAAATAATAATCCTCTAGAACTTCATTAGCCGAAAAAAAGCTTTCAATAGATTGTTTGTGATGAGAAACCACAAAAATAATATTTTCAATACCCGAAGCAACCGCCTCTTCAACTACGTGCAAAATAATCGGCTTGTTGCCAAGCGGAAACATTTCCTTGGGTACGCTTTTTGAGCTAGGCAGAAAACGCGTGCCCCAACCCCCGGCCGGAATAAGAGCTGTTTTTATTTTATTCATAAAATTAAATTAAACCCTTCATGGTTTCAACTATTTTAGCGTGCCTGACCTCGTCAGCGGCAATTTTTTTTAAAATATTTTGGTCGGCTGGATTGTCAATAAACTTTAACAACCCCATAACCTCTTTTTTCATGCCTATTTCAACTTGGTAAAGCTGATTAAAATAAGCTAAGTAATCTTTTTTATTAAACATATTTTTTAAATGACTTTAAATAATTTTTCTCCAGTTTTTTTAACATTTTAATATGATACTTTGATTCGCTTTCCAAAATTTTTAAATAACGGATAATTTTCTTTTGTTTTTCGTTGGGCAAACCTGACCAAAATAAAGTTTGTTCTATGTGACTAACATACAACGGCATGGCCAATTCTTCTTTAATTATGGCCTCCTTAATTTTTTGTAAAACCGCAGTGGGATCTAAAGGCTGTTTGTTTTTTTTCATATTAAGCAAACTTTAAAATGTCATTTTTGATAATCTTTGGTTTTTTGTTCAAAATAAAAATATTCATAAGCAACAACGAATGATACAGACACCAAAACATATTAATACCAACGGCATAGTAATTTTCCGAAAGACGGAAAAAACCATTAATAACGGCCAGCAGATTAATGGTCAACATTAATGTCCAGGGCCATAGCTGAGCAAAAGATAGTTGGCCGGTTTTGCCTTTATCGGTTACTTGGAAAGTAACCCTTTTACCAAATAGGGCTCCGAGGGTTGAACTCATTAGAATTGGGTAGCTCAAAGAACCCATAATAACGCCATAAAAAACATCTCTAAGCCGGTAATTTCTTTTTTTCATTGTGGCATAAAAAGTGGTTAATGTCATTATATAATAAGGAACAAAGGTTCCCAAATACAGATAAGGGCTAGCAAAATAGGACGGAACATTAAACAATAAATATAAAGTCGGGCAAATCATTAAAATAAAAAAGGACCAACCGGCAAAGTAATAGGTGGCCGATAAAAAATATTCCCAAGTCTGATTAGCTGTTAATTTTAATTCCTTTTTAAAAAATGAGATGAAAATTTGTCGCAATACGCCGACCGACCCAGCCGACCAACGAAATTGTTGTTTTAAATAAGCCGGCAAGGTTTCGGGAGCCATGCCAAAAACTCGCACATGATTATAATAGATAGAACGATAACCAAGCGAATGTATTTTTACCGACGTGGCAAAATCTTCCGTAACTGAATTACCGTCAAAACCGCCAACCTCTTTCAAGGCCTTGGTTCTCATCAAAAAATTGGTACCACAACAAAACATGGCCTGAGCCGCGCTTTTTGATTCACAAACGCTTTCATAAAAAATAGACTGCTGAAGCGACGCTCCCCGAGCAATCGGACTAACGTTCATGTTTGAATACAATTGAGGCGATTGAACAAAAGCAATTTTTTCCGAATACTCGGCCAAGCTGACAAGCTCTAACAAAAATTCCGGCAAAGAATTTTGGTCAGCGTCAAAAACCGAAAGATATTTACTAGATATTCTTGGCAAATAACTGTTAATAATTTCCGCCTTGCTTTTAGGTTTTACTAACGGTTTAAAATATTCTATATCGTATTTTTTAACTAATTTTTTATTAGCTACTAAATATTCATCATCTGACCCATCTAAGAAGACTATTTTTTTGTTATAATAATTTAAAGACACCAGCGAGATAAAAGTTAGCTCCAAGATGTCTAGTGGTTCATTTCTGGCGGCCACCAAAATAGTAACGGCCGGTAAATTGTTTTTCGATAATTTCACCCGTCGGTGATAATTAATGCCGGCTTTTTCCAACCGAATAGCTCCGGTTATAAAGCCCAGTGAGTGCAAAATAGAATGGCTTTCGGCAAAAAGCAACAAAACAGCAAAAATTAAATTAAAAGTGTTATAACCATTGGAAAAAAAGATAAACAACCTAACAACAAAATAGGCAACTAAAAACAGGCAAGAAATCCAAGCTACCAATAAAAAATTTTTTTGATTTTTTTTCATGTCTTAATTTGATGATGTTTGTTTATTATAACATATTTAAAATCAAAATAACTACCGCCGAAACTTGGTGGCAAATAATTAAGTTGTTTTTTTGTCAGCTTGCACCGAACATGTTTTCATTATATCATACAGAGACAGAGTCCTTCCGGCGCTTAATCTTAGAAATTAAGACTAATAAAAATCTTAAACAAAATTATGCTTATCATTATAATAGCCCTAGTCATTGTCGCCCTGTTTGGCTTTTTTTGGTTCATCTCAGAAAAAACCGACAAAAAATAAAAAACTTATGAAAAAAATGTTTTCCAGTGTTCATCCTGATGTCGTTAAATTGGGCGTTGTTAGTTTTTTTACCGACCTTAGTTCCGAAGCCATCTTTTCCGTCTTTTCCGTCTTTTTTACCGTCATTGTTGGCGCCTCGGCTTCTCTCTTGGGCTTAATAGAAGGCTTGGCAGACTTTGCCGCCTCTTCTTTGGATTATTTTGCTGGTTGGCTGTCCGACAAATCAGGTCAAAGAAAACCCTTGGCTTTAACCGGTTACGGTTTTTCCACTTTGGCTAAATTAATGCTCCTGGTCGGCAGTTCGGTGGCCACCCTCGCCTCTTTTAGAATTATTGAACGTCTGGGCAAAAGTTTTCGTGGCGCCCCTCGAGATGCCTGGCTAGCTGACGTGGCCAAAGCAAACAACCGCGGTTATGCTTTTGGTCTGCACAAAGCCATGGACAAAGCCGGAGCCGTCATTGGTCCGCTACTCGCCTATGTTTTGCTTCTTAGATTCGGCCAAGGCCTCGGCACCTTTCAGCTTATTTTTGTTCTAGCTATTGTCGGCGCGGTTATCTCGGTCATAATTTTATCCTTAATGAAAGATCGTCCGGGAACACCGCACACCAGAGAAAATATTTTTAAAGCTTGGGGTGTTTTGAGCGCCAGCTTCAAAACTTATCTAATTCCGGCCGGCATTTTTTCTTTGGCTTACTTTAGTTTTGGTTTTCTTTTGTTGCGAGCCTACTCTCTCGGTTTTGCTATCAAAGATGTGGTTTTGTTGTATGCCTTGTTCAATATCTCTTTTGTGGTCGTATCTATTCCTGTGGGCAAGCTGGGCGATTTGATTGGGCGAAAGTATATCGTGATCTTAGGCTATTTGCTTTATATTATCATGTCCTTGGGTTTTGTTTTAGCTAAAACCAAGGGGGAAATTATTTTATTATTTTTATTGTTTGGTATTTTTTACAGCATTGACGAAGCGCAAAGCAAAGCCTTTATCGCTGACGTGGAAAAAGACAGACGAGCCACCGCCATGGGACTGTATAATTTTATCATGGGTTTAATTTATCTACCTGCTTCGGCTATCGCCGGTGGTCTGTGGCTCTATAATCCCGCCTACGCTTTTATCTTTGCCTCCGTTGTTGCCGGCACAGCCCTGATAACTTTTATTTGGCTTAGACCATGGCATGATCGACCAGTAGCTCAAATCCAAATAAATTAACCATTTGGCAATATAAAAACCGCTCTAAGTAGAACGGTTTTTTTGTTGGTAATAATTAAGAATTTTTTCAACCTGAGCTTCTTTTTTAAACAACGATCGAAAGATGCCGGCTTCTTGACCGGTGCGATAAACCAAGATAAAAACTTTGCCCGGACCGTGTCGTCCGGTGCGACCTTTGCGCTGAACATCGCGCCTAATGTCGCCAACTGGTTCATAAAAAATCAAGACGTCAACCGAAGGAAGATCTAAGCCTTCTTCGCCAATGGAAGTGGCTAATAATATTCCGAAAGAACTTTGAGCAAAATCAGCTATTGACTGTTGTTGTTCGGCCAACAATCATTGCGTAATTTTTAAAAAAGATTTAAAATACCAACGACCAAGATGGTTATAAAATAGTTCTTTCACAATTTCAGGAAGCGAGGTTTCCATGAACAAGCACGGTCCTACTTGTGCGCGCGCCAAACCAACTATTGGTCTGGATTTAAACGGCGTTATTTTAAATAACGGACGCCTAAAGGAGCGCCTCTCACAAATAAGGTTTAAAAAACGAATTTCGGCCGGAGAATTTACTTTTAAGGTCGTCGTTCAAGAACGCGGTCTTTTGACCGGAGAAGAATACAGAGAACTGCAAAAGCTGATTTATGACAATGATTTTATCGGACGTCGCATGCCTTTGGTGCCGGGCATTAAAAAATACCTACCCCGACTTTATAGTTTGGGCAAACTGATTATTGTTACCTCCAACTACGGAGCCAGCCTTAAATTAGGTTTGGAACTGCTCAATCATTATCGTTTGACTGGCTACTTCGATGAAATAAGACATACTCTTCCCGGTCTTAACAAAAGCGATTTAATTAAAAATCTAGACTTGGATTTTTATTTGGACGATGACCCCCACAAACTTGAAGACTTGATCGGTTTAGTACCCCGGCTATTCCTCTTGGATTACCAACACAATCACGAAGTTGATTGTAGCGCCTTCGCCATTAGAGTCGATTCAATTTCATCTTTTTATCACTTAATTAAAGGACTAGTCCATGAAGACGGAACCCTTAAACAAGGACTCGAACCTTGCTCCCCGAAACATCTTGTCAGCTGTTCTTATAGCTGACCCCAACTAAAAGCCCGGCGGTATAAATTACACGGGCTTTCTTTATTTTTTTAGTTTATTTTCATTTATTTTTAAAAAATGCTAAACTTAATATAAACAAACTTTATCGCCCAGAAAAACAATCCGCTTATTTTTTCATTAGCTTGAGAAAAAAAATAAAAATATGCTTTTAAACAAGCCAGGAAAACCAAGCTTATTTAAAAAAATAATTTACGTAACAGCTTCCACCTTTTTGGGATTTCTTTTGAGCGTTATCGCCCACGCTCTGCTGGAAATTAACTTGATCCAATGGTTTATCAAGCATGATTATCCTGTCTTTTTCTATGGGGTGTGCGCTCTGCCTCCCCTGTTGCAATTTGCCCTTGGTTCCTATGGAATATTGGGAGGTTTCTGGTTGGGCCTGTGGTGGTGGCGAAAAATTTACGTGGAAAAAGTTTGGAAAAAAAAACGTTTGTTCCGCCGAAAAAAATAAAGAATTTCTGATTAACCTAAAATGTTTATAAATTATTAATTTAAAAAAATTATGGCCAAAAGAGCAACAGGGGTCGGCAAAGGCAAACCATCGCACTCCCATAAAACCGCCAAAAGATTGGAAATCAAGCGAGCTATGTTGGAAGCCAAGGCCGCCAAAAAAAAGCGCAAATAAAAAATGCCAAAAAATAAGACCAAGGTTGTTACCTCGGTCTTTTTTTAGTTGATGTCAACGAAATTAGCCACGAAAATTATTCTGTCTTCTACTAAGACGGCTCCGGCGCCAAAATAAGCTCCGGGATTGCAAGGTGTTTCTATAATAGCCCGATGACCAGGACTAGCTAAAAATTCCTCCAATAAGGTTCTGACGGTTTCTTCTATAAGCACCTTATCGCCATCGAAGACTAAAGAAACGCCAAAGGAAACTATTTCTCCGCCTCGGGAAATACTATATCCATTATTCTTGACGATTTGCGTAAAGCTAACAAAGCGAGAATAATAATTTTCATGAGCAATTTTGGATCGAAGATAATCGTCGGCAATCAGTAAGTTTAATTCAAATCTGGTTAAATTACTGGCGTGCTGTTTACAAATATTAGCGACTTCATAGTCGTAATTTACCCTGGTTAATCCCAAATCTTTTCGATATTCGTTAACCAAAGCAAAAAATTTTAATTCGAGTATTTGGCAAACAGCCAAATCGCTAAGCTCGTCATCGCCAACCTTATAAATTTCAGCCCCAACAGACTTGATGGGCATTGAAAACCAGCAAGCAAGCGCCAGACAAAATATTAAAAAACGCTTCATTTTATGGCTCCTAACCAAGTTATAAAAGATCAATTATCTTTATATATTAGCATATTATTCATAAAATGTCAAGATAATACCAAAAAACCGCTAAAGAAGCGGTTTTTTTGTCTATTTTTGCTTGTGTTTACTTAATATTATAAGTAACGCCAATTTCTAGGACAATTTCATTATTTCCAGCGCTAACCTGAGGCATACTGCCACCGCCCGCCCCACCTTTAGCCGAATACATGGCATCAGTTACGCCATAGGGGCTGGGTCCGACAAAATTCTCATACCAGCCAGTGATATCGCCCAAGCGCACCTTGGCGGCGCCAGCCAATTCCTTGGCCTTGCCCTTGGCGTCTTCTATCGCTTTGACTCTGGCTTGTTGTTTTAATGATTCCAAATTAGAAGCTTCAAAACTAACCCCGTTAATCTGATTGGCTCCAGACTTACCCGCTTCGGCAATTGCTTTGTTTAATAAATTATTGTTGTTAGCGATGTCCCTGACTTTAATGGTTAATTGTTGGTTGGCCGTATAGCCGACAACGGTTAAAACTTTTTCTCCTGAGTTGACTGGCGCGGCCACTCTGGTCGGTGCTATTTCAATGCTGCTGACGGCTAGGTCTTTAGCCGGCGCAACAGGCGCAACACTAGAGGTGCCATAGTTGGTATTGTCAAAACGATAATCATACTGCGGAGACAGCGAATAATTACTGGTGGTGATATCTTCTTCTTTAACCCCGACCGCCATAACAGCTTTTTTGATTCCGTCAATTTTAGTGTTAAGTTGGTTTAAAGCGTCTTCGGCTTTGGGCGCGCGATCTATTTGCACGCCCAAACTAATGACTGCCGTATCCGGAACATAAGTGATTCTCCCCTGGCCCAAGGCGGTAATTTGTTTAAAGCGGTCATTAACAATACGATCGCGTAAAAGAGCCACGATAATAATAGCGCACAGAGCCAAAATGCCAATAATTTTAACCAGGCCATGACCCTTACAACATGATTGATTTTCCATATGATTTTAAAATATTTATAACGACAATATTATAGCACAACCTCGCCTAAAACACAAAAATCCCAGACGGGATTTTTTTGTTTTGGAGCCGTCGCGGGGATTTGAACCCCGGACCCCCACCTTACCATGGTGGTGCTCTACCAACTGAG
>CAZJEP010000006.1:0-27060 GCA_964545125.1 uncultured Gammaproteobacteria bacterium
ATGAGACCAAAAAGAAACCCCGCACGACCAAAGGAAGTGCGGGGAGTACGTCATTGTTTATTCTATTTACAGTGGTTATCTGGTGCTAAAAGCTACGGAACATAAGTAAGAGAATTATTAGGCCTAAGATTATTCGGTAAAAAGCAAAAAATTTGAAGTCGTGTTTTTGGATACAGGCTAAGAAAAATTTAATGGCGCCCAGAGCCACCACAAAGGACACGATAAAGCCGACCGCCAAAAGACCAAATTCATTACCGGTAAAAGCGCCGGCCGTTTTTAGTAAATCCAAACCGGTTGCTGCCAGCATCGTTGGCACCGCCAAAAGAAAAGAAAACTCTACGATAGTGGCCCGACTAATACTCAAGGACAAACCACCCATGATGGTAGCGGCGGAACGAGATACCCCCGGAATTATAGCCAGTGATTGACACAAGCCAATAATAAAAGCTTGGCGATAAGTAATAACCCGTAAACTATTTTCTTGTTTATTGCCCGGCGCGTGATCTAAAAGTAAAATTCCCAAGCCACCCAAGAGCAAGGCTAAAGCCATTACCAAATTATTACCAAAGAAATAGGTTTTGATAATTTTATAAAAAATCAACCCCAAAAAAGCGGTCGGCAAAAAGGCGATAAATAATTTTTTTAAATTTTCCACCAGACCCGTGGTTAGGCGTTGCCAATACAAAACTACCACCGACATAATAGCTCCCAACTGAATGGCCACTTCAAAGGTTTTAATAAAGCTACTGTCGTCTAAACCCAAGAGTTGGCGGACCAAGTCCAGGTGGGCAGTGGAAGAAATCGGCAAGAATTCGGTTATTCCTTCTACCACCCCTAAAATAATAGAATGCAAGAGGTTCATATAAAGACAAATTAACACAAGCTAGACAAAAAAGAAAGAGATAATTTTTTAGTCTGCCAATTTTATGTTATACTAAAATCAGTATGACAAAAATTGAAAAAAAGTTTAAAGATTTTCCGGCCCCTATTTCTTTATTTAAATTAATGGGGCCGAGTTTTGTTTTATTAGCTTTGGGCTTAGGCTCGGGCGAATTAATTTTGTGGCCGTATTTGGTGGCTAACTATGGCTTGGGGATTGTTTGGGGGGCGGCCCTGGGCATCACTTTTCAATATTTTTTAAATATGGAAATTGAGCGTTATGCTTTAGTGAAAGGTGAAAGCGTTTTTGTGGGTTTTGCTAAAATTTTTAAATGGGCGCCAGCTTGGTTTATTGTTTCAACTTTTCTCGGTTTTGGTTTGCCGGGGATTATTGCTTCCAGCGCGCAAGTGTTGGCGCATTTGTTTGGTTGGGATAATTTTAAATGGTTGGCTATGGGACTGCTTGTTTTTATTGGCATAATTTTGTCAGTAGGCAAAACGGTTTATGGCATGATGGAAAGAATTACCAAGACCATTATTTTTATCGGGGTGCCGATTATTTTTATCTTGACTTTTTATTTAGTTAAGAACGCCGATGTTTGGTTGCTGTTTAAGGGTTTGCTGGGTCAAGGGGATGATTATAGTTGGTTGCCAAAAGGCATTAGTTTAGCTACTTTTTTAGGAGCTTTCGCCTATGCTGGCGCCGGCGGAAATTTAAATTTATCTCAATCTATCTATGTCAAAGAAAAGGGTTATGGTATGGGCAAGTATTCTCAAAAAATTTCCGGACTTTTTGCGCCAAAGGGCGGTGAGCAAGATATCAAGTTAAGTGGCGCCAGTTTTGTGGTAAATAAAGACAATGTCAATAATTTCCATAAATGGTGGCGTCAAATTAACGCAGAACATTTATTGGTTTTTTGGTTTATTGGTTTGACGGCTATTTGTTTGTTGATGCTTTTGTCTTATGCTACCGCCTATGGGCAACCGGGAAATTCTCAGGGCATAAAATTTATTATCAATGAGGCTTGGGTAATTGGTCGGCAATTAATGCCTGCGGTCGGTTCGTTGTTTTTATTGATAGTTGGGGTGATGTTGTTTCAAACCCAGCTGGGAATTATGGATTCCACTTCGCGAATCATGTCGGAAAATTTTGCCTTAAAACAAATGAAGAAGAGACATACCAATAAGGTGAAGTTGTCTAAAATTTATTATGGTTTTGTTTGGTCGCAAATTGCCTTCGGCGTCTTGTTGTTTTTATTTAATGTTTATGAACCTAAAACTTTATTAATTATTGGGGCAGTAATTAATGCTGTGGCTATGTTTGTTCATTCTGGAATGTCTTTGCTTTTAAATCGTCGAGGATTGGGCGAACCATTTCAACCGCGTGTTTGGCGACAAGTTGTGATGGTGATTATTTTTATTTTTTTTGGCGTGTTCAGCGGGATAACTTTATGGAGTCAGTTTTTTAAATAAAGAAAAAAACGTTTTTAAAACCACCCCAAAATTAGTTGGGATGGTTTTTAAAATAGATGATTAATAGATAGCCTCTTCGTCTTCTTCTTCCTCTTCGGGAGGATTTTCTAAGAGATCATTTTTGTGCTCCGTCTCAGGGGCGGGTGGCGGAAGTTCTTCGGAGAAAGGCTGAAAGTCTGTCGGTCGATCATCTACCGGATAGTTTTCGAGATTTGGTTCGGACATAATTTATAATTTTAATTTTAGTGATCCTAAATAGTTTAACATTAAAAAGAAGAATAGGGTAGCAGCTTGACAGTTGGCATAACTGGTAGTAATATACCCTAGGGGGGTGTGAAATAATTTTAAAGTTCAAATTTAAAATTTTAAAATAAATTAGATAATATTTTATGACCAACAATGATCCATTTCAAAATGCTTTGACGCAATTAGCTGAAGTTAAAGATTTAATCAAATTAGATGAGGGTGTTTATGAGCAACTAAAAGAGCCCAAGCGTTTGGTGCGAGTAGCTATTCCGGTAACCATGGATAATGGCTCGGTAAGAGTTTTTATTGGCTATCGTTCTCAGTTCAATGATGCCCGCGGACCGTTTAAAGGAGGGATTCGTTTTCACCCCGGGGTTAATGAAAGCGAAGTTAAAGCTTTGAGCGCTTGGATGACCTGGAAATGCGCCGTAGTCAATTTACCGTTAGGTGGTGGTAAAGGTGGAATTGTTGTTGATCCGCGCACTTTATCGGCCGGAGAATTGGAGCGTTTATCGCGCGGTTATATTAGGGCGATTTATAAATTTTTAGGACCGGATCTTGATGTGCCAGCGCCTGATGTTTATACCAACGGGCAAATTATGTCTTGGATGTTGGATGAATATGAAACTATTATTGGTCATCATACTCCTGGCGTGATTACCGGCAAGCCTTTGGCCTTGGGTGGTTCACAGGGCCGGGGCTATTCCACGGCGCAGGGCGGGGTTTATGTTCTGGAAGAAGCCATGAAAAAAGTAGGTTTAGGTAAAGAAGCTAAAATTGCAATTCAGGGTTTTGGCAATGCCGGCAGCTTTAAAGCCAAATTGTTGTTTAAGGACGGGTATAAAATTGTGGCCGTGAGCGATTCCAGCGGAGCGATTTATAATGAATCCGGTTTAGACATCGAAGCCTTGGGCAAACATAAGGCGGAGGGCAAGAGTGTGACTGAGTTTGTTGGTGGACAAAAGATTGCTGATATTTTTGCTGTGGAAGCGGACATTTTGGTGCCAGCCGCCCTGGAAAACTCTATTACTGTCGATAATGTTAATAATATTAAAGCTAAGTTGATCGTGGAATTAGCCAATGGTCCGATTACCCCGGAGGCCGATAAAATTTTGGCTGAAAAAAATATTTTGGTCGTGCCAGATATTTTGGCTAATGCCGGCGGTGTGGCGGTGAGTTATTTTGAGCAAGTACAAAATGCTTATAATTATTATTGGAGCGAAGAGGAAGTTTTAGACAAATTAAAAATTATAATGACCAAAGCTTTTGATGAGGCGTGGGAGAAAAAAGAAAAATACCAAACAACCTTAAGAATGGGCGCTTATGCTTTGGCTGTTGGCCGGGTGGCAACTGCCATGAAAGATCGAGGGTTATAAGTTGAAAGTTTATAAGGTTCGTAAAGTAAATACAAAGGCAATAAAAATAAAAAATACTCCGATAATTTTCGGAGTATTTTTTTGAGGGTTTAAAAAATTTAGTCCAGAGAGGAGTCACCGCGTTCGCCCATATTAAAGCCGGACGGTTCATCGGACACAGAATTTATTTTGCAAACTTTGGCGGCATCGCGGAAAGTTTTCCAGGCTGCTCGGTTAGCCGTTTTATATTCTTGGTTAGCCGTCTTTTTAGCTTTGTTAAAATCGTTCCAAGCCCGCTTGATAGCGGCGCGTCTTTCTTTGACGACAGTCTTGCCCCAGGCCGCGGTTAGGTCAGTTTGTCGTTTAACTAGAGCCGCATTAATAGCCGTGGTGTGTTTGGTATAAGCCGTAGCAATAGCGGTTTCTCTGATGACTAAGGCATTTTTAACACAAGTCATATCAACCTGGGCCGTAACCTTATTTTTGCCTTTATTAGTTTTTGGGGTGCTGGTGGCATCAGCCTTGGTTATGGCTGGCAAGGCGCCTAAAACCAGAAAAAGAGCTAAAAATAGTAAGCTTAATTTTTTCATATTTTTTACCCCATTAAAGGAGACCCTAATAGCGGGAGCTTTAATTGGGTTAATGGTTAACGGCCGCAACTTCGGCCTTACTACATAATTATACGCTTTTTTGTGAATTTTGTTACAGGGCCTATTTAAAAATAAAAATAACCTTAAATAATTAAGGCTATTTTTTCGGTGTCTCCGCTAAGAATCGAACTTAGATCCAGGGCTTAGAAGGCCCTTGTTTTATCCATTAAACTACGGAGACAGTTTTAAATAATCTAACAAGTAAGCGGTTTTTTGTCAAAGCTATTTTTTTCTCTTGCCGTGAAAGGCCTTGTAGACATTACGAAGTTGTTGGTCGGTAACATGGGTGTAGACTTGAGTGGTCGTAATAGAAGCGTGGCCCAACATGGCTTGGACACTGCGAATATCGGCGCCATTAATCAATAAATCCGTGGCATAGGAGTGGCGGAGAGTATGGGGGGTGACGCTTTTCATAATGCCGGCCAGACGGGAATACTTATTGACAATTCTTTCAATACTGCGAGGAGTAATGGGTTCTTCGGTGTCGCTACTGGCGCGGTCATGGCCGATAAAAAGATGAGGGTTGGGGTCATGCCTGGCGGCTAAATATTTTTTAAGATATTCGGCAGCGCGCGGTGACAAAAAAACCACCCGCACTTTTTTGCCTTTACCGCGGACACTGAATTCGTCTTTGTTAAGATTGATTTGGTCTTGCGTCAGTTTGGCCAGCTCGGAGACGCGCAAGCCGGTGGAAAAAAATAATTCCAAAATAGCTTTGTCGCGCAATTTAATAATTTGTGGTTGATTGGTGGAGAGAGGCGCGGCTAATAATTTTTCCAAATCAGAACCATCTAAAAAATCCACTTGCCGTTGTTCTTGTTTAGCTAGTTCAATTTTGTCCGGCTCTAAAGCCTTGATGTCATTTTTGATTAAATATTTTAGAAAGCCACGCACCGCGATTAAATGATAGTTTTGGGTATTTTTTTTCAAAAGTTCGCCGTCGCGGTCAGTGGTGCGCGAGAGCATTAAGCGGAATTTGTGAACCAGCTCTTTGGAAATTTTTTCTACTGTCGTCACCCCGCGCTCGGCCATAAAGTCAGCGAAGCGATTAAGATAAAAACTGTAATTAGCGATAGTGGCTTGCGACAAACCCCGATCTACTTCTAGATATTCCAGAAAATCCAAAACTTTTTTATCAATTTGATTGGCCATATGCGTTGAACAACAAACAACAAACAACAAAATAATTTTAGTCAGATCTTTTTTACATCCTTGTTGTTTGCTGTTGGTTGTTTGTTTATTTTACGACACTTTGAGCTTTTTAGCAAAAAAATACCGCCAATCAGATTGTTCTGATGGGCGGTTTTAATTAAAGGTGAAAAATTTGTTTAATTAAATTATCAATGCTTTTGTTTTTATCCCAAATAATTTTCATTTCTTGGTACAAATCTTTACATTCTGGCTTAACCATGGCTTTTTTGCCGTTCATGAATTTTTGCCATATTGGCTCGTCTTCGATTAAAGCATTAAGATTTTCGGTGAATTGCCAGAATTTAGTATCGTCGCTAAAACATTCTGATGGTTCCAAACCGTAAATCTTTTCCAGGTAGTCGTAGACAATAAAATGCAACATTTCATGCGCTATAACCATAAGCGGAAAAAGTTGGCCATTAACCGGAAAAGCAAACCATTTTTCTTTGATGTAACGAGGAAAGCAATAAAGCACAGAAGCGACAGCTTTGTAGTCTCCTTGTGGCCAAGGATAATTATTCAGCAGTCGGTCAACCTTGCTGTAGTAAGATTTTTCAACCTTAGACCAATTTTCTAATGCTTGGCTAAAGTTATTTGAGAGTTTATCAAAATTTTCCTGATAGTAATTATTAATAAAATCAGAAATTTTTATTTTGACTAGTTCTTCGTCTGAGCAATCGATCAGATGTTTCAGACTGGGGTGGATAGGCCAGCCTATGCGTAAAAACTCTAAGCAGGTGTTTTTTTCTGTTATTTGGTCAAAAGTGAACCTTATTTTGGGGTAATTTCCCATTTTTAACTCCAAATTGTTAATGATGCTGTTTTTAAAATATTATTTTTAGTATAGCATATTTTTAATAAAATGTCAATATGTATTACTTTTTTAAGCTAATTTTAGATAAAATATAGGAAAATAGTGTTTTTGACGCAAAAGGTTGTTTCTTTTATTGTTTTATGTTAGACTAATTTTGTTAATTATTAATGTTTTCCTGGCCTCGGATGCGGCCTCGGCTCGCCCTAGTCCACGACACCGTCGGGACGATGGCGGCACTAGGACCGTTTCTCGGACACAGGAACTAAAGAAGATGTTAGACAAAAAAGCTAAACAGCGGATTATTAACAAATTCCGCACCCATGAGCACGACACCGGTTCGGCTCAAGTGCAAATCGCTATCCTAACGGAGGAGATCAAGGAACTAACCGAGCATTTAAAAAAGCATAAGCATGATTTTTCTTCCCGCCGTGGATTACTTCGCAAGGTCGGGGAACGTCGTCGCTTATTGAAGTATTTGCAAAAAGACAACGAAGAAGCTTTTAAGGATTTGGCTACCAAATTAAAATTGAAGATTGCCAAGAAGATGGTGGAAGACGAAGAATTGAGGAGACTAGAAGAAGAAGCTTTGTTGGCTGAAGCCGCCGACAACGAAGATCTGGAAGAAGTGGCCGAAGATACCAGTGATAAAACTAAAGAATAAACAAAAAGGCCGGCTTGTTCCGGTCTTTTGTTTGAAAAAATAAGGAGGAGAATATGATAAAACATAAAAATCAAAGAGTGGGTGTGTTGGTGGATGTTTCTAATATGTACCATAGCGCCAAAAATTTATATCACAAGCGTGTAAATTTTAAAGAAGTGCTTCGCACGGCCGTGGCTGGTCGACAGTTAATTCGTGCCACCGCCTATGTTATTAAAACAGAGTTGAAAGAAGGCGTGAATTTTTTTGAAGCCTTGAGCCTGCAGGGTTTTGAAGTGAAGTTGAAAGATTTACAAATTTTTGCCGGTGGTGCCAAGAAAGCTGATTGGGATGTGGGTATTGCCATGGATGCTATTAAGTTGGCGCCGAAAGTTGATGCCATTGTTTTGATTTCGGGTGATGGTGATTATGTGCCTTTGGTGAATTATTTACAAAATACCACTGGTTGCTTAGTGGAAGTTATGGCTTTTAAACAAACAGCTTCGGCCAAACTGCAGGAAGAAGCTGATGATTTTATTAATTTAAGTGAGAACAAGAAATATTTATTGTAAATTTTTAAATTTTGTAATTTTTAATTTTATAAATAAACCCTAATTTTTAATAGTCATTAACTATTGGTTGAAAAATTTAGAAATTAAAAATTATTTAAAAATTGTAAAAATTAAAAAATTAAAAATTAATCAGTGTCTGGCCCATAAATATGTAGCACTGTGATTTAATATCATAGTTCTGTAATTTATCGGTCAGGCCAAAAAAGTATGAATGAAGAAAAGGTTTTTAGCCGGGAATGGCTTGGCCGTACTCTGACAATTAAAACAGGCAAAATGGCCTGGCAAGCGGATGCGGCTTTAACTGTTCAGTACGGTGATACCGTGGTTTTGGCTACGGTCGTGGAGGACAAAGAGAACGCTGAAGACAAAGGATTTTTTCCTTTGATGGTGGAGCTGGAAGAAAGATTGTATGCGGCCGGCATTATTAAAGGCTCGCAATGGATTAAGCGTGAAGGGCGTCCGGCCGATGAAACTGTCTTGACCAGACGCATGATTGATCGCTCTATCCGTCCTTTATTTGATCAAACCAGCACTCGCGCCGTCCAAGTATCGGCGACAGTTTTGTCTGTCGACCAGACCAATGACCATGATATTGTCGCCTTGGTGGCGGCCAGCGCTGTGTTAGCCTTATCGCCGGTTAATTGGAATGGTCCGATTGCTGGTGTGCGCGTGGGTCGAGTGGAAGGAAAATTAATTTTTAACCCAACCTACGAAGAGCGCGAAAAAAGTGATTTGGATTTAATTGTCGCCGGCACAGCCGACAAAACTATTATGATTGAAGCCGGTGCCAACGAAGTTAAAGAGGCTGAGATGATTACTGCTATTATTGAGGGTCAAAAACAATTATTGCCAGCCATCGCCTTGATTAAAGAATTACAAGAGGCTTTTGGAATTAAAAAAACTTTTGTGGCCAGGGCCCAGCGGGCTACTTTGCCTGATGACGAACAAGCGGCCTTAGAAATGGCCAAAGATTGGCTTGGTAAAAACATTCCAATTATTTTGTTTGACAAGGCTCATTATAAAAAAAACGAACGCAAAGCAGCGGTTCATGTGATTAAAGAAAATTTATTAACTTTTTTGCAGGAGCAAAAAATTGATTTGGAAATTATCAATAAAGTTGAGGGCCTGTTAGTTGAGGAAATGGTGGAGGCTGAAGTTACTCGTGCTATTTTGGCTGACAGCCAGCGCGTGGATGGTCGTCAACTTAATGAAATTAGAGATTTGCGGGCCGAGGTGTCGTTATTACCACGCCCCCATGGCAGTGGTTTGTTTTCCCGCGGAGAAACACAAGTGATGTCAGTGGTCACTTTGGGTTCGCCTGGCGATAAGCAGTCTCTAGAGAGTTTGGAAGGACGTAGCGATAAAAACTATATTCATCATTATTATTTTCCGTCTTTTGCTACTGGGGAAGCTCGTCCAAATCGTGGCGGCGCCGGACCCAGAGAAATCGGTCATGGCGCTTTAGCGGAAAAGGCCCTGTTGCCCGTATTGCCGGCTAAGGCTGACTTTCCTTATACTATTCGGGTGGTTTCAGAAACTTTGGGTTCCAATGGTTCGTCTTCTATGGCCTCTACTTGTGGCTCTACTTTGGCTTTAATGGATGCTGGTGTGCCGATTAAGAAAGCCGTGGCCGGTGTGGCCATGGGTTTGGCTTCTAATGAAGATATGAGCCAATGGAAAGTTTTAACCGATATTCAGGACTTAGAAGACGGTGAAGGCGGTATGGATTTTAAAATTACCGGGACAGCCGATGGCATCACCGCTATTCAAATGGATACTAAAACTTATGGCTTGACCGAAGAAATAGTTAAGCAAACCATCAATCAGGGACGTGAAGCCAGGTTGCAGATTTTAGAAGTAATGAAACAGGCAATTGCCGAACCGCGCGCAGAGTTGTCGCCATACGCTCCGCGCATCATCAGTTTTTATATTAACCCCGAGAGAATTCGCGAAGTTATTGGTACGGGCGGAAAAGTTATTAATGAAATTATTGGTGAATGTGGCGTGTCGATTGATATTGATGACGATGGCTTGGTGGTGGTCTGCGGAGTTGATGCCAACCAAGCCGCTCGCGCTGTCGCCTGGATTAAAGATATTGTGCGCGAATTTAAGGCCGGCGAAGTCTTTACGGGCAAGGTGGTTAAGCTTTTAGATTTTGGCGCTTTTGTTGGTTTGCCTGGTGGCAAAGATGGCATGGTGCACGTTAGCGAGCTGGCTCCTTATCGTATTTCTTCTCCTGATAAGTTTGTGAAAATTGGCGACGAAGTGACAGTAAAAGTTAAAGAGATCGATGATCAGGGTCGTATTAATTTAACCATGAAAGGCTTGGCGGCCAACGAGGCTTTATGGAAGGATAAGCACGGAGAAGAAGTTGGTAATAATGGTTTTGGTTTTAACCGAGGACAGCGTCAAGATCGCGGACCGCGAGATGGTAACCGTGGCGGTTTTAAACGTCGATAAAAGGTAAAAAAACCGCGATTAAGTCGGAGATAATAAAAACGGGGTCAGTTGATCCCGTTTTTTGGTTTGATAATTACTTTTTATAGAAAGAGAAAAATCCGCTTTTTTTGATGTCGTTCTCTTCTGGTAAATCCGCGTATTGGGAATTAATAAAAGATTCAACAAATTTTTTTTCCTCGGAATTCATGGCATATTCAAAGCAAGACGCTCCTATTTCTTTAAGAGAAATAAACTTTTTTTGCAGGGCTTGTTGTAGAAAAAGGATTTCGTTTTTTCTTAAGGTATTAAACTCATTGGTGATTGGAGCAAAGAGATCGGCTAAGGCATTGTTGCCATCAACGACATAAAGGTTGGCTAAGTCTAAGACTAGTTGTCTGACATCCGCGAACATCATTTCTATAACTTCTTCCGATAAATTAAGCTTATCATAACGACTAATGGTTTTGCAGTTGGTCGCTTGTTTAATAATGTTAATTAATCTGAAGTTATCAGGATCGGCTTTGTAGTAATTTCTTTCTAATTGATTAACGGCCTTGTTTAGCTCATCAAACAATTGATTGGAATAGCCGTTTAGTTTTTGGGCTATTGTTTCGAGATCTTCTAGAGTTAATTGTTGAATTAACTCGTCGACGTCTTCTGCTGGTAGTTGTGAAGATTCCTTCTTCATTAAATCCCCCTGTGTTTGTTAATAAAAAGAACGAATTGATACTTTTTATTTTAATTATTATAGGCTTTTTTGTCAATTTAAGTTTTATGGCTTAAATTAGGCTATTTTTTGTGATATAATTTAAGAAAAAGTATGTCATCTAAAATTTTATCCACCGCCATTATTGGTTTAGAGGCTGTAGGGGTTGAAGTTGAAGCCGATATTGGCGGGGGAGAATTGGGTAGTTTTTCTATTGTTGGTCTTCCAGATATGGCTGTCAGTGAGGCCAAAGAAAGGGTTAGAAGCGCTATTAAAAATTCTGGGTTTGATTTTCCTCGTCTTAAAGTTACGGTTAATTTAGCGCCAGCTAATTTAAAAAAACATGGACCAGTCTATGATTTGCCTATTGCTATTAGTATTTTATTGGCTTTAAATAAAATCAGAGTTTCGTCGGAACTGTTGGCTAAGACTTGGTTTGTTGGTGAATTGGCTTTGGATGGGAGTTTGCGATCAGTGGATGGTGTTTTAGCGGCTGCTTTTCAGGCAAGAGATTCTAAGATGAAGGCGATATTTGTTCCAGCCATTAATGCGGCGGAGGCTAAACTAGTTAATAAGTTAGAAGTTTTTGGCGGTGAAAATTTGCGACAAATCGTTGATCATTTGATTGGTAAAAAACCAATTATCCCAACAGTTTTTGAGGCGGTTTTATTTGAAACCAAGAAAGCGCCTTGGGATTTTTCTCAAATTTCCGGGCAAGATCATGCTAAGCGTGCTTTGACTATTGCGGCCGCCGGTGCCCATAATATTCTAATGTCGGGACCACCTGGTTCTGGTAAAACCATGTTAGCTAGGGCTCTGCCTTCAATTTTACCAGACCTAACTTTAGAAGAGGCTTTAGAATTAACCAGAATTTATAGCGTAGCCGGAGCCTTGTCTCCCGGGCAGGCTGTTATTAATTATCGACCTTGGCGCGCTCCCCATCATACTTCTTCAGTGCCCGCTATTATTGGCGGCGGTACTTGGCCCAAGCCAGGCGAAGTTAGCTTAGCTCATCGAGGAGTGTTATTTTTAGATGAGTTTGGTGAATTTCCTCGTTCAGTTTTAGAGGCTTTACGGCAACCCCTAGAAGATGGTGTTTTAACTGTGGCCCGAGCTGCTACTAGTTTGACTTTCCCGGCTAAATTTATGCTAGTGGCTTCAATGAATCCTTGTCCTTGCGGTTTTTTATATGATCGAGAGAAGCCATGTCGTTGTACGGCCAGTCAAGTGTCGGCTTATCGGCGGAAATTATCCGGACCGATTTTAGATAGAATTGATTTGTATTTAGAGGTGCCTCGTTTACCCTTTAAAGAGTTAAATGTAAAAGGCGCGATTAGTTCTCAAGAATTGAAAGAACAAGTAGCCAAAGCTCGTGCCAGACAAACCGAACGTTTTATCAAGACGCCATTTTTAACCAACGAAGAAATGAACGTTGAGGGGGTGCGTCAGTTTTGCCAGCTGGACCAGGAAACCAGACGCCTGCTAGAAAAATCAGTGGAACAGCTCAATTTATCCCCTCGAAGTTATTTTAGGGTATTAAAAGTAGCAAGAACTATTGCTGATTTAGCTGGTCATTCCGAGCTTAGATTAACCGATATTGCTGAAGCCTTACAATATCGGCCAAGCGCAAATCTTAGTTGAGTCTTGCTTGTTTTTTTGGTACAATGGAACAGGAATTAGTTGTTAGGTTTTAGTCAAGAATTAAAGATATTCCACTATTACCTAATACCTACTGTCTATTACCTAATTATTACTATGAAGAAAAAAATTTTAGTTTTAGGTCTATTATTAACTTTTGTTTTAGTCTCTGGTTTTGGCTGTAAAACAGTCTCACAAGACGTTCAGGTTAAAATGAGACCGATTACTATTAATTATTGGCGAGTTTGGGATGGCCCAGAGGACTTTGCTCCGATAATTGCTGAATATAATAAAATTCATCCAAACATTACCATTAGTTATCGCAAGCTTAGGTATGATGAATATGAACAGGAATTGTTAAATGCTTTGGCCGAAGATCGAGGGCCAGATATTTTTTCTATCAATGCGACCTGGGTAAAGCGTTATGAAAAGAAAATTTCCCCCTTGCCGGAGCAAATTACTATGGCTTATCCCGTAGTTAGGGGTACTCTTAAAAAAGAAACCTTTCCTGAATTACGCACCAAAAAAAGTCTGACTTTGGCTAATTTAAAATCAAGCTTTTTGGATACGGTCTATAAAGACGTTACCTTGGAGGTTTATGATGCCAACCTTAAGGCCAATACCAGAAAAATCTATGCCCTACCTTTAGGTATTGATACCTTGGGCACCTTTTATAATAAAGACCTGCTTAACAATGCCGGCATTTCCGAATTACCGGATTATTGGAATAAAGAATTTCAAAAAGATGTTAAGATTTTAACTAAACAGAGCGCCAATGGCCAAATTTTACAGGCAGGGGTGGCCCTAGGAACGGGGTCTAATATAGAGAGAGCTAGCGATATTTTGGCAGCTTTAATTTTACAAAATGGCACGACGGTAATTGATGATCAAGGTAAAGTTTTATTTAGGCAGTACGTTAGAGAAAAAGACTATAATCCTGGTTTGGACGCTATTCGTTTTTATACCGACTTTGCCAACCCCACCAAAGATGTTTACAGCTGGAATAAAACTATGCCTAACTCTTTGGAGTTGTTTATTCAAGGAAAATTGGCAATCATGTTTGGTTATTCTTATAATATTCCGGTTATTAGAGCGCGTAGTCCTAAGCTTAATTTTGAAGTTAAACCTTTCTTACAAATAGAAGGTCGTAATGACCCCAAAAATGTTGTTGATTATTGGGTGGAAACAGTCTCTAGTAAAAGCAAAAATAAGACTGAGGCTTGGGATTTTATTCAGTTTATGGCAGCTCAGCCAGATATGGATAAATTATACTTAGCTAGCGCCAAACGTTTAGCAGCTATTAGGAGCTTAATCAAGGATCAGCTAAATGATGCTGATTTGGGGGTGTTTGCTAAACAGATTTTGGTGGCCAATACCTGGTATCATGGTAATAATTTTCAGGTAGCCGACAAAGCCTTTAAAGATATGTTGGATAACATTGCAGACAATCCTGACAGCTTAGAATACGAAACCAGAATTACTGAGGGCAAAGTATCCAGCTCGGTTAATCAATAGTAATGTTTTAAATTAAGGTCAAGAGTACAAATAAAACGGGCCTTAATGAATTTATAATAGATATTTGTAGTTTACATGAAATAATAAAAAGCTTGCCGGGAGGCAGGCTTTCGGTTTCTTATGGCCTGGTTTCATTCTAATAAAATTTTTTTGGACAAGGAAAGCGTGGCTGAGCAACTAAAAGTTACTCGAGCAAAGAAAGGTTATCAATTAGAAGAGGTAGCTGCGGTTATTAATGTTAATTTGCGTTATTTAAAGGCTATGGAAGAAGGGGATTACGCTATTTTGCCGACAGGAATTTATAGTCTTAATTATTTGCGAGAATATGCCAATTTTTTAGAATTGGATTATGAAAAACTTTTAAAAAAATTTAAGGTTGAGCAGCGTATTTATCAATCTAGAGACCAACTTGATTTATTCTCTCGTCAGACGGTTGATCGTAAGTATTTTGTGGCCACCCCCAATGTGATCAAATATTTAACCATCGCCTTGATTGCTTTGGCCAGCTTGATTTATCTGTGGTTTTTGATTCAGAATATTTTTGTTGCGCCTAAATTGGAAGTGATTTTTCCGACCCAAGGATTTATTAGCGGGCGCTCTGAGTTGGTGATTTCAGGAAAAACCGAACCGGAGACCGAAGTATTAATCAATGATCAACAGGCTATTGTTAGCGCTACCGGTGAATTTAGTGAAGAAATAAATTTGAAATCTGGTGTTAACACTATTGTGGTGACCGCCCAAAAAGCAGCCAAAAGAAAAAATACCATTATTCGCGAAGTTTTGTTTAAAGAAACCACTAAAGAGGAAGTAATTAATACGGCAACATCAACCATGGCCACCAGTACGGTAGCTACGAGCACTGGACGGTAGTTTAAATCCCAAATCTCAAAGCTCAAATTCCCCGCCCGCAAAGCCTGAGTAAGCTTAAGCTTGCGATAGCAGGCGGGCCATCAGGCGTGTCGGGCAGGCAATTTTCAAACAATTTTCAAGCACCAATTTCTAATTTTTTATCATTAGGGAATTTGGAAATTGTGATTTGTTTGGAATTTGAAAATTAGGATTTGGAAATTTTGCCCAGGGTTGTAATATTTAAAGTAATAATTTATTATAAGTTAGTAGTAAATATTAAATATATGGATAATAAACCAAAAAACAAGGAGGAAAAAGGTGAGCTTAAGGGGATTAAAATGGAGGCCGCTAATGCGGCCATGCAACAGATAAAATCGATGTTTGGCGATGGGTCCATTATGAAATTTGGCGAAGCTAAGACTTCGGTGGTGGATGCTGTGCCTACTGGTTGTTTGTCTTTAGACTTGGCTCTGGGTGTCGGTGGCGTGCCTCGAGGCAGGATTATTGAAATTTTCGGACCAGAAGCCTCTGGTAAAACCACTTTAGCCCAGCATGTAATTGCTGAAGTGCAAAAATTAGGCGGAATCGCTGCTTTTATCGACGCTGAGCACGCTCTGGACCCTGATTACGCCCAAAAAATAGGAGTTAATATTAAAGAACTATTGATTAGTCAGCCTGACACTGGAGAGCAGGCCTTGGAAATTTTGGAAACTTTAGTGCGCTCCAATGCTATTGATGTGGTGGTGGTGGATAGCGTGGCCGCCTTGGTGCCCAAGAAAGAAATAGAGGGCGACATGGGCGATGTTCAGATGGGTTCACAGGCTCGCTTAATGAGTCAAGCTTTGCGTAAATTGACCGGCGTGGTTTCTAAGAGTAATACAATTGTCATTTTTATTAATCAGATTCGCATGAAGATTGGCGTCTTTTTTGGCAACCCGGAAACAACCACCGGCGGTACAGCTTTAAAATTTTATTCCAGCGTACGGGTAGAGGTCAGACGTGCGGCGCAAATTAAACAAGGCGACAAGATTATTGGCAACCGCGTTAAATGCAAGATTGTGAAAAATAAAGTATCAGCGCCATTTAGAACCTGTGAGTTTGATATTATGTATAATGAGGGAATTTCTATCTCCGGAGATTTGCTGGATTTGGGCGTTCAGACTAATGTTATTGCTAAACGAGGCAATGCCTACGCTTACGGTGAAGAAAAATTGGGCGTGGGGCGGGAGGTGTCTAAGCGCTATTTACGAGAAAATCCCAAATTAATGAAAGAAATCAGAAAACAGATTATTTCGGAGGTTAAAGCTAAAGAAGCCGAGGGCAACCAAACGACTATTAGTGATAGTGCTATAATCGAAAGTGACGAGCCTGTCCTATAGAAAAAACAAAAAATAAAAAACGCCCCAGCGGATATCGGGACGTTTTTTTATTTTTGGCAATAGCCACGAAGTGGCCGAATTCTGTCATCCCGGCGGCCTGCCCGCAATGCTTCGTTTGCGATAGCAGGCGGGGGGCCGCCCGCCTTGCCGTCGAGGCAGGGGATCCAGGTTTAATTTGATTAAACAGATTTTTACCTAATAATTTTCTTTTTAATCCCACCTTTTTAGTAAAGGTGGGGCCAAAATCGCGCCTAGGAGTCAATTGCCTATATTTTTTCACTCTCACTAACATAATTTCGTAACTTGCTTAGCTCTTGAGTACAAGAGCTAAACTTCAAACAGACGAAATTATGTAACGCTCCGTTCAAAAATACTTAACGGCAATTTCCTCATGGGCGCATTAAAATGCAAAAACAAAACACTAAAATTAGCCTAAAAATGAAGAAATATGGCTAAATTAAGGCTAAAATTAAATAAAATTTTTAAAGTTCCCGTGTTTATTGGCTTAAAGTTAGCTTGACAAATATTTGAAAGTATGCTATATTGATAATATAGCATAAAGCTATAAACTAACTGTATATTAACAATTCGAAGAAAGGTGATCACGATGGAATCGATGACACAAAACCAGACAAAGCAAATCTTAAGATTTGCCGAAGATATTTTAGATAAAATGAATTTATCTAAAAATGGCGCTCAACAATTAATTGAAGCGGGTAATGTTTTTCAAACAAAACTACAAAGCATTATTAGCGAGTTGACCAAAGAAAAATTTTCTTTTCTTAAAGAATTCGAGCTAACCGTACCGGGAAATTATGATCACAAAAATCAGCTGAAAGTTTTCGCCAAGGAGAATGAAAAAAGTTTTTATTATTTCAATGACGACATTACTGACAAAAACTTTTCTCAAGTCAGCAATCAATTAGTCCCAGGAAAAACCTATAAGGTTAAAATGTGGACTATCAATGAAAGAGTTTCTTCTGAGGAGTGTCTTAAACACCTAAAGAGTAATAAGGTTATTTTGACCGGAGCCCAGGGTAATTCTCTTGTCTATCAAGAGAAAAAAGAAGAATTGCCGGTTAGTAAATGGACACTTTCTTTTGACGAAAAAGATAAACTTTGGAAAGACGCCAATGGCAACCATCGTGTGCCGGGCGTCGGCCGGTACTCGGACGGTGACTTCTACTTCGGCCTCGGCGGTTTCGAGCGCGGTTGGGGCGACGGCGACTGTTTGGTGGGCTTCTGCGACTGTCAGTCCTCAGAAACTGAGCCACTTAGTTAAACCTAGTTCTTTGAACCTTAAATTTTTTTGAGCATCTGTATTTACAGATGCTCTATTTTTTTATAAAATAAGTTTGAATATTGATTGGGCGTGCGGTCATGATTTCACGACATCATATTTTTATTGGAAGAATCGGCCAGTGGTTTGTTGAAAAATTTTTAACAAACGAGCGCAACTTTTGGCAAAAAAATTAAATCAGTCGGTGCGATAAATTAAGGAGTTTTGACTCCGTATAAAATACAGAAAATAGCAGGCGCTGTTTTCGGTGATTCGGGCGGTTTATTGCACGTACGCCAATGGCAACCATCGTGTGCCGAACATCAACCGGAACTCGGACGGTGACTTCAACTTCAACCTCGACAATTTCGAGAACGATTGGGACGACGACAACTGTTTGGTGGGCTTCTGCCACTTATTTAATTTCTCTCGCTACTTCTTGGCGGGAGTTTTTTCTGCCAAACTTTTTTTCCAGCCACCCAGCATCCGGCCGATTTCGTCCAAGCGGACAATTAGCTCGCCATAAAGTTTGGGTGGAATTATTTTATGCTCCCAGCCGATTTGTAGGAAAAAATTTAGTAAATCACGCTTGCCGATAGTTTGGGAAACTAAGGATAATTTTTCAAATTTATCAAAAGCGAAACTGGCACGAAACAATAACTCCAGCACGGCCAAAAAAGTATCGTCAATTTGTTGACCGACAGTGTAACGATCAATACGTTTTAGATTAATCAAATAATTATGCCAGAGCAAATAAACCTCTTTAGTTTTAATGATAACCAAAGGAAACCTGTCGGGGTTCCTAGACAAGTTCAAGGCGTCGGGGGGGGGGCGCAATATAAGAATTTTGTTGCATAGTTTTGATAAAATTATTTTAATTGATAATTTATTGAAAATTTGGAGAATTTTTTTATGTGGTAAACGACGCAGGAAAGATGTCTTAGATTGGCAACTACGATTAGCAAATAATTTAACATCATTACATCACGATTTAAATAATAAAACCTATCGTCATGGTTCATACTTGGCTTTTAACGTCGCCGACCCCAAACCAAGACGTATTCATAAAGCCACTGTCCGCGATCGGGTTGTTCATCATTTACTCTATGACGCGCTGTATGATTACTTTGACAGCTGTTTTATTTTTGACAGTTATTCTTGCCGTAAAAATAAGGGAGCGCATAAAGCCTTGAATCGTTTTAAATATTTTGCCGGTCAGGTATCCAAAAATCATACCAAATCTTGTTATGTGCTGAAAGGCGATATCAGAAAGTTTTTTGCCAGCATTGACCAGAAAATATTATTAAATATTTTAAAAAGACAAATAGTAGATACAGAAATATTATGGCTGATTGAACGAGTACTGGCAAGCTTCAATTCCGGCCAGTCTGGCGTGGGTTTGCCGTTGGGTAATTTAACCTCGCAACTATTTTCCAATATTTATCTCAATGAACTGGACAGGTATATCAAGCAGGAACTGCAGATAAAATATTATATCAGATATGCCGACGACTTTGTCATCTTGGCAGACAACAAAAACGAATTGGAAGACAGTGTCCCATTGCTCGAAGATTTTTTGAAGTTTAAGCTAAAACTGGAACTCCATCCGCAAAAATTATTTATCAAAACCTATGCTTCGGGCGTGGATTTCTTGGGTTGGACGCATTTCCCGTATTATCGGCAGATTAGAACCACGACCAAGCGGAAAATTTTTAGACAACTCTTTGGCTGGCCAAAACCAGCCACTATTAATTCATATCACGGGTTGCTAAGTCATGGAGATACCCATAAAATTAAAAAGCAAATCAAATTAGTTTAAATTAATAATTTAAAACTGCGCCCGTAAGAAAATTAGCGCAATATTTTTGAACGAAGCGTTACATATTTTATGAATTTAGTTGAACCTCTTAAGAGCATATGAAAATTTTGGATATTTGGCGAATAAAATTTCCTTACAAATAATTTTCTGTTTGACGAAGGAGTTAAAATTTTTGTTGGAAATTTTAGAGACAAGCCAAAATTTCTCATCGCTCGCTGTTTCCTGCCTCGCCGGCGGGCGGGTGGCTCCACCTTTCCGGAAAGGTGGAAATGAAAAAAAGCTTAGCAGATAAAAAATAAAATAATAAAAAACAATCTTAAAAGGATTCCTTGGCTACGCTCGGAATGACAATACAAGAAAAACACGACCTCAGGGCCGTGTTTTTATATTCTTAAAGCAAGAATGAGATTGCTACGCTCCACTGCGTTGCGCTCGCAATGACAGAGAGAGGGGAATGAGATTGCTACACTCCACTGCGTTGCGCTCGCAATGACAAAAAAAGGGGGCGGGTGTTAGGCGCGTTCCACGTATTCTCCGGATTCGGTGTTGACGCGAATAATGTCGCCTTCGTTGATAAACATGGGCACTTGTAAAGTGGCGCCAGTTTCAATTTCTATTGTTTTCATGACATTGCCGGCGGAATTGCCACGGATACCGGGAGGAGCCGAGACCACCTTAAAAGACATTTTAATAGGTAACTTAATGCTCATGGGTTTATTTTGAAAATAAAGCACATCAACCATGGTGTCTTCTTTAAGGAACTTGTCTTGTTCGCCTAATTGATCAAGGGGCAAACTGAATTGTTCAAAATCAGTATTATCCATGAAGTAGGCAAAAGTTTCGTCTTTGTATAAATAGTTGGCGTTTTTGTTTTCTACGTCAGCTTCTTCGGCCTTATCGTTTCCTTGAAAGGTTTGCTCCACAACATTGCCGCTAAGCATATTTTTAAGCTTAGTTTTTAAGACGGCCCCACCTCGACCCATTTTATGATGTTCGGCTTTAACCACGATGTAGGGTTCGTTGTTTATCTTTAAAAGTTTGCCGAGCTTGATTTCACTTAGACTTAACATAGATTAGTTGAAAGTTGAAGGTTGAAGGCTATAAAGTTAAACGGCAATAATTTTTTTGAAAAATAATTATTCCGAAATTTTTAACTTTATAACTTTTAACTTTGTAACTTTATCTGTTAGTAAATATCATCAGCGCCATGATACGGGCACGTTTAACAGCCTCGGCTAATTGGCGTTGATGTTTAGAGCAAATGCCAGTACGACGCTTGGGTAAAATTTGACCGTAAAAATTGGTGAATTTTTTTAAGATTTCTGTTTGTTTGTAATCAATGTGGTTTAGATCATTGGCACAAAAAAAACAAGTTTTTTTAGTTTTTATTGTATTGGTAGTAGTCATAGTTTTAAAAAGGAATATTTTCTACTTTAATTTCTTCTTCTTCGGCGCCACCAGTTTGTCCAAAAGCGGAATCATAGCTAATTTCCTCGTTGTTATTAGAATTAGACGCTGAAGCATTAGGGGTTCCTGGGGTAAAAGGAGTGTTGCCACCGCGACCATCCAACATAATCATGTTTTCCATGATTACTTCGGTGGTGTAACGCTTGATACCATCTTTGCCGGTCCAATCTCTGGTCTGCAAACGACCTTCAACATAAACTTTGCCACCCTTTTTTAAATAACGCCCGCAAATATCAGCTAATTTACCCCAAGCGACGACATTGGTAAATTCCGCGCGCTCTTGTTTGTTGCCGTTAGCGTCTTGCCAAACCATGTTGGTGGCAATAGCAAAAGAAGCAACAGACTTGCCGGTACCAGTTTGTCTAATTTCTGGATCGCGCGTAATATTACCGATAAGCATGACTTTGTTAAGATTCATATAGTTGCGCTGCAGCTAACCCTAAAGCAAGCTGTCAGTATTTAAGATTTGATTTAATTTGTCGTCCAAATCCAGGTCTGATAGTTCTGGCTTATGATCATTTTTGGTTTTAGTTGATTCTTCGGTTTTGTTTTCTGTGACGGTTTGATCATTAATAGGGGTAGAAGAAAAAACTTCTTCGGTGGCTGACATGGTTTTTTCTTCGGCAGGGCTAGCCTTGGGAGTCGTAGCTTTTATCACTTCTACTCGATCTTTTTTAGAAGGTTCTTTGGTGATTGATTCATTAGCAGTTTCGTTGATGAGTTGATTGATAATTTTAGCTTCAGCCTTCTTTTCTTCTATTGTTTTAGCTACGCATTTTAGAATTTGGTGTCTAATTAAATCACTCATTAGCCTTAAAAGATTATTAATTTCTGGCAAAGAGGCGTTAGGGGCGTCAAATTCCACTAATTGATAGTAGCCATGGCGAAATTGTTTTATTTTGTAAGCTAGGCGTTTTTTGCCTAAATCTTCCTTGAAAGTGATACTGCCATGGTGATCAGTAATAATTTTTTCTACTTTGTCTTTGATGGGATTGAGCTCATCTTCGCTGAATTGATTAGAGACAATGTACAGCAATTCATAGTGGGTCAAGCCATCTGGTTTGTTTTTGGCCATAAGTTTAATAGGTAATAGGTTATAGGCAATAGGAAGGAAAGTCTTTATTGTTTTACCAGTAAATTGACCGTTACCCAATGTCTAAAAGCTAATATCTAGTTGAAAATAAAAAAACCTCCAGATATTCTCAACTTGGCTAAGATTAACCAAATTTTTTGGAAGTTTGAGAATACCTTTAGTGTTTTTAAGCACTAATCCTGTTAAAAAACAGAGATTACGGAAAAGGTGTTAAATTAAGTTGTATTAATAGGCTAACATAATAGCATATTTATTGCAAGTGGGTGGATTTTATGGTAGGTTTTAAAAGGAGACAATAGATAATAGGTGCGATTAATTAAGGTTTGGCGACCCTTAGTTTGAGATTTAATTCCTAAAACCTGTTGCCTGCAACTTAACTTATGACTTACTTTTTTATTTTAGGAGCTAATCCTGCCTTGTCTTTGGCGGAAATATATACTGTTTTAGGCCCTTTGGCCAACCTTGCTTTAGTAGACAAGGACTGCTTGTTGGCAGAGGTTACCGGAAATTTGGATATTAAAGCTTTAATTAAAAAACTTGGTGGCACTGTTAAAATTGGCCAAGCCTCTCCTTTTGTTGGGAGAGACTTGTTGTTAGAGATAAAAAATAAATGCGAAGTTAAGCCGGGCAAGAAATTTTCTTTTGGCTTTTCTACTTTTGGTAAAATTGGCGTGTCTGTTAAACCGCTAGCCATGAATTTAAAAAGAATTTTACAGCAAGACGGTTTGAGCTGTCGTTGGGTGGTGAGCAAGGAAAAAAATCTTTCTAGTGTAGTGGTAGAACAAACCGGTTTATTAAAAGACGGAGCGGAAATAGTTTTAATCAAACAGGGCGAGCGATTATTAATAGGTAAAACCGAAGCAGTGCAATTATTTAAAGATTGGTCGTATCGTGATTATGGCCGACCGGAGCGCGATGATTTTTCCGGGATGTTACCGCCTAAGTTGGCGCGGATTATGGTTAATTTGGCCAAAGCAGAAAAGCATGAAATTTTAGCTGACCCTTTTTGTGGATCTGGAACGGTTTTGACCGAGAGCGCCATGCTTGGCCTTCATGAATTAATTGGTTCGGATATTTCTTTGGAGGCCTTGGAGGATACTAAAAAAAATTTAGCTTGGCTAAGGGGTCACTATGATTTGGCAGATTTTCATTGCCAGTTGTTTGCATGCGACGCTAGAAATTTATCAAAAATTTTAGGCAGAAATAGCGTTGATAAAGTAGTGACCGAACCTTATTTGGGGCCGGTAGCCGGCGAGCGAGCAACAGCTGGTAATATAAAAAAATTAACTAATTTATATAAGCAATTTTTAGTAGAATTAAATAAAGTAGTCAAAGATAATGGTCGAGTTGTTATGGTGTGGCCGGTCTTGGTTGGTCGTAAAGCTAATATTTTTTTAGATATAGATTTGGGGTCTTGGCGATTATGTCGAGCTATTCCAGCTAATTTAACTACTGGGGCTATTAGATTGAGTCAACGGCAAACCATTGTTTATGGCCGAGTTGGACAAAAAGTGTGGCGAGAAATTGTAGTTTTAACTAAGCGCTGAAAAAGTTTAATATAAAAATAGGGACACTGTTTGAGTGTCCCTATGAATGTATTTTGTACAGCTACGGTCTGGATAGCCAGAACCAATAAGTCAACAGGGGGGGGATCCTGTCAATCATTTTTTGTAAAAAATACAAACACGCAGCATAACGAAGAAGTTGATTTTGGGGAGTTAGTCTAAAGACAGCTATTTTGTCAATCGTTCTCTTTTGCAAATGGCTAAAGACTAAGACCCTTTTAAAGAACTAAAACCTTAAGGTTTTTAAATTATAATAGAAAAGATAAAAAAAGTAAAGTAATTTAAAAAATGACTAAAGTTAGTCATTTTTTATTAAAATAATGATTATTTTATTCTTAAACGGGTATTAAAAATTAAAAGTTTATTTTGTTTGGCGGATTTTAAAATAAGCAAACAATGTTTATTTGTTTATAAGAAAGTTACAAATATCTCCGTCTTTAACAGTGTATTCTTTGCCCTCGATTCGTAATAAGCCCAGCTCTTTAGCTTTTTGCTCACCCCCAACTTTTAGAAAATCTTCGGTAGCTATCACCTCGGCTCTAACAAAACCTTTAATAAAATCGGTATGGATAACTCCGGCCGCTTCCGGAGCTTTAGCCCCGTTTTTGACTGTCCAGGCCCGGCTCTCATCTTTGCCGGTAGTAAAGAAACTAATTAAGCCTAGTAATTCATAAGAAGCGCGAATTAATTTATTTAAGCCACTTTCGTTTATGTTTAGTTCTTGGCGATACTCCAACTGTTCTTCGGGAGACAAATCGGCAATTTCGTTTTCTAGTTTGATATTTAATTTAATCGTTTTGTCCTTGTCGCTTAGGGAATAAGTGGTTTCTGGATTATCAATATTTAAAACATAAATAATCGGCTTGGCGCTCAAAAAATTCAAATCTTTTAAGATGAGTTTTTCTTCTTCGCTTAGTCGCAAATCTCTAATAGTTATTTCTTGTTCTAAAGAATTTTTAACACGGCTAATTAACTCAGCGTAGGCCAAAGATTTTTTGTCGCCGGTTTTAGCTTCTTTGTTAGCTTTTTCCCAGCGCTTTGTTGCAGTTGCTAGATCAGCTAAAATTAATTCTAAGTTAACAACATCTTTGTCAGTGCGGGGATCAATTTTATTTTCTACGTGAATAATATTTTTGTTGTCAAAACCACGAACAACTTGGCAAATTGCATCACATTCACGAATATGAGATAAAAATTTATTGCCTAGGCCCTGTCCCTCGCTGGCGCCTTTAACTAAGCCAGCGATATCTACAAATTCAATGGCCGTTGGAATAATTTTGGCCGGTTGAGAAATTTTGGCAATTTTGTAAAGTCTTTCATCGGGCACCTCTACAATGCCGACATTTGGCTCAATAGTACAAAAAGGATAGTTCTCAGCTGGAACTTTCTTTTTAGTTAGAGTATTAAACAAGGTTGATTTGCCGACATTGGGTAGGCCGACAATGCCGATTGAAAGCATAGCGTTTTTTAGTGAAAATAAACCCGCCTTCACTCAACAAATTATTGAGCTTCGGCGAGGCGAAGGTGGACGCTATAGGATTCGAACCTATGACCCTCTCGGTGTAAACGAGATACTCTAACCAGCTGAGCTAAGCGTCCAAGATTAGTTAAAAGTTTGTAAAGTTAATAAAGTTATAAAATTTTTTATTGCCAAAGATTTTTTATTTTAACTTTTTTTGGAATTAGAGACTTTATAACTTTTAACTTTATAAATTAATTTTTTGTGGGTACGACCCTCCTTCGTCCTGATAGTCATCGGGACTTCGGGCGGGCAAGGAGGACTCGAGACTGTGGGCACGAATGGCTCCAGCTTTCAAGTTCTCGCGCCAAGCACGCAGATGCGTGGCTTCGTGTGGGCACGAGAGGACTTGAACCTCCACGGCATTTCTGCCACCAGCACCTCAAGCTGGCGTGTATACCATTTCACCACGTGCCCTGGCTATAAAAAATCGGAGGTCAGATGAATAAAATCCGACATCCGACTTCTGAAATCCAAAATCTGTTTTATTTCTTAGCTTTAAGATTTTTTTTGTAACCCTTTTTTAAGAAGGTCAGTTTGGCGCGGCGGACCCGAGACTGTCTTTTAACCTCAATTTTAGTGATAGTTGGTAAATTAAGAGGAAATATTTTTTCCACTTCTACGCCCTCTGATTTTTTAGACACAGTGATGGTAGAATTAATTTCCCGGCCGTGTTTGCGGGCCACGATCAAGCCCTCGAAATATTGTTCGCGTTCTTTTTCTTGCCCCTTGGCGTTTAATTCTTTAATTTTTTGATAAATTCTGACAGTCATTCCGGGGACCAAGCTGTTTTTTATTTCTTCTAAATTTTGGGTTTTGGTAGCGGTTACTGTTTTGGTCTTTTTTTCGGTCATATTCTTGTATTAAAAGGTTAATTTTGGCCTCGTTATGTTATAATAATTACTCTTTTTTGTCAAGATGGCGATTTTATCAACCATTGGTCGTTTAGTTTTCTTTGGTTATTTCAAAGCCTTTAATTGTTAATTTTTGGGCATCTAGATTATAGCTAACCTTGGCTTCTAGGGCGATATGACCGTCTTCATAATTAACATTGGCCTCTTGCTGGTTGATGAAGGTTATTTTGGTTAGATAAAACTTGCCGCCCAAAACTTCTTTGGTTGGCGACAGTTCTGATAAATGAGCAGCAATATAATCTTTTATTAGATTTTGTTCGTTGCTTAAGTTTGGGTCGCGTGGTGTGACTCCGTTATTTAAGGGCTCTAAATTATTGGTAGAAATTGGGGCGATGCTTGTTTTGGGCTGTTTGATAAAAATTAATTTATTAGTAGAAGTCATAATCGCCCAGACTATAATTAAAATAACGACAGCTAGAGCCCCGAAAATAATTAACAATTTAAGTTTGAGCTTTTTTTTCATAGCTATTTAAAAAGATAATTCCTCTGGCTCTGATAAATCTTCTTCCATTTCTTCCCACATAGCCATAAGTTGATCCTTGATTAATTCCTCGTTTTCATCGTCGCCCAATTTGCCTTTTTCATAAAAATATTCAATAGTTTCATCAATTAAGCCGGAGTAGGCGTCACGGTCATAGGCCCCCTGTTCGTTCATCTTTTTTTTAACCAAGGAATATATTTCTTGCGTGATTTCGTCCATATATTTTATCATTAATAATATAAATAAGTATAGAATTTTAATGTTTAATGGTCAACTGAACTTGATTTTTTACTTGACATCTGTTAGCATAATTTTTATAGTAAAGAGGTTCTTAAGACCTTTTTTGTCTACTTATAGGGCTCTCGTGGTGAAATGGATATCATACTTGGCTTCGGACCAAGGGTTTCGGGTTCGAGTCCTGACGAGAGCACACAAATAATTTAAAATTTTAAATTTAAAATTCAAAATTATTTTTGGTGGTGTAGCTCAGCTGGTTAGAGCGTAGCACTCATAACGCTAAGGTCGGTGGTTCGAGCCCACCCACCACCACCAAAATAGGCATCGTTAGCTCAGTTGGTAG
>CAZJEP010000006.1:27070-51466 GCA_964545125.1 uncultured Gammaproteobacteria bacterium
TTGGTAGAGCAGTCGCCTCTTAAGCGAACGGTCACTGGTTCGAATCCAGTACGATGCACACAAAAAACACCCCTGTCAAAGGGGTGCTTTATTATGGACGAATTTAGTTGGCGTCGGGAGTAGTTTCTGGGGAGGTTTCGGTTGGGACAACTGACTCGGGAGTCGTTTCTGTTGCTGGAGCGGTGACAGCGGCTACAGCCTCTTTCATGCTGATTTTGCCTTTCAGAGCATCTTTAAGGGTTTTACCGGTTTTAAATTTAGCCACGCGCACTTCGGGAATGGTAATGCGTTCTGTTGGCTTTTGAGGGTTGATGCCACCACGAGCATGGCGGGTTTTTGCCTCAAAAGAGCCGAAACCGACAATATTAACTTTGCCACCATTTAAAAGCTCAGTAATAATGGACTCAATCATGGTGTCTAAAACTTTTTCCACTTCTTTGTGGTTGACCTTGGTTAGGTCTGCAATTTTTTCAATTAAACCAGCTTTGTTCATATTGAGTTTTGGTTGGTGCCCAGTTTTTGGCTGTTACCAACCTTAATTATTTGTGAGTAAATAATCCAGAGAGAGCTAGAGCCATAAAAACAACAATTAAAACAATGGTGGCTCGAAATAAAAATTTTTCGGCGCCTCGTTTGGTGCGATAAATTTCTCCGCCTCCACCAAAACTGGCCCCAAGTCCTGCGCCACGATTTTGCAAGAGGATAGACAACATCAATAAGACGGAGACGACGATTTGTAATATTTGCAGAGCTTGTTGGTTCATACTATTTTATTTTTTCTACCAATTTAGCCAAAACAGCCTTATTATTAACGGCTAGGTCAGCTAAAATTTTACGATCAATGGCAATATTGGCTTTTTTTAAGCCACCCATAAAAGCAGAATAAGATAAACCATAATCTTTGACAAAGGCGCTAATTTTGGTTTGCCATAAACCGCGACGAGTGCGTTTTTTTAAACGGCGATCAACGTAGGCGTGCACTCCGGCCTTAACTGAAGCAGTTTTAGCCAGTTTCATTAATTTTTTGCGTCCCCATTTAAAACCCTTGGTCTTTTTTAAAAGATTGCGTCTTTTTTTTAGATGGATTACTCCGCGTTTAACTCTTGGCATATAGTGTGAATTAGTTCCAAAGAAACTTCATTTTAATTATAAGGCATCAAGCTTTTGACAGTCTTAGCGTTAGTTTCACTACCGGCAATATCTCGTCTTTTGTTGCGTTTGACTTTACCAGATTCGCCAGCATTATAATGATCCTGGCCAGCTTTTCGCCTTATTAATTTATTGGTTTTGGTTTTGGTAAATCTTTTGGCAGTAGCTTTATGTGTTTTAATTTTCGGCATAATTTTCGAGAAAAAACAAATAGTGCTGAGGGCACTAGAAATTTATGTAATTTTAGCTTTTTTTGTTAATGATTAACATATTAAACTTCCCGCCCATTTTTGTCAAGCCTTGTTCAATACTAGCCTCTATTTCCTTGTCAGCCGCTAATTGCTGGTAAAATTTCATTAAAACCTCTCCGGCCACCTCCGGGTGTTGTTTTTCTCGACCCTTAAGACGCAGATCTAGGAGTAATTTGTGGCCTTTTTTAAGAAAATTTTTAGCCTGGGAAAGGCGAACATTAAAGTCGTGAATGCCTATTTTAACTGACAAACGAACAGTTTTTGTGTCAGTTTTTTTGTTTCTGGCTTTTTGTTTTTGTGATTTTTTATCTTGCTCGTATTTAAATTGTCCAAAATCCATGATTTTAACAATGGGCGGGGCGCTTTTGGGGTTTACTTCAACTAAATCAGATTCAGCTTCTCGTGCCATTTCCAGGGCTTTGGCAGTTGACACATCGCCAATAACTACCCCTTCTTGGTCAATTAAATGAACCAAAGGAACTCTGATTTGTTCGTTGACCCTGAAGCTTTTTTCTTCTTTGGGTCTGGCCTTATGATAACTTCTTCTCATAATTTATAAATAAGTCCTTAATAACAACGTTTAAGCTGGTAGCCACGGGAATGGCTAAAAGGGCACCTAAAATTCCGCCAAGTTTAAAGCCAATCATCAGAGAAACAATAGAAATAATTGGGTCAAGGCCGACGGCCTTTTGCATTATTTTAGGGACCAAAATATTGTTTTCTACAATTTGGATGACCACATAGACAAAAAGAATAAACAAGGCCAGTAAGGGTGATTGAGCAAAAGCAATAAAAATAGCAGGAACAGAAGAGAGGGTTGGCCCGAAATAAGGAATAGCCTCCAAAAATCCGGCGATAATAGCTAAAATTAACGCATACTTAACGTTAAAGATTAGCAGACTCATATAGGTTAGCAGAAAAATAATAAAACACAAGAGAAGTTGACCGCGAAACCATAAACCAATTTTTTGTTGGATGTCGTTAATTATTTTTAAGACCTGTGTTTGTTTTTTGGGGTCGGCAAAAATCCAAATGTTTTTTTTCAAAGAATCTTCTTCTACGATTATATAAAAAGTAATAACTAGAACCAAAAAACAAGAAAAGAGACCACCAAAAAATCCCGTAACAGTATTAATAATTCCGGCAGTAGCTCCTTGCATGTTGGCTGTTAGGTTTTCAAGAGTTTGTTGAAAATTAATGGGCCAAGCGTGAGCCTGGGTATAGTTTTTTAAATTGCCGAAGACTCCGGAAATTTCATTAATATAACGAGGCAAATTATTGCCCAATTCTTTTGATTCGTTAATAATGGCTGGGATAATTAAATAAGTTATGCCGACAGCAAAACCAATAATAAGCAAATAAATTGCCAGGATGCCCAGAGCCCGAGGAATTTTAAATTTATGCAAATAGTTGACACCTGGGGTAATGGCGCTGGCTAAAATAAAAGAGGCAAAAAGCAAACTAATAATATCTGAGATTAAAAAAAGTAAATAAAGACTTCCCAAAATCGCTACAATTTTTAAAATGGTTAAAGTGCTGAAATTTTTATTGGATAAAAAGCCCTCCTTCATGCGGTTTATTTTAAAGTTAATATTTTATGATGTTGGGTGAGCGCCAATAATCAGGGTATTCGTTTTTGGCGAAAGAAAATAAGCGCCGTTTATTTTCTTACTTATCAATTATAGTATAGCACAAAAAATTTAAAGTTTAAAAAGTAAAAGGTGAAAGGTGGCCATAAAAAAACAGCTGTTAACTGGCAGCTGTTTTTTTATGGTTAAATTATTTTTTTGCGGTTTCTTTTTCCGTGATAGCTGGCGTTTCGTTGGCCTTAGAAACATCCTTGTCCTCTTTGGTTTTTTTGGTTTTTTTTGATTCGACAGAAGTTGTCTCTTCCTTACCTTCGGTGGCTATTGCCTCTTTTAAACCTAAACCTAAGCGATGTTCATTGGGTTCTATAGACATAACGATAAAGTCTAATTCATCGCCAGCTTTAAATTTTTGTTCCACTTTTTCGCCACTAGCCAAATCCAATTGACTGACGTGAGCCAAACCATGAATATCTTTTTCTAATTCGACAAACAAACCGAAAGGATTGATTTTTAAGATGGTGCCGTGAGCTTTTGAACCGATAGTATATTTTTCAGCAATGTCTTTCCAGGGGTCGGCCATTAATTTTTTAGCTGATAAGAAAATTTTAGAGCCCTCAATATTAATAATTTCAGCCTTAATGGTTTCGCCGACTTTAAATAAGTCAGTGGGGTCATCAATACGTTGCCAGGCTAATTCACTAATATGAATCAAGCCTTCCAAGTTGTCGCCAAAACTTAAAAAGACCCCAAAATTAGTAACAGCCGTGATGATACCCTCTACAGTCATGCCAATTTTATATTGAGACAAGACGTCTTTTTGTCTTTCTTGCCAAGCTTCTTTTTCACTGACAATTAATTTTTCTTCATCTTTATCCATGTTAATTACCTTGACCTCTAATTCTTTGCCAGTCAAAGATTTTAGTTTTTCTAAAATTTTATTTTTATCGCCACCCGAAACTCTTGGATAATTTTCTGGAGATAGCTGGGACACCGGCAAAAAAGCTTGGATTTGCAAGTAATTTACCAAGAGACCACCTCGGTTAGCTTCGCTGACCCGAACAGCAATAGGCGTGTTGTTGGTATAAGCTTCTTTAAGATTTTGCCAGGCGCGTTCTTGCCCAGCGTGCTTGAAAGATAATTCAAGTTCGCCATTTTCGTTTTCACCTTCAATTACCGTGGCCTCTATCTCATCGCCGGGCTTTAATCCGGCGTATTCTTTGGCCTCTAGATACATTTCTCGGCCACGGACCACTCCGGTCATTATACCCTCAATATCTAATTTAACTTCTGCCTTGGAAGCCGATAAGACGGTACCCTTAACAATATCTCCTACCTGGGGGATATGTAGATTGTCTTTGTCTAGAATTTTTTCGAATTCGTTATTTTTTTCCATATGCGTTTATTCGGCCTTTTTAAGTGGCCAATGGCAATAAAATGCCCATTTTAAACCAATTTTTATGTCTAAGTAACAAAAAAAAGGCTTTTAACCCACCTGCCCTTTTAGAAGGAGTGAGTTCTTCGGCCACCTTTTCCGCCTCAGGCAGATATTTATACCGAAGATTTTTAAAAGGTGTTAAATTTGCTTTAATTATGAGCTAAATTTAAAGAAAGTCAAGACTTCTAGACAATTTTTAATATTTGTGTTAATTTAAGCAAAAATTAGATAATTTTTGTACATTAAAAGGAGAATATTTGATGAAACCAACAAAAGAAATTACTTTAAAGGAATTGGCTAAAATTTTACATTTTCGCCAAAGCACCCTGCTTCACCATGTGGCCATCGGTGGTTTGCCTAAGCCTATTGGCGGCGACATTGGGTGTAATTCCGAGACAGACTGTTCCTTGGTTTTTAACAAGAAAGAGGTTGCAGAAAAACTGGGATTAGATAATCTTGATGAACCGTTTGTTAATTTGCAGGGGGCGGCTGATTTTTTGCGGGTGCCCAAGACAGCAGTACAAGCTTTAATCAAAGACAAATATTTGCCTTTACCGTGTTGGCAAATAGCTTATTTAAAGAAAAATAACAAAAGCAGGAGTCTGAGTTTTCGTTTCAGGATTAGTGAATTGGAAAAATATTTGCAACAGAGGCAAGACACAAATTTGGCGTTTAAGGGAAACAAACAGATCATAAAAACTAACGAGATCAAGATTAGGCACTGGTTAGAAGTTTTTAAGCTAGTTTTGAGCAGTGTCAAATTGGACGACCAGGCCAGAGAAGTTCTGCAATTAAGATTAGTAGAAAACAAAACCGTACAAGAAATTAGCAATTCCCTTGACCTAAGCAATGAGCGTCTCCGCCAAATATTTATTAAGGCTCTGGCGAAGCTTCGTCTGCAAGTTAGTAGTTTACAGAGAATCAGGAAAAGTCTTGATGAACAATTTGAACTTACGCGCCAGCTGGTGATTGAAAACAAAAACTTAAAGAAACAATTGCTTAAATTGGAGACTGATATAGTCAAAGAAGAGGAATTTAGGGCCACGACACCTCTGCCAGTAGAAGAACTTGATTTATCGGCTAGAATTTTACACTGTTTGGCCAAAAGCAATGTTAAAGATTTGCGTCAATTGTCTGAATTCAGTTCGGAATATATGTTAAAATTTAGAAATTTTGGCAAAAAGTCTTTTGTTGAGATAACGGAAAAAATGGCTCATTATGGCATAAAATTTATTGATGGATAAAATCATTCAATTAGATTATCTTTGACGGTTTGATTATTAATTAATCAGCCGTCTTTTTTTATTATGATTTTTTATTTATAATTAAAATATAAATAATTTTATGAAAAAAATTGAAAAAATTGCTGTTATTGGGGCTGGCGCTTGGGGCACGGCCTTGGCCAGAATGTTGGCCGAAAAAGGCCATGAAGTTAGTTTGTGGTTTTATGATAAAAAAGTTTTGGCACAGGCCAAGCGTAAGAACAGCAATCCTTTTTTACCAAATTTTTCGCTAACCAGCTTAAAACTATCTGATAATTTAAAGGAGGCGGTAATTGGCGCTACGGTTGTCATTTTAGCTAATCCGGCCCAAAGTAATCGGACAATTTTAAGAAAACTAAAACCCTTTTTGAATCGAAGGGCTAAGTTTTTGGTGGTTTCTAAGGGCATTGAATTGAAAACTTTTTCTTTAATGTCCGATGTTATTAAACAGGTAATTCCTCAACATTTTGCCGAAGCTTGTTTTTTATCTGGTCCCAGTTTTGCCTCGGAATTAGCGGAAAAAAAAATTACCATTGTTTCTTTGGCTAGTCGCAACCTCAAAAGCGCCAAAGAGTTGCAGCAACTTTTGGCTACTGATTATTTTCGGCCCTATATTACAAGAGACATTATCGGGGTACAAGCAGGAGGAGCTGTTAAAAATGTTATTGCTGTAGCTTCGGGGGTGGTGGTTGGTTTGGGTGGAGGAGAAAACACCAAAGCCGCTTTAATCACTCGTGGTTTGGCGGAAATTTCTCGTTTGGGTTGCGCTCTTGGTGCGACTCGGACCACGTTTATGGGCTCAGCAGGATTGGGCGATTTATTATTAACGGCTACCAGTGAGCATAGTCGCAATTTTAGTTTTGGTTTGGCCGTTGGTCGGGGACAAAATCCGGCCAAGTTGATTAAAAATTCCCAGGAGGTAGTAGAGGGATATTGGACAACTAAAGCAGTTTGGCACAAGGCACAAACTTTAAAAATAGACATGGCTATAACCAAAGAACTATATAAAATACTTTTTGCCAAAAAAGATCCACGTCGCGCTATGCTTGATTTAATGAGAAGGGGATTAAAAAGAGAGGGGTTTTGATTTGTAAAAACTGAATTAAAAAACCAGACTCCCAACAAGGAGCCTGGTAATTAAGCAGCAAATGATTAGTTATTGTTTGTCTTCTGTTTTTTCTTCTGATTCGTTTTTTTCAATTGGCTCTTCTGCAATTTCTTCTTTTGTTTCGTCTGTCTCGGCGGAATTTTTTTTAGAGATAGAAGCAGACTCTTCTGTGGCGAGATCTTCCACTGCTTCTGAAAGCTCTTCCGGTTCGCTTATTTTTTCTTCGGGGGCAGCTTCTTCGGTTTCCGGTTCTACGGCTGGCATAGTTTTTGGTTCGGCTTTCGAGACGGCAGAATCATCAACGGAGTCGTCAGCCTTAATTTCATTTTTGGCAGTGTTCATTCCTAAGATTTTGTAAAACCAACATTTTCCGGTAGCCGAAGTAATTAAGGCCACGATAGCTAGGATCCAAAGAACAATTTGCAGCCAGCCACCCACTTGGTAGCCAACGGCCAAGAGAACCAGGCCCACCACTAAACGGATAGCGCGGTCCATTTGACTTTCGTTTTTTGCTAACATAATTTTGGACTTAATGGATGATCAACTTAGTGACACCCTTTAATTTTAGCCCTCCTTGAGGTTTTAATGATTTAAAGGTACCATATTTTAAGCAAAAAATAAAGACCCTGTTTTAAAAATAGCCAAGAAAGTCTTTTTATAATATGAAAAACGCTGAAAATTCCCTTTTATTAATAAATAAGCCGTCTGGACCAACTTCGCACGATATTATTAGTAGATTAAGAAAATTGACCGGAATTAAGAAAATTGGTCATGCCGGTACTTTAGACCCCTTTGCTAGCGGTCTTTTACTTTGTGCGGTTGGACGCGAGACCACTAAAGAGATAGGTAAATTTTTTAAACTAGACAAAGAATATATAGCCACCCTTCATTTAGGGGCTACGAGCGATACTCATGATAGAACGGGCAAAATTATTGATAGCAGAGTCGTTAAGCCCAAAACCGAAGAAGAAGTCAAAAAAATTGCCCTGAGTTTTATTGGTCAACAAGAACAGACACCGCCAATGTTTAGCGCCAAAAAAATTAATGGTCAAAAAATGTATGTTTTGGCTCGTCAGGGCAAGGTTGTGGAGCGTCGCCCATGTTCTATTAGTATTTATTCTTTGGAAATTTTGAGTTATATTTGGCCAAAATTAATTTTTAAAATAAACTGTTCCAGTGGTACTTATATTAGAGTTGTTGCTTATGATTTTGGTCAACGTTTGGGTTGTGGCGCTTATCTGGAGGAATTAGAGCGCACTAAAATTGGGGAATTTAATGTTAAAGAAGCTATTAGATTATAATTTTCATGACTTTTAGCAACCACACTCGGCTGAGACAAAGGTCTGATTGCCTGTCTTGTCGGCCTGCCTACCGGCGAGACAGACTCGTGCGCATTTGACTTTTGGTGTCGGCTAGGGTATAAAAAAGATACAACCAAGGACCCTGGGTCCTGGTTTCTTTTTGTTAAAAATATGGTTAACGTTTTAAAAACCGGCAAAATTTTTGGCTCTGAAACGTCGAAACAGGACAATACTTGGCAGACGGCCTTGACGATTTTTGCCAGACTATCTGCCTGGATTGGCGTACCCGTAGTTTTGGCAGTTTTTTTGGGCAAATGGTTGGATCAAAAATATCAGACTGAGCCTTGGTTATTTTTAACGACCGTTGGCCTCTCTTTCGTATTATCGATGTTTGCCTTAGTTAAAGAAACCATAAAAGAATTTAAAAAAATAGACAGCCAACAACAAGCAACAAACAATAAAGAACAAAGAAGTAAATATGACTGTAAATAGTAATGAAAATTCGACGGAGACTGAAGTTGCCGAGATGCCGGTAGCAGAAACTGCCGAGGTTCACGAAACCAAGGCGTCGACAGAAGAGATTGTCACCGAGCATACTTTGTTTGCTGAACCGATCGGGCATTGGGGCAATTTTACCATTACTAACTCTTTGTTAAATTCTTGGTTGGTGGTTTTAGTGGTGGTTGTTTTTGGCTTAGCGCTTCGCAAAAAAATTAAGTTAGTGCCTCGGGGTTTGCAAAATGGTTTGGAAATGATTATTGAGGGTTTTTTAAATATTTTTGATGGCGTCACTAATTCTCGAGCCAAGTCTCTCAAGTTTACTCCGCTGGTTTTGAGTTTTTTCTTTTTTGTTTTATTAAATAATTGGCTTGGCACTTTCCCTGGTGTTGGCTCTGTTGGACAAATAGCACAACACGGGCAGGAAAAGGTTTTTGTGCCTTATTTTCGAGGCGGAACAGCTGATTTAAATACGACTCTGGCTTTGGCGATTATCGGTGTTGTGGCTAGTCATATTTTTGGGGTTATGGCCCTGGGTTTGTGGCGTCATTTTAATAAATTTATCAATCTTAAGGCCTTTTTGGAAATACCCAAAAAAATTAGAAAAGATCCGACTATTATTTTTGTTAACCCAATCAAAGCTTTTGTGGGAATCATTGAAATAATTGGCGAGGTGGCCAAGGTGGCCAGTTTGTCCTTTCGTTTGTTTGGTAATATTTTTGCTGGTGAGGTGCTTTTGGCTTCCATGTCGGCCATTATGGCCTGGGGCATGCCGATTCCTTTTATGTTTTTAGAAATTATTGTGGGCTTGATTCAGGCTTTAATTTTTGCTATTCTCATTTTGATTTATTTGACCATTAACACTACTGCTGATGAGCATTAGATTTGATACGAATATTGCTAATTAAACACGAATACTACGAAAATTTTTATAACTCCTTTAATTTATTTGTAGTATTCGCATATAATTTGTAATATTCGTATTAATGTCTTGTTCACGGTAATCAATAATTTAAATAATTAAACAAAAAATTATGGAAAATGTTATGTTGGCTAAAGCTTTAGCTATTGGTATTGGTTCTTTAACCCCAGCTTTGGGTATTAGTTTTATTGGTGCTAAAGCCATGGAGGCGATTGGTCGCAACCCAGAGAGCGCTAGTAAAATTTTGGTGCCAATGTTGTTGGCTTGCGCTTTTGCTGAAGCCGTGGCTATTTACGCCTTAGTAATTGCGTTTAGTATCAAGTAAACAGCAGGTTACAGGTAGTAGGTATTAGGTAATAGTTTAATTTTTAAACTGTTTTCGCAATCTAAAACCTACTACCTATTACCTAAAACCTGAATTTTATGGATTCTCTTATTTCCACTTTTCATCTAGATATAAAATTGTTGCTGGCGCAAATGGTTAATTTTGCTATTGTGGTGGGGGTTTTGTATTGGTTTGCTTTTAAACCATTGCTAAAGACTATGAGCGAACGTAGTTCTAAAATAGAACAAGGATTGAAAGAGGCGGAGGAAATTTCTAGCCGTTTAAACACTGCCAAGGCCGAACAAGTTGAAATTATTAAACAAGCCAAAGCTGAAGCCTCGACCCTGTTGGAAGAAGCTCGTGTTTTAGGCGAGGACAAAAAAAATCAAATGGTTGCCAAGGCCAAAGAAGAAGTTGGTAAATTGATTGTTGAGGAAAAAATAAAGATCCAGGAAGCCAAAGACAAAACCTTGGCCGAAATAAAGTCGGAAGTGACCGAGTTGGTGGTTATGGTGGCGGAAAAAGTTTTGAAAGAAAAAGTGAACACCAAAACCGACAACGAAATAATCGCTAAAGCCTTAAAATAGTTTTTAGGTGACAAACGATTTGCAATATTCGCATTAATCGCAAACTTTAATAGCATGAGGATTACTGTTAAACAATATGCTCGTAGCTTGCAAGAGGCCGCCGTCGGCAAAACAGACGGTGAAGCTAAGGTTATGGTCGCTAATTTTTTAAAAATTTTAGCCAAACGAGGCCAGTTAAAAGTAGTCCCCCAAATTATTAAAGAATTAGAGAGTTTGGGTCGTTTGTCTCGAGGTGAAGTTTTGGCTGAAGTAATTTCCGCTCGGGATTTAAGCTCAGATAGCAAAAAACTTTTAGCCGCTTATGTGAAAAAACATAGTCACTATGACCAGGTGGTATGGCAAGAGGTTGTCGATGAAAATTTGCTTGGTGGCGGTATTTTGAAATTCGAAGACAAAATTATAGATTTTAGTTGTCGGAATTTTTTAGTTAAAATAAAACAAGCATTAATTAAATAATTTAAGGAGTTATGATGATTTGGAGAACACCCTTTGAACATCAAGGCAAGCATAGTTGCGAAGCGGCCGTGCTTAGTTGCATTGATTTTCGTTTTAGAAAAGCCTTTGGCAAATTCGTCCACGAAGGTTTGGGCATTGAACATTTTGACCAGGCGGGAGTGCCCGGTGGCGCTAAAACGATCAATGATGATCATGATTTGGCTCATGCTTGTTTAAGTGTTCCTTGCGAATTGCATGAGGCGAAAAAATTGATTTTAATAAATCATGCTGATTGTGGCGCTTATGGCGGGCTGAAACGTTTTGCCGGCAACAAAGACGAGGAAGAAGCTTTTCATCGTCAAGAGTTGCTTAAGGCTAAGGCCAGATTGGTTAAAGATTATCCCGATAAAGAGATTATCACTGTCTTCGCCAAGCTGGATGACGAACAGCACATCCGGTTTATTAAAGTCGATTAAAGGTAGTTTTAAATTCGTAAATTTTTGCGAATTTTTTATAGCCATCAAGCATCTTTAAAAACACCCCGAGAAATTTCGAGGTGTTTTTTTAATGGGTGCCTATTGAGAGTTGAACTCAAGATACCGGGACCACAACCCGGCGTTTTACCGCTAAACTATAGGCACCATTTAAGCTAATTTTTAACTAAAACAAGAAAAATTAAGCTGGTTTATTTATAAACCATTTAATGGTTATTGTCAATCTTGTTTGGTTGATAAAAGTAGATTTTTTCTTGGCCCAGACTTATTTGTTTGACTGGTTTGGTGTTAGATAATTTAAAAATATAACTGATAACGGTAGTTGGGGGGCGGCATTCGTTTTTGAGTTTAGCCTCTAGCTCGGCCATGACCTGAACATTAAGAAAACAGTAAATAAAATCGGCTTGGCTTAAATCGGCGCGCCAAAAGTTTTGTTTGCGAATTTTAATATTGCTATAAGGCCAACACAACAACCAACCTAAAAACCAGGGCGTTAGTGAATATTCCAAGCCGACAAAATTAACGCGCGGATAACGGCGCGCTAGACGTCGCAAAAGCGAAGCGTTGGCCGAACCTAGCTCGTAAAAAGTTTGTCCGTTTTGTGGGTTCAGTTCGTTGCTGACAGTTTTTAAAACGCTGGGTCGACTAAAAACAACAGGGGCGTGACCCCTGACGAGAATGTTATAAAGCTGAATAAAACCGCTAACAATTACTAGCAGCAAGATCGCGACTAAAAAGTTCATGTGATGGCTTTTAAAGCTTGGTTAATAGCTTCATTTAGCAAAGACACTTCTTCTTTGGTTAGGCGCTTCAAAACAAAACGCGCCACCGCTCCCGGGAAAATGCTTTGCCGAGCTCGGTTTAAAAGGGGGCCAGCCAGTCCCAGACGAACTCGAGTAAAATTAGGCGTGGCAATTTTTTCAATAATAGATTGCACGCCGTTGTGTCCGCCCGAAGAACCGCCGGTGGAAATTTTATAGGCGCCCAAGGCGATATCCAGGTCATCGTGAATCACTGTCAGACTGTCGACGACATTGCTCCGCGCGATAGTTTTGTGGTCTTTGTCTTGGGGTAAAAGGTGATAATAATTCATTATTTTTTGCACAGCCACACCGGAATTATTCATGTAAGTGTTTGGCTTAACTAAATAATAATCCAGACTCTTGGCCATAAAGGCATTAAAATTTTTATTAAAGGCCCAGGTCAGATTTTTGTCTGTGGCTAGTTTATCCACCACTAACCAACCGACATTGTGTCGAGTACCTTGGTATTTGGAGTCTGGGTTGCCTAGACCAACTATTAATTTCATTCTTGAGTTGAAAGTTATAAAGTTGAAAGTTATAAAGTTGAGTTTAATTTCCTCACTTTATAAACTTTTAACTTTATAAACTTTATAACTAATAGTAATTATAGCTTACTTCTTCACCCAAATCTTCACCGGAGTGCCAATTAAATTATACCTGGCTCTGAGCTGATTAACAATAAAGCCCAAATAAGATTCAGCCAGATTTTCTTGGGCGCCGATACGTACCATAAATTCCGGCGGGTTGGTGCTGGTTTGCGTAAAATAATAAAGGCGAGGATAACGCACTCCTTTACCGCGAGTGGGGCGATGATGGTTAATGCAGTTTTTGATGAAACGTTCCAGTTCTTTGTCTTTAAGTTCTAGTAGGCGATTGGCGGCAATATTTAAGATTAAATCTAGAAGTTTGTTGATTTTGGTTTTATATTTGGCGCTTAAAAATATAATTGGCGCATATTGAGCGAAAGGCAGGGTACGATAAACATTTTGGGTGTAAGTTTTAGCATCGCGTCCCTCCACTAAATCCCATTTATTGGCGACGATAATCAAACTTTTGCGGCGATTAAGAATTTCTTCCACCAACTTGGCGTCTTGCTTGGTTAAGTCTTCTTCGATGTCTACGACTAAAAGGACAAGGTCGCACTGATCAACGATTTCTAAACTTTTAGCAATGCCCATTTTTTCTAAAGATCCGGCCTCTCGCCACTTTCGACTGATGCCGGCTGTATCAATAATTTTTATAGTTTGGTCTTTGTAAATTAAATCGGTGTCTTGTGGTTCGCGGGTGGTATGAGCGACGGGTGAAACAATGACGCGTTCATAACCCAAAACAGCGTTCAGCAAGCTGGATTTTCCGACATTGGGTTTGCCAAGGAGACAAACGCGAATAGGGTTTTCCGTCGTTGAAGTGTTTTCGGTTATTGGTTGTTTAGTGCTGGTCAGAGTTTTCTTTTTAAATTTTTTAATCAGCAAATCCAAAAGGTCTCCGGTCGATGATCCAGTAACAGCCGAAATAGCTTGGGGTTCGCCCCAGCCTAATTTCCAAAAAACATCGGCGCTGGCGGTTTCTTTGGGGGCGTCGATTTTGTTGGCTACCAAAATAACTTTGTTGGTTTCCGGGATAATTTTTTTTAAGATAGCCGACATTTCTTTGTCTTGGGGCAAAAGACCTTCTTTGGCATCCACCACAAACAACACTACGTCGGCGCGGGTAAGAAATTCTCTGGCTTGTTTCTGCACTTGCTCGTCAATACTGACGGCCGTTTTCTTTTTTCCGGATAGCCAGCTGAAATCCAAAAAACCTCCGGTGTCTACTAAAGTAAAATCACGCCGGTTCCAACTAACTAGACCGATATTGGCATCGCGGGTCGTGCCGGAAATAGCAGAAGTCAACGCTTGTTTTTTTTCCGTTAGTCGATTAAACAAGGTCGATTTGCCTACATTGGTGCGGCCGAAAATAACGACAGTCGGCAGGTTATTTTTAATTTTTTTTGCTAACACAAAGTTAATTTTAAATGATAAATTTTAAATTAATTCAGACTGTTGTAGCTGGCTTCCGCGTCTTGACCTAAAATAAGAATTAAGTCGGGTTGTTTACTGACCGTGCCAGAAGCCGTTTCGCGAGCCAAATCAGCCTTAAGCCAATCAGGTAAAGTAAAGGAAACGTTGGCGTTAGTTTTTTTCTTCAGCATTTCCAAAGAATCCTTTTTGGCCCCAAAAGTCAGATCATAAATAACTGAAGTTTCAAAATTTTGTCGACTGCAATTACTGACATTAATGATTTGAAAATTATATTTTTCCAGGTCACTGGCCATTTTGCTGGCTAGCCCGTTAATCCAGGTGCCGTTTAAAATTTTAACTTTAGCCTGTTCGTTGCTAATTTTTATTTTTACTTGTTCTGGGGCAGCTTCAAAAATATGCTCAAAGTAATACTGAATTTCAGTGAAATTGCCGGTGCGAGGCATCAAGAGATAAGCGCCGTCAGCTCCGGTGGTGTCGATAAGTAAGCCATTAGGCTGATTGGATAAAACTTTGGTGGTGATGTTGCTTTGATCAATATTTTTTATTAGATTCCAAACTTTAAGAAGTTCCCAGACCTTTAAATTGGTGCTCATATTGGCCTGTACGGTGCTGTAAATATTAGCAATTAGGGTGGGGTTAGTTAGGGTGCTGGCGGACAAAGCTTTGTCTTTAAGAGCCTGAATAACTTTTTGTTGGCGGCGAGCGCGCGCAAAATCTGTGCCCTCGGCTCCGTAAGAGTGGCGAGAACGGGCGTATTTCAATGCGGTTTCGGCATCCATTGTTTGTAGACCCTTATTGAAATGCAGGTGTTCGAAGCGAGCGGCGTAGTTAGGATTATTTTCTTGGCCGTTGGCCGGATAAGTATAATCATCGAAAGTGTTTTCTACATCAATTTCTACACCACCGAAGTAATCGATGATTTTTTTGAAACCGGCAAAGTCTATTTTAATATAATAATCAATGGGTGCTTTTAAAATATTGGACACAGTCTGGCTACTGGCTTCGCCCCCTGAACCCTTGACGCTCATTTCGGCGTAAGCATTAACATTGTTGATTTTTCGCCAGCCCATATTTTCAATCGGCACGGCCAAGTCGCGCGGGATAGAGAGCATGGCCACTTTTTTTTCTTTGGTGTTAATGCTAAAAACCATCATGGTGTCGGTTAATTGTCCGCCGTCATGATTTTCTCCGCCGATGCCCAAGAATAAAATATTGATGCGTCCGCGGTCTTCGCCCTTAAGGGGAGAGCTGGAGGTTTCGGCAAAAGTTTTGATTTGTCCGATAATTGGGATGCTGTTAATCCAAGACAAGCTGTCTTTTTGCGACAGACTACTGTTAACATAAAACAAAACAAACAAACCAACACAAAAAACCAAGACATAAATCATGGTTTTAACGACCCTTCCAACAATAGCCGGAACATTGTTAAGGTTAATTTTTGGTCTAGCGGAAAAAAAACGTCGTTTGGTTTGGGGGGTGTCTAAGTCTTTTAACAGCTTGTCTTCTTCGAACATATAAATAAGAATTTAGAATTTTAAATAAAACACATCAGATTTTGTAGTTTTGGACATTTTTCGCAGTATTAGGATTAGTGGCTGCTTGAATTATACTTAACTTTAGTGTTTTCAGCAAATTTTGTAAATTATGTTTTATTTTGGCTAATTTTACAGTAAATAAACATGGGATAAACAAAAAGTAAAATAAAAATTGTTTATTATTAGCCATAAACTATAAAAAACTTTAGTAGAAACTATTTTTTTAACTCAGTTTTGGTGCTTTATTGTTGACAATATTATAAAAGTATGCTATACTATAATTACTTAATAGGTTAATTGTTTTTTAAAAATATAGGAGTTTGTCATGAATTTTGTAGCAGAAATTTCCCAGTCACTAAGCCTTTTGGGGCGCAAAATTAAACAAAATAAACAGCTTTATTTTGTTGTCTTTTGTAAAAATTTCAGCATTGTTATCACTGTTTCTTCTTTGCTGGTTGGTTTTTGGTTCAGCTTAACCAATAAAAGACCGCCCGAACTAAAAACACTGGTTTGGGAGATCGCTTTGGTAGCTGCCATCTTCGTCTGTGGCGCTTTCCTCGCTTGCCGTTTTGAGGGGTTTGAAAAAAAACTGCTCAAAAAGAAAACTATCAGCAAATAAATTTAGCTAAATTTAGCTAAGAAGTCAATGTTCTTTAGTAAAAGCTTCGCCATAAAAAGGTGAGGCTTTTTTTGTAACATTTTTTATTAGGACGAAGTGTGGTATAATAATAAGACCAACCACGAAGAAGCGATTTCGTGATTATTGGTCTTAAATGTTATTAAACCACAAAACATATGTTTAATTTTTTACATTCGTTTTCTCCTGCGCCAATCTTAGTGACCCTGGGACCAATTGCTATTTATTGGTATGGGCTTTTTTTGGTTTTAGGTATGATAATGGGAATTTTAGTGGCTGTTGGTTTGGGCAAAATTTATAAAGTCAAAAAGGAAGATATACTGGATTTGTCTTTTTGGTTGTTGCTTGGCGGTTTGCTGGGAGCGAGATTGTATCACGTTGGTTTGGAGTGGAGTTACTATTCCCTTAATCCGTGGTCTATTTTTAAAATTTGGCAGGGTGGCTTGGCTATTCACGGAGGAATTTTGGCAGGTTTGATTGTTTTGATTATTTTTGCCAAACGACGTCATTTAAATTTTTGGTTGTTGTCAGCTGTCATTGTTCCGGCGCTGGCTTTGGGTCAGGCGATTGGACGCTGGGGTAATTATTTCAATCAAGAATTATTTGGTTTGCCAACGGTTTTGCCTTGGGGAATTCCTATTGATCCGGCCAATGTGCCGTCGGCCTATGCTGTTAATGGCGTCGCTTATTTTCACCCAACCTTTCTTTATGAGTCTTTGTTTTGTTTACTGTTGGGCGCTTTTTTGCTTTTGGCTCATCGTTTGGCCAAGAAAGAAAAGAACCTTAATGCCAACTTTAAGGCGATCACTTTAAGCTATTTGATTTTTTATTCGGTGGGTCGTCTTTTGTTGGAAGAAATAAAAATTGATCCCACGCCCATGGTTGGCTTTTTACGTTGGCCTCAATTAGTTAGCATTGTTATTATGATTACTGGTTTGATCTGGGAAATAGTTGTCTTAAAAAAAGTTGGTAAAAAGAGCAAGAGTAGTTAAAATTTGGTTTTATCATAAAACTTGAAGCGCTAAAAAATAAAAATCGCAGTCGACAAAGATTGCGATTTTTTATTTTTTACCATTGACTTAACCCCTCGTTTTTGTTAAAGTTGAGCCATTATGAAAATAATTATGGTTTTAAATTTTGATTTCCTGTCTGTCGGCAGACAGGTTAAACTTCTATCCTATGTCCGGTCATTCTAAGTGGGCGACAACTAAGAGAGCCAAGGCGATTGTGGACTCTAAGCGTAGCGCGGCTTTTACTAAGTTTGCCAATGTTATTACGATTGCGGCGCGCAATGGAGGCGATCCCAATAGCAATTTTATGTTGCGCATGGCCATTGATAAAGCCAGGGCGGTTAATATGCCCAAAGATAATATTGAACGGGCGATTAAAAGAGGCACCGGCGAGGCTGGAGGCGCCGCCATTGAAGAATTAGTTTACGAAGGCATTGGTCCGGCGCAGTCGCAATTCGTGGTTAAGTGTTTGACCGATAGTAAAAACCGAGCTGCGGCCGTTATTCGCCATTTATTTGATAAATTCGGCGGTTCTTTGGGCGCAGTCATGTGGAACTTTGCCATCAAGGGCGTGATAGCAATCAGTAAACAGCAAATAACAAACAGGAACCTTGATGAATTAGAGTTGGAATTAATTGACCTTGGTATTGATGATTTTATTAAGGAAGATGAGGGTATAATTATTTATACTCAACCGACAGACTTACAAAAAGTCAAACAATTCTTGGAAAGTAAAAATATTGCTACTGAGTCGGCCGAGATAGAGTATGTGGCTAAAGAAAAAAGAGAACTGACCGGTGAAGACAAAGACAAGTTTGAAAAATTTATCGAGGTCATGGAAGACAATGATGAAGTGGCGGAATATTATACAAACATAATTTAGAATTTTTATGGTGGTTTTGGGTATTGATCCCGGTATCGCCGATACTGGTTGGGGAGTGGTGGTTGATGATGGCTCTAGATTAAAATCTTTGGGTTATGGGTCGATCAAGACTTCTTCTCAAAGACCGATGAACGAACGATTAACCAAGCTTCACGACGAGCTCGGCGAATTGATTAAAGTTTACAAGCCTGATTTAGTGGCTATTGAGCAACTCTTTTTTTGTAAAAATGTTAAAACGGCTCTGGTAGTGGGACAGGCCCGCGGAGTAATTCTTTTAACTTGCCAATTGGCTAAAACAACAACCAGGGAATTTACTCCTTTGCAAGTTAAGCAAGCGGTGGCGGCTTATGGCGGAGCCGACAAAAAACAAGTGCAGAATATGGTTAAGATGTTGTTAGGTTTGGTGGAAATTCCCCAACCAGACGATGCCGCCGATGCCCTAGCCATTGCCGTTTGTGCCTTGAACAGCGCCAAGGTTTCTAGTTTGACAGAAGACAACTAATAGATTATTTTTTATAAAAATCGTACTTTTTAAACAAAACAGGAGAAAGCAAAATGATACCTTCTGAGACCTTTACAGTTTTCGTGGCTCATAGTATGCCGGCATATTTTGAACACGAAGCCTATCGATTGGTGTTGAGACCACAAGCAGAAATTACAGTGGATTTTTTAGTGGCCAGCGATTATAATGAAGCCGTCGAGCTTTTCGAAAAAAACGAAAAGATGATTGATTTGTTTTTCTTTGAATGTTGTTGCGACCAAGAAGGTTTTATCTTTAATGGTTTAATAGAGGAGGTAAAAAATCATCGGCCGGACTTAAATGTTATTGCTTTAAGCAATAGTGTTGATTGGCAGCAAAAATGTTTAGAGATGGGGGCCGACGAAGCCATTAACTCTGGTGATTTTGAAAAGAAAATCAGAGAAGCTATTAACAATTTAAATTAATTTTTGGCGGGGTATTATTAAAAAATATCCCGTTTTTTTGTTTGACAAAGCTGGGATTTTGCTATATATTTAGTGGAGAGGATAACCTCTCTTTTGTTGTTTTTATAAGTGGTGTGTTATTAATTTAAAATTTAAAATTATGTATATCTCTTATCTCGGTCATTCTTGTTTTAAGTTGCAAGATAAAATTGGTTCTGACGGCGTTGTGGTTGTGACCGATCCTTTTGACGCGGATATGGTTGGTTTAAAAATGCCCAGTTTTGAGGCGGATATCGTTACTATTAGTCATGACCACAAAGATCACAACAACATCAAAGCTATCAGAAAAAATCCTTTTATTGTCAGGGCGGCCGGTGAATATGAAGTGAACGGCGTATTTATTGAGGGTCTTGATTCTTGTCATGATGCCAGTGAGGGAGTTAACTATGGAGCCAATATTATTTATCGTCTTGAAATTGACGACATTTCTGTTACTCATTTGGGAGATTTGGGCACAACCTTGGACACTAAGCAGTTAGAAAAACTGGAGGGAACGGATATTTTATTGGTGCCGGTTGGCGGATTATATACTTTGGATGCCGTTAAAGCCGTGGAAGTCATTAACCAAATTGAACCTAGAATCGTTATTCCTATGCATTATCAGCTTCCCGGGGGGAAGATAAAATTAGATGGTTTGGATAAATTTATTAAAGAGCTGGGTTTGAAGCCGACTAATGAAGAAAAATTAAAAATTAGCAAGAAAGAGTTGCCGGCTGAGGATATGGAGTTGGTGGTTTTAAGTGTTTCTTAAAAGCAAAAGGATTAATAGTTAAAAAATTATTATTTTGAATAATAAAGAAAGTTTTAAGGGTTAAGTTTTAATTTTTAAGTTTTGTTTTTTTACTTAAGACTTATAACTTGAGACTTAAGACTTGAAATTATATGTCCAGGAGGAAAAAATCAACTGAAGCCTATATTGACCAAGAAGAAATCGCCCGTTTGCGAGAGTTGATCGAGCGGGAGGAGCGCTTAGAAGAAGAATTAAGGCAAGAGGTTAGAGAAGTAAGCAGAAATCGCGATCGCAAGTTGTTTCAAGAGCTGGATCGTCAAGAAGCAAAAAATCGTCGTTTGATTATGTGGATCGGAGTAACTCTTTTAATGGCTGTTATTTTTGCTGTTTGGGCGTCTCGTTTGAATTTAACTGTATCTAAGCCTTTAGAGATCGGAACCACCAAAGATTTCGACGTTACTGATGCCCAAGCTAATTTACAAAAAACTATGCAGGAGGTGATTAAAAGCATTGATGAAATCAAAAAACAGGCCAAACAATTAGATTCCGAAACCGCCAGCTCTACCGCTACACCTTTTAAGAACAATCAAGCGACTTTACCCAAATAAATTTAACTCGTCGTCGCTTCATTTGTTTCAAGATCTTTTTGGCTGGAAAAAATAATAATGTATGGTTAAAAAAATAGTCAAAAAAAATTCAAAACCGGATGATCAGGGAAAAGTTGTAAAAAATCAAGCCCAGCTTGATTTTTCTGCTACCACTGTTATGCCCCAACAGATTGTTCAGGAAATGAAAACTTGTTATTTGGATTATGCCATGAGCGTGATTGTGGCGCGCGCTTTACCTGACGTGCGTGATGGTTTGAAGCCGGTGCATCGTCGTATTTTATATGCCATGTGGAGTTTAGGCTTGAAGCCTACAGCTAAATTTCGTAAATCGGCCACGGTGGTTGGTGAAGTTTTGGGTAAATATCATCCGCATGGCGACGCCGCGGTTTATGATTCCATGGTGCGTATGGCGCAAGATTTTGCCATGCGCTATCCTTTGGTTCGTGGCCAAGGAAATTTCGGTTCTATGGATGGCGACAGCGCCGCCGCTATGCGTTATACCGAAGCCAAATTGGCCTCTATTTCTGAAGAAATACTTACAGATATTGAAAAAAAGACCGTGGATTTTGTTCCTAATTATGATGGTTCTTTAGAGGAACCGCGAGTGATGCCCTCTAAACTTCCCAACTTGCTTTTAAATGGGTCCATGGGTATTGCGGTTGGCATGGCCACCAGTATTCCTCCTCATAACTTGCGCGAAGTGGCGGCGGCCGAGGAACATTTAATTGATAATCCAGAGGCCAGTATTGTCGACTTAATGGAATTCATTAAAGGGCCTGATTTTCCCACTGGTGGCATTATTTATAATCAAGCCGATATTCTTCAGGCTTATACCATCGGCAAAGCCGGTATTGTCATGCGCGGACAAGCCGAAATTGTAGAAAAAAAACAAGGCGATTGGCAGATAGTTATTTCCGAGATTCCTTATCAAGTCAACAAAGCAGTCTTGGTGGAAAAAATTGCCGAATTAATTAAAGATAAAAAATTGGAAGGTATTCGCGATTTGCGTGACGAATCTGACAAAGACGGCGTGCGCGTGGTTTTGGATTTGAAAAAAGATGCTTATCCTAAAAAGATTTTAAATAGTTTGTATAAGAAAACTCAGTTACAAGAAACTTTTCATGTTAATTTGTTGGCCTTGATTGATGGACTGCAACCGAAAGTTTTAAATCTCAAGGCTATTTTAGAAGAACATATCAAGCATCGCGAAGAGGTTGTGCGTCGTCGTACTGCCTTTGAATTGGCTCGCGCTAAAGCTCGGGCGCACATTTTAGATGGTTTGATGATTGCCTTGGCGCATATTGATGAGGTCATTAAAATTATCAAAGCTTCTCGTGATCGGGAAACCGCCAAAGAGAATTTGATGAAGAAATTTAAGTTGTCGGAAATTCAGGCCACAGCTATTGTGGAAATGAAATTGGGTTCTTTGGCTAATTTGGAAAGATTAAAAATCGAAACCGAGTTGAAAGAAAAGAATAAATTAATTAAAGAATTGGAGAGCATTTTGTCGTCTCGCCCCAAGGTTTTAGCAATTATCAAAACCGAACTTAAAGAAGTGGCCGACAAACATGGCGATGACCGTAAAACTAAAGTCGTGGCTCGCGGAGCCAAAGAATTTAGCACCGAAGATTTGGTGCCCAACGAAGAGGCGGTGGTTATGATGACGCGCGATGGCTATATTAAACGAATGTCTCCTGATACTTTTCGGGTCCAAGGACGAGGCGGCAAGGGCGTGGTCGGATTGACCACTAAAGAAGAAGATAGCGTGGAATTTATGTTTACCACCATGACCCATGACGATTTGCTGTTTTTTACGACTCGCGGTCGCGTTTTTCAATTAAAAGCTTATGAGATTCCGGTAGCCCAACGCACGGCCAAGGGCCAGGCTATCGTTAATTTTTTACAATTGCCGGCGCAGGAAAAAATTACCAGTATTTTGCCTTTGGCCAAAATTAGCGAAGCCAAATATTTGTTTTTCGCCACCGAACGAGGTTTGGTTAAAAAGGTTAAGTTGGAAGAATTCTCCAATGTGCGTCGTAGTGGCCTGGTGGCGATTAAGATTAAAGAAGATGACAAGTTGATTTGGACCAAGCCAACCGGAGGCAAAGACTCTATTCAACTGGTAACCGCCCAGGGGCAGGCGATTCATTTTAAAGAAGGAGATGTTCGAGACATGGGTCGAGGAGCGGCTGGAGTTTTTGGCATCAGACTAAGAAAAACCGACAAGGTGGTAGGTATGGGAGTGGTAGTTGCTAGCCAAACCAAAAACAAACAAGTGCTATCGGTGATGTCGCAAGGATTTGGCAAGCGCACTGACTTGAGTTTGTATAAGATTCAAGGTCGTGGCGGTTCGGGCATTAAGACGGCTAAGGTTACTGATAAAACTGGAGCCTTAACCAACGCTTTTGTGGTTGATAAGGAAAAAATGCTTGACAAGGACTTGATAATTATTTCTGAACAGGGGCAAGTAATTCGTTTGCCTTTTAAAACAGTGAGCGAGTCGGGGCGCGACACTCAAGGCGTGCGCTTGATGCGTTTTAAGGCTGAAGGTGATCAGGTAGCTGGAGTAACGTGGATCTAAGTTTGACGGACAAGCAATTTTAGCTTAAACTTTTATAAGATTATCAATTATTAACATACCTAAATTAAATTTTACATAGGAGGGTTTAATAAAGGTAAAACAATATGACCGAAAAAAAGAAAAAAGACACCCGTAGTCTAATTATTTTGGGTGTAGTTATTGCCTTGATTATTGTTGGTCTAGTGTTGACTAGCAACAAAAATCTTTTAAGCAAGAACAAGACCATTAGCGCGGCGGAAGCCAAAACTACGGCCGAGAATTTTATCAAGGACTATCTCTTGAGTCCTGATACCAAGTTTACTTTGAGCGAGCCCAAAGTTTACAATGCCGGACTTTATGAAATGGAGGTAACGCTTGAGGGTGGCAGCAAACCCATTAAGGCTTATTTGTCTAAAGACGGAAAAATCTTTTTCCCTCAAGCCATGGACATTGCAGAAATATCGGCGACCAAAAACGATGCTGACAAAGCAGATGACACAGCCACCAAAGAGCCGGTTAAAAATGCTCCCAAGTCAGATAAGCCAGTAGTGGAGCTTTTTGTCATGAGTCATTGTCCCTATGGTACCCAAATCGAAAAAGGTATTATTCCGGTAATGGAAGCTCTTGGCTCTAAGGCTGACATTAAAATCAAGTTTGTAAATTATGCCATGCATGGCAAAAAAGAACTGGACGAACAGCTTAATCAATATTGTATTAACAAGGAACAGGGTGGTAAATATTTACCATACTTAAAATGTTTCTTAAAAGCGGGTGATGCCAGTGCTTGTCTTAAAGAGAGTGGAGTTGATGAGAAAAAGTTATCAGCTTGCGTGTCGGCCACTGACAAACAATATAAAGTCAGCGAAGTGTTTAACAAGGGTGAGAGCGCTTGGGGGTCCACTTTCCCTCCCTTTGATATTTACAAGGCAGAAAACGAGAAATATGGCGTTCAAGGTTCTCCGACTTTGGTTATTAATGGCGAGCAAATCAGTTCCGGTCGTGACGCGGCCAGCTTAGCTGGAGCTATTTGCGGCGCTTTCTCTGATGGCAAAAAACCGGCCGAGTGCGATGGCAAATTTGATTCCGCCAGTCCAGCCCCTGGCTTTGGTAGTGGAACCGATAATGGTTCTGCCGCCGCTAATTGCGCTACTAACTAAAAGAGAAACACAAAGACAACAGTTTATACTTTTAAACACCCCGTTTAATCACGGGGTGTTTTTATATCCTTACCAGGAAACCCCACACGACCGCCAGTGGCGAGAAGCGAGC
>CAZJEP010000007.1:0-17292 GCA_964545125.1 uncultured Gammaproteobacteria bacterium
CGCTTCAAGCCCTTGTCGACCTCGATGATTAAAAAATTAGAGGAAGCTAATTTTATCCACATCATGTTCGGTTTGGAAAGCGGTAATCAGCAAGTTTTAAATTGCGCTCATAAGGCCATTACTCGTCAAGACGCTATTGACGCTTTTAAATTATTTGCCAACTCTCCGATTAGCATCTTCGCTTTTTTGATTGTCGGTTTGCCGGGAGAAACGAGAGAGACAATTAAAGATACAGGACTTTTTATTCAAGAACTTCAGAAAATAAAATATGTTCATTATCGAGAGGGTATTGGCATTTTGACTGTTTATCCTGGCACGGAAATTTACGAAATAACTAAAGAAGCAGGAATGATTAATGATAATTATTGGTTGCGAAAAAAACCTACGCCATTTTTTTTGGTGGAACATAGCTATAAGGAGTTGCTGTCGTTTAAGGAGTTGCTTTTAGATTATATTTCTTGTGACAGAATTTTCCGCTGGCAGGCCTTTAAGCTACAGTGGAAAATGATTCCTTATATAATTAAAGACAAGAGAGTTAAAGATGATATGGCGTTAAGTATTTTGCGTAATTTGCACCTTTTTTATTTGGCCAGATTTTTGATTAAAAAAATTAGAACGTTTAAAAATTTAGGTAAAAAATAAAATGAAGAAAATAAAATTAAGTTATCCTGCTCCTGCCATGCGTTTAGAAAAACAATCGCCTGGAGGTTTGGCTAAGTGGGGTGATTGTCAGTTTTTTATCAATCAAGAAATTGAAGAATGCGATGCTTGGGTAGTTTTAGGTGGTCTACGTCAAGAAATAGAAACAACTAGTTGTCCACCAGATAATATTATTTTTGTTGCTGGCGAACCAAGCACTATCTGGCACTACGACAAAAGATTTCTCAAACAATTTGCCAAAATTATTACTTGTCAGCGCGAGATTAAGGGTCCGGGAGTTGTTTATGGTTTACAGGGACATCCGTGGCATATAGGGTTAAATCACTCTAACCCGCAAGACCTGGGTTTGGCCAAGGGTTATGACGAGTTATTGAGCATGGAAAATGTGCCAAAAACTAAGTTATTATCCATAATTACCTCCAATAAGCAGGGTACGTTTGGCCATAGACAAAGATATAAATTTGCCTTAAACTTGAAAGAGGTTTTGGGCGATCAGGCCGATTTATTCGGCAGAGGAATCAATGATTTTAATGACAAATGGGATGCCTTGGCTCCCTATAAATATTCCATGGCTATTGAAAATTGTTCTACCGAAGACTATGTTTCTGAAAAATTATTTGATTGTTATTTGACTCACACCTTTCCTTTTTATTATGGAGCGCCTAATGTTGATACTTACTTCCCCCCTAAATCCTACGAACCAATTAATATTAATGATTTTGCTGGGTCAATAGAAAAAATTAAAGATATTATTAACAACCCAAAACATTATCAAGAACACTTGCCTTATATAATAGAAGCTAAGTTGAAATATTTAAATGATTACAATGTTTTTCCTTTAATCGCCAACTTGATTAGTGGTTGGCCAACAAGACGGGTGAAGAAAGAAATAATTTTAAAAAACAGTAATTTCTCAGTTAAAAATTATTTTAAAACATGGGGAGATAAGATTTCTGCGGTCTATGACAAATTGCTTGACAAATAATAATATAAGTTTTAGATAAGCTTTTTATGATACCATTGATGAAAAACGCCTTTTTTAATGAGGCACAAACCAAGCAAGAGTTAGCTGGTTTTATTTTACGCGCCAAACAATTAAGTATGGGTGAGCAATGCTTAGCCTTTGAAAAGGCTTTTGCTTCTAAGCAGGGATGTAAAAATGCGATTTTGTTTAATAGCGGAGGCAGCGCTAATTTGGCCTTATTACAGGCTTTGAAAAATTTGAATTATATTAAAGAAAAAGATAGTGTTGGCTTTTCAGCTCTAACTTGGTCGACTAATGTTATGCCGATTATAGAGACCGGCCTTCTTCCTGTAGCCGTTGATTGTGATCCAGTTACCCTAAACGTCATGTCTTATAATTTAAGAAATAGTTTGCAAACAGAAAAAATTAAAATACTTTTTTTAACCAATGTTTTGGGTTTTGTTGGTGACATTGAGGAGGTGAGACGAATTTGTGAACAAGAAAATGTGATTTTAATTGAAGATAATTGTGAATCTTTGGGTACCGAAACTCTTTGGGGTAGGGCTGGTAATTTTGGTTTAGCCTCAACTTTTTCTTTTTTTGTGGCTCATCACCTATCAACAATTGAAGGCGGTATGGTTTGCACTGACTCGGACGAATTAGCGGAGATGTTGAAAATTGTTAGAGCTAATGGTTGGGACAGGAACCTGACAGGCATCCAACAAGCTAAATGGCGAAATCGTTATAATATTAATTCTGACTTTGAGGCCAAGTATTCTTTTTATGACCTGGGTTTTAATTTTCGCCCCACAGAAATTACCGGGTTTTTGGGTTTATATCAATTGCAGTTTCTTGATGAAATTTTGGAGTCTAGAGAAAAGATTTTTTTAGACATGGAAAAAGTGATGAAACAAAATACTGATTTATTAGTAACACAACATGATCATATAACCAAACTTCCTGTTTTTGCTTTGCCGGTAATTTGTCGAACACCAGAATTAAAAAAAGAATATTTATCACGTTTTGTTGCCAGTGGTATTGAAGTTAGACCAATTATTGCCGGCAACATTCAAAGACAGGTGTTTTATAGAAAGTATGTCAAAAAGGAAGCAGTGTTGCCAGGAGCAGAATTTTTACATAATAATGGTTTTTATTGTGGCGTTTATCCGGAATTAACCATGACAGACCTAGAAGTTATTAAGAGTTGTTTGTCTAACTTTAATTTATGATTATTGTTAAAATTATCGGTGGTTTAGGCAACCAAATGCCACAATACTCTTTGGGCCGCCATTTAGCGATTTTAAACAAAACTAATTTAAAATTGGATATCAGTACCTTTCAAACCTATAAGCTGCATAATTATGGCTTAAATCGTTTTAATATCCAGGCCTCTTTAGCTACTCCCCAAGAAATTAGACACTTGAAGACTAGTAAGTTAATGAGTAGATTGGGGTTAATTAAGCCCAGTCATCTTATTGAAAAAAAACATATTTTTGACAAAAGTATTTTGCAGCTAAGGGGAAGTTTTTATTTGGAGGGTTATTGGCACACTGAAAAATATTTTAAAGACATTGAGGATATAATTAGGAATGATTTTCAGGTTAAGGAAACTTTAGCTGGAAAGAACAAGGAGGTGGCTGATATGATAGTCGATTCAAATTCGATTAGTCTTCATGTCCGTCGTGGCGATTACGTGACTAATCCAATTAACATCAAGATTTATAACACTTTCGGTTTAGAATACTATTACCAGGCGGCAGAATTTATGGCTCAGAGAATTAATAATCCACGTTTTTTTATTTTTTCCGATGATATGCCCTGGGTTAAGGAAAATTTAAAGCTAGCCTTTCCGACTTTTTATGTTGACCACAATCAAGCCGATAAAAATTATGAGGACTTGCGTTTAATGAGTTTGTGCCAACACAACATTATTGCCAACAGTTCTTTTAGTTGGTGGGGTGCTTGGCTTAACAACAACAAAAACAAATTAGTGATAGCGCCCAAGAAGTTGTTTAATATCCAGGAATTGTTAAACAACGACATAATTCCCGACGAATGGATAAGGATATAGATTAAAATTTATTTTATGATCATCGTCCAAATAAACGCCGGTTTAGGCAACCAGATGACCAAGTACGCTTTGGGTCGCCATTTAGCAATTCTAAACAAAACTAATTTAAAATTGGACATTAGTACTTTTCGGACCTACAAGTTACATAATTATGGTTTGGATCGTTTTAATATTCAAGCCTCTTTGGCCACTCCTCAAGAAATTAGACGTCTAAAAACTTGCAACATCAGAAGGAGGTTGGGTTTAATTAAGACTAGTCATGTTATTGAAAAAGAGTCCAGTATTTTTGACGAAAGTATATTATCTTTACGGGGAGATTTCTATTTAGAGGGCTATTGGCAGGTGGAAAAATATTTTAAAGATATTGAGGATATAATCAGGAATGATTTTCAAGTCAAAGAAGCTTTGACCGGGAAAAACAAAGAAGTGGCCGACATGATAGCCGATTCAAATTCGGTTAGTCTGCATATTAGGCGTGGTGATTATTTGGATCACCCTGAAATTTACGCTACTTTTGGCTTAGATTATTACCTTAGGGCGGTAGAGTTTATAGCGCGCCAATTTATTAATCCTACCTGTTTTATCTTTTCCGATGACATGCCCTGGGTCAAAAAAAATTTAAAATTGGATTTTCCTGCAACCTATGTTGATCACAATTTAGCTAATAAAAATTACGAGGACCTGCGTTTAATGAGTTTGTGCCAACACAACATTATTGCCAACAGTTCTTTTAGTTGGTGGGGTGCTTGGCTGAACAACAACAAAAACAAATTAGTGATAGCGCCCAAAAAATTATTTAATAATCCTGCTCAATCGGAAAAAGATTGCATCCCTGAGTCTTGGGTTAGAATTTAGAATAAAAAATTTATGTCAAAAGTAACCGTGGCTATTCCCACCTATAACCGAGCTGAATATCTTAAAGAATGTTTACGGAGCGTTTTGCAGCAGTCATTCCAAGATTTTGAAATTATTATTTTTGATAATTGTAGTGATTATGATGTTTCCGGATTAGTAAAAAGTTTTAATGACCCGAAAATAAAACTATTGATTAATAATAGCAACATTGGTCATCTGTTTAATCTTAATAAAATTCTTCAGTACAAGTTTATTTCACCCTATGTAATAGTTTTTCATGATGATGATACGATGCACCCTGAACTTTTAGCCAAAGAAGTGGCTTTATTGGAAGCCAATCCGGGGGCAGTTTTTGCAGTCACCGGTTTACAGGGCATTAGAAACAAGAATCCAATGTTGATTTTTCAAAAAATTAAAGATAATACTACTTTAATTTTTCAAAATTATGCGGACTTGGTGCGCCTACTTTTAAAGCATTTTGATTTTTGTTTTGATTCGATAATGTATAGGTCTTCCGTTCTCAGTCCTATTGTCGACTATGATAAAAAATTTTTTAGGTGGTCAGATCGTCCATATTTTATAGATATCGCCAAACGAGGCACCGTAGCTGTTGTTAAGGCTAAATTGGTTAATTATCGAGTCCACCCAGGACAAGGGTCGCAAACCGAGCATTCTGGGGAATTCGCTTATTTTATCAACTTGTATAATTATTATAAGATTTGTTTGCCACAACCATTAAGCAAACAGGATACAAAATTGTTTTATAAATGGTCAACCAATAATTTAATATTAGCAATTTCTTGGTTTTCTCCTGACGTAAAAACCTATTTTAAATTATTTAAACAATGTCGGGTTGAGGGTTTGTTTAAGTGGAGATATTTTAATATCCGTGGTTTATATTATTCTTTGCTTGTAATAAAAGGATTTTTATTTAAATAAAATTTTCATGAAATTAGACGAGGTTACTTTAGTTGCGGTGTCTTCAATAAAATTAGATCAAACAATTCAAGCCTTAGAAAAATCAATGAAGGATTTAGATTATGCCGAAGTTTTATTGATTTCTCATGAACGGCCCGCTAATTTACCAGAAAAAATAAAATTTAAACCATGTCGCCGGTTAAACAGCATAGATGCCTATAATTGGTTTATGGTTTTTGAACTAGGCAAATATATCACCACTGAATTCGCCCTAGTTATACAACACGATGGTTATGTTTTAAGGCCGGACAAGTGGGATGATAATTTTTTAAATTATGATTATATCGGAGCTCCTTGGCCTAGTAATACTTTTTTTGACAAAACTGGTGCCGAAGTCAGAGTTGGCAATGGTGGGTTTTCCTTAAGAAATAAGAAATTATTAAATGCGTTTCGACGGCTTGATTTGCCTTTTGACGAGGATGTTACTAGCTTTCCCAGCGAAGATGCAGTTATTTGCGTCTATCACCGACAAGCCTTGGAAAATTATGGCATAAAATTTGCTCCAGTAAGCGTGGCTTCTGTGTTTAGTCGTGAATCTGTTTGTGAAGATTCTGCGGAAAAAACCTTTGGTTTTCATCTTCATCCAGAATCTTTTACGCCCAAAACGGAATTAATTAAAAAAAGTTTTGGAATAACTGTAAAACAATTGTTTAAAAAAATACTCCCCAGATTTATTATTAATAAAGTTAAAGCTTTGTTTTTGGAAAATGTCAGGTATGGTTTAGCTGAAAAAGATTAATTATTTTTAAAATAATTTTATGGTGGAACTAACTCAATTTGATAGGTTAATTAGAAAAATTCCTAATTTTCCCAAGGAAGGGATTTTGTTTTATGATGTGACGACTTTATTCGAAGATGCCGAAGCCTTTAAATTAATTATAGACCAGATGGCTGAGCGCTATGCTGGCAAAAAAATAAACAAAGTCGTTGGCATTGATGCTCGCGGTTTTCTTTTAGCTTCAGCTTTAGCTTATAAAATTGGCGCTGGCATTAGTGTCGTCAGAAAAAAGGGTAAATTGCCCTTTAAAACTATTAGTGCTAATTATGAGAAGGAGTATGGCCAGGATATTATTGAAATGCACGAAGATACAATTAGGCCAGGAGAAAGAGTGGTGATTGCTGATGATCTTTTAGCTACTGGTGGGACTATTTTGGCTACAGTTGATTTAGTGGAAAGGTTGAGCGGGAAAATTGAGGGTATTGAGTTTTTGGTTAATTTGAGTTTTTTGCCAGGATATGAAAAGCTTATAGCAAGGGGGTATCGGGCTAATTATTTTTTGGATTATAATAATGAAAAAGTTTAATTATGAAAAAGGATATAAAAATTGGCATTATTGGTGGCTCAGGTTTGGATGACCCTAAATTTTTGCAGGATTTTGAAGAAGTGAATCCGGAGACACCTTTTGGCCAAACGGCTTCTTCTTTGATTACGGGAAAATTAAATGGCGTAGCTGTGGTTATTTTGTCACGTCATGGGCGAGACCATGGATTAAATCCAACCCTAGTGCCTTATCAAGCTAACCTTTGGGCCCTGAAGGAAATCGGCTGTACTCATATTTTGGCCACCACCGCTTGTGGTTCCCTGCGAGAGCAAATTATGCCGGGCGACCTAATTTTTGCCGATCAGTTTATTGACAATACCAAGCGTCGCGCCCTGACTATTTATCAAGATAGGGTGGTTCATACGCCGATGGCCGAGCCCTTTTGTCATAATTTAAGATCTTTATTGGCGCAAACCGCTCAGGAGTTAAATTTAGTTTGTCATGATAAAGGCACAGTCATTACGATTGAGGGTCAACGATTTTCTACCCGGGCTGAATCAAGGATGTTTCGGGCATTCGGTGCTGATATTATCAATATGTCGACAGTGCCGGAAGTGATTATGGCTCGCGAATTGGGCCTGTGTTACCAAATTATTGCGATGTCTACGGACTATGATTCTTGGAAAGAAGGCGAGGATCCGGTTACTTGGGAAATGATTAGTTCTCGAATGGCGGATAATGTTGACAAGGTTAAAAAGTTGATTATAGAAACGTTGCCTAAAATTAATTTTATAAAGTGCGTTTGTAATTAATCCTGTTAATTTTTTATTAACAGGGGTAAATAAAAAATATGTCAAAAAAGAATTTAGCTTTAATTGTCGGCATTATTATTTTGGCGGCAGCTTCTCGCTTAGTTAAACATCCAATGAATTTTACGCCAGTGGGGGCTATGGCTTTGTTTGGTGGTTGGTATTTTACTAAAAAGTATTACGTGATTATTCCGCTTCTGGTCATGTTTTTGAGCGACATGTTTATCGGTTTCTATGACTGGCGCTTAACAGCCGTGGTTTATTTGGGCATGGCTTTAATGTTCGGCATCGGTTGGTTGCTGAAGAAAAAAGCTAGTTGGCGTCGAGTTGTTATTGGTTCTTTAACTGGTTCGGTCATTTTTTTTCTGATTACTAACTTCGCAGTTTGGGCGCTATATTCTTGGTATCCCCACACCTGGGCAGGATTAGCTAATTGTTTTGCCATGGCTTTACCGTTTTTCAAAAATAGTTTAGCCGGGGACCTATTTTACGGTGTAGCGTTGTTTAGTGTTTACGAGTTAACTTGGTTTTATTCTAGCCGAAAACAGACTAAATTAATGAAAATATAAAACATGTTGCAACGCAGAATAGAGCTCTTGAAAAGACTTATAGCCAAAAAAGGTAACTTGCCTGTTGGTATTTTTGAGGCGTTGTATAATGTTTTTGGTCCGGCCAGTCGAGCGAAAGCTAGACCATTTATTGCGAGTATTGGTCAGTCACGGGACGGTTTTGTTCAGATTAATTTTCAAAGATTTCCCGAGCCCTTGTTTTTGCCGGATAACATCGACATTAACTTTATTTATCAAATTGTTTGCGAGCTATTTAGACCCCAGGAGTGGCATTACTATGAAGTGCTCGAAACCAAAGTCACACCAAGTGATTATGTCATGGACGCCGGAGCTGCCGAGGGCCTCTTCACTTATTTGATCGCTGATCGTTGCCGTCAGGTTTATGCTGTCGAGCCCTTGCCGGAATTTGTCGTTTCTATGAGAAAAAGTTTTAAGCAAAAAAGCAATGTAGAAATTTTGCCCTATGCTTTGGGGGCCAGTATCGGTAAATGTTCTTTGGGCGAAGCGGGGATCGGCACAGTTGTCAAAGAAGACCAAACTGGGGCTATAGATGTTACGACAGTGGACGAATTAATCATCAAACAAAATCGTCCTTTAACTTATTTAAAAGCCGACATTGAAGGATATGAAAGAGAGATGTTAGCCGGAGCTAGAGAGAGTGTTATTAAATATAAACCAAAAATAGCTATCACCACCTATCATAATCTTGATGACCACAAGTTTATCGCTTCTTGGTTGGAGTCTTTAGATTTGAATTATCAGATAAAATTTAAAGGGATTGAAGAAAAAAGAGGACAGCCCGTCATGATTCATGCTTGGGTAGACGAAGCTAATGAGGGTTAATATGAAATTTACCACGCCGCTTTTATTTATTGTTTTTAATCGTCCGGAAGCTACCCGGCAAGTTTTTGCGGCCATCAAGAAATTGCAACCATCACAACTATTTATCGTGGCTGATGGCCCAAGAAATGAAGATGATGAAAGCAAATGTGTCGAGGTGCGTCGTATCGTCAGCGACATAGATTGGGATTGCCAGGTCAAAACCTTGTTTAGAGATACTAATGTCGGGGTAAAATTGGCAGGCTCAGGGGCTATTGATTGGTTTTTTTCTCAAGTGGAGCAAGGGATAATTTTGGAGGATGATTGTTTGCCTGACCAGTCGTTTTTTTGGTTTTGCCAAGAACTTTTGGATAAATATAAAAACAATGACAGAATTTGGCACATTAGCGGTAATAATTGGCAAAAGCATCACATAGATGACAGTTATTATTTTTCGCAAATTCCCCATATTTGGGGTTGGGCGACTTGGCGGCGCGCTTGGCAATATTATGATATTGCCATTAAAGATTTTCCTAGATTCACCCAAGAACATAAAATTAAGCAACTTTTTCCGAGTAAAATTTTTCAGTTATTTTGGCAAGATGTTTTTAGAAAAAATTATTTGGGTCAAGATAACGGTTGGGATTTTCAATGGGCCTTTGCCATGTTTGATCGCGGCGGTTTAGCCATTCATCCCCAAGTAAACCTCATTTCCAACATTGGTTTTAGTCGTGAGGCTTCTCACTCTTTTGATCCGGCCAGTTCTTTTGCTGGGCGCCCTATTAAGACTTTAAGTTTTCCTCTTAAACACCCCACAAAAATTATAATTGACGAACGGGCCGATAATTTAGTGATGAAGAAAAATTTGGGCGCGACTTGGTATAATTTTGGACTCAAACAACTATTGAAAAAAATCGGCGTTTTTAATTTTTTTAAAAAAATTTATTATTCTTGGCGCCAGCTTGATTAAGTATGATAATTCTTTTCGTTTATTCTTTGGCAGACATTGAGTCGCCCGACAAGCCCTTAAGCCAACCGGAGGAAATTAATTTTGGTTTGTCTTATATTTCTGCGGTTTTGAAAGAGCATGGTCATGAGACTAGATTGGTAGTTTTGAGCAAGCGATTGGGCAGAAAAAATACCCAGCGACTGGATAAAATTATTATTGACTGGCAACCACAGTTAATTTGTTTGAGTGCGGTTAGCACGGAATATCCTTTTATTGCCAAACAAGCCAAGTATTTAAAAAATAAGTATCCAGAAATTTTTTTAGTTATTGGTGGACCTCATGTCTCTTTAAATCCTGATAAAATTTTGGACGAAGCTTTTGATGCTTTGTGCATTGGTGAGGGCGAGTATCCCACCCTGGAGTTGGTGGAGCAATTAGTTCAAGGCCAGAAGCCTAGCGGTATTTCTAATTTGTGGATTAAGCGAGCAGGGGTTATCGAAAAAAATCAAACCAGGCCGTTTATAGAAAATTTAGATGTTTTCCCTTGGCCTGACAGAGATATGTGGAAGGAGTGGATTAGCGATGGGGTGAATGCTCGCTATTCAGTGCTGTTGGCTAGAGGTTGTCCTTTTAACTGCACTTATTGTTCTAATCATGCTTTACGTAAGTTAGCTGAGGGTAAATATGTGCGTTTTCGTTCTCCGGCTAATATTTTGGCGGAGATAAAAGATATTGCCAGTAAACTTCCTGGTAAAAAGGAAATTTATTTGGAAGTGGAAACGTTTGGCGTAGACCAAAATTGGGCACGAGAATTATTTGCTGGATTAAAAAAGTTGAACACCGAATTACCAGAACCGATTGCTTACGGGGCCAATATTCGGGTGACTCCCGGGGTTGATTTTAGTGAATTATTTCAAGCTTGTCGGGAAGCCAACTTTCGTTTTATTAATATCGGCTTGGAGTCGGGGAGCGATCGGGTGAGGCGAGAAGTTTTGAAACGTTATTACGCCAACGAAGATATTATTAAGACAGTTAAATTGGCTCGTCAGTTTGGCTTGCAAGTAGCTTTGTTTAATATGGTCGGTCTGCCCACCGAAACTTTGGCTGATTTTAAGGCTACTATTGAGGTTAACAGGGAATGTCAGCCCGATTGGCATCTTACCTCTATTTTTTATCCTTATCCGGGCACGGATCTCTATCGGCTTTCCTGCCAACAAGGTTTATTTAAGGAGGAAAATCTAGATTCCAGCGAGAGAGTCCAGTCCGTTTTAACTTTGCCGGGCTTTAGCAAAAAACAAATTCAGCGTAGCTTTGTTTGGTTTGATTGGTATGTTTATCGCGGGTTTAAACCTTGGTATAAAATATTGGCTAAGGTGGCCTTGAATAAATTAAGAACCAAACCAAGATTGCATTATTGGTTTAGGAGCTTGACTAAAAATAAATTATTAAAAACTATAAAAAATAAGTTAAAGTCATGAACATTTTAAGTATCAATAAAGCTGATCGAATTGGGGGCGCGGCAGAGGTTGCTTGGCGGCTTAAGGGTGGACTGGAAGCTCGCGGTCACCAAGTCAGCATGTTTGTCTGCGATAAAACTTCCACCGATCAGAACGTTTTTGTTATTCCCCGACCCAAATGGCTCTTTTATTTATCACATTTGTTGGGAACGGATATTGATTTATTTAACACGGATTATATTTTAGAGACAGAGGCCTTTAAGCAGGCCGACGTGATTCATTGTCACAATCTTCACGGGCATTATTTTAATTTGCGGACTTTATTGAAAATGTCCCAATTAAAACCAGTGGTTTGGACTCTTCATGATATGTGGGCTGTGACTGCTTATTGTTCCCATTCTTTTGCTAGCTTGGGCAATCATGGTTTTTATCCCTGTCAAAAGATGTCCACAAGGTCGGTTTGCAAAAGATATAATCGTCTTCATTTGCGAAAAAAGAAAGCGGCTATCTATGAACAATTAAAAGTTTCTTTAGTAACGCCGTCAGAATGGTTGCAACAAAAAGTGGCTCGCAGTATTTTAATGGAAAAAGATTTGCGCTTAATCCACAATGGCATCGTTTTGAGTTATCGTCCGGATATTATGAGACGCTCGGAATTAAGACAGAAATTAAATTTACCCCACGACAAAAAGATAGTCTTGTTTGTGGCTAGCGGTGGTAAGGATAATATTTGGAAGGGTTGGAATTATGCCACTCAGATTATTGATAGTTTCAGAGACAGGGACGATGTTCTTTTTGTTTGTATCGGCGGTCACGAAACAGAACAACTTAGGGGCAACTTGTTGTTTGTCGAATATGTGTCTGATCAGCAAGTTTTAGCCGAATACTACGCTGCCGCTAACGTCTTTTTACTAACCTCGACAGCCGAAAGTTTTGCTTTGGTGGTTATTGAAGCCATGGCCGCTGGTTTGCCGGTGGTTAGTTGGCCGGTGGGCGTAGTCGAGGAGGTTATTGACCATAAAATCAATGGTTACGTGGCCGAATATTTAAACACGCCAGACTTGATTAAGGGCCTTGAATATTGTTTAGCTTTTAATCGGGCAGACCAACAAGAAATTTTATTAGACAATCAGGTTAAACTAAAAGAGGCTTATATCGAAAAAATAATGGTTGATAAATATTTGGAACTTTTTAATAGTTTGTGCGCTAAATAGTTTTTATGAACAGACTAAATAAAAATTATTTCATAATTTTAATTTTTTTATTTTTAGGCACTAGAATTTTAATGGCTTTATTTTTGGCTCCGCATAATGACGAAATTATTTATACCCAATATGCCCAACTTATCAATCAGAACTGGGAGAACAATAAATATGTTTCCGTTAATGGTAGTTTTTTGAGTGACTATAAAGAACCTCTGCAGTATTGGCTGACCTCGATATCCGTTGATTGGTGGGTCAATCCTTTGTGGGGCATTAGACTTTGGTCAATAATTATTAGTTTGGGTGGCTTTGTAACTTGGTTTTATTTGGCGAAAAAATTGCTAGGGGATAGAGTGGCTAAGATTTTCGGTATTTTATTTGTTTTTTCTGGATATTATTTATATTTTGACGCCATTGCTTTGGCCGAAGTTTATGTTTATTCCTTAGGAGGGATATTTTTATATTTGAGCTATTTGTGGTTGACTAAACGGCGTTGGTATTATCCGGTTATGGCTAGCACTATTTTTTCTTTAGCTCTTTTGGCGAAAACATCGGCTTGGTTAATTTTGATTTTAGGAATTTTCCTCCCATATTTATTGAGGATAACACAGGAAAAAATTTTTTTAAAACAAAGGTGGCATCTCTTTTTGTTTTATGTTTTTTTATTAAGCAATGTTTTTGTCGCCAAAGAAATTTATTGGTTACTAGTTCCAAATAAATTTGAAACTATCAGATTAAATAGCCCGGCTTTTAAGGCGGTAATGTCGTGGCAGGAGTTAGCATCCATGCCTCTCAATATTTGGTTGTCCAACCTTCATTTTTATCTAGTGCAAGTTCTTTCCAGTGATTATTTGTTTTTTTTGTGGTTAATATTTTTATTTTTAGGATTATATTTTAGTTGGCGTGGTCAGTTGGAAATTTCCGGTAAGGATAGAAGATTGTTTTTTAGTTTAGGTTTGTGGTGGTTAATTTCTTTAATGCCCATCATTTTTTTGGTGGAAACAAACTATTTGCGTCATTATGGTATGTGGTTAATGATTTTTTATCTTTGGTTGGCCCTGGCCATAAAAATAGGCGTTGATTTCTTTGAAAAAAGGACGCAAAGCAAATTTTTTGCTATGGTTGTAGTGGTTTTAGCCTCCGTGCTAATATTAAACCAGATTTATGCGTCTTTTTATCCTTTGTTTAAATTTAATCAAACCGATACTGGAGAGCTGGAGGTGACCGATTTATGGGCAAGCCCCCTTGGAATTAAGGATTTAGTAGACTATTTAAAAACCCTGCCACCAGCCACAGTTTTCTATGATGCTCAATGGGGACACTTTTCTACCGACTTGTTGGTTTTTAGTCATTATTATCCTCAATTGAAATTTGTCCCGCTAGAAGACGAATTTGGAAGAAGACAGCCAATGATTCCTTATGAAAGAAAGGGACAAAAAATTTTTATCATTTTTGATACTTATTGGTTAGGTCATGAAATTATTGGACCATCTTTAAGACAGATAGCTTTTAATCAAAAACTATGTAGCAAAAAAAGAGAAATAGCAAAAAAATATCGCCAAATTGTCGCACCTAACAAGATTGTTGTCTGCGAAGTAAATTGAATCTATGTTTTTAGAAACTGCGGAAAAACTTAATACTATTAATAAAACCGTGGCTGAAAGCTTTGGTTCTTCGTCAACCACCGTATTTTTAGGTTTGGGCTTCTGTTTGCTGTTGTTTATTTTTTTGGTGTATAAAGTTAAGGTTGGCTCGACACTTAAAAGGGGAGATCCCCGGATAATTTTAGTCGTTTTAATTATTGTTTGTTGGTGGCCGATGTTTACGGAAAAAATTTTGGTTGCTTGGCGACAAATTTTTATCGAAGCCAAAAATATTAACGCTTCTGCCGAAGTTAAGCTGGAAACTAGGTTGTGTGACATAGACAAAAACCAGGAATACAAAGGCAGTGTTTGTCTGTTGGAGCCTTTCGTTAGGGAGATAAAAAGTTTAGTTCCGGCTCAAGCCAAGCTAAGCATAGTTTCCGATGGTTTTTATTCTTTATTTTTGAAGTATTATTTAATGGCCACTTATCAAATAACAGCTAGAGAAACAGCGGATTATTGGATAATTTATTTGCCCGAGACCGGTTATCAATTCAATAGTGATAATGAATTATTTGAAATTAAGGGCCAAGACAGAAAAAATTTGGGTCATTGGCAGGTAATAAAAATTTTTAATCAAGGCATGGTTATTTTAAAAAAACAATAATATGTGGAAGACGTTACTAGTGATGATAATTTATTCTTTGTTAATATTGCTTCCTGGGTGGTTAATTTTAACTATCTGGTTTAATGAGATTACCAAGGGATTTTTTAAAAAAACAGCTCTGGCCTATGGTCTGGGAACAATCCTTTTGACGGTCGAAATTTTTTTAACAGTGTTTGTTTTTAGATGGCCGATTAACTGGTTGTTTTTTGTGTTGTTGATAGAGTTGGCGATTTTGGGGTGGCAATATTTCCGGCGCTTCGGTTTTAATTTTAAACAGCATTTTAAAACAGAGCCGAAAAATATCACTTGGGTGGAAGTTTTTTTGGCGCTAGCGATTGTTTGGCAGATGACTACGGTGGCTGTTTTAGCCTGGTTAAAACCGGTCGCCAACTGGGACAGCTTGGCGTTATGGTCCTTTAAGGCCAAGACCTTGTTTTATCATACACCAGATTTTTTTGCTTCAGGCAGTCAATGGTTTTGGCAAAGCCATGCTCACCCGATGTATCCTTGGTTGGTTCCCTTAGCGCAATATTGGCTGGCAGTTTTAAACAAGAGTTTCGATGAAGTGGCGGTTAATTTCATTTTTGTCGGTTTTTTCGTGGCGATAATATTTTTATTTTATGGATATTTGCGCAATTATTTAAATCGCCTTTTAAGTCTAGTGTTTGTTTTTTTGCTGGCTACCGTTCCGTTAGTTTCTGTTCATGCTTATAACGCCTATGCTGATTTGTCGCTAGCTTTTTATTTGGCCGTAGCTTTTATTTTAAATTATAAGTGGTTAGAAAGTGGCAATTATAAATTTTTGTCTTTAACTGGCTTGTTTTTGGCTGGCGCTTTTTTTACTAAAAATGAAGCCATAATTTTTATTATTGCTCACATTTTGATTTTATTGATAGCTAAATTGAGTTTAAAAATTAAAGGAAAAGAAATTTTCTTTGGTCTTTGGCCTGGTTTAATTATAATTTTTCCTTGGCTGGGTTGGCGAATGTTTTATAAGTTGCCGATCAGCAATGTTGCAGGAGACTTAAGTTGGCACCCAGAGGTGTTTGGGCAATTAGTCAAGGATTTATTGGTGGCTGCCAGTTGGAATATTTGGTATTACATCTTTTTGGGCTTGTCATTATTATTCATTAAGGAGATAATAAAAGATAAGAGCTTAAGGCTGGCCTATGGTTTGTGGTGCTTGGCCTTGGGCGGTTTTTTAGTTATTTATTTATTGACCGAAGAGTATCAATGGGCTATGGATGGCACAGCTTTGTCGCGCACTCTAATAAACTTTATTCCTGGGTCAATTTTTTTGGTGGCCTTATTGTTTAGACGAGAATTTTTTAACCGTCATCATTTTTTTAAAGATTGATTATGTGGCCATATTTTGTTAAGTTGATTTATAAGCATAAAAAAATAGTTAAATTTTGTGTCGTCGGTTTAGCCGGCGCTATGATTGATTTTGTTGCCCTAATTTTATTGGTGGAGATTTTCGCTTGGCCGGTATTAGTGGCCAACACTTGCTCGTTTATTGTCGCCTTAATTAATAATTTTTGGCTTAATAAGCTTTGGACTTGGCGCGACAAGAGCGATAAACATGTCGGACAGTTTGTTAAATATAGCATTACTTCATGTGTTGGTTTGGGTCTTAATACGATTTTAATGTGGGTGTCCCTAAAAATCGGTTTATATTATTTGTTGGCGAAATTTTTTATTTCTATTATCGTGGCTTTTTGGAATTTTATTGTTAATAATTTTTGGACCTTTGGTCGTTTGGAGGATAAAAATATATGAAACTATCAATTATCATTCCGGTTTATAACGAAAAAAACACCATCTTGGAAATGGTAGCTAAAATTAAAACAGTTTCTTTGGGCGAAGATTTGGTCAAAGAAATCATTATCGTTGATGATGGTTCTACTGATGGTACTAGGCTTTTACTTGAACAAATAAATGATGACGTGGTTAAAATATTTTTAAAAGACAAAAACGAAGGGAAGGGCTCAGCTCTGATTAGAGGTTTTCAGGAAGCGACAGGGGATATCATTTTGATTCAAGACGCTGACTTAGAATATAGCCCGGAAGAATATCCGAAATTAATTGAGCCAATTATTGAAGGTCGCGCTGATGTTGTTTTTGGTTCACGTTTTATGGGTAGCGAAGCTAAACGTGTCTTGTTTTTCTGGCATTATTTGGGAAATCGTTTACTAACTACTTTTTCCAATGTTTTAACCAACCTTAATTTAACCGATATGGAAACTTGTTATAAGGTTTTTAGGCGACAAGTAGTTGACGATTTTAAAGATAAATTAAGCTCTAAACGTTTTGGTATTGAACCAGAGTTAACAGCTCGCGTGGCCAAAGGGCATTGGCGAATTTATGAAATTGGTATTGGTTATAATGGACGTACTTATCGAGAAGGCAAAAAAATAAATTGGCGCGATGGCTTAGCTGCTTTTTGG
>CAZJEP010000007.1:17302-20430 GCA_964545125.1 uncultured Gammaproteobacteria bacterium
TGGCATATTATTAAATTTAATCTTTTTATAAAATAAATATGGCTGTCATTTTCTGTTTATTTGTGATATTTTTTGGTGCTTGTATGGGGAGTTTTTTAAATTGCCTGGCTTGGCGCTTATATCATAACGAAAGTTTATGGGGTCGTTCTCGCTGTCCTCAATGCCACAAAATGATTGCCTGGTATGACAACGTGCCCCTCTTAAGTTGGCTAGCGCTAGGCGGTAAGTGTCGTCATTGTCAAAAGAAAATTGCCATCAACTATCCTTTAGCAGAGTTGGCTACGGCCATTTTATTTTTATTAGCCTTTCGTTTTCATTTTTCTGACGATGAAGTGAATTTACTTTCAACTTTGAACTTTCAACTTTATAACTTAAAGTTATTATTGCCCTTGTTTCGCGATTGGTTGTTGATAAGTTTTTTGTTTGTGATTTTTTTAATGGATTTGCGTTGGATGGTGGTAGCTGATGAAGTCAGTTTGACGGCCATCGTTGTTATTTTTATTTTTAATATTTGTTTGGGTTCGTCTTGGAGTTTGCTTTTGAGCTCTGCTATAATAGGGGGAGGGTTTTTTGCTTTGCAGTATGTGGTGTCGCATGGTCGTTGGGTAGGCGGAGGCGATATTCGTATTGGCGCTTTAATGGGTGTAGCTTTGGGTTGGCCTTTGACTTTGGTTGCTTTAATGTTGGCTTATTTTTCTGGGGCGTTTGTGGGTCTAGCCTTAATAGCTTTTAAAAAGAAGGGTTTGAAGTCTCCCTTGCCTTTCGGCGTTTTTTTGGCTCCGGCCACCCTGGTAGCTCTTTGGTGGGGACAAACTATTTGGCAGTGGTATACTAACCTGTTGTTCTAAAAAATAAGATAGTGGAAATAATTTAAAATCTAAATTTAAAATTTAAAAACAAGCACAAATATTTGAATTTAAAATTTGAAATTCACAAAGTATGTCAGAAGAAAATAAAAACAAAGTCAATCATACCAAGTACATCTTCGTCGTTGGTGGTGTTATGTCAGGTGTGGGCAAGGGGATAACCTCGGCTTCAATCGCCAGAATTTTGAAAAGTAAAGGTTTTAAGGTTAGCTGTACCAAAATAGACCCCTATATTAACGTGGATGCTGGAACCATGAATCCGGTTGAACACGGTGAAGTGTTTGTCACTGAAGACGGGGACGAAACCGATCAAGACATTGGCAATTATGAGCGTTTTTTAAATGATAATATTTATCGGGAAAATTATATGACCACTGGCCGGGTGTATCAGACAGTTATTCAAAAAGAAAGAAATTTGGAATATCAGGGTAAGTGCGTCCAAGTAGTGCCTCATATTCCCGAAGAAGTTCGTCGTCGTTTGGAAGCAGCTGTGGCTAAAACTGGGGCTGAAATTATGGTGGTGGAAATCGGAGGCACGGTCGGCGAGTATGAAAATTTGTTGTTTTTGGAAGCAGCGCGTTATATGCACTTGGAAAATCCGGAAGATGTGGTTTTTGTGATGGTTAGTTATTTGCCAATACCTTTTAATATTGGGGAAATGAAAACCAAGCCGACACAACACGCGGTGCGCGCTTTAAATAATGCCGGTATCCAACCAGATTTTATTGTCGCCAGAGCAGCAGCGCCGATTGATGAACCGCGTCGCAAAAAAATATCTATTTTTTGCAATGTGGCCAAAGAGGATGTGATTAGCGCGCCGGACGCTAGCTCTATTTATGATGTGCCGATTAATTTTGAAAAAGATAATTTAGGCGACCGTCTTTTGAAAAAATTTGGTTTGGAGCCTCGACAAAAAGATTTGGTTGATTGGCGGGCTATGGTAGATAAAATGAAGGCTGCCACTAAACAAGTGAAAATAGGTATTGTGGGAAAATATTTTGCTACCGGAGATTTTTGTTTAACAGATTCTTATATTTCAGTAATCGAAGCCATTAAACACGCCGGCATTGCTAATGATGTTAAACCGGAGTTGTTTTGGTTAAGCGCCGAAGATATAGAAAAAGACGGCATTGATGATTTGAAAAATTATGATGGTATTATTGTGCCCCAAGGTTGGGGTTTGCGAGGCGCTGAGGGGAAAATTAAGGCTATACAATTTTGCCGTGAAAATAAAGTGCCTTATTTCGGTTTATGCTATGGTATGCAAATGGCAGTAATTGAATTTGCCCGTCATGTTTTGGGCTTAGAGGGGGCCAATACTGAAGAAGCCGATCTTAATTCGCCTCATAAAGTTATTCATATTATGCCCGGTCAAGCCGAGTTGATTGCTCAAAAGGGCTATGGTGGCACTATTCGCCTAGGTGGCTGGCCCTGCCTTTTGATGCCTGGAACACGCCTCCAGAAGGCTTATGAGGCCTTAAAAGGGCCTATCACGACCGTCTCTGAACGCCACCGCCATCGCTACGAGTTTAATAATGCCTACCGGGAGCAACTGGAAGCCAAAGGGCTAAAAGTGGCCGGAACTAGTCCAGATGGCCAAATTGTGGAGGCTATTGAAATCAGCGACCACCCTTTTTTTATCGGCACGCAATTTCATCCTGAATATATTTCCCGTCCTCTAGATCCGCATCCGTTATTCGTAGAATTTGTCAAAGCTTGTTTAAATAAAAAATAATAAACTAAGTTTTTGTATTGTCGTACTTTTAAAAGGGTTTAAGTGATGATAGAGCAAATAACTATTGACCATGGTCGTCAGGGCACGATCAGATATTTTCCCGAATTTTTTCAGGAAAAGGCGGCAGAAAACTTTTCTAAAGTTATCCGCGATAAAGCGAAGTCGAACGGCGAATTGGAGCGTCGTACTTGTTCCCAGTGTGGTTCCCATGATCTTGAGTCTCTTTATGCTTATACCAACAGACTTCATCCTGTGCGGAGACGTGTTGGTTGGTATTGCATGAGTTGTGGATATGAATATGATCCGCTTAAGGGCACTTATTTAACCAAAGAGGAATTTAGAATCCTTAGAAAAAAGGCCTGCGCAGGATCAAAGAATAATTAAAAATAAAAAATACTCCGGTAAAAATCGGAGTATTTTTAATTTTATCTTTTAGGCTGTTTTGACGTTGACCAATTTGCCGGTTTTCAGCTTTCCGTTAAATTTGAGCAATTTTTTAGTGCTAAATTGTACGATACCCTTTTTAG
>CAZJEP010000007.1:20440-28711 GCA_964545125.1 uncultured Gammaproteobacteria bacterium
CACTAGCAACGTTTTTACCAATATGATATTTAGTGCCGCGTTGTCGAATAATAATTTGTCCGGCATTAACAGCTTCTCCGTGGTTAGCCTTGACGCCCAAGCGTTGTCCGGCGCTATCACGACCCAGCCTAGTAGAGCCTCCGGCTTTCTTATGTGCCATAGTAGTGGAAAAAAGCAAAAGCTAATTCTGCAAAACCAGCTTTTTTGCGCTTACCTTATTTAATTAATTATTACTTTGATAATATAACAAAGTAGTCTCTATTTGTCAACGATATTGTGATCCCAGCCAGTGAATTTGCACTCTAAGGCAATAAATATCCCAAAATAGGCAATAATTGTGTTTTTTGCACTTGCATTTTACAGACAACCCTGGTAAGTTTTAATGATTTGAACATTGAAAATTTTATTAACAATTTTTTGGAGTTAAAATGGCTAGAGGCGACAAAGATTCTGGAACCACAAAACGTAATCTGAAAAATAAGCCGATCGTGCAAAAAGATGGCTTAATCAAAAACGTTAACCAGAAAAACAGCTACAAGACGATGCCAAAGCCTTGGAGTTTTATTAATTCTAAGTCTAAGATAGTGGTCCAACTAAAGGAGAAAGCACTACAGAAGCAGCAAGCAAAGAAAATGGTCAAGAAGCAACACAGAAATCGCCACGTTGTCGATACCAATGTATTTATTCAAGACCCGGAATCTATTGATATTTTAAGGGACGGGGGAGCCAATGTGCTTTGTTTGCCATTCGTGGTTTTCGAGGAATTGGATGCTTTAAAATCCAAGCCCGACATCGGTATTGAGGCCCGTGAGGCTAGTGATCGTCTAGAAAAAATCCAAATTGCTGAAGCGACTTCTGTGCACAAAACCGTTATCCGCATCTACCAGGAAAACTGGGAGGGCTTAGAACCGTTGAAGCATGATAAGAACGATTACCGAATCTTGGCAAACCTAAATTGGCTGGTCAAAAAAGAAAAGCGCGTTGATGAGCAATTCGATAAAATCAAGTTGATTACCAAAGACCGTAATTTAAGGATTATTGCCAGGGATTTTTTTGATCCCAGTGAAGTAATTATTGAAGATTATTACCAGGATCAGACGCAAGAAGAGTTGAGCTGTGAACTTGTCGAAATAACAGTACCGATTGATATCATCAATGTCGATAAGAAGAGTTATTGGTTTTCGCTCAAAGATCTCAAGCTAGCTGATCAAGAAAAAGTTAGCTCTTTGGCTTTTAACAGTGGTGTGGTTTGCTGGAGTGATTGGGATGGTCATTTTGTTAAAGACAAACACGGCTATCAATCACCAGGGAGCATCAGGTTGCCGTCCTACCAAAAGTCTTTTGCGGCTATTTATCGTGGCGACATTTTGACTATCATTGATAAAGAGATCAGCGCTTCCAGTATTAAGCAGTATTCAGTTAACGGCAACGGGCCGAATTGGCATCAGATGATTGCCTTGGAACTGCTACGCGACGAAGACATTGACGCGGTCTTTCTGCAGGGCGGTCCCGGTACTGGTAAAACTTTATTGGCCGTGGCCGCTGCTTTGGAACAGGATAAGAAATACGACAAGATTTTGATCACTCGGCCACAAGTCCACTTGGAAGAAATATATAACCAGGGTTTCTTGCCCGGCAACATGGCTAAAAAACTTGATCCTTGGCTAGCGCCAATCCATCAAGCGCTTGACTACATCAAGAAAGTTTTGCCTCCGGAAGCCAGCCCAGAGCCAAAATACACCGCCGAAGACTTCGCCAAGAAGCATAGCAAGCAAGTTCAAAACGATTCGACTCCGAAGCCGCTTGATAAAATAGAACGGCTTAAAAAAGAGGAAAAGTTTATCATTCAAGCTCTGGATTATATCAGAGGCCAAAGTATCGCCGATACCTACCTAATCATCGATGAAGCTCAGAATTTGACCGCGCGTGAAATTAAAACCATCATTACCAGGGTTAGTCAGAAGGCCAAGATAGTCTTTACTGGCGATCTGACTCAGATCGACCGCAAATACTTGGACCGCAAGTCCAGTGGCCTAGCTTATGCCATCGAAAGATTGAGCAACAAGGAAAACATCTTTGATAAAGATGTCGACTTCGGTCCGACCATAGTAGCCTATGTTAATTTCAAAGAAATAGTGCGTAGCGATTTAGCGCGTTATGCCGAAAAAGTTCTTTAAATCTATTTTTAAATCAAATAAAGGCCGTTTTTAATAAACGGCTTTTTTGTAGGCGACTCTCTTGACACCCCCTGTGGGTATATGATAAACTGTCTCTATAAATAATTTTATGACCAAAACTCCCAAACAACTTATCAACAACATTATCGGCCAATTAAATGGAGTCGGTCGAATGTTAGATGATAACAAAGATTGTCTAGACATTTTAATTCAGCTGAAAGCCATTAAGTCGGCTATGGATTCTTTGTCGAGCAAGCTTATTGCCAGCGATTTATTGAAATGTTCAGCCAAGCTCAAGAATCCTAAGGATGCCGATAAGATTAAAAGACTTTTAGAAGAATTAACAAAGAAATAAAATTTTTAAATTTTTAATTTTGTAAATAATTTTTAATTTCTAATATAATACTGTCAGTCACTACCTAACTTTTGTTTTAAAAATTTGGATTTATTTATAAAATTTAAAAATTAATAATTATAAAATTATGTTAAAACATTTTACCGATGACAATTTTGCCAGTGAAGTTTTGGAAGCCTCTAAGACCAAACCGGTTTTGGTAGATTTTTTTGCTACCTGGTGCGGGCCCTGCCAAATGCAAGCTCCGATTTTAGAACAAGTGGCCGAGACCATTGGCGATAAGGCCGTGGTGGGCAAATTAAACACCGAAGAGGCCATGAAAACGGCCGGTGAATTTGAGGTGATGAGCATTCCGACTTTGCTGATTTTTAAAAACGGCCAAGAAGTCAAACGTTTTGTGGGTGTCCAAATAAAAGATGATTTGGTTAGCGAGCTCAACCAGTTGGCTTAAAAAAATTCAAATTTCAAAAGGTAAAATTTGCCTATTTTGATATTCGTCGAGACAATTTAATTGTTATTGCCCAGCGACTCCATAATTTTAATTTTTATGTTGAGTAGAAGGAGAATTTATTCTTTGTTGGCTATTTTACCAGCCCTAATTTTTTTGTGGTTGGGGGCCAATCATTGGCAATTAAATCCCATCATTGGCCAAGCTGGCGACAATAAACTCGTGGTAAGTTTTTTGGACGTGGGGCAGGGTGACGCCATCTTAATTCAGTCTCCTAGTGGCCAAAAAGTTTTACTAGACGGAGGCGAGGACGGCGATAAACTTTTGGGTCGGTTAAACGAAGAATTTCCTTGGTGGCAAAAGAAAATTGACCTGATGATTTTAAGTCACCCGCACGCCGATCATGCGCGCGGTCTTAACGCTGTCTTTAGTCGCTACCAATTAGGTCAAATTATCGGGACTGGAATTTGGCACAATAGCTCGGTTTATGAAATCTGGTTACAAAATATTAAAGATTATAAGTTAACTCTAAAAACTGTTAAAGCGGGAGAGATTATTGATTTGGGTGGTGGGGCCACTTTAAAAGTTCTATTTCCCTTGGATGATTTAAAAACTCAGACGGTCAAAAATATTAATAATAGTTCTTTAGTTTTAAAATTGACTTATGGTCAAATTAATTTTTTATTAACTGGCGATGCGGAAGTTGAAGTGGAAAAACAATTAATTGCTTCCGGAGTTGATGTTGACGCTCAAGTTTTGAAAGTAGCTCATCATGGTTCGGCTAATGCCACCAGTCCAGAATTTTTACAAGCGGTTAAGCCACAATTAGCCATTATTAGTGTGGGCCAGGATAATGACTTCGGTCATCCACATGCCTCCACTCTAAATAAATTGGAAACTAGCGGCGTCAAGATTTTGCGCACCGATCAATTAGGGACAATTCGTCTTATTACCGACGGGCAAAAGATTGAGATAATGCCTTAAATAAAGGGGTTGATTATTTGTTTTACAATTATTATACTAAATTTAATTTAAACAGTAATTTTAACTTGTCCGCCATCGCGTTTTGGCTGCGTGTTGTGTGGTCTATGTTATGTGAAACTATGTCTGAAGCAATTAAAGAAAAAACTTTGGTTATCATTAAGCCGGACGGTGTTCAACGCTCCTTGATTGGCGAAATTATTCAACGCTATGAAAGAGTTGGTTTAAAATTAGTTGGCTTAAAGTTTGTTATTCCTACAGCGGAAATGGCCAAAGCTCATTATATGGTGGGTGGCGAAGAATGGCTGGAAAATGTCGGCACTAAGGCTATGGCTGCTTATGAAGCTAAAGGAGAAAAATCACCTTTTGCCACGGCCAGGGAATGTGGTGAGGCCGTTTTGGAACGCAACGCCAAATATCTCAGCGCCGGACCGGTGGTGGTGATGGCCTGGCAAGGTAATCAAGCTGTCCCCCTGGTTCGTAAAATTACCGGTGGCACTGAACCTCTGAGCTCTGATGTTGGCACTATTCGCGGTGATTTTACCTTGGATTCCTACGGTTTGGCCGACCAAGGAAATCGTAGCGTGCGCAATCTTATTCATGCTTCAGGCAACGTAGTTGAGGCTGAAAAAGAATTAGCCATTTGGTTTAAACCAGAAGAATTGCTTGGCTATCGTTTGATTGCCGAAGAAATTCTTTATGATGTTAATTTAGACGGCATCAAAGAGTAAGTTAGTTTGTAAAGTTATAAAGTTGAAAGTTATAAAGCAAAAAGAGCGGAATTTTTCCGTTCTTTTTTGTTTTTACTGATTATTTTAAGCTATGCCTTAAGTTGTAATAAAATGCCTAGCTTTGATATAATAATAATATGTTTAATAAGGCTGGTCGCAAAATGTTTGGTTTTTTTAGGCTCAAAATATGGATGAGCTTGTTTTTGGTGGTGGCTCTGTTTCTATTACTGTCGTCATTGTTTAATGTTTTAAACAAAAAGAGCGCCATTGACGAAGAAATTGACGCGCTTAAAACCGAGGCGGCTCGGGCCCAATCGCAAAACTCGGAGTTCAAGAAAATGATTCAATATCTGGAATCTGATCAGTTTGTGGAAGAACAAGCCAAATTAAAAATGGGTTTAAAGCGTGAAGGAGAAAAAGTGGCGGTAGTAACGAATTCCAGCGATTCTCCGGCCGTTGTTGATAACTTGGAACAAACAGTTGAAGATGGCCCATCGGAAACAACCGGACTTAAAGAACGTTGGCAACGGTGGTTTGATTATTTTCTTCTAGAAAAATGAAAAATCCCCGAAAGGGGATTTTTATAAATCTGAGCCGAGAAGGTGAGTCGAAGGGGCGGAAGCCCCATTTTAAGGGGATGTTCTTTTGCCTTAATATTATGAGCCACCTGTCGGATTTTCCTCCAAAGGCGGACAAGGAACCGACGACCTACGGTTGGAGTTTATCCGCCTTTGGCGGAATACCGTTTCAAAATTGAGCCGAGAAGGGGAGTCGAACCCCTGACCTATGCGTTACGAGTGCATTGCTCTGCCAACTGAGCTATCTCGGCAATAAAGAGTTAAAAGTTAAAAGCCATAAAGCAACCTCTTCTTATTATAGTCTATTTGGTCTTAATAATCTATTGTGATATAATTATTATAGATTAATAATTTAATTTATTTTAATCAAGAATTAAGGTTTTTTAAGTAAATAACCATTTTTTTCTTTTGCGTTGACGGTAAGTTTAATTATAAATTTAAGATTTTAAAGTCGAAATCAATTTATGCTATATTTGCGGAGAATTTTTACAGTAGTATTTTTATTATTTTTTGTCAACTTAACGTTAGTCAACAACGTTTTGGCCGAGGGAGACTTCGGCTATTATCAGCCGACCAACATTGACAATTCTTCAAAGATTTCGCCAACAGAAATTTTAAACCAAGCTAATTTTTCTTGGGATATCAATAATTTTGCCAGCAGTCATAGTGTTACGGCTTTGGGCGAAAAATTTAATGTGGAAGTACCTGAGGGTTTTTTTAGTGGGCCAAGCCAATTGACCGTGGCGCAAATAAAACAAACCAGTGTTTTGCCATGGAATCTAAAAAAAATTAGTGATATTTTTGAATTCTCTTTGTCCTCTGCTGTTGGTTTTGACAGTCAGAAACTATTAAGTGTCAGTCTGGTTTATGATCAGGCTGATAATTATTTTAAACAAGTTTATTATTTTGATGAGGCCACGTCTAGTTGGAAGGCTTTGCCCACGACTGATTATCCTCAGGATAGAAAAGTGGTTGCCTCTCTCAGACAAACTTCGGCCAAACTGGCTGTTTTTTCCAAACAAGGCGTGTTAACTATCGGTAAAGCTAGCTGGTATAAATATCAAGGCGGTTTGTTTGCCGCTTCGCCAGATTTTCCGCGCGGTTCCAAATTACGAGTAACCAATCTTGATAATGGCAAGTCAGTAGAAGTGGTAGTTAATGATTGGGGTCCAGAACGCGCCAAACACCCTGACCGAGTAGTGGATTTAGATAAAGAGGCTTTTTCGGCATTAGCGCCAACCTCGGCCGGAATTATCAATGTCATGGTTAGTCCTTTAGAAATTTCTCCTGACGCCAACGGTCGAGTTTTGGGAGTAAAAGCCGAAGCGGTGGGTAGTAGCCCGAAATTAAGCGCCCGTAGCGCCGTGATCATGAATGAAACTACGGGAGAAATTATTTTTGATAAAAATGGTCTGGCTAAGGCACCTTTGGCCAGTTTAAGTAAAATTGTCGCCTTGAAAGTATTTTTAGATTTAAAACCAGATTTGGAAAAAGTGGTGAATTATAAACTACAGGACGAAAAATATAATTATCTTTACGCGAAAAAAGGAGAATCGGCCATGCTTAAACTAAAAAATAATGAAAAAATTAAAATTAAAGATTTATTTTATGGCGCTTTGATCGGTTCGGCTAATAATGCCGTGGAAAGCTTGGTTAGGGTGAGCGGAGTAACACGTCAAGAATTCATTGAGTTAATGAATTCCCAGGTGCGTTCTTGGGGCGCTCGCGATACCCACTTTGTTGAACCAACTGGCTTGTCCTCGTCTAATACCAGCTCAGCTTATGATTATGCGGTTATTATGAAAGAAGCTTTAAAAAATGATTATATTTCTAAGGTAAGCGTGACTCCAACCTATACTTTTAAAACCGTGTCCGGGACCAAGCACACCATTAAAAATACCAATAAATTAGTTTTAGAGCAGTCTCAACCGCAGTTAAAAACGGAACAATTTGCCATTAATGGTTCTAAGACCGGTTATTTGGTGGAGGCTGGTTATTGTTTGGCCACCAGAGTGAAGTCAGGAATTGACAATTATATTATCGTAACTATGGGCGCCTCCACGCGAACTAAAAGTTTTAACGAAATGGCTGATTTAATAAAATATCTGGGGAACTTAATATAGATGAATGATATCTATTGTCGTATAGAGTTATAAAGTTGTTGCGAATTTATGAATAAACAAGTTTTAAGTAGCTACAAGATAGTAAAAATTATAATTAGAGGATTTAAAAATTGAAACTTAAGACTTATAACTTTGATTTCTTGTATGATTAAGTTAAAGGGTGTTTCCAAATTTTATCATCCGAACGTCGTAGCCTTAGATGATGTCAGTTTTCATATCAAGCCGGGAGAATTTGTGTCTTTGGTTGGTCAATCCGGCACCGGCAAAACTACGATGGTTAAATTGATGATTGGCGAAGAGCGGGTCTCGCGAGGAGAAATTCACGTTGGCGGGTGGAATATTACCAAAATTAGCCAACACGATATTCCTTATTTGCGTCGTCAGATCGGGGTAATTTTTCAAGATTTTAAGTTGTTGCCCAAAAAAACTTTGTTGGAAAATGTGGAATTTGCTTTGCAGGTTTGCGGTAAGCCTATGGCTAAAATTAAAAAAATCGCTCCGCAAGTAATGAAGATTGTCGGTTTGGAAAGTAAAATGTATCGCTATCCCAATGAAGTTTCTGGCGGTGAATGTCAACGCACAGCCATTGCTCGTTCTTTAGTCTATCAGCCTAAGATTTTATTAGCCGATGAACCGACTGGCAATTTGGATTCTATCAATGCCAAAGAAATTATTGATTTATTATTAAAGATTAATAGTTTTGGTACGACCGTGGTTTTGGTAACGCACAATCGCGATATTGTCAATAAATTGCGTAAACGTGTTTTGACTTTGCACGAAGGGCGGCTAGTTAGTGATCAGGCGATTGGGAAGTACGTCATTTAAGTTCATAAAGTTCATAAAGTTCATAAAGTTCATAAAGTTCATAAAGTTCATAA
>CAZJEP010000007.1:28811-48117 GCA_964545125.1 uncultured Gammaproteobacteria bacterium
AAGTTCATAAAGTTCATAAAGTTCATAAAGTTCATAAAGTTCATAAAGTTCATAAGAATTATCTCGAATAATAAAAAGAAATTAACAAAAATGGTTAAAAGTCAATTTATAGAGACTTTATAACTTTCAACTTTACAACTTTATAACTCATTGTATGTCGCTCATACCGTTGCTAAGAATTTTTAAATTTAGTTTTCAGGATATTATTCGTAATATTTGGCTGTCTTTAGTGACGGTAATTATTTTAATTTTGACTTTATTTTCGGTTAATTTGTTGTTGGCGGTTAAAGCTATTAGTTCGGCCGCCATAGCCACGGTAAAGGAAAAGGTTGATATCAGTTTGTATTTGCGTACCGGTACCGACAACGATAAAATTATGGCCTTGAAGGCGCGGGTGGATTCTCTGCCTAATGTTAAAAAAGTTACCTACGTGTCGCAGGAAGAAGCTCTGGTTATTTTTAAAAAAAACCATGAAAACGATCCACAAATTATTGAAGCTTTGCGCGAACTAGACAAAAACCCCCTTACTCCTAGTTTAGTGATTAAACCGGCTGATGTTGATAATTTCGACAATCTTATTAACGAGCTTAACAAGATAGACGACCCCATTATTGAGTCTCGCAATTTTGAGGATCACAAAGTAATGTTGGAGAAAATTAACGCCATTACTCAAAAGGTGAGTGATGCTGGTTTTGCGGTGAGCGTTATTTTTATTTTGATTACTTTGCTGGTTATTTATAACACGGTCAAGGTGGCTATTTATACCCATCGTGGAGAAATCGGTATTATGCGGTTGGTGGGGGCTTCTAATTGGTTTATTCGCGGTCCTTTCTTGGTAACCAGTTTGATTTATTCAGTTATCAGCATGCTGGTGGTGGTTGCTAGCTTTTTGATATTTTTAAATTTATTACAGCCCTACCTAGAAACCTTTTTTATGGGTTACAACTTTAATATTTTGAGTTATTTTGTCAGCAACTTCGGGGGTATTTTCGGCGTAGAGCTTTTGGCCGCCCTGGCTATCAATTCTTTAGCCAGCTTAATCGCTGTTAGCAAATATTCACACGTGTGAGTTCATAAAGTTTATAAAGTTCATAAAACAAAAAACCGCCTACTCGCGGTTTTTTGTATTTTTCTACCACCTAATACCTAATACCTGCCACCTATTTTCTATTTTGTATCTTTTAAGTCAATCAACTGCAGGGTGTTGAGAACCAAAATAGCGCCCACCAAGAGGAAGAGCTGGGGGATATTGAGAAAATTGAGAGCCACAAAAGACATGAGAGCGCCAATGAGCCAGCCGAGATTTTTAGCTTGGCGGAAAAAATTAATCAGACCCAGGTCGCCGGCGTTAACTTTTTTGTAAAAATAAACTTCTTGCATGCTTTCGGTTAAAGCCGCGCCAACGCGACTTAAAAATAGGAGCGCGGCCCAAAAAACAGCCGAATGACTGGTGGTTAGCCAAATAATTACTCCGGCGCCAGCCATAATAACATTGCCAGCCATAAGCATTTCTTTTTCACCGATAAATTTATCAGCTAGCCAACCGGCCGGCATTTGAATCATGACAAAGGGCAAAAGCATTACGGTAAAAATTATACCCAGAGTTTGCCAAGACAAACCGATAACGGAGTTTAAATAAAGGGGAATATAAATAACGGCGACTACGTAAAAAATATTCAGAGTTACGACCGAGCAAAAAGTAGCCAGCAGATTTTTGTTGGTTAAGATTTTTTTAAGGGTTTTGACAAAGTCTATTTTTGGCGATTGGTATTTTAACGGTTTGGCCAGCAGGCGTTTTTTACAAAAAAGAAGCATTAACCAGAGCAAAGTAATGACCAAAGCCCCAAACCAGTAAACCCGATTATAATAATTATGACCAACCAGATAACCCATGAGCAGGGGTGAAATTAACCAGGCCAAATTAATGGCGCTTAAATATTTAGTTCTAATTGAACCAGTAAGTTTGTCTTGCGAGATGTTTTCCAAGAAGATGTCTAAAACGATCAGTAAAAAAATAAAACCCAAATAACGAACCAAAAATAAAACCACCACCAAGAAAGGCGATTGACTAGTCGCCAAAACAAGACTGGCTATTATATTTATCAGAGCCAAGAAACAGCCGACGGTGTACAAAGAAAACTTGGCAATAATTTTGGGAAAATTTATTGACAACAAAATAGTTGAAATCGCGCCCAGGCCGACAATAAGACCCACAAAGTCCAAAGAAAAAAATTGTTGCAGGAAGGAGGATTGGGTATAGCCGGCTACCGCGTCAGCTAATGACAACAAAAACGCTAAAATATAAATTAGTTTAAAGTTTCCTCCTTTGATAGTTTTCATAGTTTAGGCTTGTTTTTTGTTTTGACGATTAAATAAACAACAAACAATAAAAAAATGCCACCGCCGATTAAAGCGATGAAGTGATAATAATTTTTGATTTGCGCTTGGTTGGCGCCAAACCAATAGCCCAAAACAGTTAAAATGGCGCTCCAAATAAAGGCGCCGGCCATAGTATAGCCCATAAAATCCCTTAGATTCATTTTGGCTAAGCCGGCCGGAATAGAAATAAGATGTCTGACCCCGGGCACCAAACGACCGATAAAGGTTGAGGATTTGCCATGGGCGCGAAAATATTCTTCGCTGGCCATCAATTTCTCCTCAGTGATTAAGAAAAATTTGGCAAAAGGACTACGCGCTAACCTATAAATAATTTTTCGGCCAAGAGTTTTAGCTAAAAAATAATTAAACAAAGCGCCGAGTAAACTGCCGAGAGTGGCCATAAGAATAACGCCCAAAATACTTAATTCTCCCTTTGATGCCAGCCAACCAGCCGGAGGCAAAATGACCTCTGAAGGCAGGGGCACAAACGAACTTTCTATGGCCATTAAAATCATTACCGAAATATAGTCCAGAGAAGAAAATAAATTTAAAATTTGGCTGGTGATTTGACTAAACATAAAAAAATACTCAGGGCGGAGCTTATTTTATTCATTATACATTTTTTTAGGATTAAGGGCAAAAACCTTTAACCTCTTTCCCTTTGCAAAGGGGAGGAAATAAGAGAAACTTGACAATTTTTTGTTTTTGTGATTTTATATGGAATAGTTCATTTTATTATAACAGTTAACAAGGGAGGATGCCATGAGTTTTTGGCAAAAACAGGGTACACAAAAAACCCTAATCGTCGTTGGCTTAATAGCAGTTAACGTAGTTGGCAATGTTTTTTTTGGCTATGGCGCGTTTGTTTTTATGTTTGTTACTGGATTGCTTAGTCTTTTTTTGTGTCAACCAAACGAATGCAAGTTTTCCTGTCTGCTTTCGCCACTATTCATTATTGTTTCCACGCTAGTCGCTCATTATTTTATTGTTTCTAGCGAGATTGGAGTTGTGATGGTTGGTCATAATCATTTGGTTGTTTCTGGTCTTTGGTATTTTTTCTTATTTGTGGCTTTTTTGGTGGGGACCCTCGTTGGCCTTGCCTCTCTAATATTTGGTGAGCAGATAGAAAAAATATAGAAGCAAAAGCTTCCTAAAATCCGTCAATAAGGCGGATTTTTTTATTTTTACCCCTTATGATATACTAAAATCGGCTAACCTAATTTTTACAAACAACGGTTAACTAAAACAAAAAATTTCATCCTTAAATACTGGAGTATTTAAGGATGAAGGAGAAAATAAGGAGAAAATAAAGTTTATGCAAGAAATTAATAAGAATTACATTTCCTGGGATGAGTGTTTTATGAAGATGGCGCACTTGATGGCTTTGCGTTCTAAAGATCCCAACACCCAAAATGGCGCGGTGGTGGTGGACCAAAGAAACGTGGTGGTGGGTTTGGGCTACAACGGGTGGCCTCGAGGCATTGCCGTGGACGCCTTGCCCTGGGATCGGGAAGGCGACTGGTTGGAAACTAAATACGCTTATGTTTGTCATGCCGAGGAAAATGCTATTTATAATGCCAATGCCAAAACCGAGAATTGCAAAATCTATTGCACCCTATTTCCTTGCAACGAATGCGCTAAAACTATTATTCAAATGGGGCTAAAAGAGGTGATTTACGATTCGGACAAATATCACGATGAGGCCATTTCTCAAGCCTCCCGCAAGCTTTTGGACTTGGCCGGAGTAGCTTATCGGCAATATTCGGCTAGGATTACCTAATATTGACTTTTTGGGGTAAAAATTATATATTATCTCAAGGCGTTTTAGCCTTATTTTTAGTATCTTTTTGTTTTTTTGAAGTTCTTTTGAAAATATAAGCAGTTGTAGAAGCTACTCCTTTTTGCTATAATTTAATTATTATGGCCGAAATAGATAATAAAAATTTAAAGTTAATTTTTGATTATTATCAAAAAGGATTAAGCGCCAGAGAAATCTCTGTGAAAATAAAGACCTCTATTCATGCCGTTTATTATTTTTTAAGAAAAAACAAAATACTAAGAAGAAGTGCTAAAGAAATCAACGAACTTAGATTTAACAATAAACCAGCTTCTTTTGAAATAAAAAATAATTTGTCAGCCAAGGAAAAAGAACTTTTTGTTGCCGGTGTGATGCTTTATTGGGCTGAAGGATCAAAGTGGCCTGGAGAAAAAATAATTGATTTTGCTAACAGTGACGCAGAAATGATAAGGGTTTTTTTAAAATTTTTGAGAAAAATTTGCAGAATTTCTGAATCAAAATTAAGAATATATTTGTATTGTCATGAAAATCAAAACGTGGAAGAACTAAAAAAATACTGGTCGTTGATAACAAAAGTTTCCGAGAAACAATTTACAAAGCCTTATATTAAAAAGAGTCAAAAAAATATTAAAAATAATAAAATGAAAAATGGCTTAATTCATGTTCGTTATAATGATAAAAAATTAATAAACTTGATGAGAATTTGGATTAAAGATATTAGTTTAAAATTTTAAATTTTAAATTAAAAATTAAATTTGGGTCGGTAGCAAAGCGGTCAAATGCATGTGACTGTAAATCACACGGTTATGCCTTCGTAGGTTCGAATCCTACCCGGCCCACAGACGTCCCGATTTTGTCGGGACGAATTAATAATTAAGAATTAAAAATTATTATTCTTAAGTTTGAGAATATGACTAAATTAAACCAAGTTTATAAATGTAGCGTTTGCGGAAATATGGTGGAAGTGGTTCATGCCTCTAGTGGCGAATTAACTTGTTGCGGTCAAGCTATGGTTCTACAAATAGAAAATACGGTTGACGCTTCGCAAGAAAAGCATGTGCCGGTGGTGGAAATTGTCGGCGATAAAGTCAAGGTCAAAGTTGGCTCCGAGCCACATCCCATGACCCCCGAGCATTATATTGAGTGGATTGAAGTTTTAACCAGCGTCAGGGTTTATCGAAAGTATTTGAATTCGGCTTTGGATCGCGAAGCCGAAGCGGAGTTTACTGTAGAAGGCGAAGTAGTGGAGATTAGAGAATATTGCAATCTGCACGGCCTTTGGAAAAAATAAATTGTTAAATTAAATATTAAATAGCCGATTTTTGTTTTTGATTTTCTTTAGAGAAAATTGAAAATTGAAAATTGAAAATTGATTTTATGTCACAGGACAACATGATTAAGTTGCAATGCACTGAATGTAAAACTATCAATTATTTTTCCCGCAAGAATAAAAAAATCTTGAAGGAAAGATTGGAGATGAAGAAGCATTGTCCAGGTTGCAACAAGCATACCTTGCACAAGGAAACCAAATAGTTTGTAAAGTTTTTAAAGTTATAAAGTTTGTAAAGATTCTAATCTTCAGGTTCGGAAAACTTCCAAGTCTAGTTAGTACTTTATGAACTTTATAACTTTATTCTTTATAAACTTATTTGCGGGATTAGTATAATGGTAGTACAGGGGTCTCCAAAACCTCTAGCGTGGGTTCGATTCCTACATCCCGTGCCACGTAAAATTCGCTACGCTCATAACGTGGCGCAGCATTTTAAAAATAACGTCAATTTGGCGTTATTTTTGTTTTGGTAAAAGCACATTTTTAAAAACCTTGCGAGGGCGGGCGACAGAGTTTATTAAAACAAAAAACAGCTCAATCGGGTTGTTTTTTTGGTTGAAGTTGGTTTTTGTGATATATTTAGACTGAATGTTTTATATGAAAGAAAAAGATCGGTCATATAAAATGTGGCAACCGGGTTAGGTTTTAGCTGTTTTTGTTTTGGTAATAATCATCGGAGAGAGCACTAAAATGTTGATAAAAAAGTAAATTTTTGGTTAGGATTTTTTATATTCGCCAAGTAGTTTGGCTTGTGGTATATTTTAAGTAATCGGATCTAAGTTACTTTATGTCTAAAAATAAAACAGGTTTTTCTTTGTTGGAAATCATGGTGGTAGTGGTGGTTATTGCCATTTTAGCGATGTTGTCCCTGGCCTTCTTTAATAATCTTCGTCTTAAGGCTAATGACACCAAAAGAAAAGCCGAATTATCGCAAATTGGCAAGTTTTTGACAACAAGCTGTTATCTGCCAGAGGCTGGAGAGGGGACCTATGATTTGCTTTATGTAATTAACGAACTTGCTTCCAAGGATGCTAGGTATCAGGCTTTAAATGTTGGCTTTTGGCGTGACCCTAAAAGTGGAACCGAAAATCAGTCCAATTATTTTTATTTGGTGACTGCCAGCAAAGATTGTAGTCTTTATGCTAATTTAGAGAATCAGGGCGAACCAATAACTTTGCCGACCATTAATGTTCCTACACCACACGGTGGCAACGGTGTTTTTGCTTCAACTACGCCAGGAATTAATGGTTCTGATAAATATTTTCAAGTAAGTAATTAAAAAATAAGCTCTTTAAAATTTTGTGGAAGGAGAACTATGGATACGCTTAGTCGAATTAAACAGTGCGAACGCGAGCAAGCCGAGAGGAACAAGGAAAGAGACTATCAAGAATGGTTGACAAGTTTGTCAAAGGATAAAAGAGAGAAGGTTTTAAGCAATCTTAACCATCAGCGACCCCAGAAAGATAAACGGTCGGCAGAGGTCAATGATTCGGGCTCTTAAATTGTTTGATGGCAAGGCGGATTAAGCTCCTGCAAATTGATAACTGTTGGTAATTTTACCGACAGTTTTTTATTTTGTTGTCCGTTTTTTGAAAACCAACTGGACACGGTTTGCGGTTTTTGATATTTTTAATATTATTATTTAATTAACTCGATTTTTATGTCAGAACGAGATTTAGACGCCAACTACGTGGCCGAGTGGGGCAACGAGGCTAACCAGTGTCGAAACTGTACTAGTTTCCAAAGCAAAAATGGTAAAAATATTTGCGCTGACTCGGCGGATAAAAGTTTCGAAGAAATTTTAGAGAACCAGGGGGAAATATCTCCTCAGGGTCATTGTGATTATTTTCAATCAAAAGATTGACGAGTTTTAAAGAAAAAGATAAGACAGCCTTCTCGGCTTCTTATTTTTTTTGTCAGAAAAAAACTTATCCTTAAATACTCCAGTATTTAAGGATAAGTAGGGTGGTTTTTTATATTATTAATTAAAATCCAGAGACATGAAAAATTTACAAGAGGTTTTTGTGGCGATTAAAGATTTGCAAAAAGAACAAAAAGTTATTCGCGAAGCTTATCGCAACGTTTTGGCCAATTCAGGGCCGTACCAAGAGTTGGTGGACGAATTAAAGGTCCTCAGAGAAAAAAAGAAACAAATGGAGCAGGGTTTTCAGAATGACATGCGAGCTGATTTTACTAAATTAGACAGTCTTAAACAGGAGGTTGAAGCCAATCAAGAAATGTTAAGCGACCTGGCTTTTAACACCCTGGTCAAAGGAGGAAAAGTGGAAGTAGTAGACGAATACGAAAATAAATACGAACCGAGGTTTGTGGTGAAGTTTAAAAAGATCTAACTTGGGTGAAGATTGCCACGGTGGTTATTAAATAAACCTGTGGGGCTGTGGAGAACTTTGATAATTTAAAATTTAAAATTTCAAATTTCAAAACAATTTTAAAGTTTAAAGATTAAAACAACAAGCCAAGTTTAAAATTTAGAGATTAAAATATTTGTTATTGTTTTTAAATTTTAAATTATCTCCATTTTTAGCCAAAAAAATAACGAACAAGAAAACCTTGATTTTTTTATTAACTTATGATTGACAGGGGATTGTTAAAACCCTTGTAAACATTGAGTTTTTAAAACGAGAGGTATATAATACATTAAGAATTGCTATTAACAATTAATCATTCGCTTTTCAGATAGCTAAAGCTTTCTCGAGGAGCGAAATAAAATTATGGCAAAATTGACCAAGTCTCAAATTTTGGAAGTCTTGTCCACCGAGACCGGCATGTCCAAAAAAGATGTCAACAATTTTTTGACTGTCCTAGCTAACTTGGGCTACAAGGAAGTTAAAAAGAACGGAGAGTTTGTTTTACCTGGTTTTGGTAAAATGGTAAAAATGGCCCGCAAAGCCAGAATGGGACGCAACCCAGCCACTGGAGCTCAAATTAAAATCCCGGCCAAGACTGTGGTTAAGTTCCGTTTAGCTAAAGTTGCCAAAGAAGCTGTTTTGTAATTAAAGTTTTACAATTTTAAAAGACCTCTCTAGTGGAGGTCTTTTATTTTTTAAAATATTGAATGACGCCGGTTTCTAAAAATTTCTTTTTTGATTTAGGCGAGGCGAGGAGCCAGCGAAAGACTGAGCCTATTTCTATGGAATAACGATTGTCTTTAACCTTAAAAATTATTTTTTTTCTTTCAATGGCGCGTCGAATGGTCTTGGTTTGCACACCGCCAAGTTTGGCAGCTTCGCTAACTGATACCCAGAGAGGATTTTTGGCCTCCTGAACATTGAAGCAATCTTTAGCCACAAATAAACTGTCGGTCGGCAAGGCTGAATTAGTGGCCTCCTTCTGATTGTGAAAATTGGCTGGATAGGGCATAGAGGACTGAGGGTTTAATTAAACCCTACCACCAGAAGTTGTTGAAATCAAGAAACATATTATGCTTTTGACTGTTTCTTGAGTTTGTGTTAAACTTTAGATGTTTTAGGGCTTGTGAGGAGTCTTTTTTAAGTTATTCAAGAAAAATTTTAATAAACTAAGGTATATTGTTATTTTTAGTTTAATATTAGCAAAAAAGTTTTACATCAATCCAAATACTACAAAGAGAATTGATTAAAATTCGTAGTATTTGTAGACTTTCGCAATATTCGGATTATATGCTTCACGTGGCTGTAACATTATTAACATTTTATCGTATTATTAAACGAGAACCGCATGTCGGAAAGCACTCATCTTAAAAACGAAAAGAATCTTTTCCTAAGATTAAAGAAATATCAAGACAAAGAAGCCTTTTTGGCGGCTTATGATTTATATTCTGATCAAATTTTTCGCTTTATTTTCTTTAAAATAGGCAATCGAGAAGAAGCTCAAGATTTGACTTCTGCCACTTTTTTGAAGTGTTGGGGCTACGTTCAGGAGGGTAAATTGAGGAGTTCCGATGATTATAAGAGTTTAAGGAGTTTTCTTTACAAAATAGCCAGAAATCTTACAATTGATTATTATCGCCAATCTAAGCCATATTCTAGTCTAGAAGAGGCCGAAGAAACAGTTTTGGATTTTTCCAGTGTGGCTAGCGACACGGATCGGGCCCTGGAATTGGAATTTATCACCTCCAAGCTTAAAGAGCTCAAAAGTGAATATCGCAACATTTTAGTTTTAAAATATATCAACGAATTAACCATTAAGGAGATAGCGGACATTTTGGATAAGACTAGAGGCAATGTCCGGGTCACCCTATATCGCGCTTTAGAGGCTTTGAAAAATTTAACCAACGATCATGACCGAGAAGGAACTATTACAACAACTAAATAAGTTAAAAAGCGTCCAGCTGACTTCTGAGGTCAAAGCGCAAAGTCGCAATCTTTTGTTTGCGCAAATTTCTCAGGGAGAACCAGTAGCCAGTTTGGGCTTTTTGGCTAAAGTTAACATTTTATTTAGTCGAACCTTGCAACCATATACCATGGCTACCTTGATAGCGCTATTTTTAGTGTCCGGCGCTTTTTTTGGTTGGCGTAACGCTACTCAGGCTAAACCGGGTGAAGCTTTTTATTCGGCTAAGCGTTTAAGCGAACGAGCCCGCACTTTAGTGGCCTTTACAGAAAAAGCTCAGACCAATTTGAATTTGGAATTCGCCTCTAATCGCGCCCAAGAAATTAGCCAGTTGAGTCAAGAAGATGATAAAGCCAAGGAAGATTTGAAAAATGATTTTAAGAAAGAAATTGGGGCCATCAAAGCTCGTTTGGCTGGCAAACTCAAAGGCAAAGAAGCGGATAACAAAAATCTAGCCAAAAAAGATGATAATTTTAAAGCAGCCGCTACCGACAAAAACGCTCCCAAATTGGATATTTCCGTGCCCAAAAAGAACAACCTTGCTCCCACCTCCACGGTTTCTGGCGATGATTTGACCGAAGTTTTGGAAGAAGTTAAAAAATCAGTAAACAAAAATGATTATAATAAAGCCTCTGATAAATTAGATGAGGCCAGTGCTTTGATTGATAAAGTGAAATAAATATTAAGTCTTAAATTTTAAGTCTTGAGTTGGAAATTTGCATTTTACTTAAAACTTAAACCTTAAAACTTAAAACTTTCTACGTAGTATCGATATTCCAACCCCCAAGATTACCTTAAAGTTGTCTGGAGACTGGAACATCCATATTAAGTGGGTGTTGGTAAGATTAGAAAGGTCGAATATTCGTCTTGACGAATAGATCTTATCAAAAAATAAACTAAAAACCTCTCGCTTTAAAAATTTATCTAGATCAATCCGCTGTTCTCCGCATTTATTTGTCCTAAATAAAGCGGAGGCGAATTTCCCATGCAATTTGTCTTCCGGCATTTAAGCCAATTAAATGCGGAGAGGGATATCCAATTGATTTATCTAAATAACCTTAAAGCTGAAAGGCAACACGCCTCATTAGATACTAATTACATCTAATCAGGCAAACAAAAAAACATTATGCAAAGATTAAAGAAATTTATCACCGCTAGTGTTTTGGGTATGAGCGTTTTGTCCATGACTGTAGTTGTTAGCCCGGTAAAGGCTGCCACTATCGTTGATGGCGATTTGATCAAGACCAAAACCAACTCGGCGGTGTATTATGTCAAGGGTAACAGCCGCTATGTGTTCCCTAACGAGAACACCTATAGAACTTGGTTTGTTAACTCTGCTGGCAAAGCTGATTTCAAATCTGTAACCATTAAAACTGTTACCGATGCTGAAAAGAACGCTTTGACCTTAGCTGGCGTGGTTCGTTTTCGTCCAGGTACCGCTATTTACAAATTTAGCGCTACCGACACTGCCATGTATGCTGTAGAACCAAACGGCGTTTTGCGTTTAATCGACGCGACTCAAGCCGCTACTATCTATGGCACCAATTGGCAGAATTTGGTCTTCATCGGCAGTGAATTCTCTGTTGGTGATTATACCAAAGGTACTGCTTTACCAACTGGCACCTATCCAATTGGCACCGTTTTGAACCCAACTGGAACCAGTGATTTATATTACTGGGATGGTACCAACTATCGCAAATTTGCCAATGATTCAGCTTTATTGGCTAATGGTATGAGCTTCAAGTATGTAGTTAAGACTGCCACGGCTATCACCGCGGCTGGCGCGGCTATTACTGGATCTGAAGCTGCCATTAACAACACCACTATTGCTATGACTGGTGGCACTACCGGTAGCACTGTGGTTAGTGGCACTGGTTCTGGTTTGACTGTGGCTTTGGCTTCAGACACTCCAGCCGCCGCTACTTATATCAGGGATAATACCAACAGTGCTCCTTATCCAGCTCAAATTGTAGCTCCTTTCACTAAGATTAACTTTACCGCTTCCAATGACGGCGACGTTGTGGTTAGCACCGTAAAATTAACTCGCAGTGGAATTTCTGCTGATACTGATTTGAGCAATGTCTACCTTTATGACGGCAACACTAAGCTGGCCGAATACACCTCTTTTTCTAGCAAGGTTATTACCTTTACTAATTCAGCTGGTTTATTCACTGTTCCTAAGGGTACTACCAAAACTATTACCGTTAAAGCGGACATTGCCAGTAATTCTACTGTTTATGCTTCCACTGTTTCTGGTATTGTTTTGGGCTTAGCTGCTGCCTCTGACGTTACGGCTGGCACGGCGGTAGTGAGTGGTTCCTTCCCGGTTAATGGCAACACCATGGCCGTGGGCACTGTGACCGATTTGGGTTATCTCAATATCGCCACCGTGAATACCACCAACTTCCCGGCGACCGTTGATCCGGGGGTAACTGGTTATGAACTATTTAGATTTAATGTGACTGCCAATGATCAGCAAATGAATCTGGAAAGTCTAAAATTGACTGTCGTGGGTACTGTTGGTACTAACGATATTACCAATTTTATATTAAAGGATACTGCTGGCACTCAAATTGGCGCCACTATTCCGGCCATGAATGCCGCCAAAGAGTTGATCTTTGACGCTTCGGCCAGTCCTTATACGATTACCAGCGGTCAAACCAAAACTTTAGTGGTTTATGGTGATGTGCCTCTTGGTTCTGGCAGAGCCTTCCGCTTTACCATCAGAAAAGTGTCTGATGTCGTAGTTAAAGATAATGGTTACGGTATTTACACCGCTCCTTCCTATAGTAGCGCCGCCTTCACTTTGATTGACCCAGATTCCACTGGTGATGGCACCAATATTAATAACGGTACCATTACTTCCGGTATTGCTACTGACACTCCAGTTGGTAACATTGCTGGCGCCGCTACCGGCGTGACTGTAGCTAAGTTTACCTTAAAGGCCAATGGTGAAGATGTTAAAGTTGCCAACTTACATTTAACCATGACTGAATCTTCCGGTGTTAACTTGAAGAATGGTAAATTGTATTGGGATGGTTCCCAAGTTGGTTTGACCGATGCGGATGTAACCAGCGGAGCTGATGTCAACTTTACTGTTAATCAGGTCATCAAGGCTGGTACTACTGCCACGGTTAGCTATGTGGTGGATACTATCCATTATGATACCGCAGGCGACAGTTTAGCTGGACATACTGTGGTTACGGCCTTGGTGGCTTCCACTACAGATGCTACCGGTCAATCTTCTTTGGCTAATGTGGCCATTACGGCTGCAACTGGCAAAACCTTATCCATTAGCGCCGGCACTTTAAACGTCACTAAGAATTTGGCTTTTGCTGATATGTCCACCGCCGCTCCGACTGGCGTCAAAGGAGCTTTGAGTGTCAAAGTTGCTTCTATGATTATCACTGCTGGCACTGGCGAAGGCTCAGCCATCACTCAGATTGCTGTTAGAGATAACAATGCCAGCCACGTTACCAATGAAAGTTTTGGTCATAACTTTCAGAATTTGAAGTTGATGACTGGAACCACTCAATTAGGTACTACTCAAGGCACTTTGGCTCATGCTGGAGGCGATGTCTACACCTTTAATGTTAGCCCAGCCTATAACTTGGGCGCTGGCCAGCAAATGGTAGTTGATGTCTACGCCGATATTTTGTCTGCCGCTCCTGGTTACAATCCTCTTGGCAACGCCATTGGTTTGGAATCAGCCAGCGTGACTGGCACCGGTTTGTTAACCTCAGCGGCCACTACCGACACTAATGCTGCCGGTAACACCACCCTGCAAAAGATTTACATTAGCGCTAATGGTAATTTGACCGTTACTGCTAATAGTCTTGATGCTTTCCAGGCGGTGATGGGCTCAACTGAGAACACTGTCGGTTCCTTCAACTTTAACGCTTCCACTTCTTCTGAAGCTGTTAATATCTCTAAGATTACCTTAACGGCTAGCGCTATTTCTGCCAGTTATTCCAATATTAAGTTCTATGATGGAACTACTTTATTGGGTACCGTGGCTTCTTTTGCTGCCGATGATACCGCTACTTTGAATTTAGCTACCAATTGGGTTATTCCTAAGGGTGAAATCAAAGTTTTGACGGTTAAGGTTGATGTTAACAATTCAGACAACGCTACTTCTTCCACGGCTACTACTTTCAGTTTGGCTGATACTGCCGCTCACATCACCGCTATTGGTGCTGGTTCTGGCACAGCTATTACCGAAACCGTTACCGCGGCGACTGGCGCTGTTATGACTCCTGTTAAGACCAAGTTGACCGTGACCACGGCTTCTGGCAGTCCTTCTGGCGCTGCTTCGCCTTCAGCTGGTCAAGTTGTGGCTATCTTCAATTTTGCTAATAGCTCCAACGTAGCTTCGCAAGCGGCTACCGTTACCGACTTAGCTTTGACGATCTCCACTTCCGGAACTTGGACTCAATGGGCTTTGGCTTCGACCAAGTCCATTACTATTCGTAAGAATAGTTCCAGTGGTACTCTTTTGGGTACCAGTGCTCCGCAAGGCGCTCCTATCAGTGTCCCCGCTGCGACCGGTTGGGATGGCGCTACTTTGACCGACTTTGATATTGCGGCTGGTTCCAGCGTTAACCTTTATGTTATCGTTGACACCTCCAATGCTCCATCAGCCGGCCATTTGACCGCCTCTTTAGCTGCTGGTAGTGTTACTTGGAACGACGGTACGTCCGCTGGTACTGGCATTACAACGGTTAATTCGTTGCCAATACTTGGTGGAACACTGACTTACTAAGCCATGGCTTAAGAAGTTAGTTTACTACTGTTAAGTACAGCAAAAACATCCGCCCTGGGCGGATGTTTTTGTTTGGGTAAAAAACAATAAGATAGTTGCTTTTTTAGAAAAAAAACAATAAAATACAAGAGAAGTTTAATTGTTACACAGGCTCGTTAACGCAGTCTGGTTGTGTGCCTGCCTTGCCGGTAGGCAGGTTACGTGCTATGTGTTATTTGATTTTATGAGTAAAAAAATTTATTTTAAAATTTTGCAATGGGGGGTTTATGTCTCTTTTTTACTTTTCTTATTAATTAATAATAACTGGCTTTATCCCTATCAAACGCCCAAGCAGATATTTTTTAATATTTTAATGGAAATTTTGGCGGTAGTTTGGTTGGCCGTAGTTATTAAATATCCCGAAGTTAGACCCAAGCAGTCTTGGTTAACTTGGGGATTTTTGGCTTGGCTGGTAATTTTATTACTGACTTGTTTTACTGGTGTTGATTTTAATATGAGTTTTTGGGGCGATGCCAATCGTATGATGGGTTGGTTCCATCTGGCGCATTGGTTTATTTTTTATTTAATTTTAATTACGGTTTTCAAAACCAAGACTGATTGGTGGAAACTTTTTAACTTAGCTTTGGCAGTCGCTGGTCTAATGGTTGTCTATAGTTTGGTTAAATCTCCAGAAACTGGTTTTGACCCTGGCACCACGGTTAATATGGGCAACAACATCAGCACTCTTGGTAATGCCACCTATGTGGCGGGCGTGATGTTGGTTTGTTTTTATTTGGCTCTCTTCGGGTTTTTAAATAAAAAAATTATTTATCAAAAAATTATTTATGCCTTGGCCGGACTTTTAACCTTGGTTGGTTTTTTCTATGCGGATGTTTCCGGATCACAAGCTGGTTTAGCGGTTAGTTTGGTGATTTTTGGTTTGTTTTATGCTTTCTTAGTGGCCAGCAAAAAAACCAAAAAAATTAGCTTAATTAGTATTGGCACTTTTGTTGCTATTATCGCGGTGTTCTACGGCTTAAGACAAGCACCCTTTATGCAAAATCGCTTTGGCAAAATTTTTCGTGATTTTTCTTTACAAAATACCAATTTAGATACTCGTCTTTATGCTTGGCGTTCTGGTTGGCAAGGTTTTCTGGAGAAGCCAGTTTTGGGTTGGGGTTATGGTAATTTTAATATAGTTTATGACAAATTTTTTGATGGCAGTTATTATCGCTATACTATGGAAGAAGAATATTTTGATCGCGCTCATAATAATTTAATTGATCTAGGCGTGACTACTGGTGTGGTCGGTTTAACGATTTACTTAGCGATTTTTGGCTTTATTGGTTATTATTTAATCAGAGGCTATCGACAAAAGAAATTTGGCTGGCAGGAATTAGGTATTACCGGCGCTATTATTATTGGTTATTTTATCCACAACTTAGCCGTTTTTGATTCTTGGGCTAATTATTTTCTATTTTTTATGATATTGGCCTGGATTTTTTTCTTGTCGCAAGGCCAGGAAACTACAGCTCCGATTTGGTCAGACAAAGGTTTGGTTAATAAAGAAATATTAGTTTGGTTTATAGCCGGCGTTGGCGCTCTTTGGTTTATTTTTAGCTATAATATTGCTTTTGCCAAAATGTTTATTGGTACCATCAAATTGACTGATGTTTTGCGAACCATCCCCGGCGACCAAGAGTTGCTGGCCTATTATCAGGAGCCGTTCAAGGGACACACTCCCATGGATAGAAGTGGCGTTGATGTCGTGTCTGATTTTGTCTCCAGCAAAACAGAAACTTTAGCCAACTTAAGTCGGGGGGCCAAGCAGCAACTTTTTGATTATTTAATTAGTTTGAATAAACAGGCGGTGGCTTTAAATCCAGGTAACAGTTTGAGTCAAGCACGTTTAGGTAGAAGTTTTATGACGGCCTGCGTTAACCTGGAGGACAAAAATTATTGTTATGAGGCGTTGGAACCGCTAAATAAATCCATGGCGACTGGCGGTGGTCATATTGCTCCTTATCGGGTTAAAAGCATAGTTCAGCTATATTTGAATGACGTTGATGGTGCCATTGCCACTTTAAATCAGGCTTTGAAAATTTATGATGGGTATACCGAGATTAATTGTGAATTGGCGCGAATTTATCTGCAATTAAAAACCAACACCGAAGCCGATCGTTCTTTGGGAAAAGAATATATGAAAAAGTGCGTAGCTGGCGGCGGCGGTAAAGATTTTACCTCTAGCCAGGGCGTTTTAGCTGAAGAATATAACCAAGCTCAAGAAGCTTTAAAATCTGAAGTTGAACAAAAGGCTTTCGCCGCTAAGAGCGATCAATATAAAGCCTTGCTATTAGAAGGTTTGCGCTTCAAAGGAGAGGGCGACATGGGCAATCGTGATTCTTACTATAAAGCGATTGAATCATTTCAACAGGCCTCGCAGTTAGCTGATAATAAGGTTTGGGTCCCATTTTTGAATGTCGGTAATATCTATAAAATCTTGGGAGATTATGCTCAGTCCGACAGTAATTACAAAAAGGCTTTGGAAATTTCCGGGGGGGATGTAACAATATATTTACAAGAGATTGAACTTTATCAGCTTTATGTTAAAAAATCGCCAGCTGAAGTCAGAGAACTTTATCTGCAAGCGCTAAGAACCGTTACCGATAACGGCAATCTAATGATTAATTATGCAAATTTTTGTCGTGATAACGGTTATCTTGAAGACGCTCTCAAAGCTTTCAATAGTTTGTCGCAGAGTTTTCCTGACAATCAAGCATATCGGACGGAAATTAGTAAACTAAAAGTGTTACTTAAAAAATAGAGTATGAAAAAAAACACTTTAGAGTGGTTTTTGAAAGGCGGAGTCTTGGCCTCTTGGCTTAGTTTTTTTATTGTCAGCAAAAGCCTGTATTTCCCTTACGTCACCGGCAAACAATTGTACTTCAACATTTTGATAGAAGTGTTGTTTGCGGTTTGGCTTTATCTGATTTTTAAATATCCCAGCGCCCAGCCCAAGCGTTCGTTGGTTTCTATCAGTTTTTTGGCGTGGTTGGCGGTGTTGCTGGCCTCGACTTTTTTTGGCGTGGATTTTAATTTGAGTTTTTGGGGCGATGCCGAACGCATGCTTGGCTGGTTTTCTTTAGTTCATTATTGGTTGCTGTATTTGATAATTATTACTGTTTTCCGAACCAAACAGGATTGGTTTTGGCTTTTAAATAGTTCTATGGTGGTGGCGGTTATTTTGGCTGTCTATAGTTTTTTTACCAACCAAGGGGCCAGGTGGCAAGGTAGTGTCAATTTAGCTAGCAATATTAGTACCCTGGGCAATGCCACTTACGTCGCCGGCGTCATGTTGTTCAATATTTATTTTGCTTTGTATTTTTTTCTGGTAAAAAAAGATTGGCGTCTAAAATTTTTATATTTAGTGGCCTTAATCATAATTTTAGCGGAATTTTTTTATGCCGACGTTTCCGGTTCGCAGGCCGGTCTGGCTGTCAGCTTAGTGTTGTTTGGCGGTTGTTTGGGCTGGCTTCATCACAACAAAAAAGTTAAATGGGGGAGTCTATCGGCCGTGGCCGGCTTGATTGTTGTTATCGGTATTATGTTTGTTTTTAGAAACGCCCCGATTTTTGATAATAAATTTGGTAAAATTTTAAGAGATTTTTCTAGCAACAACACCAGTCTTAACGCGCGTTTTTATGCTTGGCGGTCCGGTTGGCAAGGTTTTTTAGATAAGCCTATTTTGGGTTATGGTTGGGGTAATTTTTCCGTGCCCTTTGATAAACATTTTTCCGCCGGCCTTTATCACTGGACGCCAGACGAAGAATATTATGATCGGGCGCATAATATGGTGATAGAAATGTTGTCTACGGCCGGCGTTTTGGGTTTGTTGGCTTATTTGGGATTATTTGTTTCTGTTTTGGTTGTTTTAATCAAGGCTCGACGTCGAGAAAATATTAGTCCTTTGGCTTTAGCCAGCGCCGTAGCGATTTTTTCCGCTTATTTTGTTCATAATTTGGCGGTGTTTGACGCCCTGCCCAATTTTGTTTGTTTATCAGTCGCCTTGGCTTGGGTTTTTTGGCTAACCACTAAACAGCCTGATAAGGTTGCGGCCGAATCCCAAGAAGAAAAAACCCCTTTGTCTTTAGTTAAAAAAGTAATTTTGATTTTAATGTGGGTTTTGTTAGCTTTAATTATTTATTATGGCAACGTTAGAGTTATGGAAATGTTTAGAGATTCCATGAAAGGAACCACCGCCTGGTATCAAGGACAACTAGGGGAGTTTAAAAAATATTATTATCAAACCTTTTCTTATAATACGCCGTTAGATCGCGATGTCAGAAATTTGTATCTTGGTTTTTTCTTGGATAATCCTTACGGCTTAGCTGGTTTTTCCCAACAAGACCTTCAGAATATTTTGAATTTTGCTTTAGAGCTTGATGCTAAAAATGTCGCTTTAAGCCCTCTAGATCACTTTGCTTGGTTCAGGCACGCTCAATTTTTAAATTTAGTGGGCAGAATTTCCAATAGTCCCGTAATGATAGCAGAAGCTTTGACGGCGGCTGAAAAATCCGCTCAGCTGGGCGGAGAACACCTAGCTACTTATTTGTTGCGTTCTAATATTTATGAGGCGCAAAAAAAACCGCAATTGGCGGTTGATACGGTTAAGCAAGCCATAAAAATTGATCCAAATTACGCTCGAGCTCTTTGTTCACTGGTAATT
>CAZJEP010000008.1:0-44167 GCA_964545125.1 uncultured Gammaproteobacteria bacterium
TAGGCACGGGAGTACAACGTTCATATTTAACACTTAGTCCGCTACAATCAGTGCCTCCGCAATCTGGGGCCGGGTTAGTACAACTTCTGGTATATTTCATCATATCAGCTTGATATTCTCCGCAAGTGCCACTGGGTTGCCAGTTAGTCCATTGGCCATTGACTACCGAGACACAGGTAGGTCTAACACAAAGGACTGGAGCTCCTGATTCTCGCAAGGCGTACTTACCATCGCCTCTTAATCCCTCGATAAATTTAGTTGTATCTTCGCTGATTACTTTGTTGTAGCTATTAACAACGCTTGATTTCAAAACCAACCGACCTTCTTGCAACCAAATTTGAGACAATAGATTGCTATTTTTGCCAGCCAGAACAGCGGCCGTCTTTTCTGTTTCTAGCGGTAAAAACCAACCAGCCGGACAAACACCCTGGTAACGAGAGCTGGTGTCTTGACCATTAATCTTGGCAAAATTTCTCACCAAAGAATTGCCGTCAAGATAGCTATCAATACTGCTCGAGAGCCCCTTATATTTCAAATCATAGGGAGGATAAAAATATTTCTGGAGAGCTTCTTCGTAAGTATAGAGCGCGGCATACTTGGCGTCATTCCATTTTTCTATCACCTGATTGTCTACTTGCTGTTGGGCTCTGTCTAGGGTTTGGCCTTTGTTTAGATAATTAGCCAACCAACAAACCTGACTAGTACCACTACCCACCGAGAAGGTCGCATAGTAACCTTTAGGTAGGTCGCTGTTGCTGCGCCCATAGACATCGAGTGGTCCGCCTTCTTGTTTAATTAGCGAACCACAATCACCGGGCTCGCAACTTACTTCTCGAGACTTGGGTCCACTGCAGGGCTGGCCACCGCAAGCGGTGCCCTCGCAAAGGCGATATTGTTTTTGAATGCCGGGTTTAAATTCACCACAAGTGCCGATTGGTTTCCAGTCTGACCACTTACCGTCAACCAAGTATTGACCTTCTTCTCGACAATCAAGGATACAGCGCAGAGCGGCTGGAGTTTTTTTATTCAAAGAGGTTCTGCCAACTAAATCGGTTTTGGTTGACTGCATACGCGAACGATCTTCTTTGTCTTCTAGTCCTTCTGAAATTAGGTTGTCGCTAAGAGACATAGCGTAATACGATGTGCCATTAGTCTGAGTCGCTGTTATGAAATTAATTTCATTGACCTGGCGGCTATTATCATAGCCGGCATAGACTAGAGCGCCAAACTTGTCGTTACCTTGCTCTCGCAGTTTAAGACCAGCCCCTTGACACTGATAGCCGTTGCGACCAGGGTCGCAACTAACTGCCGGATCCGCATAGTAATCAGCCATAGTCTGCATCTCAGCATCCGTCGGGACATGTTGGCCATCAGGGCAAAGACCTTGGTGAACTGGCATAACTTTGCCAGAACAATCCTGGGTATTGCATTCGGCAGGCAAATTCATGGCTGTCGCCCAGTCATAGAGGCCGCCATAGGTAAAGCACAAGAGAGAATTATTGTCATAGCAATATTTGGTGCCTAATTTGAGTTCTTCAGCTCGATTCACTAGATAGCCGACATTGACATTACTACCCATAACAACTTGCCCATTAGTCATTTTGGACATAGCATAACTATCGATCTGAGGGTTGTAGGTAGTGTAATCCATGGCGCGATACCTAGTTTCGTAGTTATCAGTGTTACCGCGAATAATTTCTAAATCTTCTTCGTAGCGCTGACGCGTAGGCTCATCCAGATCAGATTTGGCCAGCTCTTGCAGATAGGTCATAGCATTGGTGAACATCGCCGGTAGCGTTGGTTTGCCTTGTTTGTCTTTGATCTCGCCATTGTAAGGACCGCCACGGTAATATTGATCGTCTCCCAGCCTGTAGAGAATCATCTTGTTTTGGCTGTCGACACTTTTGTCGGCGTTGGGACTAATGCATTTACCGGCCCTAAGATCACATTTTAAACCTCTTGGCGTACAGGTGTTTTTACAAACCACAGCCCATTCTTTGTCGTCACATTCTGATTTCATATAAAATCTGCCACATTCAAACCCAGCTTCGGCGCAAAGCACTTCTTCGCTTTTTTTAAAACAAGGTAAGCATTGATTGGCTCGACACTTATAACGGAAAGGACACTCACCACAATTAACTGTAATATTACTTTTTTGCCAATCATCGTATGCCGTTAAATCCCCGCAATCCGCATTGGCGGGTAGACAGAAATAGCCGGGAGTTCGCTTTTTGGTTGATTCTTGACAATGTGGACCATCGTCCTGATCGCCACGGGGGTCAGCGCAAATTCCCGGATGGTCAAGTTCTGCCACGCGCATGGCGTATTCAACATCAAGACAAGTCTGAGAATTGCGACCGTCATAAAGACTGGCACAAGCATCATTAATGGCTGTATACAGGCCAGGGAAATTAACATCCATGGGGATATATTTAAGGGCGTAATACATAATATTCTCCAACTTATCAATACCAACCGGATTGATAGCGCAACCGTTTAAATTCCCGCCCTCGCTTAAGAGATAAGCCAGGTGACCTATTACCATAATATTATTATGTGCCACGCTACTAAAAGAATTTTTATTACAAGCAAATTTGGAATCATAATGAGTTAACGGGTATCCTACTGCTGGTTCAGCTAAATTTCGACCCAAATTTTCAGCAAAGTCCCAAGAGAACTCATTATTATTATAATTTGCAACAAAAATTGAAAATGCGTCCGCATAAGACTCATTAATAGTCGCTGTTTCGTCTCTATAAATAAGTCTTTCTAATGATTGATTTTCTACGACCGCGTGAGTATATTCATGATACAAAATGCCCTTTTTTTGTTGGTCGGTTAAACCGTTAAGTATAGAATCTAAAAAAATTCCATAACCAGCACCATATGACGCTTTAGAGTCACCGCCCAATTCCGTGTTAGTAAAAACTTTCGTTTGAGACCGCAATGAATCATCAACTTGTTTATTGGTTATACCGCCATAGTCATTAGCCCCATCAATTTTGAATTTGTCATAAAAATAATTATAGGCAATAGCGACATTGTCATAATGTTTGTTTATGTTTGAATCACTAGATTCTGGATCGCCTTCAAAGCGCCCCGTTAAATTTGTGTCGAATTTAACAAAATCAACAGGAGCATTGAGACAATCATAAACTTTGCGATCCAAATAATCCCTAGCATTATCAAAAGAATCAATTAATGATCCGGTTTGCGCGTCAATAATTAAGTTTTGACTTAGCTGCGGTTTATCCAAGTCATGAATCATTACTTCGTAGGCTAAATAATATTTATCAGGATCTTCGGAGTCTAGAATTTTCTTGTTGTAAAAATACAGTTTAGTCGCTTCGACTTTCGGTTGGGTCATGTTAAATTGTTTGCTGGCGATAGCTTTGGCTTTCTTCTCAATATCTTGGTTTTTAAGAGCAGGGGTAGCTTTGATTTTAATGGCCTGAGTGGGAACTGCACCGGTGACGGCCACTACTTGGTTAGAAGTATTAAGATGGATTTGGTAGCTGGCGCCATAGATGGGCACATTTTGCCAGGTAGATTGATAAACCAGGTGGGTATAGCCATTAGGGTCTACTTCCATGGTTTTCTCCACCAATTGGGTATTAGTGTTAGTGGGTTCGAAAAAACTTCGATAGTCTTTTAAAACTTGTTGGGCGGTATTTTTAGCGCCAGTGGTAGTCTTGGTTAAAGAAATAGGCTTAGTGACAGCGCTTAAAGACTTGAGACTACCGTCAGATTTGGCCATAAAGTCATAGCCGGACTTACGCAAAGTTAATAATTTGGGAATAGTCTTGGCCTTGGGATCAACCATCTGCAGATTATCAGGATATTCGGGCATTAATTTGCCACCAGCTTTAGCTCTTAGTTTGTTTTCGGTATTGTAGGTGGTTACTCCGGCTACTTGACCCTTGTTAGTCTTTCGGTAGCCGTAAAGAGAGATGCCTACTTGGCGAATCTTGGTAAAGTTTTTAATTTCCGCTGGATTAGGGATTTTTTCTTCCTGACTAACAGCGGTTGTCAGGGTTGGTTTAAAAACAAAAAAAGCACCAGACACTATGGTCAAAAGCGCTAAGAGAGAGAAGATTTTCCTCATAGAAAGATGGATAATAATAATAATAATAATATAGTCATATTATACCCCACCAATTAAAAAATCGCCAACCAGAGGGAGGCGATTTTAAATTAACTCATCTCATTACCATTTATGACCATGATCTTCTTTAATTTTACCGATTTTTCGTTCGTACTCTCTAGTTTTGCTTAACTTCAAAGAAATCAAAGCGCTTTTTTTGGTCTGCGAAGCGTTCTTTTCTTTTTTATTATAACGATTTTTTCTAGCTTCCATCAGCTTGCCGCTCTGCTGCAGACGCTTATTAAAACGTCTAAGAAAAGATTCAAAGCTTTCACCTTTTTTCCTTTTAAACTGAACCATACTTCCACCTCACCTTTCTAGATATATTAAATTTAATACTGTTTTTGATAATTTAACTAATATTTAACCTCTTGTCAAGTTCGTTGATTAATTTTCTAATATCCACGGTTTCCTGCACTCCCGACTCCATATCTTTTAATAAAATAGTGCCGTCCAACAATTCTTTTTGTCCCAAAATCAAGGTAAAGCGAGCATGCGACTTTTCGGCTTCTTCCAATTGTTGTTTCAGACTAGCGCTAATGAAACATTCACGGACCTTAAAACCGGCCTTACGCAAGTCTTCAAATAGTAGCATAGATTTTTGTTTGGCCGTCTCACTTACTTGAGCCATAAAAATATCAGCATCTTCCGCTTCGGCCACAGTAATATTTTTGCTACGGATCCGAGAAATAGTCTTTTCAATATCAACCGCCACTCCACAAGCCTTGGTTTGGCGGCCGCTAATTTTGGCAAAAAGCTGACCATAATTACCGCCACCGCCGAGCGACAAATGTTGGCGGGTTTCCCCAGCTGGCATAAATTCAAAAATAGTTTTATCAAAAAATTCCCAACCACGAACACTCACCAAACGAGTATCTAAAATATACGGAATCCCTAAATTGTCTAAAAATTCTAAAACTTGTTCAAAGTGTTTGCGACATTCCTCGTTTAAATAATCAACCAAAGGTGGCAAATCAGCCGCCACTTCCTGACATTTTTCTTCGCGACAATCCAAAACTTGCAAAGGATTTTTTAACAATCTTTTGCGACATTCCGGACACAATTTAGATTTTCTTCCTCGTTCTTTAAAATAGTTGTTAATAACCTTAACGTAGGCTTCACGACATTCCACGTTGCCCAAACTATTTATGTGCACCTCTACTTCTAACTGTAATTCACGAAAAAAATTATAAGCAATTAAAATCAACTGGGCGTCAGCCGAAGGACCAAACTCTCCAAAAACATCTAAACTAAATTCCTGAAACTGACGCAAACGACCACCCTGATAACGATCGAGAGTAAAAGCTGGACCCAACCAAAAATTTTTACTGATCATTTCTGGATTTAACAAATTATGATCCAACCAAGAGCGAACTAGCCCAGGAATCGGATCTGGTCGCAAAGCTAAACGTTCTCCAGATTTAGCAGTAAAACTTAAAATATCCCTAGAACAAATTTCACTATGACGTCCGGCTGATTTTTCATACAGTTCTATGCTTTCCAAAACCGGCAAATCATAACGTTTAAAACTATAAACTTTGGCCATATCCACGGCTTTTTTGCTAACCAAATCCCAATATTTATATTCTTCCGGTAAAATATCTTTCATCCCCTTAATCCTGGCTGGGCCGATTGTTTCCTTAGGCGATCGTTTAATTGATTCATTTTTCTTGGTGTTTTTAGTAGTTCGTGGCATATTTCTTTGTTATTTAAAAACCTGTATTTTATCAATTGGCCAACCCCGAAAAATCACACGACCAACCAAATAACTCTCATCAACTGCTCCAAAACTGCGAGAATCCTTAGATGCTTGACGATTGTCACCTAAAACAAAATATTGATTATCCCCAATTTTAACACTATCTTCGCTGTAAGCAACGGTAAGAACCCCCTCGGGCAAATAATTTTCGTCTAATTTAAAACCACGAGGATTGTCCTGATTAAAAATATAAACTCCGTTATCCTTAATTTGCACCGTATCTCCCGGTAAGCCAATCACACGTTTAATAAAATATTCTTGTGGATCGCGCGGATAGCGAAAAACAACAATGTCGCCCCGTTGCGGAGTCTTAAAACGATAAGAAATTTCATCAATGATTAAATATTCTCGATCATGAAAATTAGGTTCCATGGACGCACCCTTCACGTAAAAAGGCTGAATCAAAAAATAACGAATCGGCAAAACAATGGCCAAAGAAATAACCACCATTTTAACAACTTCCCAAATAAAGACTAAAAATTTTTTCATACTTTCTTGTTCTCCTCCTCCGTCTTGCCAGGGGGCGGTAATAATAATTTTTAATTTCAAAACCAATATAAATGTGAACAATATAACATCAAACTGACAAAGAGTCAAACATCTAAAATCAAACCCCAAGATCTAACGACCAACAACCAATCGTTAACAACTGACTGGAATTTGGCGGTTAGACTTTGGGGTTTTAAAAATTATTTTTTTCCTTTTTTCTTAGACTTGCCTGCTTTAGACTTATGCGACTTATGGCTAGCTAAAGTCTTTTCATATTCAGCCAAATCGATCGTGGTTTTGATAACCGTATCGGGGTTCAAAGAAATACTATCAATGCCGGCTTCCACCAAGAAACGAGCAAAATCAGGAAAATCACTCGGAGCCTGTCCACAAATACCGACCTTGCGATGCGGGTCGGTTTTGGCGGCTGCTTGAATCAAATACTTGATCAAAATTTTAACTGATTCATTTTTCTCGTTGGCCACGCCGGCGATATTTAAATTGCCGGCATCGCGATCAATACCCATTGTCAACTGAGTTAAATCGTTAGAGCCAATAGAAAAGCCATCAAATATCTTAGCAAATTTATCAGCCAAAATTATATTGGTGGGAATTTCGGCCATAACATAAATCTGCAAACCATCCTCATGCTGTTTCAAACCATGTTTAGCCATAATTTCAATTACCTTCTTGCCTTCCTCTACTGTCCGACAAATAGGAATCATAATTTTAACATTGTTTAAGCCCATAGCTTGGCGGACCTTCTTAAAAGCTAAGCACTCCAAGGCAAAAGCTTTTTCATAGCGAGGGTCATAGTAACGACTAGCGCCTCGCCAACCAATCATTGGATTAGACTCTAAAGGCTCATAATCAGTCCCACCAATCAAATTAGCATATTCGTTGGTCTTAAAATCAGATAAACGAACAATAACATCTTTGGGGTAAAAAGCGGCCGCAATAATTCCTATACCTTCAGCTAACTTATCAATAAAATATTGCTTCTTGTCCGTGTAACCCACTGTTAATTGGGCAATTTGCGCTTTAACTTTTTTATTTTTTAACTTATTAAAATTAACCAAAGCCAAAGGATGAATTTTTATATGATCATTAATGATAAATTCTTCGCGTGCCAAACCAACACCATCATTAGGAATAAAAGATGAAGCAAAGGCGATATCTGGCGAGCCGATATTCATCATAATTTTAGTCTTCGGTCGCTTAAGATTTTTGATGCTTGTTTTATTAATCTTAAACGGCAGCTCTCCGCCATAAACAAAACCATCATCGCCTTCGGCGCAATCCACAGTAACCTTATCCCCACTCTTTAATTTTTGCGTAGCTTTTTCCGTCCCCACCACACAAGGAATGCCTAATTCGCGTGAAACAATAGCGGCATGGCAGGTTCGTCCGCCTTTGTCTGTAACAATAGCCGAAGCAATTTTCATAATCGGCTCCCAGTCCGGGTCGGTCATGGCTGTCACTAAAACTTCCCCGGTTTTAAACTGATCAATATTTTTAGCGTTCAATATTTTGTTAACTTTACCAGCGCCAATTTTGCTACCTACGCTTTTGCCACTAACCAATAATTTGCCCTTGGTTTGAAGCTTGTATTCTTCAATAAGACTATAATCGCGAACGCTGTGAATAGTTTCTGGACGAGCCTGCACAATATATAATTTTTTTTCTTTGCCGTCTTTGGCCCACTCAATGTCCATGGCTCGACCATAGTGCTTTTCAATGGTTATGGCCCATTTGGCTAAAGTCAAAACATCTTTGTCGGTGAGAGAAGCTTTGTTTTGCTGAACCTGTGGCACCGGAACATCCTTGACCGGAGGCTGAGCGCCGGGATTATAAATCATCTTAATTTTTTTAGCGCTTAGGTGCTTAGAAATAATAGTCATCGTCGGCTTAAAAACCAAATACTCATCAGGAGTAACTTTACCCTGAACAATGTTTTCACCCAAACCATAAATAGAATTAATAAGCACGGTATTAGCAAAACCTGATTCGGTATCAATAGTGAACATCACTCCCGAAGCGGCCAAATCGCTTCTCACCATTTTTTGTACTCCGACCGACAAAGCAATACTAAAGTGATCAAAACCCTTGTCCACACGATAGGAAATAGCCCGATTAGTAAACAACGAAGCAATACACTCCTGTACAGCCTTAAGCAAGGCTTCTTCTCCGGAAATGTTCAAATAAGTTTCTTGCTGGCCAGCAAAACTGGCGTCCGGTAAATCTTCAGCCGTAGCCGAAGAGCGCACGGCTACGTGCAAATTAACCAAACCATAATGTTTAGACAACTTACGATAAGCAACAATAATTTCTTTTGCTAATTTTTTAGGAAACTCAGCCTCCACAATCAATTTTCTAACTTTGGCTCCCCGCCTAGCCAAATCATTTACGTCGCTGGTATCTAAACCAGCCAGAGCCTCCTTAATGCTTTTCTTCAAACCAGACTTGGCCATAAAAAAATTATAGGCTACCGCCGTAGTAGCGAAACCATTGGGAACATGAATACCGTACTTACCAAGTTTTTGATACATCTCTCCTAAAGAAGCATTTTTGCCGCCCACTTTAGGCACATCTTTAATTCCCAGCTCTTTAAAAAATTTGATAAATCTAGACATAAAATTACAATTATTTATTGCTTATTAAATTATCAATTCTTTGCTATTATATCACACTTTGGCAAGAGGAGAAAACATTAAGTCTTGTCACGTTAATATAAACAACTAAAAATTATAAAAAAATAAGCGACAAACCAAAAAAATTCCCCAAAATGCTGGGGAATTTTTTAACAAATAATGTGAAAAATAAATTTTAATCAAACTGTTTTTGTTTTTTATTCAGCGGCTATTTTTACTCCAGCTACTCGGCTCCAAAAATAAGTTTTAGATAACTCTTTTATTTTATTATCAAATTCCTGCAATAATCTTTGCGCCAAGCTGGCCGTACCCTGTTTTAAATTATTAGCCTCAACACTTAAACCCTCTAATTGATTGGTTAATTTGTCGAGTTCTGTTTTTTTAGCTGACAAATTAGCGATAGCGCTCTTGATTGTTTCCTTTAAACTGGCTATTTGAGCATTGAAGCTATTTATTTCAGAAGTTAAGGTATTAACTTGCTCAGTATAACCCTTGACGACCATCTGTAAATTATCAATAGCAGTTTTTACTTCATCAATAATAATTTGAGCGGCTTGACTCATTTCTGTTTTTTTAGCTTCAAAAGGATATAAATTTCCATCAACACACTCCAACTTAGTGGGAGATTTCATTCTAGAAATTCCACCAGCGCTGTAACATTTGCCAGTTCTAATAGCATCGGCTAGATTGTCCTTGAAGTAGGCAAAAGTAAAATTACAACAAACAGTACCCGAAGATAAACTTGTGACCGAGCCATCAGCCGGTCCACTACAAATCATGGCTTGTTCCTTATACTTATTGGAACAATTATAAAAATATGCTTTGGTCCCCGGCAAATCAATGGCCCCCTTAGTATACTTGTCATAACAACTCTTCCTGTCTTTAATAGATCTGATTAAGTTACAATTTGTGCTATTCGGTAAAAGAAATTTTCCCTTAAACTCCATCGAACCCTGAGTTAATTTATCAAATTCTTTTTTTAATTCAGTTAACTTTTTAGATTTTTCGGTAATAATAGCCTTAGTGCTGTTAATTTGTTCGTTTAAACTTTGTCGATCTTTTGTCCTTTGGCTAAGTTCTGCTTGTAATTTTTCCAACTGCGCCTGATAACTATCTAGCTGCTGGGTTAGTTGATTAATAACGGATTTAATTGAATCAATTTGTTTCTGTAATGCTTCTTTTTGTTGGCTATTATCAGGCACACTGGGCGTAGTCGGGGTTTCTGTCGCCTTAGGGGTTACTGGGATTTCTGTTGCTAGAGGATCCGAGGAAACAAAAATATCCGTTCCTTGATCGCCGTTATTTTTAATTGATGCTTCAGCAATACATTGTAAGCGAGTACCGCCGTTCAACCAATTGGTTTCGTCGACAAAGACGCAATCGTCATAAACAGCATAACCGGCTGTCGGAAAAATAGCTTCAACACGACAACCGACATAACCATCGGACAAGAGATAGTCTTTTTTATTAAGACACTTCTCGATTTCTGGCTTATAAAATCTGTTCCAATCATCAATACAATATTGTCTGTCTTCGCGTGAATAAGTTGACTTGCGGCACATGCCTGTGTTTTGCAAAGAATCGAAGGCCATTGACGCATATTTAATTCCAATTTTATTAGGATCAAGTTTGGTGTTGTCGCAAATACTTGTGGCATAAATCAAAGTAGCTTTGGCTAATATGTCGGGGTTATTATAGTCTTTCGGATTAACGGAGTTTAAACTCCCATAAATACCTCTCGAGTAACGACCTGCCCTGGTAATAGAGCCGTCGCTACAAAAAACATGTTTATATTGTTTGGAAACACAAAGGAACTGGCTGTTTAGCGGGTCCTGAGGTTTTATAGGAAAAGCTATAGCTGTCTCGCCGCAACACTTCGATACCAGCATCGAGGGATTATAAGACATTAAATAATTTAAAGCAGTTGCGGTTAGGTTGGCCGCTAATCGACCCCTAAAATCAATTCCTTCTCCTGGATTAAAACATTTTTCCTGAGAACCCAAGGCGGTTGTTCTAGAAGGCAAATAATTAACCATGGCCCGACTAAAAGATTCTGGCCCATAAGCGGCCCAGACTTGATTTGCGCTCAGAGCCATTAAGAGCGAAAGGAAGAATAATAATGTCTTTTTCATAAGCTAATTTTTATGAATAATTTGTTCTTTTTAAAATTATAACACTTAAACACCAAGGTGGTCAATCAAGGTCTAAAAAAAATACGCTTGTTACAGCGTATTCAGAAGATTTACTTTTTCATAAAAATCAGCCCAAGAATAAATTCGCTTAATCGATCCATTAACGACATCTTGACTATTATAGCCCCAATGCATCAAGAACAAATTAGGAACCATGCCAATCATCAGCTCTAGCTTATCTAGATCGTCATCAATATAAACATCACAACCCCTAACTAATTCCGTCTTGGGCAAGGGATGAGGAGTGTTTAAAATCGGTAAATTCCAACCTCTTCGCAATAACCAAGTTCGAGCCACTTCTAGGCCCAGTCCGTGACGCGAAGTAACAATCACTGCTTCATTGCCCTGAAACAACAATTTCTTCAAATAATCAAAACATTTGTCTACTTCAGGAATGTCAAGGCCGTATTCCATAGAATCATAGACCGCATCTTGAACTTGTTGATATTGGTCTGGGCTAAGCCAACCATTGTTTAAAACAATCTCTTTGCGAAAATCTTCACTAGCAATCGGCTGATGAAAAAGTTTTAGAGCCAGGTTCATCTTGTGCTTGCCACAATCAGTAAAGACGCCATCAAAGTCTAAGCCTATTTTCATTGTTATCCCTTTGTTTGTTAAAAATGTGCTATTTAAGTGCGGACGGAGAGACTTGAACTCTCATGCCTTGCGGCACCAGCTCCTAAGGCTGGCGTGTCTACCATTTCACCACGTCCGCCTTCTCCGCCAACTGCCGGATACGGCGAGCTAAACCCGCTAATATTTTCACTATAAAAACAAAAGGACAGATTGTCAATAATTTATTTTATGCGCGCCAGCGCTTACCAGTGTTGAAAATTAGAAATTAAAAATTGAAAATTCGGTCAAAAATACCATTTTCACAAAAGTAACAATTATAACAATTATCTTTACCCTGCTTGACAAACTTGTTCTTGCCATTTACATTTATCCCTTGTCATTTTAAACTATAAGATAAACCCAAAAGCTTTTATGCTCAACCCGCAAGAACAATTTTTCCGTCACCTAGACCAAGTCAATAAATTGGCTATTATTTTTAATCAAAATTGGTCTGGAGATAGTTTAGCCGCGGCCCTAGCCCTAAAAGCACTCTTACTTAAATTAGGCAAGCAAATTGATTTGGCCGGCGACGGTGCCAAAAAATCCAATCTTTTTAATTTTTTGCCGGGTTTCAATGATCTTAAAACTGAACTAGCTGCTGGTAGTGAGTTTATCATTAACCTTGGTTTAGCCAAAACTAAAATCAAAGATCTTAAGTATCGTCTCGGACAAAACCAACTAGAAATTGTTGTGACGCCGGATCGCGGTTCTTTTTCCACGAACGACCTAACTGGACGCGCCAGCAACTTTCCTTACAATACTGTTATTATGATTAATTGTGCCGAGCTAGCAGAAGCCGGAACGATTTTTACTGACTGGAGCGAGCTTTTTTATCAAGCCACTATCATTAATATTGACACTCAAGGCACCAATGATCATTACGGACAAATAAATTTAATTAACGGTCAAGCAGCCGGCAGCTCTGAGATTATCTGGCAACTTTTTAAAACCGAAACCTCCTTGATTGATACCGACGTTGCCACTCTGCTTTTAGCCGGCATTATTAGCGCCACCAACAATTTTACTCTTAGTCGACTCTCCCCGCAAACCCTGACTAGCGCCTCTGACTTATTAAAATTGGGCGCCCGCCGTGAAGATATTATTGATAAATTATACCGCCAAAAAAGTTTGGGGGTTTTAAAATTATGGGGAAACGCCCTAACCAAACTAACGGTCAGCGCCAATCAAAAAATCGCTTGGACGATTCTTGATTATCAGGTCATTAAAAACGCCAAGGCAACGCGACACGATCTTTTGTCTTTAATTCAGGATTTAATTGCTAATTTGCCAATGGTTCAAATAGCCATTATTTTTATCAATCGAGGAGCCAAAACAACGGTTTTAATTTATAGTTTGGGTCAACACGACGCCAGCGCTTTAAGCGCTGTCTGGTCAGGTTTAGGGGACAAAAAACTGGCTCAAGTTTCTCTTGATGAGCCAGTTGAAATCGCCAAAGAAAATATTCTCACTAAACTTAATTCACAAATCATCTAACCACGAAACCACTTTATGGGCTAGTTCTTTTTTAACCAAGAAAAAATGCTGTTTGTGGCGACCGCTCCCTCGGCGCAAGCGGTCAAAACTTGACGAAAACCGTTAGAACCATTAGTGATATCGCCAGCCGCCCAGACACCTTCCAAACTGGTTGATTGATCGCCTTTAATTTTAATGTGACCAGTAGCATCAACTTCGCCACCCAAACTCACAAACAAATCTGATTTCGGCTTAACTCCGATTTCTACAAATAAGCCAGCCAACGCCAACTCGTTGGTTCCTTGGAAGGGTTTGTCTAAAACAACTTTTTCTAATTTTTTTTCACCCAACATTTTAATGACTTGGGTTTCCTTGATTATAATAATATTTTTTCGGTTAACAATTTCTTCTTGCCAGACTCCCTCGCCTTTCAGGGTTTGCCCACGAAAAATTAAATAAACTTTAGTGCAAATATCAGCCAAATATAAAGCTGAGGTCATAGCGCTGTTGCCACCACCGACCACAGCGACGGTTTGTCCCCTAAAAAACATAGCATCGCAGGTGGCGCAATAAGCCAAGCCTCGACCAATAAAACTAGCCTCTTCGGCCAAGCCTAATTTAAGATGCTCGGTGCCAATAGCTACAACCAAAGCCTTAGCCGTAAAACTTTTACCTCCAGTAGTTTTAACTTCCCAGCCGTCAGCTGTCTTGGCGACGCTAGTTGTTTCTTCGAGCAAAACCTCGCCGTCCATGTTTTTAATTTGTTCCAAAATTCTTTGCCCCAACTCATTGCCACTAATTGCCGTTTCGCCGGGCCAGTTACATATTTTGTGAGCCTGGGTCATAGAACCTCCGACAATCCCGCCGATAGTCAAAGCTTTTAAATTATAACGCAAAGCATAAACCTGTGCCGTTAAGCCGGCTGGTCCAGCGCCTAAAATTATCACATCATAATTACTCATATAGTCTTCATTTATTTTATAACTTTAATATCTTAAGCAATGCGAGCCTTTTTAGCAAGTCCCGAAAACCGAAAGACCAACTAAAAGCTGGTTAAATTGGTTATTCTCTCTAGCTGAAACAAAAAATCATTTAATCTAGAACTATCTTGGTGGTCCTTATAATCAAGAGTATAGGCGGTCTGGCCAGCATTAGTCCAAATGGTCTTAAAATAATTTTGGACTTCGCCAACTGCGCCTAAACCATTTTTAGTTATCAGGCGAACACTGCTTTCTAGGGTATAATTACCTAAGTTTCTTTTGGTAAAATTGGCAGAACCAACAATCAGGGTGGCGATTTGTTCGGTCCGATTAACTGCTAACATGGTTTTATTATGAAACTGTTCCTCAGTGGTATTATACCAACGAATTTTAATTTTGCCGTTAGACTTTTTCACTAATTCCTTAGCGACTGGCTGATTAGGAATGCCGGTTTTTTTATAACCAAAAGCATTTTTGTTGGGGTCTAAAATTATTTTTATGTCCACTCCTCTTGCCGCCGCCTTTAAAAGCGTTTTAATAACCTGTTGATCAGCCAAATAAAACATAGTCAACTCCAGTTGATCGCCGGTGGTTAGCTTATCAATAGCCTCAATCACCGCTAATTTAATTCGTCCCTCGGTTAATAATGTAACCTGGGCATATTGGTTGGTTCCTGGTTTGGGTGTCAATAAATTTGCCGGCAGGGGTTGCAAACCGTTGCCCGACATCACAGCCACAGCTGTTTCTGATTTATAAATCTCTTGCCCAAAAACGCCTTTGATAACCAAGGCGGCATTAGAGTTGGCCGAACTAACATCTTGCGCGTTGTCCGAACCAATAATACTAATTAACTCTCCCTGATTATCCATTAAAAAAATTTTGCGATGATCAGCTTTTAAATTCCAGCCGGCCAAATAACTTCTTAAAGTTAACGGCTGCCCCCCCCTATTCAGTAAATTCGGCAACCAACCGTGTCGAGAAGAATTACCCAACCAACTGACAGCAACTCGCCAAGGGGCCGAATAAACCGGAATTTCATCGCGCAATTTTTTCAAATCAACCACCACAACATTAACCCCGGCTTCAGATAAGGCTTTTAGTTGGGGCGAATCGTAACCACCATAAGCCGTATTAATTGGATCAATCACCACATCAATTCTGATGTCGGGATTAGCCTGTTTTTTAGACACCAATTTGTTTACTAATTCTGAGGATAATTTTTCTTTAACTTGCTCGTTTTTGCCCAAAAAATCATTAAACAAAAACATGTCTACTAAGATATACTGCTTAGCCTGATCAAGGTAATTAAAAATTGTGGGAAAAATTTCTTGATCATACCGACGTTGGCCGGTAGCATCAATGTAAGTTAAATCTTTTAAAAATTTAATGTCTTCTGCATTAACAATATAATCTCTGCTTTGATAATCCAAACCTTCTGGCATTGGTTTGAAGGCATGATAAAAACCGACCGGTAGACAAATTAAAACAAATAAAACCACCAACCCTAAAAATCTGGCGCGCCAATAGCCCCGTTCAATTTTTCTGAACATTAAAATTTTTTGCCAATCTTCTTTTAGCATGGCTTCATTATATCACAACTAGCCAACGACCATAAAGTTACAACAAAAAACCGCTGGTTGGCGGTTTTTGTCTTTTTTTATTATTACCTCTTATCTGTCTTATGGCTTCTTGTTTCCCAAAATAACCACCACATCTTGACTGCTAGTAGCTTCACCCTCCGGAAGTTTGTCAGTAGCGATTAGGCCTAATTCCGTCTCCAGGCCTTTAACATCTTTGCCCGTCAAATTAACCAACAAATTGCCCTCATAATCAGCTTTGGCAGCATTAGCCACTTCAGCTACATTGTAACCCTTGGTTTTTAGCTGATCACCCAATTCGTTAGCGGCGCCGATTTTTTTACTACCGTTGCGCACCTCAATATTCAAAGTATTGTCTTGATTTGGGGCGCCCAAACTATTAGACGAAAAAATCGGTCCAACATTAACAATCCGGCCTTCTTCCACATTAAATAAAATCGCCTTCTCTTTATAAATTAAAACTTTATTGCCGTTTTTGGCGTCTTTGAAAAAATCTTGTTCTTTAGCTAAAGCTTCAGCATCCACCACGGTAGCTACGGTCGGCTCACCTTCCGGTAAAACCATCAGCTTACCCACCTGAGCTACTAAATCTTGAGTTTCTCGTTTAGATCTGGCTTGCTGAGCTTGCGGATCCTGTAAATAATCCAATTCCTTTTTTAAATTTAAATATTTAACAGCCAAACCAATTAAAGCCACCACGGAAATAATCAGGGCCAAGGACAAAATAATTTTTGACAAATCAATACTCTTGGTGGCCACTTCAGCCACCTCTTTGTTTTTTTTCACTACCATACCTTTTATTGTTATTAATTATTATTTATTGGGTTACGATGATAAGAACATCCTGACTACTGGCGGCTTCGCCTTCTGGTAGGGTGGTCACAGCTGTCACTCCCAAATCTTTTTCTAAAGCCGAAACATCTTTGCCTTTTAAATTAACCAAATAAGCCTGAGTGTAAGTATCTTTACTGGCATTGCCAACTTTATCCACAATATATAAGGTCCCGGCATTAAGCTTGCTTTTCCATTTACTGGCCAAGCCGGCAATTTGCGTCCCGTTGCGAACTTCCACACTAATTTTAGCCGTCGTGTCTGTGCCGGCGCCAGTGGCGGTCGTATTGGCCGTAGAACTAGCGGTACTAGAATCATTACTAGGACCAAGTCTGACTATTTTGTCGGTGGTTGGTCGATACAACAAGGCTTCACGATCAAACTGAATTATTTTATCTCCGTTAGCTGCTTTGGCAAAAAACGGATCTTTTTGTCTTAAACTTTCTACGTCCTTCACCGTGGCGATAGCCGAAGTGCCACTAGGTAATTCTGCTCTCTGTGACAAAAACTCAAACAAAGCCTGATCGTCTAAAGTGGCCGGGTCAACTTTCGCCACCTGACTGGCCTTCTCCATATTATCTTTGGCTGTCTTTAAGTCTTGATAATTAACATATAACTTAATCAAACTACCAGCCAAAACCAGAACCAAAATGGCCCAAATAAAATTAGACCATCCACCACGTTTGCCGGGCATAGCTAGGGGCGAGGTGTTTTGCGCAATAATGTCATCCACCGAAGGACGACCATTTGATGATTTGTGTTTTGCAAACATATGTTTTTATTAACAATTAACCTCCTAGGGATAATAATAATGCTTTATCTCGGCTTAGGCAAGCTTCGTTCTTAACTGACCAGTTTTGTAGCTGAATCATTCTTTTTTCTCGGATTACTTATTTTAAAATAATAAGCTTATTCATTCTAAAAAATTTAACAAAAAAATACCGACAAAGCCGATATTTTTTATTTAAGTAGTCCCTAGGGGAATTGAACCCCTGTTACCAGGATGAAAACCTGGTGTCCTAACCACTAGACGAAGGGACCGTAACTACTCGATTGATATTAAACTTTTAATTAATAAACCTGGCGTCCCCGCCTCGCGTCAGCGAGCCGACGGACTGTTAATTGCCACTGAAACAAAAAAATACAATTTGTAGATTGAATTTTCTAGCTAGAATTATAATGATTTTACGGTGTTTGTCAAATAATGATAAACCCCCAAAGCTTGGGGGTTTAATAATGCGCCCCACAATGAGGGCAAGTTTCCATTTCCATTAACTCGTCACCTTCTAGTGGCTTGCCATAATCATCGGCCAAATATTGATTGCCCTCGGCATCAATAACGATCCAATAAAAATCGAAACTGACAATGGGTAAGCCACAATGGTAACAAATAATGTAGTCTTCCATTTTAAACTCCTTTGTAAAAAACTATTTAATTTAGTTGGTTAGGTTATAACTAATAATAAAAAATAACAAGTCCTTGCCAATTTACTATTTTTCTGGTTAAATTAAACTCTTTTTGTTACAATATTTCTTATGAAAATACTAGCTATTGAAAGTAGTTGCGATGAGACGGCGGTAGCCGTAGTCGAAGGCCAAGGAGACAAACTCAAGGTCTTGTCCAACGTCGTGGCCTCGCAAATTAATATCCATCGCCAATATGGCGGAGTGGTGCCGGAAGTGGCCGCGCGCCATCATGTTTTAAATATCCTGCCGGTAATTAACGAAGCTCTGTTTGAAGCCGGATTAAATATTAAAACAGCCCCCAAAAAAATTTCTGCTATAGCCGTGACGGCCGGCCCCGGATTAATTACTTCTTTGATTGTCGGAATAGAAAGTGCCAAAGCTTTGGCCTATGCTTGGAAATTGCCTCTAGTGGCGGTTAATCATATTGAGGGCCATATTTACGCAAATTTTATAAATTCACCCAAATCTAAAATAAAATTTCCGGCAATAATTTTAACGGTTAGTGGCGGGCATAATTTACTGGTTTTAATGAAAGAGCCCTTGAATTATAAAATTATCGGAGATACCCGTGATGACGCAGCCGGCGAAGCTTTTGATAAAGCAGCCAAACTTTTAGGGCTCGGGTACCCCGGCGGTCCGGCCATCGCAGCTACTGCTGCTCAAATTTCCAATTTCCAATTTCCAATTTCCAATTTAGGTGTGGCTTCGCCACAATTAATTAAATTGCCAAGGCCGATGATTAATTCGAGCGACTTGGATTTTTCTTTTTCCGGACTCAAAACAGCTTTATTTTATCAATTGCAAAAAGACCCCAAATGGTCAAACAAAAAATCAGCCTATGCTAAAGAATTTCAACAAGCCTGTGTGGACGTTTTAGTTAGTAAAACTATTAAGGCCGGAAAAAAATATCACGCCCCAACCATCATGCTCTCGGGCGGAGTCAGCGCCAACCTGGTTTTAAGACAAAATCTGGCGGAAGCTATTAAAAAAAACTTGCCTCAGGCTAATTTTCATTTGCCTGAACTTATTTACACCACGGATAACGCGGCCATGATTGGCGCCGCCGGTTATTTTAAATTTATGGCTGGTCACACCGTGGCCTTAAACAAACTGAGAGCTGATCCGAATTGGGAGTTGTAAAAATTTTAAATGAAAAATTATAAATTTTAAAACAATTCCAAATAACCAATTTTAAATTAAAATATTTGTCGTTGTTTTTAAATTTTAAATTTATGCTTTTAAATTATCTTGCTCTTTACTCTCCTCCCACAAAGCGATAAACTTATAACATATGATTAAATTAGCTAAACAAACCGTCTTCTCCGGGGTTCAGCCGACAGGAAATTTTCATTTAGGCAATTACTTGGGCGCGCTGTCGCAATGGTTAGACTTACAGGATAAATATGTCTGCATTTTTTGCGTGGTGGATTATCATGCCATCACCACAGAACAAAACCCCCAAAGCCTGCCTAAGCAAATTTTGGATATTGCCAAAATTTATCTAGCCGCCGGTATTGATCCTAAGCGCTCTCTAATTTTCCGACAATCAGCCATTGCTGAACATACCGAACTAGCCTGGATTCTAAATTGCGCGGTAGCCCGGATGGCCGATTTAAAAAAGATGACTCAATTTAAAGACAAGTCTGCCACCTCAAAAAAATCAAGCAGTCACGGTGAAAATGTTTCAGTTGGCTTATTTGATTATCCGGTGCTAATGGCGGCTGATATTTTGCTTTACAACGCCAACCTCGTGCCCGTCGGCCATGATCAATTGCAACATATTGAATTGACACGAGATTTGGCCAAACGTTTTAATAGTCATTTCGGCGAAACCTTTGTTATTCCTCAGGGCCTTGTCAAAAAAGAAGGCGCCAGAATTATGGGCCTGGATGATCCCACTAAAAAAATGAGTAAAAGCTCTCCTAACCCAGCCAACTTTATTGCTTTATTAGATTCTCCAGAAGTGGCTAAAAAGAAAATTATGCGCGCGGTTACCGACTCTGGCTCAGAAATTAAATATGACCCCAAAAACAAGCCGGCAATTTCCAATCTTTTAACTATTTATTCTCTTTTGACTAACCAAACCATTAAAAATTTAGAAAAAAAATATCAGGGCCAAGGTTATGGCAACTTCAAAAAAGATTTAGCCGAAGTGGTTGGCATTTTTCTAACCGATTTTCAAAAAAAATATCATCGTTTAAGTGATCATCAAGTAACCAGACTCCTAACTAATAATGCTAAAAAATTACAACCCTTAGCTTGCGCGACCATCGCTAGAGTTAAAAATAATTTAGGCTTATAAAATATTTTGTTCTTTTTATAACAGGAGTTTGTCATGCCCCTAACTCAAGAAGAAAAACGAGCTGCCCGTCAAGCATATATTGACGAACAAACCAAGCAAATAATTAGCGAACTAAACCGCTATTACACGAGAGAAAATATTGGTCACGAACCAAGCAACGAAGAGTGCGGAATACATTTTGCTGAATTCGGTGGCGCCGCCGCTTTTTTTAAAGAATACGGACACCTGCGCAATCTCCAAGAAAACGAGCTTAGCGCCTTAAACCAAAAGGAATTAAAAATGCTAAGGCTGATTTATGTCTATAAATTAAAAGAGGCTATTGCCAGCGAAGAAAATTATTATTACGCCGGATTGACTTATGGGCACCCCCCAACTTTTTTAGAGGCTAGTCAACATTTCAGTAAAAACGGCTGTATGAAAAAATTCAAAGAATGCTACGGGCATCTTTTGCGACCGCAAAACCTGAATCAAGAGACTACTCCTAAATAACCAACAAAAAAAAGAGTCATTCAACAATGGCTCTTTTGTTTTTAATCAAAATCAATTGAGAAACCTAAAATTATTTCTTGAGTAAGGCCAAAATTTCATCACGCTTAGCTTCCATTATGTCTTTGGTGGTGGCTTCTAAATTAAGACGCAACAACGGCTCAGTATTGGAGGCGCGAACATTAAACCAATAATCTGGAAATTCTACGCTAACGCCATCCAAATCATTTTGTTGGCCATCACGATAGGCGGTTCTAATGGCTTTAATCTTGGCCTGAACATCAGTCACTTCAATGTTTATTTCTCCGGAGTGAAAATATTTTTGATAGGGTTTAAGATAATCGCTCATTTTAAGATCGGACACCGACAGCTCAACCAGCATCTTCAGAACCACAATCATCGGCACCTCATAACAACCTTCGTCCATATTCAAAAAAAAGTGGCCACTAGACTCTCCGGCAAAATAAGCGTGTTCGGCAATGGTCTGATTTTTAATTAAAGAATGACCCACGCGAGTCACTACTGGTTGCCCCCCATTAGCTACAATAATATCTCGAGTAATACGACCGGGGCGAATATCATAGGCAATTTTAGAACCAGGTTTTTCGGCTAAAAATATTTTAGCTAAAATAGCTCGCGTAATTCCGGCTTCCACCGGTTCACCCGTCTCATCTACAAAAAAAATTCTGTCAGCGTCACCGTCAGTAGCTATGCCTAAATCAGCTGAAAGCGAAACCACCTTCCGACCCAAATCAAAAACATTGGCTTTTTTAAAAGGATCAGCTTCATGAGCCGGAAAGGTGCCGTCTAGCTCCCAATTCATCGCCACCAACTCACAAGGTAAATGCTTAAAGAGTTCCCCTAAATAAGTGGCGCCCATACCATTAGCCGTGTCAGCTACTATTTTTAAGGGTTTTATTTTTGTTAAGTCAACAAAACCAAGATCATGGGCCACTTGCTCAGCAACTACGCCTTTGTGTTCCACCACTGAGCCTCCTGGCACAATCGGAAATTTCTCTCCCTTCATTATTTGTTGCTTAAGTCGGTCTAAACCAGTCTCTCCTCCAACCGGCAAAGCATGCTCACGGACAATTTTAAAACCATTGTATTCTTTGGGGTTATGACTAGCCGAAACCTGAATACCTCCGTCGTAATTATAATGAGCTACCGCAAAATAAAAAGTTGGTGTCGAGGCCAAACCAATATCAATCACGGTAACTCCGCCCTCCACCAAACCCCTCATCAACTGATCTTTAAGTTTAGGTGACGACAAGCGCATATCAGAGGCTACTACTAATTTTAAATCTGGCCGACCCAGTTCTTGGGCTCTAAAAGCGGCAAAAGCTAAGCCCAGCTTATAGGCTAGCTCCTCATCGAAATCAACACCATATATTCCTCTAAGGTCATAAGCCTTAAAAACACCTGGATTTGTTATCATATATTATTTGTTTAATTTTAGATAATTACGCCCAATTAAAGCGCTTCCAAAAATTTAATCCTCTTTTTTATTAATTATAACTTAACTCCGCAAAAAGACAAAAACCAGCCTGTCTTACTTAAAAAACTATGGTATAATAATATTGTTGTTTAAATCAACGATTTTTAATTTCCATTATTAAAACCTGTTTATGAAGAAAGGTTTTACCCTGATTGAACTGTTGTTGGTTTTGGGCATTATTGCCATCATATCAACAATTGTTGCCGTCGCCATTAATCCAACTAAATATTTCAAAAACGCTAGGCTTAGCCGTCGCGCCGTTGATCTTGAAAACCTCGCTAAGTCTATTGAGCTGTACAGAGTTGATCACTTAGGTCAACTTCCGACCGGTCTCGGTGCTTCAGCTACACAAATTGGCAACGCTCAAACAGGCTGTAATATTGACTGTTACATCGATGGAGTAAAAATCAAATTGCCCAGCGCCTGTTTAAATCTTGACTCTTCCATGATCAAATATTTCGAACAGCTACCTGTCAATCCTCCCAATGGGACACAACTACGCACGGGTTATGCTGTCCGCTTTACAGGAAAAATTGTCAAAGTTTATGACTGTTCAGAAGAAAACGTTTCCGACTTATCCGCAATCGCCGGCCAAAGCGTCTGTGTGCCAAACTGCAACGGTAAATGTACTGGCGGAGCTGATGGTTGTGGCGGGGTTTGTGACGGAGGTTGTAATGGCACAGATGTTTGTGAAAACGGTTTATGTCTCGCTTGCGGAGTCGGGAAAGTAACCTACGAAGGTGGACTCGCTAATGGTGGCTATGCTACGACTTTAATTAACGGTCAGTGCTGGCTTAAAAATAATTTAAACGTTGGCACGATGATTAATGGCAATCTTAATCAGACAAACGACAGTATAATAGAAAAATATTGCTACAATAACCTGGCCAGCAACTGTGCCACTTATGGGGCTTATTATCAATGGCCAGAGGCCCTACAACTACCCGGTTCTTGTTTAACCAAAACTTGCGCGGTTAGTTTGCCGGCCCAAGGCATTTGTCCAACCGGTTGGCACATACCGAGCAACACGGAATATCTGGCCTTAAGGTCATTTTTGGGCATTAACATCGCCGGAGATCAAATGAAGATTGCGGGACAATGTCAGGGCCGTCAACCTTGCGGCACCTCAGGCCTTGACTTTTTAATTTCCGGCAACCGTGACTATATGGGCGGATTTGCCAATCTTAATTCTTACAACAACACCTGGCCAGCAAGTCAATCTGGCGCCTCAACTGCTTACAATTTTTATGTCTTTCCAAGTTTTTCTGGCTTAGGCTATAACAGTCTAAGCAAAAACTATGGCATGAGTATCCGTTGTGTTAAATAAATTACAGTCAACAAAATATCCTCGGACTAAAAATCGCCCGAGGATATTTTTTGTTTTATTGATTAAAAATTTATTTAATGCAACAGTTTTTTCTAAAAAACAACCATAACGCTCCCATGCCCCACATTTTAGCAATGGCAGCCAGTAGCCAACCGAAAACCGGAATAACAAACAGGGCAAAAGCAATGGTTACACCAATAATCATAGACAAAATCATATTGCTCCTGGTTTCTGTTTTCGGATCGTTTTTAGCTCTCTTGTGGCGATAACGACCCATCAACAATAAACCAGCCATAATAGCTGCCATAATTTTTCCTAAAATCATGGCTAAAACCCACAATAATCCCAAAATAAAAGCCAAAGGAAGACCAATAATAGTTAATGCCAAGAAAAACAAAACTACAGGACCAAGCAAAAATATTAAGGCGCCATGTCCAATGGCGGTTCCCGGACGCGCGACCATATCATCAGCCAAAACCAAAAGTTTATCTTTAAACAGCAAAACTAAAAATACACCGATTAATAAGGTGCCAAACAAGCCTATAATTTGACACCACAACCACATTGTCGCTAAGCCATTCATCATAAAATCATTGAAATAATTATTTTTGATCTGGGGCAAGCTACGGTTGGTTTTGCCGGCAATGTTTTCTTTTTTGGCAATCGTGGCCGTGGCCGGAGAAGTATAATTTAAGTTGCCACCAATAGTTGCTTTGTCTGTTAAAATCAAAGATGGAGACTGCTTCTCGGCCTCCATGGTCAGAGCTACATCTTTGCCTACTGGACCATTAAGAGTAATTATCGACCCGCCTCCATGAAGATTACCGACTACTTGACCATTGATATTAGCATAAGCCGCGCCTAGCAACATATCCATGGCCACTTGAGAATTAGAGCCTAAAATAACCGACGCGCCAAAAGTCATTAAATTACGCCCAATTTTGTTGTTAATATTTATATTGTTGCCAGCTACCCGCACACTGCCACCTACTTCGCCATTAATATTAACCGCTTGACCGGCGCAAATAACATCGCCATCTACTTTTCCGTTAATATTAACCGCTTGACCGGCGCAAATAACATCACCCTTAACTTGACCATCAATAACCAAGGCAGAACCGGCGGCATAAAAATTGCCGTCAACTACCTCATCTTTAGCCAAATTAACCATGTTGCCGGTTTTAACCGCAAAAGCTTTGGCTGATAACGGCAAAAATAAAGCTAAAGCCAAAAGCGGTAAAATAATTTTTACGCTTGTTTTTGTCATACTTTTATGATTAAATTTATTTATTATTTATTATATCATATTATAACATTTTTATAAAAACGTGACAAAAAATTTAGACAAATTTATTTTAGAGCTAGCCAAATTGTCACCCAAAAACGAATCCGAATTAGCGGCGGCCAAAAGGCGTTTAGCCAAACAATTGGGTTGTGCCATACCCAATGGTTCAGATTTAATTGCCGGCTTAAATTTATTGCCGGAATCCTTGGCTAAGCCTTTGAAAAAACTTTTAAAAAAGCGTTCTGTCAGAACCATGTCGGGTATTGCTCCTGTGGCAGTCCTAACCACGCCTTATCCTTGCCCCGGTCGTTGCGCTTATTGCCCAACCGACAAAAATGTTCCCCAAAGCTATCTGGCCAACGAACCGGCAGTAATGCGCGCCATCCACTGTAAATTCGATCCCTACGAACAAGTAATTTATCGCTTAAAAGCCCTGGAAGCCAATGGACACGAACCCACCAAAATAGAATTAATTGTTATCGGTGGCACTTGGTCGGCGCTACCAGTAAACTACAAGTATTGGTTTATTAAAGAATGCTTTAGAGCCGCCAATAAATTTCAAACAACAAATAATCTGTCTACCGGCAAGGCAGACAAACAACAAGCAACAAGCAACAAAAAGAATCTATCCCACCTAAAAACATCATTGCAAAAAGAGCAAAAGAAAAACGAAGGGGCTAAATATAAAATTGTTGGTCTAACTTTAGAAACGCGTCCTGACTATATTAAGCAAACAGAGCTTTGGCAAATGCGCGAACTAGGAGCGACTCGCGTAGAAATGGGCGTTCAAGCCATTGACGACAAACTATTAAAATTAAACCGCCGAGATTCATCCGTGGCTGATATTATTGAGGCTACCCGCCTTTTAAAAAATTTCGGTTTCAAGGTTACTTATCATTTTATGCCGGCCTTGCCGGGAAGCACGCCGGCGCATGACCGCCAGATGTACCAAAGCATGTTTACTAAACTAGACCAAATAACAGACCTTAATTTAAAAGAAAAAAACAAACCAGTAGCCCTGAGAGTCTTGCTTGCTGCTGATATTAAAAATAATAATTTTAACCCTGATCAAATAAAGTTTTATCCCACAGTCGTTACCAGGGGTAGTTTGCTCTATCGTTGGTGGCGGGCCGGGAAATATAAGCCTTATACGGACAAGGCTTTGCGCCAACTAATTATTGATTGTAAAAAAATCACTCCGCCTTTTGTCCGAATTATTCGCTTGATTCGCGACATACCCGGCGAATCAATTGTGGCCGGCAACAAAATCACCAACTTGCGTCAAATCATAAAGGAAGCGGGAGCTGTCTGCCGCTGCATTCGCTGTCGCGAAATCGGCCAAGCCACCTTTACCCTAGCCGAAGCGCTTTTGTTTGTTCAAAAATATCGCGCCTCTGACGGCGACGAATACTTCATTAATTTTGCCAATAAAGACCAAAGTCGACTCTATGGTTTTGCTCGTCTGCGTCTAGATCCCAACAATATTTTATCTCCCAGCACTGCCTTTTTAAGAGAATTACATGTTTATGGCGAGCTCGTCTCGGTCGGCGGTCAAAGCGCTAAAACCCAACATCAAGGTCTGGGCAAACGTCTTTTGCTCCAAGCCGAAAATTTAGCTCGCTTGGCCGGTTACACCGAACTGGCTATCATTTCCGGTGTTGGCGTTAGAGGATATTATAAAAAGCTGGGATATAAGCTTAAAAATACGTATTTAGTCAAAAAGCTTATCTGAAGTGATTAAAAAGTAATTTAAAATTTTAAATTTGAAATTGCTATATAACATGCTTAAAACCCTCATCATCATTCCCACTTACAACGAAGCCGACAATATCACCTCTTTGATTCCGGCTATTTTTGCTCTTGACTTGAGAGTTGATATTTTGATAGTAGACGACAATTCCCCGGATGGCACAGCCGAACAAGTAATAAAACTGCAAACAACTTACCCGGAGCTTTATCTTTTAAAACGCCAGCAAAAAGATGGACTGGGCCGCGCCTACCTAGACGGCTTTGCTTTTGCTCAGAACCATAAATACGACGCGGTAATTCAAATGGATGCCGACTGGTCTCACTCTCCTCAACACTTGCCAGCCCTGCTAGGGGCCTTAGCAACCAATGATTTTGTTATTGGTTCTCGTTATGTTACTGGTGGCGGAGTCGTTAACTGGCCTCTATCGCGTCAGCTTATCAGTCGCGGTGGCGGACTTTATGCCCGCTTAATTTTAGGTTCAACTATCAAAGATCTAACCGGTGGCTTTAATGGTTGGCGATTAACTACCTTGAATAAATTAAACTTAGCCACCATCAGCTCCAATGGTTACAGTTTTCAAATTGAGCTTAAAGTTAAGGCCAACCAAACTAACAGCAGTTACCAGGAAGTGCCCATCATCTTTGAAGAACGCCGACTAGGACAATCCAAACTTCGAGGCAAAATTGTAGCGGAGGCGATCTGGCGGGTCTGGCAAATCAAATGGCAATTACTGAATAAAAAAATCTTGGCCGCTCTCTTGGCCCTGTTAATCTTAACCGTCATCGTTTATCAACCAGTTTTTAAAAGCTCTTTTCTTAAAGCCTGGGATGACAACCTGCAGGTCATTAACAATCCCGATATTACGGCCCTGACCTGGGAAAATTTTAAAATCATTTTTTCTTCTTTTTATATCGGCATGTATCAACCCTTAACCACGATTTCTTATGCTTTGGATTATCATTTTTTTGGTTTAAATTCAGCCATTTTTCACGGCACTAATTTATTATTGCATCTCCTTAATATTATTCTGGTCTACTGTTTAGCTAAAAATATTTTTAAAAAAGCCTGGCTTGTCCTGAGCAAAGCCGAAGCGCCGGCTTTAGCAGTGGCGACTATTTTTGCTCTACACCCCCTACAAGTAGAGGCGGTGGCCTGGGTCTCAGCCAGAAGTACCCTCCTCTGTTCCATGTTTTTACTCCTGGGAACGCTTAGTTATTGGCGCCACCTTAGCAAAAAACAAAACAACGATTTATGGAAAACTTTAGCCTTTTTTCTTTTAGCTCTTTTCAGCAAAGCTCTGGCCATCATCTTTCCTTTGGTGATGATTTTGCTTGATTGGTATCACCACCAATTGAACAAAAAAATTTTATTAAAAAAAATTCCTTTCTTTCTAATTTCCCTGATCTTCGGTCTAATCATGCTTAAGGCTAGACAAGAGGCCGGACACTTGGGCAACTTTGGTAATTATTACACTTGGTGGGAAAATATTTTGCTAGTCTTAACTTCTCTATCTTTTTATCTGACCAAATTATTGTGGCCCCTAAACTTGTCGGCTTTTTACGCCTATCCTTTGAAAAACAACAACCTTCTGCCTCTTACTTTTTATCTATCTCCGCTCCTGGTCTTGATTTTGTCTGGTGGTTTAGTTTATTTAAAAAAAATACACCGTCTACCCCGCTTAGTTATTTTGTCCCTGTGTTGGTTTATTATAAATCTAATTTTAGTTTTAAAAATTGTCGTCTTGGGAGCACAAACCGTAACCGATCGTTACAATTATCTAGCCATGCTCGGCTGGCTGGTGATTATCGTTTTTTATCTAAATAAGGTTACCAACAAAAAACCAAAACTTCGCTGGTTTTTTATTTCTCTTTTTTTGTTAATAATTATCGGCCTATCTTTCTTGTCGCGCGCCCGAGCCGTCATTTGGCAAAATGATCTATCGCTCCTTAATGACGCTGTTACTAAATCCTATCCCGGCACCAATCTCTACGGATCACTAGGGATGGCCAGGTGGGAAGCCCAAGATTACCTAGGCGCCCTAGAAGCCTTTAATCATAGTCTGGTGATCAACTCCGGAAACTTTACGGTTCATTACTATCGAGGTCTACTCTTAGCTGAAAACTTTCAGCGTTATCCCGAGGCCCTGCAAGAACTAGATTTGGTTATCAAAAACGAACCAAATGACTCTCTTTACTATACCCGAGGAAACATTAAAAACTCTCTGTCTGACTTTCTTGGTGCCAGCGAGGATTATACGCAAGCCATCTATTTAAACGACAACTGGCTATACTATTTTAGTCGAGCTAACGCTTACGGACAGCTGAAAAAATATGAACTAGCCCTAACTGACTACAATCAAACCATTAAACTTGCGCCTGATTTTACTTCAGCTTATTATTACCAAGGGGTAACCTTGTTAAATCTTAAACGCCAGGCAGCCGCCTGCCAGGCTTGGCAACAAGGCGTCTCTCGGGGTTTAAAATTAAACCCAACACAAGCTAAACTTTGTCCTGAACACTAAATTTTTTCTTCATGCCAAAATTTTTTAATTCCAAAAAAATCAACTTTCTAGTTTTATTGGTTATCCTAATAATATCGGCCCGGTCTTACCTAACCTGTTTGTCAGCTGACTTTGTAGACTGGGATGACCAAATTCAGGTTTCCAATAATTTTGATATCAAAATTTTGTCGGCCAAAAATTTACAAATAATTTTTACCAACTATTACGCCGGCATGTACCAACCTTTAGCCACTCTTAGTTTTGCTCTGGAAAATAAATTTTGGCATTCTTTTCCCCTGTTCTTGCATCTGGACAATCTCTTACTCCATCTCCTAAATGTTGTTTTGGTTTATTGGTTAACCAAAAAACTCTTTAAACGATCCTCGTTTGTCCCTAGCGTAGTCGAGGGGTCTACCACAATTCGTGCCAACTTCAAGAAGAGAGATAAAATCGAAGGAATCGCTCTACTATCATCGGCTCTTTTTGCCTGGCACCCTATTCAAGTAGAAACTGTTGCTTGGGTCTCGGCCAGAAGCAACTTATTTTTAACCACTTTCAGTTTGTTGATGTTGCTGGCCTATATCACCTATTGTCAATTATCTCTAAGCCCCGAGTTGCCCGATAAAAAAATTAAACGCGCCAAATTAACAAATTATTGGCTGACTTTCGGCGGTTTTGTTTTGGCTCTTTTGTCCAAAGCTCCGGCGGTTATCTTGCCCTTGCTGTTATTTGTTTTTGATTATTACTATCACCGAACCTTTCGTCTCTCCGGCAAACAAGTGAACAAAAAAATTTTCCTGGAAAAAATACCTTTTTTGTCGCTATCTCTAATTTTCGGTTGGTTGGCCATCAAAGGACGAAATTTGGCCGAAGCAATTCCACCGATAATTTATCCTTGGTGGGAAAAAATAACTTTTATCGCCTACTCGCCTCTTAGTTACTTACAAAAAATATTATTGCCTTACAACCTTTCTCCTTTTTACGCTCTGCCACAAAAAATTAACCATCATTTACCTCTAATTTTTTATCTGTCTGTCCCGCTTTTTCTGGTCTTGTTTTGGTTGTTATACAAATATCGTCATCGTCGCGCCTTGATTCTGGGGGTGGCTTGGTTTTTGATTTTAATTTTGCCGAGTTTGCAAATCAAAATTTTTAGCGGCACCTTAATTGCCGACCGTTATGTTTATCTGGCCGGCGTAGGAATCTTTTGGTTGATTTCACTCACGATTTTTTGGCTCTATCAACGTTTTCCAAATTTAAAATTTCTTTTACTGTTAGCCAGCTTATTTTGTCTGCTCTCGCTATCTTGGCAAACAAGCAATCAAGTCGGCGTCTGGAAAAACAGCCTAAACTTATGGACGGCAATTGTTAATCTCAACCCCCAATTAGCCAGCGCTTACTCCAATTTGGGCAACGCTAAAGCTAAAAACAATGATCTGACAGGAGCCCTGGAAGCTTATCAGCAAGCCCTTAAACTCGACAATCGAGACGCTTTTGTTTATAGCAATATCGGCACTTTGTTAACAGAAAAAATGTCCAAACCCTTTGAAGCTCTGAACTATTATAACCAAGCAATCAAACTTAATCCGCAAGAAGCTATGTTTCACTATAATCGTGGCTGTATTTTACTTAAGCTTAATCGCTTGCCAGAAGCTCTCAAAGATTACCAAACTGCCGTTACTTTAAAGTCTGAGGAAAAATATTATAACTATGTTTTTTTAAACAGCTTAGCTAATTTGGAATATCGTCTAAATTATTTTAAAGAAGCTGCTAGAGATTACGAACAAATTATTCAAACCGACCCAGCCTCGGCCGAGGCCTATTATTTTCTTGGCCTATCCAAAATTAAACTTAATAACAAGCTGGCCGGCTGCCAAGATCTAACTCAAGCCGATCAGCTAGGTTACAAAGAAGCCACAAAAGACTATAATAACTTTTGTAATAAATAAATTTTCTATTACCCAAAACCTATGTCTTATCAAAATTTGAAAAAAATTGACCCAGAAGTCTGGAGGCTGGTCGACAAAGAAAACCGAAGACAGGTTGATAGTCTAACCCTGATTGCTTCAGAAAATTACGCCTCTAAGGCAGTCCTGGAAACACTAGGATCTTCTTTAAGCAATAAATATTCGGAGGGTTATCCTGGCCGACGCTACTACCCCGGTAACGAAACTATTGATCAGCTAGAACGACTAGCTAACGAACGCGCCCGCAAATTGTTCAAGGCGGAACACGCTAATGTTCAGGCCCTGTCTGGTGGCCCGGCCAACTTAGCTATTTACTCGGCCCTCTTGAAGCCCGGCGATAAAATTATGGGCGCTAAATTGACGCATGGTGGACACTTGTCGCACGGCCATAAAGTTAATTTTTCCGGACAGCTCTACCAACAGGTCGGTTATGAGCTTGATGACCACGGCCGTTTAGATATGCGCCAACTAGCCATTTTGGCTAAAAAAGAAAAACCCAAATTAATTGTCGCTGGTTTTTCCGCTTATTCGCGCGATATTGATTGGGCCGGTTTCAAAAAAATCGCCGACTCAGTTAAGGCCTATCTTTTGGCTGATATTTCCCATACCGCCAGCTTGGTAGCTACCGGACAACTCAAAAGTCCAGTCAAATATGCCGATGTGGTTATGTTCACTACCCACAAAAGTTTTTGGGGTCCGAGAGGCGCGGTTATTTTGTGCAAAAAAAATTTGGCTGACGCCATTGACCGCGCTATTTTTCCTGGCTTCCAAGGCGGACCGCACGATAGCACCATCGCCGCTATAGCCGTTGCTCTGCAAGAGGCCTCCACCACTAAATTTAAAGCCTACACCAAACAAGTTATCGCCAACGCCAAAGCTTTGGCTGACGAATTAAACCGTCTGGGTTACCAAATTATTTCTCATGGCACCGATAATCATTTAATGGTTATAGATTTAACCAATAAAAAACTAACCGGCCAAGAAGCTGAAAACAAACTGGTCGCCCAAGGCATTTTAGTCTCTCGTTCTACTATTCCCCACGACCGACGCGGACCACTTAATCCTTCTGGTCTTCGCCTGGGCACTTACGCCATCACCGCCAGGGGTTTTAAGACCAAAGATGCTCGCGAATTAGCACGTATTATCGACTGGCTGTTAAGTCACCAACCCCAAAAAAATCAAGCCCTGATCAAAAAAGAAATTAAAGCCCTCTGTCACAAATTCAAAATCTAAACCAACTAAAAAACACGGCGTCAAAAACTCGTGTTTTTTTGTTGTTATAAAAAAATACGGCCAGATTATTCTGACCGCATCATAATGAGATTTTAATAATTTTTTCTTGGTCCCCACTCCTCATCTAATTGCCTTTTTCTTTCATCCTTTTTTTCTGGACCAAATTCCCTATCAAGCTCCTCGTCGAACTCTTTATCATTTTTTTTATCAAGCTCTCTTAAGCCCAAAAACAAGAAAAGCGCCACTAAAAGCAAAAAACACAAGGCAGCTATTCCAAAAAAGTCAGACAAAAACAACTCGCCAGAAATCGAGCTGAGAGGCACATCAGCAACAGAGGCATTGTGAAACAAAAAAACATAAAAGAAAGACGCAAAAATCAAAAACAATATTGCGCCAATCAAGAAATACCTATGGTGTTTTTTCATGATTTCTCCACCAAACTTTCTGTAATTAATTAAACAAAGAACATTGCTTATCTCGACTTACAAATATTTTATAAACCGAGATAAGCGGGCTTGGATTGACCAAGCCCTATTAATAAATTGCTGGAAATTTTTGTTACTTCACAGACACTACTGAATCTAGCTGCCAAGTTGGTCCTCCAACATATTCATAATTACTGTAGTAAACAATAACGGAATCACCAAGTGCTATTGGTGCTGGTTGAACACAAAGGCCAACTTCTCTGAAATACATAAAAGTGTTATTAGTAAACACTACTTTACCAGTCTGCATAGTGATCTCCAACTTCTGTAATCTGCCGGCTACAGTCTTTTTAACGTCTCCGTTCCTTTTAGGTTTGATTTTATTGTTGCCTTGGTTATCGCAGGAACAAATAATAATCACCAAACAAAAGAAAACTACGATGCGAAATAAATACTTCATTATCAACTCCAAAAAGTAAACAAAAATAAGTTATTCAATGTACCTACTTATCTCGACCTACAAATAATTTTATAAACCGAGATAAGCGGGCTTGGTTTTGGACCAAACCCTTAATTTATTATTTATCTAGTTGTTTTTCATCTGAACTAAAAACAATAGCTATTACAGAACAACACAACGCAACCAAAAAACTTATAAGCATGACTAAGGTAGAAACTCCATACATTAAGGCTTGTAAGTCAACGTTGAGCTGATCAAAGAACCTTTTTCTAAAACCAGTTATTTCGATTAGCGCCAAAATGAATGAAAAACAAAAGAGAACGGTACTTATGGCTCGATAGATATTACTTAGTTTCATGAAATCCTCCAAAAATTAATAAAAAGAGCTTAATTAATTTTAAATTATATCATTTTTATTATTTTTTGTCAATAATAATCTTTCTTATGTTTTGCTTTATATAAAAAACACAGCTATTTTAGCCGTGTTTTATTAAATTATCATTAATTTAAGCCATTTTCTTCGATGAACATTAGTAAACGTTGTGGGACCAAAGCCTTTTTTAGATCTATAATCCCTTGTTCGATTACCAAACTAATCATTTCTGGCCGAGCGCCATACTTCTTGGCTAATTGTTGCTTTTTGCCTTCCATTAATTCCGGCCCAAAAAAATAATCAACCATCATTGTTCGCCGCATTTCAGAACCAACATGACTCTGAATTTCCGTTCTTAAAAAATTTACCAGACCTTCAGGCAACAGTTTTATTAAGCCCCAAACCATTTTCAAACCAGATAATAAATTTTCCATGCTTTCTAGACCATCCAAACATTTCTCCATAATATTATTTCGGGAGTAGTTATGGATATTTCTTTTGATTCTGTCTCTAAACGCTGTTCTGTGGCATTCAATCGATTCCTGCGATTGATCGGCCAAGAGTGTTTCGATTAATTCCCAGGCGCCATAATTCCTAGAAAACTTAATTCCACTGCGGTAAAAAGTTTCTTCCAAAAAGGGCCAAAGATATACTAACCACGACAGTTTATCTCGGTAATAGAAATAAAGCTTTTCCTGAGAACGCAAATTAATACCATTATGACCGCAACAAGACGCTACAAAATATCTTTTATAGGCTGAAACTAAAGACAGTGTTCCGTTTTGATAGTTTCGATAATATCTATTTGCAGCCTCGCTTGTTATTTTGCCAAAACTGATATCACGAACCAGATTAATAAAAAATTCTTTCTCTAGCACAACTTCGGGTCGAAAAATTAAAACGTCTTCTAGCATACTAGACCAAGGCAAGGACTTTATATCAGTGACCGTTATTTTGGGTTTTGCGATTCCAGAATAATTGCAATTCTGTTCCATTTATTTTTTCCTCCAATTGTTTAAAGTGCTTTTTAAAACATTAAACTCTTGTTTATTAAGATTGTCAATATGTTCAAAATTAGCCTATTTTGCCATATTTTTAAGGCTATGTTAGGATATAACCACAAAATACTTAGGGCGTGACAGGGTTAACAAACCATCTTTGTCCAATATTGGCTGTTTTGAATTATCTTATTATATATTATCCAATAAACACCTATGAAATTAATTAATTGCCGTGGCCTGGCTGACAAGATTAAGGACAATATTGCCCAAGAAATCTTTGATTTATGCGCCAATACCGAGACCGGTCATCCCTTGTTTCGTCGTCCCAGTCTAGCTATTATTTTAATTGGTTCTTTGTCCGACTCTACTCTTTACGTCAAGCTAAAACAAAAAACTGCCACCACCGTTGGCGTTGATACTCATCTTTACAAATTCACGGAAGACGCCAACCAACAAGAAGTTTTAGATACCCTTAATTTTTTAAACAACGATGATACCATTGATGGCATTTTAGTTCAGCTACCGTTGCCCGCTCAACTAGACACCGATAAAATTATTGCTACTATTTCTCCAACCAAAGATGTTGATGGTTTTCATCCAGACAATATAAAAAAATTATTAACTTCCAACTTCCAACTTCCAATTTCCAACTTTCCCGTCTCCCCTGTTTTTCAATCCATCCTCGCCTGCCTAGAAGAAGTTAATTTTGATCTTAATCATCAACAGGTAGTTATTGTGGCTAAGCCCGGAATTTTTACCAATAGTTTAGATGAGCTACTAGAATCTCTTGGGGCCAAAGTTGTAGCGGTTGAACCAAACAACCTAGGCGTCTCCCCCTCCGAGGCCGATTTATTAATTACAGCCGTAGGACAAGCTAATTTAATAAACGAAGATAACGTTAAAAATGGGGCAGTAATCATTGACGTTGGTATCAGTAAAAATAAGCTCGGCCAAACTTGCGGTGATGTCAACGCCGACAATGTCGCCACTAAGGCCTCTTGGCTCACGCCGGTTCCCGGTGGCATTGGTCCCATGACCGTCGCCTTCGCCCTCAAAAACACTCTGGACTTTTTTAAAAAAAGATGACCATTCGTGAATCGTAATTCATAAATCATAAATCGCTTTTGATGAATAATTTTTCCTACAAAAAAGATGAACTAACCAAGCTAATGAAAATCCACTACGGATTTTCTTCGTTTCGGCGCGGACAAGAAGAAGCTTTGGACAGCGTCTTGGCTGGTCATTCAACCTTGGTTATTATGCCAACTGGTGGTGGCAAATCTTTATGTTATCAATTGCCGGCCTTGGTTTTGCCTGGTATCACGGTCGTAGTTTCTCCCTTAATCGCCTTAATGAAAGATCAAGTTGATCAACTTAACAGCCTTGGCATTGCCGCCACTTTTATTAATAGCAGTTTACATGAGCGAGAGACAACCGCCCGTTTAGAGGCTTTAAGCAGAAACGAATACAAGCTAGTTTACGTAGCGCCGGAAAGATTTTATAACCGCGCTTTCGTCGATAGCTTAAGCCGGCTTACTGTCAGTCTTTTGGCCGTAGACGAGGCTCATTGCATCAGCCAATGGGGACATGATTTTCGTCCCAGTTATGCCAAGTTAGGCCAAATCGCCAATTTATTAAAAAACCCAACTATTATTGCCCTTACGGCTACAGCTACTCCAGAAGTGCGTCAAGACATTATTAAACAATTAAATTTATTTGAACCAAAAATTATTATTACCGGCTTCGGTCGAGATAATTTACAATTTGGGGTTATCCCGGTCACCGAGAATCAAAAAGCTCAACTTATCTTGGATACTGTCGCTAGTCTGCCTGAACCCGTTGGCATTATTTATACCGGCACGCGCGCCAAAGCCGAAACCATTCTTCAATTACTCATTGATAACGGTTTGGATGCTGTTGGTTATCATGGCGGGATGGAGGCGGCAAGTCGCGAACAGGTCCAAAATGATTTTATGTCTAGTCGCGTGCCAATTATTGTGGCTACCAACGCTTTCGGCATGGGTGTGGATAAAAAAAATATTCGTTTCGTTATTCACGATCAAATGCCAGGCACCTTGGAAGCCTACTATCAAGAAGCTGGACGTGCCGGACGCGATGGACTCGTTAGTTTATGCCTAATTCTTTATCATCCGCGCGACCGCTACTTGCGGGAGTTTTTTATTAAGGGCGACAATCCCGACCCCAAACTTATTTTAGAAATTTATGAAATTCTAAAAAATCTACCCATCACCACCGAAGCTGGTAGCTTATTAATAACCTATGCCGACCTTAAAAATAATTTAAGTTCCGATGTTCCTGACATGGCCGTAGGCACAGCCATTAAAATTTTAGAAGGCGCCGGCTATGTCAGTCGTTCCCGCGAACGGCTCGGCAACGCTCAACTCCTTTTGACTGTCTCCTCGGACGAAGCTCTAAAATCTTTTGGTTCCAAAACCAAAAAACAAGTAGCCCTCTGGGAAACTCTCATTAAAACTTACGGCGACAAATTGGCGGCAGGCTGGGAGATTAATTTGGAAGAACTGGCTAATATGCTGGGAACTAAAAAATCTTCCGTTCAAAGATTAATCAAGAAACTAACCGAAGTCGGAATTTTGAATTATGCCCCACCCTTTAAGGGTACGGAAATTTTTATTTTACAGCGCGTACCAAGCGAAGAAGTAAATCTTAATTTTTCCGCCCTGAACGACAAACTAGAATCCGCCTACGCCAAATTGGACAAAATGGAAGAATACATCTATCATCAGGGCTGTCGACAACAGTTCATTTTAAAATATTTTGGGGAAGCTTCCGAACCTTGCGGCAAATGTGATCTCTGTCTTAATGGTCGTGGCTTGTCTCCAAAAATTAAAACCGCCCTGAAGACAAAAAGGGCCTATTTAAATTACTACGACCAAGCCTACCAAAAAAAGACAAAAACGGATGACGAAGTTATTGTGGTTGAAGCGCCCTTTGCTACCAAATTGACGCAATTTGTCACCCAAGATTTTTGGCAACAAGGTTTAAGCGTGCCGGACATTGCTACTAAAAGAAATTTAACCGAACAAACCATTATCAACCATCTCTGTTGGCTACTGGAAAAAAAGGTGCCAATAGATATAATTAAACTGGTGGGAAAAGACAAACAGGCCAAAATTATGAAAATCGCGGCTAAAATAGGGACTGACAAACTTAAACCTCTCAAAGAAGAACTGGGTGATGATTTTAGTTATGACCAAATAAAACTGACCATCGCTAACAACAAAAAATAAAACAAACTAACCTTTGTATTATTCGCACTTAATTCGCCGGCTGGCAAGTAGTCTTCGGATTAAAAATATGGACAAAAAAACCTCGGACCATCTTTTAAAATTAGTTAAAAACAGCTATAGCCAAATTGCTGAAGATTTTAGTCTTACCCGCCAAAAACCCGTCTGGCCAGAACTGGTTAAAATCGTCAAAAATATTGACGATTCCTTGGTTCATAAAACCGTTTTGGATGTTGGCTGTGGCAATGGTCGGTTAGCGGAACTTTTTATTAATCGCAACATTTCTTACACTGGAGTTGACAACTGCGCCAACCTTTTACATCTAGCTAAAAATAAATACCAGGCCGAGGCCTTTACTGAGGGCGATATTCTAGAGTTAAGCCAAGTGCCCGGACATAGTTTTGATTATGTTTTTTGCGTGGCCGTCTTGCATCATTTACCGGGATTTCGACTGAGATTGGAAGCGCTCAAACAACTCAAAAGCAAGGTTAAGCCAGATGGCACGATCGTACTGACGGTTTGGAATTTGTGGAGTCAAACAAAATTTCGTCGACTAATCGCCAAATTCTTCTTGTTAAAATTACTAAAAAAACACCGAATGGATTTCGGTGATATTATTTTTAATTGGGGTGGACCAGTCGAGGGGCAAAAAACAGAACGCTATTATCACGCCTTCACGAACCGAGAGCTAAAAAAATTATTTAAACAAGCTGACCTAAAATTAGAAAAAAGTTATCACGATCAATACAATTACTATCTCCTATTAAAAAAAGTCTCTTGATTATAAGAGACTTTTTGAGTCAGGCAACACTTTTTAACTGATTAACACAGTTGGTGGCCGCTTTAGCTATTTTAAGAACCGCTTCGTGCTCTGGCATTTTATAAAACTCGTCAAAATAAACGGGTTTACCAAAAACAATCCGACCTCTTTTTCCACAACGCAAACCCCTAATAAATTTAAACTTTTTGCCTGGCATAATCTGCCTAATGTCTTGCAACAAAATAGGTACGATATGTTTCGGCTTAGAATGAAAAATCAAGGAGGCAGCACTGCGCGTACACTCTTTTATCTGGTCATCAAAAGAATCTCGACCTTCGCCAAAAAAATACAATAAACTGCTATTTTCTAAAACCTTTTTCTGAAGATTTTTTTGCAATTCAATAATTTTTTTACTTTGGCTAAGTTTTAATTTTTTATCTTGAGGCAAACCTTTGGCGCGAATAGCCGGGATGTTTTTTGAGTGACTAAAAATAAACCGAAAAATTGGTTTATGATAAAAATTTTCCACGGCCGGCAAATTCCAACAGATCCGAGAAAAATTAAAAACGATATCCCAGGGCCTATAAAGAGCCTGTCCGATTAAAAACGAGTCAATAAAAGTATAATGGTTTGACAAAAAAATAATACTAACATCGCGCGGAACATTTTCTTTGCCAACGACCTCTATCTTATTAATAACCCTGGACACTATTTTACCATACAACCAACCCAAAAAGAGCATAAAACAGGAAACCAAGGTATGGAAAAACCTTCTATCTTCTTTATCTATGCCAAGCTCTTTGATGCTTGGCAAGAAAAAAGAATCAAGGGCGTCATCTGCTTTTTTCATATTAACTCCAATATTTAAAAGAACAATTATTTATTTTATTTAATAATATTTCAACAAATCAAAACAACTTTGTCAACTAAAAAACATCGCTCTAAAAAACGATGTTTTTATGGTTCTATAACTTTAATTACTCGGCTTGAATTTCTGTGGCCTCCGAAGCAACCTCAGTTGAAGCTTCGGCCGGTTTTGGTTCTTTAGCAGATCGTTCGGCGGCTTTTTTAGCTTCAGCCGCTTTTCTAACGGCGTCTTTAGCTTTTTTACCTAAAGCGGAAACATTGACTTTTTTGCCTTCAATAATTTTTTTCTCTACTAATAAATTATTAATGGTATCAGTCATTTGAGCTCCGTGACCAATCCAGTGTTTAACCCGGTCAGCCTTAATTTGCAAATCCTTGGTATGTGGATCCCAAGATCCCAAAATTTCCAAACTCTTACCATAAGGATCGCGCCCCACTTCGGACACAATCAAACGGTAAATCGGATGTTTCTTTTTGCCGATTCGTGATAATTTAATCTTTAACATAATTCTTTAAAATAAAAAACGCGTTTTATTAATAAAACGAGAGCGATTTGACGATAGGACTATCTTAGAATAAATATTTATTTTTGTCAATATTAGCGGTAAAGTCGCTCATTACCGTCCAATTCCCTTCTTATTTCTCCAAAACAAAAACTCCCTTGAGGGGAGTTTGTGTTTTGGAGCGGGTAGCGGGGTCGCGTCGTTCGTCGGCCGTCGCCTCCTCACTCCTTGTCCTGCTTTCCACTTGAAGCATTTCCCAAATGCTTCAAGGTCGCTCGTTGCGATTGGCCGTTGCTACGGCCATTCTAACTCGCTCGGAAAGTGTTCAATTCCCTACGACTACTCCAAATTTAAAACACACCCCCGAAAGGGTGTGTTTTAAATTTGGAGCGGGTAGCGGGAATCGAACCCGCGACTTCTGCTTGGAAAACAGACATTTGACCACTAAACTATACCCGCGCCTGGTCATAAATAGCTTCTATCCAACCAATTATCTTTCTATGCAACTCTACTCCCAATTTTTTATTCCCTAAACTTTTTATGGTAATATGAGCTGTGCCATATGGCAATTTTCTCTTCTTTTTTAAAGATTTATTAAGCCTTCTATCTATCTGTGTTTTACCAAACTGTTTTAATTTAATATCAGTTACATCAGACCAAAATTTTTTTGCTTCGCTAATTGAAGTGTCCGGATACAGGTGAACGGCTATAGAAAAATTATCTTCTCCTGCACCGCAGACTTCTCTAAACCACTTCATTGCCAGTTTTATTATATCAGGGTCGGAATTTATTACTCTGACTTGCTCATAAAGTTTTGAACCCTCTCCAATATATAGCCCTAAACCTAACATCATCAAGTCTCGCTGTGATAGCTTGCCAACGTCTTCTTTCCCCCACTGTTTTGCTGATTTTATACTATTAATTTTGTTTTTATTTCTTGTTTCGCTAGATTTCACCGAACCCAACCTAACTCTTCGTCTTGTGGTTTCATTGGCTTTATACGGAACCTCTTTTAACCAACCGCTTAAAGTGCTCTTGGCGACACCCAATTTGGAAGCAATCACATTATATGACCATCCCTTTTTTCTTAAATCAATCGCTCTGCTTCTAAATGATTTTTTCATATATACAGCATACCACAATATATTAACAAGTTCAAGTTAAAAAATAGTAAAACAAAAAGTGCCAAAAATCAAACCCTATTTAGAAACAATAATCATGGCTTTGTTGCTATTTACTGTCGGTTCATGATTACCGGTGGGATAATCAATGGCTGCCGCCAACAAAACTTCAGTCTTATAACGATATCCTTCGCCCACCTTGGTTCCGGGATCATTGGTAATAAATTCATCAGTAGCTGGATCATAACCGCGAATCACCAACATGTGGCGTTCCGGACCAGGAGTTTTGTAGTGCGGGTTATTTAACTTCTGGCCATTAGTTGGCACTAAAACCAAATTGCCGAGATGCAGTTGGGCAATAATTTTAGCCGCGCTAACCTCAGAAGAAACTTTATATTTAGCATAAGAAAAATAATCCCTAAGCAAACGTTCGGCTGTGTCCTTGGCGTTGGTGTCAGTAAAACTGCCATAGCTTTGCAATTCCCAATCAGCCATGTCTAAAATCGTGGTTTTAGCTTCGGCCGGACTTAAGGTTTCTCCTTTAGCCCACTTTATAGCCATTAAAACAGCTGTTTCTTCACAACCATCCTGAAAACGTTGTTCTTGCCATTGTCCCTCGGGCGCCTGAACAGTAAAAGGAACTGACAACAAAACGACCGAATTATCTAGTGGCTGATTATTATTGACGGTTACCGAAGAATCTTTAGTGGTAGTCGCCATTAAATTTATTTCCTTTTCAATTTTTTCTTTGATCGCCAAAAAATCAATTTCTGCAAGATCATAGTTGTTTAATTTTTTTGTCCCCAAAACAAACCAACCAAAAATAACCAATAAAAACCCCCAAAACAAATAACTTTTTTTAGCTATTATTTTCATATCCACATTATAAACTACTCTAAAAAATAAAACTACACAACCTCAGAAATTACACCCGCGCCCAAGAGTTCGTCGCCAAGACAGATAACTGCCAATTGACCGGGCGTGATGGCACGTTCTGGTTGGGCAAAAACGATTTTAATTTTATCATCATTTATTTTGCTTAAGTGGGCTTTAGTGGCTTGATGATGATAACGAATAATTACTTCGTAGTCGGCCGGCAAACTTATTTCCTGATTAACCCAGCTCAAATTATCAATCAAACATTCTTGGCGCCAGAGACTGGGTTCGTGTGGATTAGCGCTAACCACCAACTCATTGGTCTCCATTTTTTTATCAACGACATAATAGGGACCACCGGGTAAATTGCCGATTTCCTTTCTTTGACCCAAAGTATAAAAAGCCACGCCCTCATGTTCCCCTAAAATTCGACCATCGACACCAACGATTTTTCCTGGATTTATTTTAAGACGTTCTTTCAAAAAATCCCTAATATTCACTTGTCCCACAAAGCATAAACCTTGCGAATCTTTTTTGTGGGCGTTAAGCAGTTTGTGTTCTTGGGCTAACGCGCGCACCTCGGTTTTAGTCATGGCTCCCAAAGGAAAAAAAACTCGAGACAGCTCTTTTTGTCCGAGCAAACATAAAAAATAACTTTGGTCTTTACTCGGATCAACCCCTTTAAGCAAATGATAGACGCCATCTCTTTCTGTTGTTTGAGCATAATGACCGGTGGCAATATAATCAGCGCCCAATTTTAAAGCACGCTCTAAAAATAATTTAAATTTAATTTCCCGGTTACACATCACATCAGGATTGGGTGTGCGACCGGTTTCATATTCGCTGTAAAAATAATGCAAAACTTTGTCGCGATATTCTCGTTCAAAATTCCAGACATAAAAAGGAATATTTAATTGATTGGCGACCGCTCGAGCATCGGCTACATCGCGTTCCAAATTACAACAACCGCCAAAATCGGAACTCCAATTTTGCATAAAGACACCCACCACCTCAAAACCAGCCTGCGCCAACAACAAAGCCGCCACCGAGGAATCCACTCCGCCAGACATACCGACGAAAACTTTTCTTCGGCTCGACGAAGCCTTTGGCGTAGGCGGCTCTCGTCTTATTGTAAGTTTTTTATCTTCTGACATAAGCTAAAAAATAACATAAAACCTCAAAAAAATCAATAAAAAAAGGCTTATTACTAAGCCCTTTATTTTAATCAATAATTCTACACTCAACTATCGGCAAAAAAATAACAGAGTCTTCTTCTTCGGGTTCCTCTTGATCCTCGGTTTTTTCTTGGTTGTTGTCACGATTATAACAAGCCAAAAGCATCATGTCATTACAAATAAAAATGCATTGGACAGACATACCCAGAACATAAGACAAACTGGTATAAAGCTTGACTTGGAAAAAATCTAAACTATCTTTTTGGGGGTCATAGTTGTCTACTTTATTTTCGTCAATAAAGCCACTAATATCCACATCGTTAATCGTGCAAGAAACGGTTATTGATTCCATCGTTAGATTTTTCTCTTTTTCTATTAATTCGCCTTGAGCGTCAATAAAAAAGGACTCTGGTTTTAAAATGATCATTTCTTCCGGTTCTCTATCAGAAATCGTATCTATGCGAAAAACAATTTTTTTACCAAAAAGACCTTCAACACAATCTTGCTGGTTATTTTTTTTAAAAAACCAGGGGCTTTTTCTGCTAAACTCGCGGTTTCTTTTATTTGGTCGTCTAGAACTCTTAGCGCGACCAATTAAACCAATTTTATAAAGTGCCTCTTTGGCCTCGTTCGGAAAAAGACTGTCGCTTATCATAACTACTCCAAATTTGTAATGAACTACCTTTTACCCAACTATAAACAACCCTAAATATTAAGTCAAGTAATCAAAAGTTTACCAAATGACGTACTCCCCGCACTTCCTTTGGTCGTGCGGGGTTTCTTTTTGGTCTCA
>CAZJEP010000009.1:0-43428 GCA_964545125.1 uncultured Gammaproteobacteria bacterium
TCGGTTAAGATAAACGCTGAAAGCATCTAAGCGTGAAGCTGTCTCTAAGATTAGGTTTTATAGACTCGTCGTAGACTACGACGTTGATAGGCTCTAGGTGTAAGCGCCGTAAGGTGTTCAGCCGAGGAGTACTAATAAGTCATCTGATTTTCCCACACTTTTGTTTTGAATATTATTTTTTGTTAGTTAATTAGTTTTTGATCAGAGTCTTGGTAACTCTTGCGGAGGAGGTACACCCGATCCCATCCCGAACTCGGAAGTTAAGCCCTCCAGCGCCAATGATACTTGGGTTTTAACCCTGGAAAAGTAGGTCGTTGCCAAGATTTTGCTCAAAAACTATATGAAAAAACCACCCGTGAAGAGTGGTTTTTTGTTTGCCCGCCAGAGGGAGGGTTTGAAAAGTTTACTAAAGAATTAAGAAGAGGCAAAAAGATCGGTTAGTGATTCGCCGGTAGAACAACGTTTAATAGCTTCGCCAATCCACCAAGAAACTGGTATGACTTGAATTTTTTTGCAAGCCTCAGCTTTAGCTCCTAACGGAATGGTATTGGTAACCGCTAATGACAACAAGTTTGATTTGTTGATTCTTTCGATAGCTGGTCCGGAAAGCACCGGATGAGTGCAAACAGCATGAATTTCCAAAGCTCCGGCTTTTTTAAGAGCTTTAGCTCCGCCAACCAAACTACCGGCCGTGTCCACAATGTCATCAACCAAGATTACCACTTTGCCTTCGACATTTCCAATGATATTCATTACTTCCGATTTGTTTGGTTCTGGTCTTCTTTTGTCAATAATGGCAATGCCCAGATTGTTTAATCTTTTAGCATAAGAACGAGTACGAGCTACTCCACCGACATCAGTTGAGGCCAACACCAAATTATCTAAAGAAAAATTTTTTTTGATGTGTTCAACGATCGCCGGTTCGGCGTAAAGATTGTCTACTGGTTTATTGGTGAAGCCTTGTAACTGCACGGCATGTAAATCCATGGTGATAATTCTTTCGGCTCCAGCCTTGATAATGAAATCAAAAACAAGTTTACTGCTAATCGGCACGCGAGGCTCGGTTTTTTTATCTTGTCTGGCATAACCGAAATAAGGCACCACAGCGGTAATTTCCTTGGCCGAAGCGCGACGACAAGCATCTATCATGATACACAACTCCATTAGATTGTCATTAACGGGGCAACAAGTGGGCTGGATGATATAGACTTCTTTACGACGAATGTTTTCTTTTATTTTGACTTCTATTTCTCCGTCTACAAAGGTTTTAACTAAAGCATCGCCCAGCTTTATGTTTAAATGTTGGCAAATTTTTTCCGCCAGCGGTCGATTGGCGTTACCGGAAAAAATGACCACATTTTTTAAGTCTTTTGGCATGTTAACTCCTGATTTTTTGAATAATTTTTAAATGAACGAATTATTGTATCTTAAATTTAAGCTTGGTTTTTGTCAACTTGGTCGTTGGTTTGTTTTTTAAATTTAAACAACAACACACTTAAACCAATAATTAACCCTAGGGCAGTGACCAGTAAATATTCCAAAGTTTTTTCTTTGTTTTTATTATTTATAAAATTGATAGTGGCGGTGGGGGCAGTGGAACTGGACTCAATTTTTTCGCCCAACACCTGTTTGTTGTCTAGCAAAATAATATCATCAACATAACGAGGCCAGAGTTTGAGTTGGTCGCCGGTTTGCTTAAGTAAACCCGTGATTTGATAGTTGGCTTCGGGAGTAAAATCTTTGGCCCTTAGTTTAGTGTTAGTTTTTAATTCTACCAAGAGTTCTTTGGTGCCGTCAGTCAAAATAATATTATTACCTTGTTGCTTAGCCAAGCGACCACTGACGGAAATCAATTCATTAACCAAATTTTTATTTAAATCACCCAGAGCCACGGTTTTTTCTATTAAGATATTATCATGTTCCAAAACAGTGATGTCGTCTAAGGCCTTGGTTTTTAAGCGAGTATCATCTTTAATGGCATAGAGCTCGCCTCGGGCTTCCACTAAGTCGCCGATTTTGAGAGCGGGGAATTCTTTTTTATTGTTATAGATTTGAATAACGGCGTTGGTAGCTTTACCGGCCTCATCTAAGGGCAGGGCATAAAACCATTGGGTGCCAAAGAGGCCAGGCGGGGTAACCACCAAGGCATTTATTTTAATTAAAGAGTTGTCGACGGTAATTTTGGGTGAAGTTTTTTGAATAACGGGACTGGTAATGACGCTTGATTTTGGTAAAGCCCTAGGATCAATAATTTTTATTTTGGCTTCTTTGGTGTTACTTAGTTCGCCGTCGCTAACTGTTAGTTTAATGGTAAAAGTACCGGCCTCAAGCCAGGCGTGTTCTACAGCGATTAGGGTGCTCGTGCTTTTGTCGCCAAAATCCCAGACAAAAGTAAGCGGAGAACTGGCGGGGTCAAAAGAGTCAGAAGCGTCCAAGAAAATTTGTTCGTTAATTTCGGCCGATTCCGGCGCATAAAAAATAGCGGTTGGTTCGGCGTTGGGTTTAATTAAAATATTTAGTTTATTGGGGGTGCTTCCCAGGCTCCAAGTCCAGGTTTTGCTTGACGGATCATAAAGATAACTCTGGCCATCCGGCGCGTTTTTATAACTAACGCTTTGACTAGCTAGCCGGCTGTTGGGCGCGTAAAGTTTAAGCGTGTCGTGATCGTTTTTTAAACTTAAGTTGGTGATTTTTTTGTAGAAAGCTACTGAGGTTGTCGGGTTGATAACGATATTGGGAAAAACAAAAATTTGTCCGACCTCGTTGGTCAATTGCCAGTCTTTAAGATTGACGACCTGCGAACTTTGATTAAAAAGTTCAATGAATTCGCCTTCTGCATCGGCGCCTAAGGGGTTAGGAAAAATTTCACTGATGATTAGGGGTGAGCTAGTGGCGGTGGTTTTGTGGTCGGTGGTGGCAGGTGTCTCCACAATTTCAGTTAGAAGATTGGCCGAACCTTTGGTAGGTTTAGCGCTCAAGACAAATTCATGCGTTTCGGGGTTGAGGGCTAAACTTTGGCCAATTCCCGGCGCTTTAACCCCCGTTTGTTCTTGCCAAGTGCCATAGACGACTTCGTCCATAATCTGTCCGTTGTTATTTTTGAGAATAATTAAATCCCCGGCATTATTTAATTTTCCCTTGGGGGCGTCGATAATAAAATATTTATCAAAAATTCCCGATAATTCGGTTTTAGTGCCGGCGCCGTCTTCAATGGTCCAGCCATTTAGTTGCACGGCCTGCGAACAACTATTAATTAACTCAATCCACTCTTCTTCGTCTTCACCCGGGCTACTTAAAAATTCATTAATCAGCACCTCACCTTTAACGGTTTGGCAATAAGCTCCGCTACCGCTACTGACTGGGGCCGGATTATTAATTGGCGAAGTGTTGTCGGGGGGTGGTAAAGTTGTTCCTGTTAATTCAAAATCGGCGGAATTATTATCAGTGTCTTGATTATTTTTTCTTTTAAGCGTTTGGTTGGCCTCAGGATTGGTGGGGAAAGCTGTTCCTTCTACCAAAGCATTGGTCGCCGCGCCCCAAGACAAAGCATCAATAATCGTGCCGGTATCTTCCGCGCCTTGGCGCAGAGCAATCCCATTGTCGTCAGAGATTGTTCCGGTGGTTGAACAATCAGCTGAAAGGGAAACAGCAAAACCGTCGGCCGAGTTGGCCCACAAATAAAAACCCCTCGGATTAAGAGGGGTGGCGCTAGTCCAGGATTTAAGAGTGGTGTCGGTCGTGCCGATTTTGGTACGTTTTACTAAGCGATAACCGGCCAGATCTAAAATATTATCAGTGTTGTTATAAATTTTGACAAAGTCATTAGCGGTTTTTCCGGTACCTCCGGTAATCTGCACTTCCGAGATTAACAGTGGCGCATCAACGGCTCGAGCCACAGTAATGGGTAGTAACAAAAAAAGAAGCAGGAGAATTTTTTTTAGCATATTTTCAAATATTTTTAAAATTTAAATTTTAGAGTATTAAAAATTGTTTTAAAATTTTAAATTTTAAATTTGAAATTAGCGTAATTCTTTCTTAAACCAATCCACCCAAGGAATGGCCAGAGGATTAACTTTATTTTTGGCAGCCAAATAATAAGTTATCCAGGATCCCAGCTGGAGCATTTCCAAGGATTGTTCCAACTTGGTGGCGCCTTTGAGTGAAAGGCTTACGGTTTTAATTTTATTTTTGGCCATGACTTTTTGCGTCAGTTCTAAACGCTTGGCTACGCGCGGACTATAAAGAGAAGACTCAAAAAATAGACAACTTAAATTATCAGCATTGCTCTTAGGCCAACCCAAACCCTCCAGAGCGTAGTGGTTTAGTTCTGGTAAAGTTAGATAGCAGGCAAAATTTTTGCTATTTTCATTAAATTGATTGCGCAGGGCATGGGCATTGCCGGCCAAAAATCCGCCGGACACGATGACGATATTTTGGCCGAATAATTTGTCGGCTATTTTACTGGCCACATTATCAGATTTTTCTGGAATTAATTTGGCGCCCCAAGTTTTAAGTTTACTGGCAACAAGAGTTAATTCTTTGGCAGAGAGTTTAAGGGCTCCGGCGCGATCTAAAATAACCGCCAATAAGGTAACGGCGTAGCCGATGGCCAAGCGGGGTTGAGATGAAGGATTAAAAGTTGGAGTAAAGTCTAGTCCAGGAAAACTATCTTTTTTGGCCAGAGCAATCAGCGGATTTTTAATATCGTTTTCAGTCAAAATGACGATTTTAGCTTTTTTCTTTTTGGCTTCCGTGTAGGCATGAACAGTTTCTTCGGTGGTGCCGGAGTAAGAGGAGACCACAAATAAAGTTTGCGCATCCACCCAGCGTGGTACTTCGTAATCGGCGTTAATCAAAATCGGCAGTTTGAGTTCTTGCTCAAAAACCGCGGACATTATCCGTCCGCCCAAATTAGACCCCCCCATCCCACTGACCACAATTTTATTGATTTTTTGGTGAGTTTTGGGCAATTTAAATTTGGCCGCCTGTTTGAGACTATCCGTAATTTGTTCGCCTAAAAGTTTAAGAGACTCTAGAGCAAGATTGTTAGTAGGCATAATGTTTTATTAATTACCTTATAATTATATCGCTTACCCGACCGACTTGACAAGTTTTTTATTTTTGCTATACTAAAAATGCTGACCACGGATTATATTGAATTTCCAAAATCCGATGCCTTAACGGGCGTCGGATTTTTTTAAATAAAAAAATATGTTAAACTTTTGGCGTGGAGTTTAAGGGGCTACCTCATGGTGAGGAATCCGTGGTCAGCACTCGGATAGAGGGGTTCAATACCCCTTAGCTCCACGCAAAAACCCGTCCTTAGCAGGGCGGTTTTTTGGTTGTATTTATTTTATAGAGTTAATAATTGTTTAAGGGCGGTTTCGTCTTGTTGGGGGCTAATGACAGCTAGATTGAGACGGTCATTGATAAAGATTTCATTGGCTACGCGCTGGACATCTTCGGCGGAAACTTGGTTGACTTTGTTTAGAAATTCTTCCGGGGTTATTATCTTTTTTTCGCCTGTAGTTTGTTGAAAAAATAAAACCGCTTGTCGGCCATACCATTGTGCCATTTCATCGGCGCCCTCTAAGGTCAAAGGTAGTTTGCCAATAAGCATAGATTTAACCTTGGACAACTCGTCCTCTGACACCAGTTCAGTTTTTAATCGTTGATATTCAGCCATAATAATTTTGATGGCCTCGGCTAATTTGTTGACAGGCACGCCGGCGCGCGCTGTTAAGTAGCCGGTATCGGTATAGTGTTCATTATTGGCGCGGACATAGTAAGCCAAACCGTTTCTTTCGCGCAAATTAATGAACAAGCGGGAGCTCATAGAACCACCTAAAAGCAAAGAGATGATTTGCATGATAAAATTATTTTCGTGGGCATAGGGATAGGTGCGCACGCCCAAAGAGAGGTGGGCTTGGTCAGTGGTTTTAACAAAAAATTTGCTTTGCGCTCCGTTTTGTGTTTCCGCGGTGGCTATTTTAGGTTGATAGGCGCTCTTAGGAAAAGCGCTGAAATATTTATTAGCCAGTTCTTCCAGATTATCGGGAATTTGGCCGGCCACAATCAAAAAGCTGGTGTCGGCGCCATATTGCTTGTGGTAGTAGTCGGTAAAGTTTTCTCGTTTAAAACTGTTGATGGTGTCCTTGGTACCGATGGTGTCCCAACCAGCCGGGGTGTCGCCGTAAAGCAAACCTTCAAACAAATCTTCAATATACCACATGGGATTGTCTTGATACATATTTAACTCTTCAATGATGACGCCCTTTTCTCGCTCAATTTCTTCGGCCACAAACAAAGGATTGATCAGCATATCAGCCACAATGGCCAAAGCTTTGTCGGCATTGGCGCTACCGGATTTAATCCAATAGCCGGTGTATTCTTTGCCAGTAAAAGCATTATATTCAGCGCCTAATCTGTCCAGTTCACTGGATAAGGCCAGGGCAGAGGGGCGATTGGTTGTGCCTTTAAAAAACATGTGCTCTAAAAAATGTGATAACCCGCTCTCAGCGCGAGTTTCATGTTTGGAGCCAGTGCCGAAAAGCACCAAAACAGCCGTAGTCTTAGCGCCGTCTACGGGAGCAGTTAATAAAGTTAAACCGTTGGGCAAAGTGATAGTTTTATTCATAAAATGTTATTTAAAATTTACGATTTATAATTTAGGATTCAGGAATAATTAAAATAACGTTTTTTTGAAAAGCACCCAAAGTGGGGGTGCTTTATTCGTAAATCGTGAATCTTAAATCGTTTGTTTTTTATTGTTAAACTAATTTATTGGTTAGATAGGCAGATAATTCTTTTATGGCTACGATTTCTTGCTTCATGGTATCGCGGTCGCGCACCGTGACCGTCTTTTTTTCCAGAGAATCAAAATCAACCGTTACGCAAAAAGGTGTGCTGATTTCATCTTGTCGGCGATAGCGTTTGCCGACATTGCCATTGTCATCAAACACACAGACAAAGTCTTTTTGCAAAAAAGTAAAAATTTCTTGAGCCTTGGCGACCAGCTCTGGTTTATTTTTCATTAAGGGAAAAATGGCCACTTTGATTGGTGCTAGCCAAGTTGGCAATTTTAAAACTATTCTTTCGTCTTTTTCTAAAGTCTCTTCGGTATAAGCCGAAAGCAAGGAGGCCAGTAAGCTACGATCAACCCCCAAAGACGGCTCAATACAGTGAGGAATTAATTTTTGACCGGTTTCATCGGTATAATCCAGACCGTGATTTTTTAAATCAAAGTCGGTGCGATAGGCCAAGCCGAATAATTCTTTTTGTCCAAAAGGAAATTTATATTCAAAGTCGATGGTGCGCTTGGAATAGTGAGCCAGCTCATCTTTAGCGACCTCTTGTTCAAAGATGTCTTCGGTTTTAATTCCCAAATCGGCAATCCAGGCGAGCATATTTAAACGCCAGTCCTCAAAATATTTTTGCCAATCAGCTTCAGGCACAAAATATTCAATTTCCATTTGTTCAAATTCGCGCATGCGAAAAATAAAATTGCCGGGAGTGATTTCATTGCGAAAAGCTTTGCCGATTTGAGCAATGCCAAAAGGTAATTTTGGTCGCATGGTGTCAACGATGTTTTTGAAATTAACAAAAATGCCTTGGGCGGTTTCCGGACGAAAATAAACTTCATTGTCGGCTGACTCCACCGGACCCAAATGAGTCTTGAGCATTAAGTTAAATTGTTTAGCTTTGGTCAATTCGCCTTTTTTACAAATTGGACAATTTTTTTCAGTAACGTCTTCGGCGCGGAAACGAGCATGACAAGCTTTGCACTCCACCAGCGGGTCGCTGAATTCTTGCAAATGACCCGAGGCTTCCCAAACCTTGGTGTTCATTAACAGGGCGGCGTCTAGACCGTACATATCGGCGCGATTGTCTACAAAGGTTTTCCACCAGCGCGCTTTGATGTTGTTTTTCATAGCTACCCCCAAGGGGCCGTAATCCCAAGCATTAGCCAGACCCCCATAAATTTCCGAACCGGGAAAAATAAAACCGCGTCGTTTGCAGAGAGAAATAACTTTGTCCATTAAGTTTTCCATAGAAATGATTTAGAGGTATATTATTAATTCATTTTAGCAAAACAAGGCCATAAGTCAAAAAAAACGAGACCATTACCATCTCGTTGAACAAAAAAATTTTTTTGTTGCTTGTATTTTTTGTGATTAAAAAATTTGGCTAAAATTAAATAAAAAAATTTAGGATTAAAAGTAAAGAGATGGGGGTGGTTTATTGCTTGACAAATTATAAAATATATGCTATTATATAAGTATATTCAGGTTCATTATTATTGAATTTAGAATATAAAAAACCCTCTTGTTCCCACCCAAAATCACTCCTAATAAAAACCCAACCAATTAAAGGCTGGGTTTTTTCTTGTCTAAAATGATTTTAAAAGCTATGCCCAGAACGAACCAAAAAAACAATACCCCAAAGTGCAGACTCCATAGCCAGTGATCGAAGACCATAATCATTAAAAGAGCGCCAAGAAGCGCCAAGGGCAAGGAATTTGTTTGCATGATTTTTAGTGAGTCAAGGATTAATAAGCCCAATAAAAACAGCAAGCAAGCAAGACCCAATAAGCCAATTTCACTAGCTACCAAGAAAAAGACATTATGAACTGGCTGATAATAATAACTTAACTGATGTTTGACCAGAGTTTCTGAAACAGCTATGCCAAAATTACCCAGACCGACACCCAGGAGCGGGTGCTGTTTGATTAAAGTTTTAGCTTGATTGAGATATTCAACACGTTCAGATAAAGATTTTGCTTCCAGGCGCTGATCAAGACTGGAAACAGCCATATTTTTGGCGCGGGAAACATAGAGATAACCATATTGATAAGCTAGTGTTCCACTAACCGCCAGGACCAGAAATAAAGACAAAAGCAATTTTGGCCATTGTTTAAATTGGCTGATAATCAAGATGCCCAAACCAAGACCAAAGGCCAAAATAGCGGCCCGGGAAAAACTTAAAAATAAGCCGGTGGTGCCTAAAATTAGAGTCAAAGATAAAAATAATTCTCGGAGCCTTGGCGATCTGGAAGTTTTTGGTGGCGAGGTTAAAGAAAATTCCGAGCGATCTTTAAGTAACAACCAAATAGCCATTAACAAGCCAAGGGCCAAAAAACCTCCTAGCATATTAGGGTGGTCCAGACTGCCATAGGCGCGCAACCAGCGTTCGCTTTGGCCATCGGGAGAGGTGGTTTCGACAACGCTGGCGCCTAGTTCGGAATTAGTATGCGAAGCCAGCCCCAACCATTTATTAGCTGGAGTAGTTTGCTGACTAAATTGCCAAAAAGCAAAAGTTCCTTGTAAACAAACCATCATCAAGAGGGCCAAAGCAATTTTTTTGTAAGACAGGGAGCTACTATAGATTAGCCAGAATAAACCAACGCCTACGACAAGCTTAAATAGACCGTAGAGAACCAGAGTTTTTTCGCCGGCCAAAAAAAGAGATAGACAAGTGACCATGCCTAGGCCTAAAATTGCCAGCCAATATTTTTTGTTGACAAAATTTTTGTTAGCCAAAAAATCAATAATTAAGCCGATAAGCAGAGCCAATAAAATTAGCAGATCCAAGCCGTAAAGTGCGATGGTGGCATATTCAAAGGGCCCCTTATTCAATACCCCGGCTAGCCAAATGTAGCGAGTCTGAAGAGGTAGGAGGAAGACGATAGCTAAAAGCAAAAAATTACCTACTTTTTTTAATTTAGACGACATAAGCATTATAGAAATTTTAAATTTATATTTTTAAATTATTTAGGTATCGATTATAAAATTCTTCTCGGCGGTCTTCGGCGTGCAGTTTGGCTACGGCGGTATTAATGACCACTCGCGTGTCGATATTGGCGATATTTTTTAAGTCTAACGGCAGATGTTTGCTTTGCCAATCCTGAGCTAATTTTTCCAACCAATTAAAAAACGGCCAGCCCGGTTTTTCTTTGGCTGTTTTTTTGGTTATCAAATGTCTCGGGTTAGCTAGCAGAGGTTGCCAATTAGGCAGAGCTTCTTTTAACCAGGGGTTGTGGTCTATTAATTTTCGATAATTATGATCGACGTCAAACAAGGGAGTTAGTGAAGCCAACCAGTAGGTAAAGTAAAGATCAGTTTCGTTTAATCTGAAATCGCCTAAAGGCAAGTGTTGATCGCTGACCCAAAAACTCAAACAAAAAGTATCTTGAGATTTGTTGTCGCGCGGCCGCAGATTTAAAATTTTTAATCCCCCCGCCACCAGCAAGCGCGATAGCCAGAGGCGTCGGTTTTTGGTGATGATAAAAAAATCAAGATCCCCTTCAGCTCGCAGATTGTGGGCGCCGATTTGATTGGCCAGAGCGACCAGCTTAATCCAGGGCAAGCGCGCTAGCCACCAAGCCATCGTTTGTGCCCGCTTAAATTTGTGTTCGCTAATATTGTAGCGAATTTGACGAGTAGTTAAAATATCCTCGCGTCCTGATAAAAAATAAAAGCCGTTTTTAAAGACGACATGGGAATAAGCAAGGTTGTTTAGTTCGCTTAAAAATTCCCCGTATTTTTTTTTAACACCACAAAATCGCCATAATTCCCAGGAGGTAAGAGGGTAGTTGAAAAGATTAAAATAAGCTAGAGTTTTAATGATATTTTGAGTATTTTCGTTTGGGTTCAACATAAAACAAGGTAGAAGTTTTAAGTTAAAAGTTTTAATTCTTAAGTAACTGTAAAAAAGTAAAGAGTATAGCTGGGAACTTAAAATTTAAGACTTAGAACTTGAAATTTATTCTAAATTCGGTTTTTCCAACAACATGGTTTCTACCTTAGCCTCTCCGGCGGTGATTTTGGCCACATCTTTGTCGATTTTTTTAAATTCTTTGCTAGCTTGGTTGTAGTGGTTGACCGTGGTGGACAGACTTTGCCCCAGTTTGCCCATAAATTCATCATAAGCTCCTAAATGGCGTCCTAATTTTTCCACGTTGCTCATGATTTCTTTGGCGCTGTCTTCTATCTGCATGGCCTTGAGTCCTTGTAAAACTGTTTGTAAATAAGCCAGAAAAGAAGTGGGAGAAACCAAAATTACTTTTTTATCAATAAAGGCATAATCAATTAAATTACGGCTGTTTAGGCCGACACGGCCCACCAACAAATCGTAATAAATAGCTTCTGACGGCACGAACATAAAAGCAAAATCCAGGGTTTTTTCGGCCGGCTTGATATATTGAGCGGTTTCGTCAATACGGTTTTTTAAATCCTGCTTAAAAAGTTTTTCCCACTTTTCTTTGTCGTCGGCCTCCTTGGCTTTGATTAATTTTTCATAATTTTCCAAAGAAAATTTGGAGTCAATCGGCACAATATGATTTTTTAACAACACCACAGCGTCGACGATAGAACCATCTTTGAATTTATATTGCATTTGGTAAGCGCCGGGTGGTAAAACATTTTTTAAAATTTCTTCCAAGAAATATTCCCCCAGCACCCCGCGTTGTTTAGAATTTTTTAAGATATCCTGGAGATTTTGCAGTTGTCCGGAAAAATTCATAATTTGTTTGTTGGTTTCGTCCAACTTGGTTAATTTTTCCGTGACCGCGTTTAAATAAGCGCCGGACTCTTTGCTAATAGTCTGAATAATGCGGGTAGTTTGGCTAAACTGATCTCGGCTGGCTTCGTTAACTTCTCTCAATTTGTTGTCCAAAAGATTTTTTAATTCTTGATTTTGTTCGCTTAAAAAACTTAACCTTTCCGACAAAACTGTTAGGGGTTGGCTGGTTCGGTCCGAGTGATTTTGCTTTAATAATTGCCAAATAACAATGGCTAAAATAATGATAATTAAAGTGGCTCCGCTTAGGATAAAATACAACATAAAATTAGGTTTTAAGGTGTTTTTATCTTAACAATAAAAAGCTTGCCGGGCAAGTCGCAAATAAGCAATTCAGGAGGGGCTGTTTTACGAAAAAGTGCAAGTCGATTTAGGACAACCTCTGGCGGAGAAGTTGTCTCTTTGTTATAATTAACAAAAAGGCAGCAAAAGAAAATGACATTATTTTTTGTGATGGCCGATTAGAGCCTTTGTCATTATTATTAGCGAAAAATAAAACAATAAAAACGAAGATTATGATTAATAAAAAACCTCGACCCAGTATTTGGCGTAGCAGCATCAGCACTCTGACTATTACGGTTTTGCTTTTGGCCGCTTTTTACTTTGGACAGTTAGTGGGAGAAAAAAATCTTGCCGCTCAAAAATTTATCAGTAATAACAGGGTTTCTTTTGAAATTACCAAGTCGGATAAAAATTCCGCCATTGACACCAAGGCTTTTAAGCCAGCCCTATTTTGGGAAGCCTGGGAAATAGTGGCCAATAATTATGTTGATAAAAGCAAGCTGGATGGCCAAAAGTTATTTTATGGCGCCTTAAAAGGATTGGTCGAGGCTACCGGTGATCCTTATTCTGTCTACATGACACCAGGAGAAAACAAAGAGTTCGCAACCGATATGTCGGGAAAATTCGAGGGTATTGGTGCTGAAATTGGTCTTAAGGGTGAAATTATTACAATTATTTCGCCCCTGGAAGGCATGCCGGCGGAAAAAGCTGGCCTGAAGGCTGGTGATCAGATAATTAAGGTTAATGGTGAAGCCACCTCTGGTTGGAGTGTTACCCAAACAGTTAATAAAATTCGTGGACCCAAGGGGACGATTGTTAAATTGTCTGTTTTTAGGAAGGGTTCTGATAAGCAGTTGGAATTTTCTATTGTTCGAGACGTGATCGTTGTTAAAAGTGTGCGCACCGAAATGACCAACGACAACATTTTTATTATTCGAGTCTCCAGCTTTAACGATGATACCGAAACTCTGTTTGCTGAAGCGGTGGCCGAAGCTTTACTCAAGAAGCCCCGAGGCTTGATTCTGGATTTGCGCAATAATCCGGGTGGTTATTTAAACACAGCTGTGACGATGTCTAGTCGTTGGGTTAAGGATAATACGGTGGTTATAGAACGTTATGCTGACGCCACCACCACCAATCATCGATCCAAGGGTGAGGCCAGTTTGGTTGGCATTAAAACCGTGGTGTTGGTCAACGAGGGATCAGCTAGCGCCTCAGAAATTGTAGCAGGCGCTTTACAAGACTATAACTTGGCCACCATTGTCGGCACTAAAACTTTTGGTAAAGGTTCAGTCCAAACCTTAAAAGAGTTGAGTGACGGCAGTTCTATTAAAATTACCGCCGCTAAATGGTTAACTCCTAAAGGAAAATCTATTGATGGACAAGGGATTACTCCGGATGTGGTGGTGAGTATTAGGACCGAAGATAAAACGGACAAGCAAAAACTTAAAGCCATTGAGCTTATTAAACAATAAATATGAAAGGTTTTGCTGGCATAATAAAGCCCGGATTTCTCTTGTCAAACAAGAGTCGTCATTTTTTGACTAGAAATTTAACAGGTTTCACTCTTGTTGAAATGATTGTGGTGGTGTCTATTGTAGCTATTATTTCAGCCGCTTTGTTTGCTAATTATCGAGAAATTGGCGATCAAGGACGGGTAAGTTCTTATGCTGGCAAGATAAGGGAAGATTTGCGCTTGACCCAAAGATATGGATATTCTGGTCGTTCCAATAAATCTAACCTCGCCAATGGTTGGGGTATTTATTTTAATCGCAATCTTAATAAGTATGTTATTTTTTCAGATTTGGATAATGGTCGAACTTATGATTATCCAACCAAGCTATTAATTCATGGAACGGAATGGACCAGTGGTTCTAGTTTTGTGGATAGCGCCCAGGCTACCAATACGGTAGCGATTGGCGGCAACGCCACTCAGGTTTCCGAAACCGGTATGCCGACCGGAGCGGGTAGCGGTTATTGGTTGTTTGATGGCACCGGGGACAGTCTTAGCGTGGCAGACAACAACGACAAATTTGCTTTTGGCTCGGGGGATTTTGCCATAGATCTGTGGGCCTCTTCTACTACTTCCGGTAGTCCAAAGTATTTGTTATCCAAAGGAACTGGCGTTAGTAAGGTCTATGAATTTTACAAAGACACTGATGATAAAATAAATTTTGTCGTTTATGATGATACAACTTCTTATGCCCTGGTTTCTTCTTTTTCTATTACCGTAAACACTCCTTATCATTTGGCTGCCACCAGAAAGAATAATGTTTTAACTTTGTTTATTTCTGGTATTATTGCCAGCACCACACCAATGACCACGGCCGTTCGTCAGGTGTCTAGCAGTGTTTTTATCGGTAACGATGGGGCTGATATTAATACTTCTTGGGCTGGTTTGATTGACGAAGTTAGAATTTCTAAAGGGGCTAAGCGGTGGACGGAAAAATTTAGCGTACCAACCACAGCTTATTTGGCAGATGATGAATTTTTTAGAGAAGTTAAATTGCCGCCAGGTTTAGTTTTTGATTCTTTGACTCATGGCGGAGTTGCCACTTCCGAACTACATGTTTTTTTTGATCCAGTTACTTATTTAATGTATGGATACAGCAACGGAGTAGTTTCTTCTTCGGAGGTTGAAATTATTATTAATAATGCCGGAGCTGCTGGTACCAGTTTGTCGGGAGATACCCCGCAAACTTTGACCGTAGACACTTCCGGTTTAATTAATTGGACGCACTAATGAAAAGCTTTTGGCAAAAAACTATCGACAGCGGCTTCTCTCTATTGGAGATTGTGGTAACTCTGTCTCTTTTAGCTGTCAGTTTGGTGGCCATTATTACTGTGGCCACTAAAATGTTACAAGTGGAGCACGTGACAGAAAACGATTTTATAGCCAAGGGTTTGCTAACCGAGGCCATTTCTTTGGCCGAAGCTATACGTAATGCCAACGTGGCTACCAGTACGCTTTTTTATTCTAGTTTGGCCACCAGCACTACCAATGGCAGTACTTATAGTTTTGCCATTGATTACAATGGAGTAATTTTAGGGGTTAATGCTTTGCCGGATGAAAATGCCCGATTAAAATATGACGACACCAACTTTTATCAGCTAACCACTGGAACTAATACTAAATTTTATCGACGAATAGTCTCCACCTATCATAACAACACCATGGTTGGCACAAAAGATTCTTTAACCATAGAAGCTCAAGTTTACTGGGCTGATCGAGGCGGTCGAGGCAATACTCAAAAATTATCAGCCGTCCTATATGACACCAACTATTGATAAAATTTATGAAATTTTCGGTTTGCAATAAAAATGGCCAGCAAAAAATTTTAGGTTTAACTTTATTGGAACTGGTGGTTTCGATTGCTCTTTTGGCCGTGCTTGTTTTAGTGGCCACCAAAACTTTTACCAAAGTAACCGATATTCAAAATAGAACCAAGGACGAACAAAACCTTGAAGGTGATTTGCGGTATGCCATGGGCGTGTTTGCCGATGAGGTTAAAACCGCCAGCCTGCATCACAATATGGACGCTGATTGTGGCGGACCCGGATGTAGTAATGTTTATTTTTGTACTTTTCCCAACAGCTCTATTTTGTATGTGCGAGATAAAAATGATTCATGCGTTTATTATTCCGTAATTGATAATCAGTTAGTAGTTAACAGAAATGGCACTAGTTACACCATTACTTCTGATGATGTGGTGATTAATTCGATTAATTTTTTGCCTAGCTCTTTGAGTGACCGTATTTTAATTCAGCTCAAAGCTACCGGGGCTAGTGATTACAATAAAAGCATAAGTTATCAAACGGCTATTACCAGCACGCAATTGAGGTAGAGCCACAAACATATGACCAAAAAAACAAATGATTTCAAAAAACGTTTTACCAACAAACGAGGAATTGGTATTTTAAGCGTTACCTTGGCTATTTCTTTTATTTCCTTGGGGGTTATTTCTTATTTGGCGACAACGTTATTCGAAGTAGCCAATAGTAGTGGTCTTGATAAGGGTTTGCAGGCTTATTATACCGCCAGAGTTTGTCGTGATAAGTTTGACAATTTACAGCCCAACCCTCTTAATTTTGGGGCTAGCTGTGTTTATGGAACCGGTATTAATTTTAGCGATAGCACTAACACCTCTATAACCTGTACTAATTTGGGTAGTGACAGTACCGTCGTGACAGTTGGCGATTGCACGTGCACCGCTCAATATTTGGGAGCCGTTACTAATTTTTACAGTATGACTTTTACTGGTATTTGCGGAAGCAGACAAGATGATAATGATAAATATTCTGTTAGCATTAATAAAAATATTTATAGTTGTGAAACTTGCGCTCAAATGTGTTCTGTCCCGGGAGGGATTGGTGCGCCTTGCAACACTTCTTGTACCCCGCCCGTGTCCTGTGGAACCTGTTGCCAGTCAGGTACCTGCAATGCCGGAACGGGATTGTGTGAATAATTAATATGGTTAAAAATTTAAACTTCAAACAATTCGGGATGACCCTGATAGAAATTATGATTGTGGTTGTGATTTTGGTTACTTTAGTTACTCTTTCTTTGATAACTATGGGTAATGTTCGCGAACAGTCTCGAGACACTCAACGAGTGTCTGATATAACCCAGCTTCAGGTAGCTTTAAGCGCCTATTATCGAGATACCGGCGCCTATCCTTTGCTTATTACTGGCGGGCAACAAATTAAAGCTAGTAATACGGTTTATATGGCCAAAGTTCCGGTGCCGCCAACCCCTCAAGATGGAGCTGTTTGTATAGCCTCTCCGGTGTACGCTTCTTATTATTATGTTCCGGCCGCCAACCTAAAATCCTATAATCTTTATTTTTGCCTGGGGGATAAAACCAGCGATGTTCTTAGTGGCGCCAACAAAGCTACGCCTGGCGGCATAGTTGCCAGCACTACGCCATAAATAATTTTAATATAATTTTTTTGTTTGTATGAAAAAAGGTTTTACGGTTTTAGAATTGGTTATTGTTATTGTTGTTATGGTTACTTTGTCTACCTTGATGTTTGTGTCTCTGGAAACAGCGCGTCAAGACAATAGAAACGACAAGCGAGTTTCTGATGTCAGGGAAATGCAAAGCGCCTTGGCTTTGTATTATCGAGATTGGGGCACCTATCCCTCGGCTGGCTCAGTAACGGCCGGAGTTAATTTGGCTAGTGGTACGGTCACTTATTTGGTTCCTTGGCCCGCTAATCCCTCCCCTAGGACCGATGGTGATTGTCCTGATAGCGATTATACTTATATGAGGGTGCCTATTGGAAATAATCCAGGCGGCTCTTACTCTATAAAGTTTTGTTTGGGGGCCACTACGGCCGATATTGGTCCTGGAACCAGCTACGCCATCCCGGATAATATTATTACTTGCGTGCCCAATTGTGTTTTATCTTGTAATACTGACGGAAGCACCGGCGCTGATGGTTGTGGTGGCACTTGTACCAATGTCACGGCCTGCTCTTCTGGTTATACTTGCATCTCGGATCACTGTATTAAAAATTAGATTTTCCGCTCGCAACGACTCGCAAGCCCATCTTGCCTGTCGGGCAAGGCAAGTCTTAGATAAAAACAAAACAAATTTTTAATTTTAACTAATTTGCTATTACCTACAATCTACTGCCTAGCACCTGTTTTCGGGTTTTCCTTCGTTATTAAAATGTGTTACAATAGAAAAACAAAAATAAGTTTATGAATAGTAAAAAAATCGCCTTAATTATTTTTTTAATCAGTTTGATTTTTTTGTCATTAACGGCGGTGGTTTATATTTCCAGACAAAGAGATGGAGATAAAAATTTACAGACTTCTCGGTTGGCCACTCCTCCGACTGAACCTGCTAAGAATTTTATTAAAAGCGCCACGAGTACCGGTTTGGTGACCAAGGATGGCCAGCCGATTACCGAAGAACAGATTGTGGCCAAAATTGAAGCTAAAAAAAAGCAAATCAAGCAAGAAGCTAAAGGTAGGGCCTACAACGATGAAGAATTGTTATTTATAGGCTCGCCACGCCAGGCGGCTATTAGCGACCTTAAAGTTGGCAAATAATTTTTAAATTATGTTAAGCAAATTTTTAAAAATTTTATCAGTCACTCTGGCCATCATAGCCAGTTTTAGTTGGTCGGTGACTGTTTTGATGGCAGAGTCTTGGGAGGCGCCGACAGACAACCCTCCGGGCGCTAATCGTTTTAGACCAATCAATATCAGCGATTTGATTCAGGAAAAAACCGGAGCTTTAATTTTAAGCGACACCACCAAGGGCTTGATTATGAGAGACCAATCAGCTTTGGTTTTTGGTGATCCTTTGGGTTCTGTGGTGGGCTTTAAAGCCAGCACCACGGCGCCAACTTCTGACATTGTTTGGACTCTGCCGATAACCGATGGCGATAATGGTTGGGTTTTAAAAACCGATGGCAACGGTAACTTGTCTTGGACCAATCCTTTCGCCACGATGAACTTGGATAGTGATTGGAGTTATGTGCCGGACTCTACCAACCCGACTTCTATTTATTCGACTACTTTTACCAGGATAGGTAGCGGTGGCACCATAAATTTAACCACTCCGGCTGCCGGCGATCTTTATGTGCAAAACAGATTGGAAGTTGATGGCGGGATTAATATAAGCGGTTTGCCGGCCGGAGCTTTATTGTTTGGAGGATCGGGTGGAGGTTTGGACTGGAATTCGTCTGGCGATGAACAATTGATTTGGAACAATACGGACAAACAGTTACAAATAAAAACCAACATCGCCGGTAAAAATGCCGAACTGGATTTTCAAAGCGGCAATGCCAATACTCATTGGGGAATTTATCAAGAAAATAGCAACGGCGATTTAAGATTTTGGAATACGGATAATCGGGTAACTTTTACCGATACCGGTCGAGTGGGTCTTGGCACCACCGCTCCAGCGCAAACCTTAGATGTAGCGGGTGGTCTTAAATTGACTGGCTTGCTTTATGATAGTGGCAACAGCGCCGGTAATTCTGGTCAGCTTTTAAGTCGCAATGACTCTAATATTCAATGGATTGATCCGACTTGGTGGACCGGCTCCGGATTTATTTACTCCATGCAAAACACCCGAGTGGGGGCTAGCGGCACCATTGATTATGCCAATGGCGTCGGCGATTTATATGTGCAAAATAAACTAGAGGTGGACGGCCCGGCTTATTTAAAAGGCATTACCGCCAATAATATCGAACCCGAAGCCGACAACACTTATAATTTGGGTTCGGCCACCAAACGTTGGGGCAATATTTTTGCCAACTCCTTAAGTTTGAATAATTTCACGACAGGTTCGGTGATTTTCCAGGGAGCGAGCAGTTTAGACCAAGATAACAGTAAGTTTTTTTGGGACAACGCTAATAATCGCTTAGGTCTTGGCATCTCTACTCCGTCTCAGACTTTGGAGGTTAAAGGAAATTTTAATTTTACTGATACTAGTTATGATGGCTCTAGTGGGGCTATCATGTTTGGCGGTCGAAGATTTGTCAGTAGTCTTGGCAAGTCATTTTGGACTTCTGTTTGGACCGGGCAAGAAGAATATTCCAATACTTATCTTGGTACCATGTCCGGTTCTGTTCCGGTTGACCAAGATGTTATTACTGACAACACTGCTGTTGGTTTTTATGCTTTGAATAATAATATTTATGGAGCCTACAATACGGCATTGGGTTCTAATGCTATGTATTACAATAGCGAGGGTTATAATAATACATCCATAGGTTTTCAAGCTTTATATAGCAATACTATTGGTAGCTATTTAACCGCGATTGGGGCTGGCGCTTTGTATTCTCCTAGTACGACTAGCTACTTGACAGCTGTTGGTTATAGCGCCGGTTATTCTAATAGCAGTGGCACAAAAAATGTCTTTTTAGGTGATTTGGCTGGCTATTCAAATTCCAGTGGCAGTAAAAACGTTTATTTAGGTTCTGAGGCTGGCAATACTAATCAACAAGGCAGTGAAAATGTGCTTGTCGGTTATCGGGCCGGCCTTAATAATTCTAACAGCACTGGTTCCAATACCATGATTGGTTCTGATGCCGGCGTTTATAATTATAGTGGTTCTGGCAATATTTTTATTGGCAGAAAAGCCGGGTTTAACGAAACCGGAAATTATAAACTATACATAGACTCTACCGAAGCCTCGGCTACTCCCTCTGACGGCAACAACGCCCTGATTTACGGACAATTTTATTCTAATGCCGCGCCTGATTCATATTTGCGTTTCAACGGTAAGGTTGGTATCACTCCCAGAGGCACCACCAATGTTACTTTTAACAGTAATAGTTTGCTTCATCTTTACAAAATTTCTGGTTCCAATGCTGAATTTGACATTCAGAGCGTTTCCGGCTCGGGCAATCATTGGGGCATTTATCAGGATCGGACTGACGCCGATTTGAAATTTTGGCAAAATAGCAATCGGGTAATTTTTGCCGACACCGGTCAAGTGGCCATCGGCGGAAACATTGATCTCAGCTTTTTATTAAAGGTTTACGGAAATACTTATATGTCCACTTCTACGGCCGGTGATTATCGCTCTTCGGATAACAACCAAAAAGGAAACACCGCCTATATTTGTGTTAACAATGGTACTAACAGTTATATTAATTTGCGCTTTGATGATGGTTTATATATTTGTAGTACTACTCCTCGCGCCGCTTGTAATGGCGCCGACACCTGCACTAATCCTTAGAAAACTTTTATGAAAAAACAAATTATTCTCGGAGTTATATTGTTGGTGGCTGGGGTGATGATCGGCTTTTTTGTTTTGGTTAATTGGCAACTATCCCAAGAAGTTAAAAAAACCGAATTGGCTAACTTTCAAGACAGTCAAAGATTGACGGCCATTGAGAAGTATTTAACCGACACCTTCCCTGGTAATCCTAAATAATTCAAAATTTGTTAAGTAGTTAATCCGAATACTGCAAATTAGATACGAATACTACCAATAAAATTCCAATTACCAAGCCTCAACACCCAACAAAATTCCAAACTCCTTATATTAATTTAATTAAAAATATGTTTAATCGTGAAAATAAAGAAGGTGTGAAACAGCCGATTTTAGTCGGCGTAATTTTAATTTTAGTCGGCGCCGTGGTGGCCTTGTTGGTGTTGCTTAATTTTTATTTCACCGATAAATTAACCAGGATTCAAAACGTGACCATCCAAAACAATCAACGACTCGGTCAAATTGAGAATTTTTTAAATACCTTAAACCAACAAATTAAAGCCCAAAGCCAGCAAAAATTACAAGAAGACCTGTCAGGAACCAAAAAATAATTTTTAATTTTTAAATTTTTAATTTTATAAACAACTTTTAATTTTTAACAGAACAGGCTTGTTGAATTATTGTTGATATTTTATGAATTAAAAATTTTGGTTTATTTAAAAATTACAAAATTATAAAATTGACAAAAATTTATTCAGATACAGAGTTCATCAAGTTTATGTTTCGCAACAACATTGTAAAAATAACTAGCGTGTTCCTGGGCCTATCAGTTCTTACTATAGGCTTTTTGGTTTTGTGGTTGGTTTTTAGCGCTAAACAAACCGGCTTTGTCCAAGCCACTATCAACGGCACCCCTTTACAGGGCTGGGCCTGGACCGACACTTATGGCTGGATCAGTCTGAATTGTCGCAATGAAAATGTTTGCGCCACCTCAAATTATTGGGTGGGAGTCGATGAAAGCACCGGACAGCTTGATGGTTATGCTTGGAGTAGTAATGTGGGTTGGATAAGTTTTAGAAAAACTGGCATATGTATGTATGGAGGCGAGGTAGAAACCAACGCCGAACATTTGCCAAAAAGTTGTGAAATCGATAGTGATTGTTTTAATAATGATTGTCAACATTTTACTCCTCCAAACTATGATTTTAACGGCCAGTGCCAAATAGACGGTGTGGCTCAATCTTGCGCCATCACCGACAACTGTTTGGCTTGCTATAACAACACCGATCGTCAGTTTTACGGTTGGGCCAGGGTTTTGTCAGAGGCTAGCAATCTTTCCACCTATGAAGCCGGTTGGATTAGATTGGATGACGACAATACGGCTGATACTTTTGATTATGGCCTTAGTGTTAGTCAGTTTAATACTGATAACAGCGATTTTGACGCTCTGCGCTTGCCAAAGGGAGGTGCTCCTTGGGGTGATTTATCTGGTTGGGCCTGGGGCGGAGGTAAAGCCTTTGTTGAAGGCAGTCCTATTGGCGAAAATGCCACGAGCGGTATCGGTTGGATTGGTTTTAATTGCAACAATACGGGGGCCGGCGGTTGTGCCAAGCCGTATAAAGTAACCGGGCGACCGAATGCTTTGGGAGCCCTTAAACTACAAAGAACCGAAGGCAACGAAAGCTATAGTTTAAAAGTTGATTGGTCTAACGGCTATCCTGCTTATGGTACCAGTTATTATGAGGTTTGGCGCAAAAACGGTTTGTGTTATTTTTGGGATTCTCCCAGAACCGAACACTGTAGCGACGGAAACGTTAATTATTGCCCCCAGGCTTATTGTCAAAACAACCAGTGTTATTTTGGCGGTTCTGCTTTAAGTCCGGCCACTCCTTGCACTGACGACCCCATTTGTCAAAGCATCTTTGTAGCTACTTGTCAGGATCAGGACTATCAACGCTTAGCAGCGAACATTGAGAATTCCAGTGATTACGAAGACCAAGATTTGGAGTTATTTGTTAAATATAGATACGTGGTTAGGGCTTGCAATATTTTTGCTTGTTCGCGTTCCTCGGCAGGAGCTTTACAAACCAGTCCCATTGAAGGTGTGCACAATTTTAAGGCCGTGCCCATTTGTACCGCTCCCAATGCCCAGGTTTCTTATGTAGATTTAGTTTGGTCGAAGCCCCTTATCGTGGATTTTTCTGGCGTAGGTTCGGATTATAGTTATGAATTAAGTTATTGCAAACTGGATGTTAGTGGTGATGTCAGTCGTTGTTCTGAAACCGACTGGCAAGCGACCGTGGCCAACTGCACTAGCCTTGATTCCACTAAAACTTCTTGTCGAGAAACCCTGGATAGTAACAATCCTCGTTATCAAAGCAAAGACTTTTATGTTTATCGTCTGAGGGCGGTAGCTAATAGCAAAGGGACTTGTTTGGGAGGGGATAATGACGGCCAAGATTGTTCCAATGATACTTTCTGTCCCGGGGGCGCTTGTGATTTTTTCAAGGGCACTTGGGCTTATTCTAACAACGCCAAGCCGTTCCGCATTTGTTCTGTCAGCACTTCTTACCAAGAACAAAGACCAAGATAAGTTTTAAGTTATAAGTCTTAAGTTAAAAATTTTTAATTTTCAAATTACTTAAAACTTAAAATTTAAGCCTTGAAATTTTGGTTATATTTATAATATTTTTTAAATTAGCACTATAACTATATGAGGCGTGATAGCGGGTTTACTCTCTTCGAAATTCTGGTTACTATTTCTTTGGTGGTTTTGTTGTTGACTTTGTCTTCGGTGGCTTACCGTAACACCAACAAACGAACGGAGTTGGTTTTTACCGCTCATCAGGTGGCGGCTATGGCACGGCTAGCTCAAAGTTATGCCGCTTCGGCCAAAGAATTTGACAGCACGACTAGTGGTCAAAATGTTTGGGGATTATTTTTTGACAAAACCAACAAAAAAAAAGTTATTATGTTTGTTGATAAAAATGACAACCAGCTTTATGATTTGGGAGAAGAAACCAAAACTCTGGATTTGCCAAACCAGATTTATATCAACAATATTTATAAACTGGGCAATTTAGAAAATTGGCTTCCTATTAACAAGGTCGCTGTTTTGTTTAGTCCGCCCGATCCTAAAACCAAGCTATGCGATCTTTCGGGGGGCGCTTGTTCGGTTAATAGCAGTGTCTTTCGAGTGGTTTTTAAAGATGACGTCAATGAATCCGTCAAAGATGTTAAATTTAACTTTTTTGGCTTAATAGATGTGCGTTAAATATGAATAAGAGGAAGAACAATTTAACTTATCCCGTGAAGCCTTTAGATAAAGAGAGGGGTTTTTCCTTAATAGAAATATTGGTTGTTACTTTTATTATTGCGGCGGGTTTTATGGCGGTCATAAGTTTAGTTCATCGGGCTATTATTGTTTATTACAACAACCAAAATTACCTAGCCGCCGCCACGGTAGCCCAACAAGGTCTGGAGTTGACGCGCTATATTCGTGATGACAATTGGTTAACCAACAATCCTTCCACCAACAATATTCCTTTTTTTAATAATATTTCCGTCAGCAATCCTCCTGATGGCGCCAAAACTATTTTTGCCATTGATCAGCAGTCCATGGCTGGAGCGCCGGGCAGAGCTAAAATTAAATATTTTTACAATAGTGTTTCTGGCAATAACAATACTGATTTCCCCGGTTTACCCTCGGGGGATGATTTGGGCAATTTGAACGCCTATGTTAAAGACACCAGAGCCAAGATTTTTTTTGACGAAACAAACCACAGTTTTTACACCGCTAACTCCATTTTAATTTCAGGAAACAATTATCGTCCGACTATTTTTCATAACTTGGTTCAGGTTACTTATAATTACAACAACGGAGTGTTTAATGACGGAGATGATTATTTGTATGTTGTTAGTATGGTTTATTGGCAAGATCGGGGGGTTGATAAATATTTTACCTTAACCACCTATCTTTATAATTATAGTTTTAAATACTAACATAAAGTTCATAAGAATTATTTTGAACCATAAAAAGAAGTTATAAAAAAAGTCAAAAAGTCAATTTATCCAGACTTTACAAACTTTATAACTTTTAACTCATTGCATGTCTCATCGAAAAAAACAACCGGCTGGCATTACTTTGATTGAGCTAGCTATCGCTATCAGTATTTTTAGTATTATTATTGTGGTGGCCTTAAATTCTTTTTTAAGCGTGCTTAAATTTAGTCGCGAGGCTATTCAAAAGCAGGCTATTCAAGATCACTCCGAGTTTTTGTTTAGTTTGATGGGTCGGGAAATTCGCATGGCGCGCATTAATTACGGAGATTATGAGGGCAACAAATCTTGCGATAATTATTTTCAAATGTTGAGTGGTTTTCAGGTTTTAACGGACAGTGTTAAACATAATGATACTTATTGGTTGTCTGAGGATCATCAAGAAATACGTTTTCAAAATTACGAAGGCTTGTGCGTCCGCTATTTTTTTGTCACTGATTTTGACGGCTATCGAGGTTTAAAGGTGGCTCGCTACAATCCGCAGACCACCCCAGTTGGAGATTTTGCCGTTGGTGATTCTAGGGTTGATTGGGTTTTGCCCAGAGACATTGAGGTGACCAATCTTTATTTTGAAGTACAAAATATGTTTGATAAGCATAATGTCGACGGCACCGCTCCCGCGCAACCGCCAGCCGTTAAATATAGCATGACTTTGCGTAGCGCTATTTGGGAGCCTTCGGATATTAGAATATTTAACGTTATCACGGGAAGAAATTTTGAACAATTCTAAAAAGAATTTAGAATTATGAATTTCGAATTTTGAATTAAAAAAGTAAGTCATTAAAAATTGATTCGAAATTAAAAATTTAAAATTCAAAATTAGCAGTATGTCTATAATGAAAAACAAAAAATTACGTGGTAGCGCTATTTTGACTACAGTCTTTCTGTTGTTCGGGATTTTAGCCGTGACTTTAATAGGCCTGGAAATTATTATGTCCGGTTTGGCGGCTAGGCGGGCCCAAGGTTCTAGCGCTAAAGCTTTTTGGGCGGCTGAAGCTGGCATTGAGCGAGCGGCCATGGCTTTTAAAAACGATCGCGCCAGCAACAATCTGTTTGCTAATTGTTTAGAAAACGGTGCTGACACCAGTGTTGATGGCGCTTATTTGCGGTTTTGCAGCGAGGCTGATTGTGAAAATACGGATCCAAGTGAAACAAGGTGTTCTTCTACGATTAGTCCAAACAACAAAGCAATTTATCATTTGGGTGGCAATTTAACGATGTCCAGCTATTGGGTGAAAGTTAAAATCGACGGACGAAACATAGCCCTGACTTCTCAAGGAAATTTTTTGTCCACCAGTCGGCAGATTTATGTTAAGTTTTGCTCGCCTTATTGTCCGACGGGCGCCGTCGATGATGGTTGCGGAGGAACGTGTCAGTAAACAACAAACAACAAATAACAAACAACAAGCAACAAGATGGTTTTTAGCCATCTTTTAAGTCTATGGATCAATTTAATGAAAAATTAAAATTATTAATAGATACTTATATTAAAGATGTTTATAGGGCGACATTGACGTTTCCCAAGGAAGAAATGTTTGGTATGACCTCACAATTAAGGCGCGCAGTTTTATCTGTAATGCTGAATTATATTGAGGGTTTCGCTAGACGACGTGGTCAAAAATGTAAAATTTATCATAATTTTTTGACGATTTCTTTTGGTTCACTTAAAGAATCTAAATACTTACTGTATTTATCCCAGCATCTTGGCTATTTATCTGATAGTGATTATAATAAATTTATAACCATGTCCGATGAAATTGGTGCTATGTTATATAAGACAATAGAAATAAATAGTTAATTTGCTGTTTGTTATTTGTTATTTGTTGTTTGTTGTTTTTTATGGACAAAAAAGAAGCCAAATTACGTATTGCCAAGTTGCGGGCGGAAATCGAGCACCACAACTATCTTTATCATGTTTTGGATAAACCGGATATCAGCGATGGCGCCCTGGATAGCCTGAAAAACGAGCTAGTCCGTTTAGAGTTGGCCTACCCTGATTTGGTGACCCCTGATTCGCCCACTCAGCGCGTGGGAGGCCGTCCTTTGGCCAAATTTGCCAAAGTAAGGCACAGTCAGCCCATGATGAGCATGTTTGACGCTTTTAGCCCCGAAGAGATGTCTGACTGGGAATCTAGGCTAATCAAGCTTTTGGGAAATGGCAAAAACCTTAATTATTATGCCGAGTTAAAATTGGACGGTTTGGCCATGAGCTTAAAATATAAAGCAGGTAGTTTTGTCCAAGGCGCGACGCGTGGCGACGGTTTGATCGGGGAGGACGTGACCGCTAACCTGAAAACGATTGCCAGTATTCCTTTAAAATTAAGAATTCCGACCAGACAAGAGTTGGTCAAATTAAAGTTGAGTCAAAAAATAATTACCGACATTATCAAATCGGCGGAAGCCGGCGAGGTGGAAATCAGGGGCGAGGCGATTATGACGGCTAAAGTTTTTAGTGAGCTCAACAAAAGATATGCTAAAGTTGGTAAACCGCTTTTGGCTAATCCGCGTAACGCCGCCGCCGGTTCTATTCGTCAGTTGGATTCCAAGATTACTGCCGAGAGGCATTTAGATTTTTATTGTTATGACGTCGCCACCGACTTCGGTTTAGCGTATCACCAACAGGAACACGAAGTAGCCAAACTTTTGGGTTTTAAAATTTTACCCCAAAACAAATTTTGCGCCGATTTGGGGGCTGTTTTGAAATTTCACTCTCAAATGGAGGCCGCGCGAGATCAAATCGGTTTTGATTGCGACGGCGTGGTGGTGGTAGTTAATGATTTGTCGCTGTGGCCCAAGCTTGGCATTGTTGGTAAGGGCCCGCGTTATATGATGGCTTACAAATTCAGCGCCGAACAAGTCACCACCAAACTTTTGGATATTATTTGGCAAACCGGTCGCACTGGCGTTTTGACACCGACCGCCGTCTTGGAACCGGTTCGCGTGGGCGGGGTGACGGTTGGGCGCTCTACACTTCATAATTTTGATGAAATAAAACGCTTAGGTTTAAAAATTGGCGACACGGTGATTATTGAACGCGCCGGTGATGTTATTCCTAAAGTGGTCGGGGTTTTAAGTAAGTTGCGCACCGGGCAGGAAAAATCTATTACGCCACCCGACCAGTGTCAGATCTGTGGGGCCAAGGTGGAGCGCTTGGGTGAGGAAGTGGCCTTTCGTTGTTCTAATAAAAATTGTTATGCCGTTCGTCTTAGACAATTGGCGCATTGGGCCAGCAAGGGAGCTATTGATATTGACGGTCTGGGCCCAAAAATAATTGAGCAATTGCTTGATGTCGGTTTAATTGAGGACGTGGCTGATTTATACAAGTTAACCAAAACCGATTTGGTTGGTTTGGAAGGTTTTGCCGAGAAGGCCACGGATAATTTATTACAAGCTCTGGCTAACAAAAAAAATATTCCTTTGGCCAAATTTATTTATGCCTTAGGTATCCGCCATGTCGGGGAAGAAACAGCGAACACAATAGCAAACAACAAACAACAAACAACAAACAACATGGATGATTTTATTGCTTGGGCGGAAAAATTAACCTTAGATGAATTACAAGAGTTACCAGACGTCGGTCCGGTGGTGGCGAAGAGTATTTATGATTGGTTTCACGATAAAAACAACTTAAAGTTGCTTAAAAAATTGGACTCTGTTAAAATTACCTTGAAAACTGAGACTAAAATTTCCAGTCATTTGTCTGGTAAAAAATTTGTTTTAACTGGCGGTCTGGACACTATCAGCCGTGAGGAGGCTAAAGATAAAATTCGCGCTCTGGGAGGACAGGTTAGCGAATCGGTTAGTAAAGAAACAGATTATTTGGTAGCCGGAGAAAAGGCGGGGAGCAAGTTGGAAAAAGCCAGAAAACTTGGAGTTAAAGTGATAGAGGAGGAAGAATTTTTAAAATTAATTTCACACAGCACATAACACATAGCACGCAGCAACTTTTTTAAGAGAAAAGTTTTTATCAAATAGCCTGATATGTGATATGTGATATGTGATATGTGATATGATAAGTAAGTCTACTGTTCAACATATAGCCAGTCTAGCCAAACTTAAGATTAACGAAGAAGAGGCTGAAAAATATGCCGGGGAGTTGTCTCGGGTTTTGGATTATGTTGATCAATTAAAAGAAGTGGATACTGATAAAGTTATTCCTACGGCGCAAGTGACGGGTTTAACTAATAATTTACGCGCCGATAAAGTGGTAGAGTGGGATGAAGACGAAAAACAAACAGCCCTGCAACAAGCAGAAATAACAGAAAATAACCTCATTAAGGTACCTAAGATAATTTAAAATTTAAAATTTTAAATTTTAAAACAAATCCAAATTTTAAATTTTAAACTTTGTCATGATTTTAAAAATTAAAGAATTATAGCATTTAAAATTGTTTTTAAATTTTAAATTTTAAATTAAATTATATGCGAATTCTTGTTATTGATAACGACATTAATATCAACGGCTTGATTAAAACCGTTTTAAGCACCGATAAAAATTATCAAGTTGATTTTGCTTTGAGCGGCAAAGATGGCTTGAAAAAACTGAAGGCTACTAAGTATGACTTGGCTTTGGTGGATTTGACTATGCCCGAGGTCAGCGGTTTTGATATTTGTAAGTTTATGTCGGCTGACGACGACCTTAAAAACACGCCAGCCATCATTGTCAGCGCCATGCCGGTCAAGTCTAAGGATTTCCAGGCTGAACATGGTAATTTTCAGAATTTGCCGGTAGTGAAGGGTCTAATTGAAAAGCCCTTTGATGTTCACGATCTATTGAGTATGATCAAAGAGGTGACTAAAAAATAGATAAAAGATAGCCAAAATAAGACCCAGTCTGTGCCCAAAGATTATGGCAGTAAAGTAAAAATCCTCTTATTTTAGAGGATTTTTTGATAGCACTTGCCCCGCGGAGGATATATTGCCTTTACGTGCCCCGGCACGTGGTCAGATCACTGGCTTTACGTGCCTTGACAAAAAAATGGAAATAGTATATAATTTAAGTAATTAGATACTTTAATTTATAATAATATGAGTATTATAGCTCGTAAAATACAGCCTAGAATAGAAAAATCTTTATTTCAAGGTAAGATAATTATTCTTTATGGTGCCAGACAAGTTGGGAAAACTACCCTGGTTAAAGAAATATTAAAAAAATTTCATGAAAATTCAGTGTATTATAATTGTGAAGAACGTGATATCGCCGAAGCCTTAACCAATAAGACCTCAACCGAATTAAAGGCGTTTATTGGTTCAAGAAAGTTAGTTGTTTTAGACGAAGCTCAAAAGGTGAAAAACATTGGATTAACCCTAAAATTATTAATTGATAATTTCCCAGAAATTCAAGTAATTGCCACCGGTTCTTCAAGTTTTGATTTAGCTAATGAGGTTAACGAGCCCTTAACTGGCAGGAAAAGAGAATTTATTCTTTATCCTATATCTTTGCAGGAGCTAAAAAATACTTATAATGATCTGGAAATAAATCGTTTGTTGGAGCGTTTTTTAATATATGGATTTTATCCGGAAATAATAAGCCAAACAGACAAGGCCACTGAGAATCTTAATGAATTAGCCAATAGTTATGTTTATAAGGATATTTTGAGTTTTGACAATATTAGAAATTCAGAAGCATTGCAAAAATTATTACAAGCTTTGGCCTTACAAATGGGCAATGAAGCGTCTTTTAATGAATTAGCTAGCGCTGTCGGTGGAGGTGTTAGTCCTAAAACTATTGAAAAGTATATTAAAATTTTAGAACAGGCTTTTATAGTTTATCGTCTTCCGTCGTTTAGCGGTAATTTAAGAAATGAATTGAAACGCTCACGCAAGATTTATTTTTTTGATAATGGTGTTAGAAATGCGTTAATCAGAAATTTAAATCCAATTAACTTACGTCAAGATGTGGGATCTTTATGGGAAAGCTTTTTGATTAGTGAGAGAATAAAAAATAATGCCAATAATGGTTTAATGCGAAATTCTTATTTTTGGAGAGGCTATCAACAAAAAGAGATTGACTACGTGGAACAAGGGGACGGTCAATTTTTTGCTTATGAATTTAAGTGGGGAGTAGATAAAATATATTATCCGCCTAAAGATTTTGTGAAGGCTTATAAAACAGAAGTAATTAAAATTGACCGTTCTAATTTTAGAGATTTTATTTGAGTATTAATTGTTTATTTTGAAAAATTAGCTAATTTTAACATATTTTTATTAAATATCCGCCCCGCGGGGAATATGTTGCCTTTACGTGCCCCGGCACGTGGCCAGACCACTGGCTTTACGTGCTTGACAAAAAGTTTAAAATATGATATAATCTCAATATCTTAAAATAAGATAAAAAAATAAATTAAAATTTTTAATTAGAACATTTACAATTTAATAATAAAAAATAAAAGGAGTTCAGGATGCTTAAGTATCTAGAAAGATTCGAAGTTGATAGTTCCCTGTTAAGTTCTTCGATGGAACAAGTAAACGGAGAATATGTCAAAACAAAGGATGTTGTTGATTATGACGAGCCTTCAAAAAAAATAATATTCCAAATATTGGAATTATTTATTTATTTTGGTTGGCCGTTAATCTGTGCAGGTTTGCTTTATTACTTTCTTCCAGTTATGAGATTGTTTAGCGCCAGTCTACTATTTGTTTTAATGGTTTTCTGGCCATGGATTAAAGGGAAGATTGGAGTTCAAATTGCTATTAAGAAGAGTCTAAAAGACCCCAGAAGAGCAATTAGATCATCAAGTTTTTGGTCAGATGGATTTTTATTTTTCGGTTCACCGCTGACCAGGGAAATAAGACAGTATTCGGCTTTATCAAGGTCGCTTGATTGCATCTATAATATTTCCTCAAGATTTGGTTTTGAACCAGCTAACTTTAAAGGTGAGTGGTGGCAAAAAGCATCAAAAATTAAGCCAGTAAATTTATTGATAAAAAAATGGACAATTTTTTGGTCAAAAATGCCAATATCACAAGACGTAAGGACAAGGTTAAGTTTAGTGTCTCTAGAAATAGAGAGAATAATTAGCAACATTTATGTAGCAAATTGTCAGAAGGGCGTTGATAAGTTGATTAAAATTGTTTTATTGGCAGGCGGAACAAAACAAGATGTTATTATGGCCGTAGCGAACATGATTAAAAAGTACCCAGAAATAAAACTGGAAATTGTTTGCGTGGAGCCAGACGGGTCTTTTGCTATTAAGCGTTCAAAAGAGCTTATTAAACATTATAACCTATCACAAGACATGTTTATTGATATCTTTGAAAAGGTATATGTTGAGTCAGAAAGCAACAAGACACTTAAAGACATTCTTCGTGAGAAGAATTATGATTTTAATGATTTTGATTTAGTGGTCTGCATTGGCCTTGGTGATTATATGTATGGTGATAAGATTTATCAATTTGTAAAAATGATTGATAATGGCAAGCGGATTATTACAGCTAACATTTCCGGGAATTTGGTTGAAAGAATTTTTATGCATGTTTTTTTGCAGTGGCCCAAGATGCAATATCTTTCCTTGAAAAAGTACAAGAAAATATTAATTAAATCCTTGGGTATTGGCAGAACAATCACTATTTATAGAACTCCTAACAAAATATTTAATGTGACAATTATTGAGTAGAAACTGGTAAAATAAAGCCAGTTTTATAAAGAGGGAATAAATTCCCTCTTTTTTTTGTAGTAAATGATTTAAAATCATGATATAATATAAAAAATTATACATATGACATATTACGCATTTTCGGCATTATTTAATAGTATAACCAGCCTGATATTGTTTTTTGTGGTTTTTTCTAAAAGACAAAAGAATACCGTGTTTAGAACTTTTTTGGCGCTATGTTTTAGTGCTTTTATTTGGAGTTTTTTTTATTTTTTTTGGCAATTGGCCGACGACAAAACATTGGCCTTGTTTTGGTGTAGAGCACTAATGTTTGGTGCTACACTAATACCAGTATTTTATTTACATTTTGTGCTGTCTTTTCTAAAAATAGAATCAAAAAATAAGACAAAATTATTTTTTATATATTTATTTGGTTTATTGTCAATTATAATAAATTTTACAGACTTATTAGTAAAAGACGTTGTACCATCAGATTTTGTGGCATACTGGCCAATAGGGGGACCGTATTTGGGATTTTTCTTGTTTGTGTGGGTGTTGGTGGTGGTTTATATAATTTTTTTACTTCTAGAAGCCAAAAAAAATGCTCAAGGGATAAGAAAGAAGCAAATTCACTTTGTGTTAATTGGGACGGTTTTAAGTTATGCGCTTGGATCAACAAATTATTTTTTATGGTATGGAATTAATATTAAACCATTTGGCAACATATTTAGTTCGCTTTATGTTTTGATTATAGGTTATTCTATAATATCCTATAGATTTATGGATATTAAGGTGGTTTTAAGGCGATCCTCTGTTTATGTGACCTCTTTGTTGGCGACTCTTTTGCCGGCGCTTTCTTTGAAATATTTTTTTGATAAATTTTTCCCCGAGTATTCTTATTGGATAGATTTTGTTATTATTGTTTTTTCTATTTCGGCTTTTCCTTACTTTAAGGAAAAAATTTATAAACTTGCCAATAAGTATTTTTTCTCTTCGCTTTATGATTCCAAGCAGGTGGTCAAGGAATTGAGCAACGTTTTGGGCACAACCCTGGAGCCGACTAAAATTTATGAAGCTATTAACCGCATTTTGGGCGACGCCCTACATAACAAAGCTATTTGTTTTATAACTAGTGGACCGAAAAACGATTTGTTGGTTTCTTATAATAATGGCTTCAAGCTGCCGGACAGAATAAAAAAAGACCCTATTTATGAAAGAATTTTTAAAGATTATGTTACGGTCAACAAGCTGTTGGTTACCGACGAATTAAAAAACAACCAGAGTCTAAAAACCAGAAGCGTGTTCAAGGTTTTAAAAAAAGACGAAATTGAGATCATTGTTCCTTTGGTGGTTAAAAATAAGCCAATTGGCGCCATAGCTTTGGCTATCAAGGAGTCAGGTGAGGCCTATAACAACGAAGATTTGGATTTATTAAAAATCGTTGGTTCACAGACATCCATTTCTTTGGAAAACGCCTTGCTTTATGAAGAGACCAAAAAATTTAATGTTAAATTAACCAAAGAAGTGGAAAGGGCGACTCATGAACTCAAAAATGCCAACGAGGAATTGAAAAAATTAGACCAAGCCAAGTCGGATTTTATTTCCATCGCTTCTCATCAACTCCGCACCCCATTAACAGTCATTAAAGGTTATGGTTCGATGATGTTGGAGGGTTCTTTTGGCAAGATGTCGGAGCCAATTGAAGAAAATTTGCAAAAGATTTATGATTCTAATGAGAGACTTATTACCTTGGTGGAAGACTTGTTGAACATTTCCCGTATTGAATCCGGTCGTTTGCAGTTTAATTGGGAAATTGGCCAGTTGGAAGAAATGGTAAGTAGTGTGGTGGAGGAATTAAAACCTAATGCCACCAAAAAAGGTCTATCTTTCAAGTACACAGCCCCTGCTACACCCCTGCCTGCCGTTAAGCTGGATAAAACCAAGTTGCGCCAGGTGGCCATTAATTTGATTGACAATGCCATTAAGTATACGGAAAAGGGTGGTTTGATTGTAACGTTAATTAAAGAAGCTGATAAATTAAAATTTTGTGTCGCGGATACCGGCATGGGCATTAGCCAAGAAGGTTTGCCCAATCTTTTTAAAAAGTTTTCTCGTGGAGAACAAACATCCATTATTCATACTGAGGGCACGGGCCTGGGTCTGTATGTGGGCAAGATGATGGTAGAAGCTCATGGTGGTAATATTTGGGCCGAGTCGGAGGGGGAGAAAAAAGGCTCAAAATTTTGTTTTGAAATACCGATAAGCACGCAACAAACAACAAAACAACAAACAGCAAGCAACAAACAACAAGGATAATTCTTAAAACTAATCCAATAATATTCATAAGATTAAATATATGAAAAAAATTTGTATTGTGGAGGACGAGGTGAATATTGCCGAAATGTATAAAACCTTATTCAAACAGGAGGGTTATGAGGTGCGTTGCGCCTATGACGGCGAAGAAGGTTTGAAATTGATAGAAGAATTTAAGCCGGATTTGGTGCTGTTGGATTTGATGTTGCCAAAAATCAACGGTTTTGACGTTTTGAAAAAATTAAAATGTCGAAAATTGAATGACAAAATGGCCATTTGTGTTTTGTCTAACCTGGACCAGCACGAAGACATGGAAAGAGTTTTTGATTTGGGCGCCCACCATTATTTTGTCAAAGCTCACATTACACCCCATAAGCTTATGGATAGACTTTATCGTATTACTGCCTTCGCTAATTAAGTTTTAAGTCTTAATTTCTAATTTTTAAATATGGAATACGACTTGGCGGAGAGAACCAAGACGTTAAGTAAACAAATCATAACTTGCATAAAAAAGATTAAAATTAATTTTTTAAACAAGAATACGATAAGTCAACTTCTAAGATCAGCCACCAGTGTTGGCGCCAACTACCAGGAAGCCATTGGAGCTGTTTCTAGAAATGATTTTCGTAATAAAATTCACATTTGTCGAAAAGAAATTCAAGAAACAATGTATTGGATAGAGATTTTAGCTCACAGCGAAGAAGAAATTAAGCCGGAATTAAGAATAATTTGGTTGGAGGCTCAAGAATTGGCTAAAATTTTTAATAAAGCTAGCCAAACACTTAAAAATTAAACCTTAAAACTTGAAACTTGGGGCCTCCGGCCCCTTGATTTTTTCTAAAAAGTGTGCTATACTTAGTATTGTAAGGATATCTCCTCTCCAAAATAGAGAGTAAGCAAAAAAAGACCTCTAAGAGGCAAACCCGCCTACGCCTTAAGGCTTAGGCGAGGTGAAACAAAAACAAAAATATGAACAAAGTAGGCGTTATTTCCAGAAATTCTTTTGATTTAGGACGAGCCACTTGGAAAAACTACAATTTATTTAAAAAGAAAGCAGTGAACAGACCTGGTAATAGAAGTTTATTACTTAGTCTCTTCATTGCTTTTTTAGTTGTGTTAATAGCTTCTTGGTCGCTTAACTTGCTGTACAAAGCATCTATGGGTGGTCAGGAAAATTGGCAAAACCGAGAGCAAAATTTGTATCAGTTAGACCGAGGCTAACAATTAGTTCATAAAGTTTGTAAAGCTGAAAGTTCATAAAGTAATCACAAATCTGGCGTTGTCATTCCGAATCCCCTTGTGGGTGAGGAATCCCTTTAACACTCTAAATGTCTCGAAGCGATCCCTCGGCTCCGCTCGGGATGACAGCCCCATTTATTTTGTTTGTAGTTTCGTAGTCTTTCGTAGTATTCGCATCTAATTTGTAGTATTCGTATTAATCTTATTCGTTTTTAAAAAATATACACCGCCCTTTAAAAAATAAATTAATTATGTAGCTTGTTTAATTTCCAATAGAGAGATTAAAAAAGAATTATTAAAATATTCAAAACAAGGCTAAAACTTTAGCGAATAATAATTTTTTGGAAAAAGAGTTCTAAAATCAACTCATAGATAATTGGAAATAGTCCACTAGCATTAGAGATAAATTAAAAAACTAAGTAATTAATTTCATAAATTTACAAATAAAAACAAAAATTCACCCAGTTAAATAATTTTAAATTTATTAAATTTAAAATTAAAATTTGAGCGATTAAGCTCAAATTTTATTTAACGGGGTAAACAAAATTATGATGGATCCTTCACAAAACTGTGGCCCAAACTGTGGCCCCAACTGCGGACCGGAATGTGCGCCTAATTGCGGACCAGAGTGTGGACCAGAGCATAAAGAGGGCGAGTCGACACCAGAAATCCCTCCTTTGCCAGAGAGCCACTTGACACAAATGGCCGATACTTTGGTGCTAGTAATGTTTATAGTTGGCGTTTATGCGCAAGTATTTTCGCTATTTTTATACGCCTTTGCTAGTAGCGCATGAAGTTAAATAAAAAAACAGAGCACGTAGTATGTTGTTGATACTACGTGTTTTTTTATTAGTAAACAATAAAAAGCAAACAACCTGCCTACCGGCAAGGTAGGCAAATAACAAAATAAAAAGAGGAAAGATTTTGTTGTTTGCTGTTTGTTGCTTGTTTTTCGGAAGAACTTTGATTTTCCTGTTTTTTTAGGCTAAAATATAATGAGAGGCGTATAGCCTTTATTTATGTGTTTATGTATTTAGAAAAACTTGAAATTCAAGGGTTTAAGTCTTTCGCCCATAAAAATGTTTTAATTTTCCCCGGAAAACTAAATGAGGGTAAGACTAGTTTGACCTCCATCGTTGGCCCCAACGGTTCTGGCAAATCTAATGTAGCTGATGCGGTGCGTTGGGCTTTGGGCGAGCAATCCATGAAAACTTTGCGTGGCAAAAAGAGCGAAGATATTATTTTTGCCGGCTCTGATAAAAAAGGAAAACTGGGCATGGCGGAGGTTTCTTTATTTTTGAATAACGAAGACCCTTCGGCTGCGCTCAGGGCAGGCTCTTCTGACCCAAGTTTTTTTGATTATCAACAAATTGTTATTTCTCGTCGGCTTTATCGTGATGGTGAAAGTGAATATTTAATCAACGGCAATCGAGTGCGTCTTTTGGATGTGCAGATGCTTTTGGCCAAGGCCAGTTTTGGACAAAAAACCTATAGCGTTATCGGTCAAGGTATGGTGGAAAATTTTTTGAATACTTCACTTAGTGAACGCAAAGAATTTTTCGACGAAGCCACCGGCGTCAAACAGTATCAAATCAAGCGTGAAGATTCTTTAAACAAATTAAAAGCCAGTCTGGAAAATTTGGGGCAAAGTCAAATGCTCTTGGCGGAAATTGAACCCAGGCTCAAGGCTTTAACCCGTCAGGTGGCTCGTTTTGCCAAAAAAGAAGAATTGGCTAAAGAATGTCAGGAGCTATCTTTAAATTACTATGGTCGAGTTTGGCAAGAAATCAATACTAAACTAAATGTTGTTAATCAGGAATTCCTTGGTTTGGAGGCCGTGATTCGTGATAAAAATAAAAAAGCGATTGATTTGGAAAAAGACTTGGCAACCATGGAACGGCAAAATTCCCTCGGCGCTGATTTTGCTTCTTGGCAAAACAAACTTAACGAACTGCAAAGAAATAAAGACGGTTTAACTCGTGACATCGCCAAGCTGGACGCTTGGTTGGAAATGAAGCTGGAATCTTTGGGCAAATTTGATTTGTCGTTTTTGAGCAACAAGAAAAAAGAACTAACCGAAGAAATGGCGCGACTGGAGGGAGAAAGTCAAGATCTGGACAAAGCTTTGGCGAGCGAAAAAAAGCAATTAAACGCCCTTTCAGAAAAGAAACAAAAGTTAGCCGTTTCTTTGGCGGCGTTAAACGAAGAGTTATTTAAAGTCAGTCAGCATTCTCCGGCCAGCGAACAGGCGATTAAAGACAAATTATCAAGCATGATTGCCAAGCTTGAGCAAGCCGAAGCGCATGATGATTTAATGGAGGTTAAAAAAATATTAGCCAACCTGCGACAAGAAATTTTAGAATTGATCAGTAACTCTAAAGAGGAAGATGCTAAGACTTTATTGGAATTGCAAGAAAAAATTAATGTTTTAAGCGATGACAGGGAAATTTTGGTTGAAGAATTGGCGCAACTCAATTTGCAAGTTAAAACCAAAGAGGAAAAACAAAAATTTCTCAAAACCATTTTAGAACAAACCGCCAAAGATTTGTTGGGAATAGACAAAAAATTAGGCGAACGAGCCGAAGAAGTCAATCCGGAAGAGAAGCGGATCGAACGAGCCGACTTGGAAAAACAATTACAACAAATTGATACAGAATTGGCGGAGGCCCGAACCAATTTCAAGCAACTGCAAGCCAGTCAGGAAGCCAAGCAAGCCAGCATTTTTGGCGCTCAAAAAAGTTTGCAGAATTTGCGGACAGAGCTTAATCAATTAAACAATCAATTAAACGAGCAAAAAATCCAGGCTACGCGCTATGAAACCAGGCTGGAAGATTTGGAAACCGAAATTAGGGAACATTTAGGTGATTTGTCGTTGGTTAAAACCTTCGTCCCAACGGGTGAGTTTGCTGGCGACAGCGCTATGGAAAGGATTAAACAGTTAAGACGGCAGCTAGATGCTATCGGTGCCATTGATCTTGAGGCGGAAAAAGAATACGAAGAAACCAAAGAGCGTTATAACTTTTTATCTACCCAGGTTAATGATTTGACAGCCACCATTACTTCGTTGGAAGAAGTTATCGCCGAATTAGATGCTTTGGTCAAAGAACGCTTTGATAAAGAATTTAAAGTTATTGAAAGTAAATTTAGCGAGTATTTTAAAATTTTATTTAATGGCGGCAGCGCTAAAATTGTTAAAGTGATTGCCGATGATCTGAACGAAGCCGTTGCTTCTGGCGAAGGCTTTGGCGAGGCACAGGAAGATAATCGATCTAGACAAAACGAAATGATTGAAATGAGTTTTCGCGACAAAACCATGAAAAAATTAAAAGCTTTGTCTCGTCATGATAGCGTGGGTTTGGCTGGCATCGATATTGTGGCGACACCACCAGGCAAAAAAATTCAGTCTATTGCCATGCTATCCGGCGGAGAACGAGCTTTAACGGCTATCGCTTTGATTTGCGCTATTATCAGTGCCAACCCTTCTCCCTTTGTGATTTTAGATGAGGTGGACGCGGCTTTAGATGAAGCCAATTCCGAACGCTTGGCTAAAATTTTGGATGACTTGTCTCACAAAACCCAATTCATTGCCATTACTCACAACCGCGCCTTAATGCGCCAAGCCAGTGTGCTTTATGGGATTACTATGGGAGACGATGGAGTGTCCAAGTTGTTGAGTGTCAAACTGGAAGATGTTGCCGGCTAGAACGCTAAGTAAAATTATTTTTTGGATAAAATAAAAGCCCTTTTGATTAAGGGCTTTTTTAAATTAAATTTAGACAGTTCTCATTTTGTAGAAACTGCGATAAACGAAGATTAAGGCGATGAGAAGGAAGCTTACTCCGGCATAGGGAGCGATGCCCCTAAAGCTAACTGAAAGAGCTATTTCCATGGCTAGTAATCCAAAGAGTGTGGTGAATTTGATAATCGGATTAAGTGAGACTGAAGCGGTGTCTTTAAAAGGATCGCCGACAGTGTCGCCGATAACTACGGCATCATGCAAAGGCGTGCCTTTTTCTTTCAGCTCGACTTCTACCAATTTTTTGGCATTGTCCCAGGCTCCGCCGGCATTGGCCATAAAGATGGCCTGGAATAGTCCGAAGATGGCGATACCGATGAGGTAGAAGACAAAGAAAGCCACCTGTTCGTTGCCGAGCACTGGCGCTGATAAGAAAGCGAAGGCTAAGGCGAAGCAGAAGAGGCTGATAAAAATATTGATCATGCCTTTCTGGGCATACTGAGTGCAGATTTTGACTACTTCCTTAGAATTTTCAATTGAAGCTTTTTTGGCTTCGAGATTGATGTGTTTTTTGATGTAGGCAACAGCCCGGAAAGCTCCAGTACTGACAGCCTGGTTAGAAGCGCCAGAGAACCAATAAATAACCGCGCCACCGGCCACTAGCCCCATCAGTGAATAAGGATTAAGAATATTCAAGATGGTTTGCGGCTCGACTCCTAGTGATTTGGTGATCAATAGTATCAAGGAGAAAATCATCGCCGTAGCGCCGACAACAGCTGTGCCGATCAAGACTGGTTTAGCGGTTGCTTTGAAGGTGTTGCCAGCGCCGTCATTGGCTTCAAGTTGTTCTTTGGCCATAGTTAAATCAGGTTCGCCGTGGAAAATTGCTTGACGCTTTTGAGAAGACATGTTTTCTATTTTTGATTCAATTTGCGACAATTCATAAATACTTTGGGCGTTGTCGGTGACCGGACCATAGCTGTCGACAGCGATAGTGACCGGACCCATGCCCAAGAAGCCAAAGGCGACCAGAGCAAAGGCAAAAATTGCCGGATAAATCATAATGGCCGATAAACCCATGGAAGCAAAAATGGCCCCGACGAACATTAAGAAACAGAAGACCAGACCTTCCCAAAAGGCGCTGAAGTTACCAGAGACGATGCCAGAGAGCACGGTCAGAGAAGCGCCACCTTCGCGCGAAGCATTGACGATTTCCTGGACATGACGCGATTTGGTCGAAGTAAAAATTTTAGTGAATTCTGGTATTAAAGCAGCGCCCAAGGTGCCACAACTAATGATTATCGATAAGATTATCCAGAAGTCATGTGGCAAATGTCCGATAAGGAAATAGCTAACGATAAAAGTGGCGGTGATAGACAGGATGGAGGTCAACCAGACCAGATTGGTCAGCGGTTTTTCGTAATCAATTTTTTTGAGTTGTCCGTAGGCGATTTTGCTAATGAGGCCATTGATCCAATATGACAGGATGGAGGTTATTACCATGATAATTCTCATGGCAAAAATCCAAGTGATCAATTCGGCTTGGTAGCCAGGTAAAACAGCCAGGACGATAAAACTGATCAAAGCGACGCCGGTCACACCATAAGTCTCAAAGCCGTCAGCGGTTGGGCCGACACTGTCGCCGGCGTTGTCGCCAGTACAGTCAGCGATAACTCCAGGATTACGAGGGTCATCCTCTGGTAGCTTAAAGATTACTTTCATCAAGTCTGAACCGATGTCGGCAATCTTGGTGAAGATACCACCACAGATACGGAGCACACTGGCTCCCAACGATTCGCCGATAGCGAAACCGATGAAGCAAGCGCCGGCGTAGTTAGCTGGCATGAAGAGTAAGATGATTAACATCATCAAGAGTTCGACGCTGATTAACGTTACACCGATAGACATACCAGATCCCAAGGGAATAGTTAGGAGGCTCAGGGGTTTATTAAGCAAGCTGGCGAAAGCCATGCGACTATTAGCCAGAGTGTTGATACGGATACCGAACCAAGCGACACCGTAAGATCCCAGGATACCAATCAAAGTCCAGCCGAGGATTAAGCTAACTCCGCTTGCGCCGGTTTGTTGCAAAAAGCCAAAGTAGAAACCGATAATAGTTCCAATGAGCAGTAAGAGTCCGAAGAGAAACTTACCCTGTTGCAAAAGATAAGTTTTGCAAGTCTCAAAGATAATCTTGGAAACTTCGGCCATTGATTCGTGGGTCGGTAGCCGTTTAATTTTAATATATTTGGCTACTCCAAAAAACAGTCCCAGGGCACAAACGACCAAGCCCCAAATTAGGAGATTGGTTTGCGCCTTGCTCAGCACCGGCATAATTAGATCAGCTTCGCTAGCGAAGACGTTGGTAGCAGTTAGGATTATTAATCCTAAACACGACAAGCTAAAAACAAAAAATCGTTTCATTGCTCAAATTCCTTGAAATTATTGATACATGTAAAAGGACAGTTAAAATATAAAACATTGCTATTTTAGTCATAATTAGCTGAAAAAGTCAATTTGAAACAGCCGAGAGTCTGTTTAGTTGGTGGGTGGGTGGGGATTTCCCTTTATTTTTCAATAATTTGTTTTTTGGTTGATAAATAAGTTAGGAAATGAATTTTGAAATCTATTCAATGTTAGCCATTTTTTAAGTAGATGTAACTAAAATGATAGTCTATTGACACATCTTTAAATTTTGTCTAAAATTACAATACTTAATTTTAAATGTAAAAACTTCATCAAAGTTTCATTCTAAAATTTAGGAGGAGAAGAAAAAACTAAGGATATAAAAACATTTTGTGTCTTTAGTTTTTTCTTTCCGTCCATGAGAAAAATTGGACCGCGAAAGAACGAGATAGATACAAAATAATTTTTGCTACAAAAAGCTATTTTGTATCTATCTCGCAGAACCTTAACAAAAAGTTTCAGCGCTAACAGGCGCTAATTCTCAAAAAATATTGTACAATCAATTGCAACAATAAACCAGATTTAGTCTGACCTCCTTTGAGCGGACTAAGTCAACTGGAAAAGGACCAGTTCAAAAACCCTAGGTTAAAACCTAGTAAAAAAATTTATTAGAGTTTGATCCTGGCTCAGGATGAATGCTGGCGGCGTGACTAAGGCATGCAAGTCGAAAGGGTTTAGGCCCTTGGCAAACGGGAGAGTAACGCATTGGTAACCTGCCCTGAAGATGGGGATAACCTCGCGAAAGCGGGAATAATACCCAATGGTAGTGGTTAGCACAAGCTAGCTACTTAAAGATTTATCGCTTCAGGAGGGACCTATGTATCATCAGCTAGTTGGTGAGGTAACGGCCCACCAAGGCTACGACGATTACCGGGTGTGAGAGCATGGCCCGGCTCACTGGGACTGAGACACTGCCCAGACTCCTACGGGAGGCTGCAGTCATGAATCTTCCTCAATGGCCGAAAGGCTGAAGGAGCGACGCCGCGTGTGTGATGAAGCCCTTTGGGGTGTAAAACACTTTTATATAGGAAGAACAAATGACGGTACTATATGAATAAGGGGCTGCTAACTTCGTGCCAGCAGCAGCGGTAATACGAAGGCCCCGAGCATTATCCGGATTTATTGGGCGTAAAGGGTGCGTAGGTGGTTTGTAACATCTCCTGTTAAATCCCAAGGCTTAACCTTGGGCCTGCGGGAGATATGGACAAACTAGAGACTGGAAGAGGCAAGCGGAATTGCTGGTGTAGGGGTTAAATCCGTTAATATCAGCAGGAACACCAAAAGCGAAGGCAGCTTGCTAGGACAGTTCTGACGCTCAGGAACGAAAGCGTGGGGAGCGAATGGGATTAGATACCCCAGTAGTCCACGCCGTAAACGATGGATGCTAAACATTGGGAGTTTCGACCCTCTCAGTGTTGTCTACTTAAGCTAACGCCTTAAGCATCCCGCCTGGGGAGTACGGTCGCAAGATTAAAACTCA
>CAZJEP010000010.1:0-30029 GCA_964545125.1 uncultured Gammaproteobacteria bacterium
GCTTTGCGCCGAGGCTGTTTCTTACGATTTCACAAAAAGTGAAAATTGGCGGAGACTCAGGGATTCGAACCCTGGATGCCCTTTCAGGCACAACACTTTTCGAGAGTGTCCCATTCAACCACTCTGGCAAGTCTCCTTGGTCCTATTTCTTCAAGGCCGAACCAACAAACACCAATACCAAGATAAGCAACAACCAGCCTAAAGTCAAGGCAAATTGCTTAATTGCTTCTCGCTTTTTGCCATCAGCATAAAGCATAACTGGCTGACCCAAAACCAAGCCACCAGTAACTCCAGCCGAAATCACAAACAGCAACAAAATAGCAATTGGTCCCCAAATAGTTTTATCATTACCAAAAATTTTCTCACCATTGGTCATAACCGTGGACACGCCCGCCACATAGACGACTGTTCCCAAGGCCATAAAAAAACTGTTCTTAATTAAATTTTTCATACAAATAGCTTTAATACGAATATTACGAATTAAACACCAATACTACAAATAGCATTTCTACTCTTTTAAAAAACTTTTGCTGTATTTGTTTGTAGTATTCGCATCCCTTTTTGTAGCATTCATATTAATTATTAATTTATTTACTATTCCACACTCTAATTAATCCCATCATTGCCATAATTAACCAAAACAAAATCGCCAAATCATTTTTAAAATAAGGCACATCTACTAAGCCATGAACAATAATCACAACCATGGAACCAATTAATCCGAGAACCAAACACCTCTCGTTATTCAACTTGGAATTTTGAATTCCTGCCTTGCCGGCAGGCAGGTGGAATTTTGAATTTTGAATTAATAATCTAATACTCAAATAAAAATATTTACCAAGTAACCAGACAAACAGCAACATTCCCAACAACCCCAGCTCGCTCCAAAAATTCAACAAAATATTGTGCGGGTATAAATAAATTTCTACCGGTTGCCAATGAGTTTTTCTGTAGTCGGCACTCAAGACTGTTTGCTGATGAAAATTTGCTTCGTGATCTCGATTAAAAAAGATGCCTTCTTGGTGCCAAGGTTTAACTGCTACTTGATAGCCGGCCAAGCCTGCCCCCCAAAACCAGCGACCATCTACCGACAACATTTTTTTGGTTTCCCGCCATTGTTGTTGACGAATCTCTCCTGACAAATCTTGCAAACTAGCTTTTTCCCAAATATAGTTTTTAAGCCCTGGAGTAAAATAAATCAAAGTGCCACCCAAAAACAAAATTACCAGGGTGCTGACGGCTGATTTTTTTCCGGCTAGCAATCCCATCAGTACAAAAGCGACAACCAAACCAATTAAAGCGCCCTCACTTCTGGCAAAAAAAATCGCCCCCCAAGAGCCAAAAATGACCACCACCAAATAACTTGTTTTTAACCAAAATTTTTGTCCGCTGGCTCGCCAAGTTTTTTCTTTAGCTAGCAACCAACTCAATAAAATTATGGAAATCGGCGCCAAATACAAACCCACGGCATTAGAATAAGGAAAAACTGAAGTAGCTCGCATTTGTAACGACCAAACTGGATTCAAAAAAGCTAAATTAAAAAATTCTTGATACCAGGCCACGAGCGCTATGCCCAAAGCCGAAAAACTTAGGGGCCAAAGAATTTTTCCCAAATCTTTGCTTTGTCCCAAAACATTAATGACAATTAAATAAAACAAAATCGGTTCAAAAAAATAAGCGCGCCACAGACCTAAAGCCGAATTACTAAAATGACTAAGGCCGACAGCCACCAAAGAAACAATTAACAAGATTATTATTTCCCAGTCAAAAGGGTATCTTTGTCCTTTGGGCTGACCCCGAAACCGCAGACAGAGCCTGGTCCAAACTGCTGTAAAATTTTTTACTGCCCAAACCAAGGCGCTTATTAAAATCATCATTTCCAAGACCGTGGTCGGCAAAGGCCCGATATTAAAACGAAGCAAATAGGCCGGCAGAGCAACAATCGTCAACATTAAGGCCCAGTCCAGCTTTTTAATGGCTAAAATTAAGAAAAAAAGAAAAAAAGAAACCAAAAAAATAGTCATAATAATACAAGTTACAAGACTTAAGTTTTAATTTTTAAGTTCTAAAATTATAGCTTTTGCTATTTTTACGGTTATTTAAAACTTAAGACTTAAAACTTAAAATTTATCTATTTATTCCTCTATAGGCTTTGTAATTATACCACTAAACTTAAATCAAAACCAAGCATCAACCATTGGTCAAGGCTTGACTAAAGCTAAATTTTCAAGCTATAATAAGCTCAAAAGAAGCAATTTAGCCTTCCTTTAATATTTTTTCAACCATATGGTACAAATGAAAAGGCACACCAGTAGTGCTAAAAACCGTCGCCGTTCACAACTATCTTTAAAGCCGATAACTTTAAATAAGTGTCCTAAATGTGGCAAAACCGTAGAACCCCACAAAGCCTGTCGTTTTTGCGGTAGTTATCGGGCCAATAAAGCCATTGTCACTAAAGCCACCAAGGTAGCTAAGAAAATTAAAAAATAACTATGGCCAATCGCCATTTATCACGAACCATTGCTATGCAAACTTTGTTTGCTTGGGATTTTAATAGACAAAACGAGGCTAATCTTAAAGAAATTATTGATAATAATTTTCAACAGTTTGCTCCAGGCTTCGATGACCACGGCTTTACACAAAATTTAGTCCAAGGAGTTTTGACCAATGTTAAAAATATTGATGAGTATATAATTAAATATGCCACCGAATGGCCTTTGGACCAAATCACCACGGTTGACCGCAATATTTTACGTTTAGGAATTTATGAGCTAATCTTTGATCAAAATATTCCAGCTAAAGTGGCCATCAACGAAGCCATTGAAATTGCCAAGGCTTTTGGCGGAGAAGCTAGCGGTAAATTTGTTAACGGAGTAATGGGCGCCATTTACAAAGAAGTTCCCATAAAGGACATTGATAAAGAAGATTTACAAAAAGCGCAAACAGAAAAAGAAAAAAAAGAAGAGCAGTCCTCCCCCACTAAAGAAATAGGGGAAGAGGAGGGGATTAAATAATATTGGTAATTGATGGCTGTTATTTAAGGGGTCGTCAACTCGCACATACCCATTTTGTGATGGGGCTCGCGAAATGACAACCCAACGATAACAGGGATTAATTACCAATTACGTATTTATGGAAGATTTTTCTAAATTAGAAAAACGTTTAAATTATAAATTTAAAAATGTTGATCTGCTAAAACAAGCCCTGGTTCATCGTTCTTATATTAACGAGCATCCTGACTTTAAGTTGGGACACAATGAACGTTTGGAATTTTTGGGTGATGCCGTCTTAGAAATTATTGTTACCGAATTTCTTTACCACGCTTATCCTAATCAAAGCGAAGGCGAATTAACGGACTGGCGCGCTAGCTTAGTTAACGCCAATATTTTATCAAAAGTCGCTTATGGCTTGGGACTAGAAGATTATTTGTTTTTATCTCGAGGCGAGGCTAAAGATAAAAATACCAAAGCCAGACAAATTATTTTAGCTAACGCCATTGAGGCTGTAATCGGCGCCATCTATCTTGACGGAGAAATTAAGCTAGCCAAAGATTTTATTGAAAAAGAAATTTTAAGTCACTTGAACCGTATTTTAGATGAGGGTCTAGTTCATGACCCCAAATCCTTGTTTCAAGAAAAAGCCCAAGAACTTTTCAGTATTACCCCCCACTATGAGGTGCTTAAAGAATTTGGACCAGATCATGAAAAAATATTCGAAGTTGGTTTGTATATTGACCAAGAACTAATAACCAAGGGGAGCGGCACCTCTAAACACGAAGCTCAAATGGATGCTGCGCAAAAAGGCCTTATTAAAAAAGGCTGGCAAAATTAAAAACAACTTATTGTCTAATACAAATATATGGACGCTAAAATCTTACAACAAATCAAGGACAGTCTTCTTAACCGCAAAGCCGGCATCATTAAAGAGTTGGCAAATTTTGCCGCTAAAACCGACGCGGAAAAAAATGAATACATTTCTCGTTTTCCTCAATACGGCAACGAAAACGACGATAACGCTCAGGAAGTTAACCAATATACGACCAACATTGAGGCTGAACGTATTCTAGAAAGCAGCCTTAAAGACATTGACGCTTCTTTGAAAAAAATAGAAAAAGGCGAATATGGTATTTGCAAATATTGTGGCAAGGAAATAGAAATCAAACGATTATTAATCCGCCCTGATTCTAGCGCCTGTGTGTCTTGTAAGCGTAATTTGCAAAATCAAAAATAATGTCTGAAACTTTCCCTTCAATCTACACAAAAAAAATGGCCTTCTTTAGTTTGTTGGCCATTTTTTTTATCTTTTTAGACCGTAGTTTAAAAGTTGTCGCTAGCTTGCTTTGGTCGACTCAACCAATAAAAGTTTTAACTTGGTTTAATTTAAGTTGTTTGCCGAATGATTCTTTGGCCTTTTCTGTTCCAGCCAATAAATACTTTATTTTAATTCTGGTTATTTTGTTGTTAGTAATCTTAACCGTCGTTTATCTAAAAAAACTGCAAGCCAGAAATTGGCAGGCCATTTGGTGGTGGCTAATTATCTTGGGGGCCAGTAGTAATTTACTTGATCGCCTGCTTTACGGCGCAGTAATAGATTATCTGCAAATTTCCTGGTTTACAGCTTTTAATTTAGCTGATGTCTTAATAACCCTTGGTGTTGGGGCGCTTTTGTTTCAAGAATTTACAGCTCCCACAAATACGAACAAATAAATTATCTGTTCGCGAAAGCGGGAATAATAAGGGAAATATTTTGGAAATTGAAGTTTGGGATTTGTTTAAAAATTTTTTACCTATCTTCTATCTGATGACTCTCATTGGCCAGCAAACTAAACTTTAGCCATTTAGTACTTGGAGGCAAAACTTCTTTGACTTTGTCCGCCCACTCAACTACCACTAAAGTTTCTTGATTTAAATAATCCTGCCAACCTACCGCCAACAAATCAGCGCCGTTTCTTAAGCGATAGGCGTCGATATGAACCATTCGTTTAATGGTCGGATGTTTAGTTTTATAAATTTTTAACAAAACAAAGGTTGGGCTAGTAACCTTATCCCTAACATTTAAGGCTCTGGCCAAACCCTGAGTAAAAGTGGTCTTGCCCGAACCCAAGCCACCCTCCAAAGCTAAAACCATCCCTCCCGACAACGTCTTAAGTATGGTTTTAGCCAACGACTGAGTTTCTTTCTGATTTTTAGTAATTATCTTCATAAGGTTACTGTTTATCCTTTACAACTACCTTCATTTATGTTAGCATAATTTCACGTGCTCGAATAATATTAATAAATTACTTTAAAATTTTAAATTTTAAATTAAGAATTGTTTTATATGCCTAATAAAAAATCAGCTCAAAAAGAGTTGCGCAAAAGCAAAAAAAACGCTAGCAAAAATCTGACTATCAAGGACAACCTAAAAAATCTTAATAAAAAATCTCACAAAGCTCTAATTGAAGGACAAGCAGAGGCAGCCACCCTTATCGCTCAAACCATTAAAGCCTTGGACAAAGCTGCTGGAAAAAAAATTATTAAGAAAAATACCGCGGCTCGTAAAAAATCTCGTCTCCAAAAAAGACTAAACAAAACTACTAAAAAATAACCACTCTTCTCCTTTTTAAAACCCCCTTAAAGGGGTTTTATTTATTATATTTTAGCCACGATTAAAGACAGCGTTAAAGGAGCCGGCAAACGACCGGATTTATAACTATAATCTAGTCTAACTAGAGCCGTTAACAAAGATTTTAAATATGGCAGGTTGAAATTACGCGCCTGATTGATTCCTTTTTGCAAAACATAAGGGTGTAGCTTGGTTGTAGCGCTAATATCGCGCACGCTCTTGCCACCATCCAAGAGAGCACGAATGGTTAATAAAATTTTTATTTGGCGGGTCAACATAGTCAAAAGATAGACTTCGCTAACCCCCTCTTGCAATTGCTCTTCCAACAATTTAACAGCGACTTGTTTGTTTTTATTGCTAATAGCATCAGTTAAAGCAAAAATGTTTTCTTCGCTTTTGGCTCCCAACATAGCCAAAATCGCCTCCGCACCAATAACCTTATCATCGCCCAAAGCTTGTTTATAATGAATTAGCTTGGTTAGCTCATTGTTTAAGGCCCAAAGATCACTGCCCAGCGTAGCTGTTAAAATTTGCTTAGCTTGATAGTTTAGACTTAGTCCGGCCTGACGCGCAACTTCATCCATCCATAGAGAGATTTCTTGATTGTTTAACAAAGGAAAATATTGAGCGTTAGCTAACTGTTTCCAAAAATTAACCAGCATTGTCTGAGTCTTGGTTAGTGGCTTAATATTGTTTTCCCCTAACACCAAGGTCGGGTTTTCCTTTTTATCTCTGGTTAAGTTGGGTTCATAAAAAATAAAAATATTATCAGATGCCTGATGTTCCTTTAAATATTTTAAAAATTCTTCAAACAAATTTTTATTTTTATTAAGCAAAAGATTGGTCGTAATTATCAAGCGCCTTCTGGCAAATAAGGAGGTGCTAGAACTAACGGCGTGAAATTTGTCTAAAGTCAAGTCTTCGCCACGAAGCTCTTCAATACTAGAACCACTAGTATCAACTTCTTGCAAAAATTTTTTCTTTACTTCCTTAATTTTTTGTTTAGCCCGATAATCATCTAGGCCGTATAAAAAAAATATCATAAAAAAACACTTAAGCTTTAAAAGTTTAAACTTAAAACTTTTTAAATTCCTCGTGCCTCACCTTGCCCTTCGGTATTGCCCGAGCTGTGTGGCAAACGATCTTTAAAGTATTGCTTTATTCTGATCATTTCCGGACTGCCAAAGTAATGACAAATTAAACCATAAACCAAAAGACCAAGCAAGCCAGCTCCGCCAACCTTGACCAAGACCCCCCAAAAACGCGACATATCAACCCATTCTCCTAAAATATTTTTACTAATCTGTATAACCACTCCAGCCACCAAGGCGGCTAAAGAAAATTTTAGAGTCCAAATAACTGTTTCTTTGGCCCGCAAAAAACCAAGCTCCGTTTTTAAAGACACTACCAAAAGAATAAAATTTAAAATCGATGACAAAGAAAAAGACATCGCTAAACCAACTACTCCCCAAAGCCTTCCTAACCACCATGATAAAGCAACGTTGACTACCGTTGAAACCAAGCCAATATAAAAAGGTGTCTTAGAATCATGCCGCGCATAAAAAGACCTGGTCAACAAAGGAATTAGGGCTTGAGCAAAAAAAGACAGAGCGAAAAAAGACAAACTGTTCATGGTTAAAATTGTTGCTTCCCAATTGAAACGACCACTGCCTAAAATTACTCGGACGATTTCCGCTTTTAACAATAAAATAACTACGGTTGAGGGAATAATAAAAAATAAAATTTGGCGCGCCGTGGCTGCCAGGCGTTTAACCAACTTATCTTTGTCAAAAGCGGTCGCCGATAAAGCCGGAAAAACAGCAATAGCAAAAGAAATGCCAAAAATTCCCACAGCAAATGATTGTAAATTATTAGCTAAATTAAAAATTGTCAAAGACCCGCTAACCAACATCGAGGCCATAATCGTAACCACTACCAAGTTTATTTGATTGATAGCTAAAGCCAAGGTTCTGGCGGTCATCATCCGCAAAATCAACCGCACGCTCTTGTCGCGCCAATCTAAAACAAACCGATAACGCCAACCCAGATGAAACATAGTTGGAATTTGAACTAGCGCATGCAACAAAGAGCCCAAAACTACCCCCCAAGCCAAGCCCCAAATTCCAAAACGAGGCACCAGAAAATAGGCGCCAAAAATTATACCCAAATTATAAAAAATCGGCGACAAAGAATAAACCAAAAACCGCTTCATTGATTGCAAAACCCCACCTAACACACTAGATAGTCCAAGTAATAAGGGAGAGAAAAACATTATTCTAGTTAAGGCTACGGTTAAAACCAACTTATCTCCATTAAAACCCGGGGTTACTAACTTCATGATCCCCGGAGCAAAAATTATTCCTAAAACCATTAAAACCAACATAGCTAAACCCAGCAAATTAAGAATGTTGTTGGTCAAACGCCAAGCGGCCGGATGTTTACCCTCAGGATCATCTTTAATTAAATTAGTAAAAGCCGGAATAAACCCGGCTGATAAAGCTCCTAAAACCAATAAATTAAAAATTAAATCAGGAATACGGAAGGCTGCGTAATAAATATCCAAAGTATCCCCGGCGCCAAAACTAGAAGCCAAAATACGATCGCGAACCACCCCCAAAAGACGACTAACCAAAGAGGAGGCTCCCACTAAAAAAGCTGCGGCAGTCACACTATCAATTGATTTAGCCAAAAGCCTTCGCATCATAAGAATTAGGTTTTGTCTGCCTTGCCAGTAGCCAGGCCGGCGAGACAGAGACAACAGGTTTTACCCTTTTACTAATATCTACCAACTATCACCCGAATTAAAGCAACGATTTCCCAGTCATTTTATCTGGAATCGTTAAACCTAAAAATTTAAGAATTGTTGGAGCTACGTCAACTAAGGAGCCACTAGGACGAACCGTCGTCATGTTGGCGCTGGTGGTATCACCTATACCCAAATTATACCCTTCTAAACCAGTTGCCACAACCACAAAAGGAACAGGATTGTTGGTGTGCTCTTTGGCAATAGTTTCTAACTTTAAGTTGACCATATTTTCAGCATTGCCGTGATCAGCCACAATAACGGCCAGGCCATTGGCCTCCAAAAGTTTTTTAATAATTTTTTCTAAAGCTTCATCCACGCTAGCCACGGCTTGTTTGGTGGCCTCTAAATTACCCGTGTGACCAACCATATCAGCATTGGCCAAATTAATAACCATAAAGTCATAATCAGCCTCTTCTGTTTTTTCGATCACCTTTTTGGTAATGGCAGGAGTAGCCATCTCGGGCACTTCAGCATAACTATCAACGCGAGGCGAAGGAACCAAAATTCGATCTTCATTAGCAAAGGATTCCTCTAACCCACCATTAAAAAAATAAGTAACATGAGCATATTTTTCTGTTTCCGCTATCCTTAGTTGCCTTAAACCGGAACGAGATACAATCTCCCCCAAACCATCAACTATAACCTCCTTAGAAAAAACTACTTCTGCTTTTAAGTCTTTTTCGTATTCCGTGAAGGTGGCAAAAAATAAATTATTAATTTTTTTGACGGGAAAATTTTTAAAATTTTGGTCCAAAAAAACTTTAGTTAACTCTCTAGCACGGTCGGCTCGATAATTAAAAAAAATGACGCTATCATTATCAGAAATCTTACCCTTAGGTTGGTTGGTTTTATTAACTATAACCGTCGGTAAAAATTCTTCGTCATAAATTTTTGCCTCATAGCTTTTCTGAATGGCCTTAAGGGCTTCACCTGAATATTCACCTAATCCCTCAGCTATAGCTGCATAAGCCTTAGCTATCCTGGACCAATGGCGATCTCTGTCCATGGCATACCAACGTCCACTAATACTAGCTATCTCGCCCACACCTAAAACCTTCATTTTTTCTTCCAGCTTTCTAACATATTCCAAACCACCAACATGAGCGGTATCTCGACCATCTAAAAAAACATGAACAAAAACTCGCTCTACTTTTTTTCTTTTTGCCAACTGCAATAAAGCTAATAAGTGTTCTTGGTCGGAATGGACCTGTCCGTCAGACACCAAACCCATTAAGTGCAAATTGGAATTATGTTTTTTACTATGCTTAATTGCTTTAAGTAAAACTTCGTTTTTAAAAAAACTTTTATCTGCAATAGACTTATTAATAAGCTCTAATCCTTGATGACAAACTCGACCAGCCCCCAAACTAACATGACCAACCTCGCTATTACCGGCAACTCCTTTGGGCAAACCCACGGCTTCGCCAGAAGCTTCTAGGGTCAAAGAGGGATATCTGTCCACCAGCTCATCAAAAAACGGGGTGTCGGCTTGAGCGCAAGCATTGCCTTCACAGACAGACGAAAGACCCCAACCATCCAAGATAATTAGGGCTATTGGTCGCCATTTTTTCTTTAAAATATCATCTTTTGACATATTTTTAGCTTCAATAGCTTAACATTTTATAGTTAAAAAATCAACCGTGTTTTCAAAAAGGCCTTAAGTTAAAAGTTGTAAGTTATAAAGTTACAAAGTAAAAACCGCCAATCAGTTTGCCGGTAATTTTTATATAAACCTTAGTTTTGCTTTCAACTTTATAACTTACAGCTTAAACCTTTATTCAATCAGGTCTTGTTCGATTTCTATGAGACGATTAAATTTGGCCACGCGTTCGGAGCGAGCCAGAGAGCCGGTCTTAATATATTCAACCCCAGTAGCTACGGCCAAATCGGCCAAAAAATTATCTTCAGTTTCTTCATCATCACTAGCTAAAACTATTTGATATTTATACTCCTGAGCCAATTTTATTAGATTAATTGTTTCACTTAAGCTGGCCATCTGCGATAATTTTATAACAATTGTGTTGGCTGAGAAATCTTTGAGATTTTGACGAAACTTTGTTTCGCTGCCAGCAAAAAGTTCATCGCCAGCCAAAACTATTTTATCACCCAATTCTTGAGTTAAGGCGCGCCAATTAACATTGTCGCCAGGAGCCAAGGGGTCCTCTAAATAAACCAAATGGTAATCTCGACGCCAATCTTCGTAAACTTGCAACAAATTAGTGCCTATTATTTTGCTGTGGTCTAATTTGAATAAATAATTACCTCTACCTGAAGATAAATTTTTGGCGCCAATATCCACCCCTAAACCAAAGTCATTGGCCCAGGTCAAGCCGGCATTTTGACAAGCGCTAATGATTAATTCTATCGCCTGAATACTAGACACCATGTCCGGAGCATAACCACCAAACACTCCTACATCCGTATCAAAACCAGCGTTTTTTAGTTCTTGCCCTAATTCATGATAAATTAAGCTGGCTTCACTGACTTTTTGAAAAAATGATTTTTGATTTTTACTTAAAGGCACTAATAAAAATTCTTCAAAATCTAAATTAGTGTCAGCATGATTTCCCCCATTAAACATATTAAAAATCGGGGTCGGCAAAACGTACATAGCTTTCTGTAGATCGTAAGTCTTGTTTAACTGCTCATATAATTCCACCTTACTGCTTTTGGCTACCGCCCTGTTAACGGCTATTGATAAAAGCAGACTGACCCCGCTTGGCCACTTATCATTATTGCTTTTTAACCAAGCGTCTGCCACCAAACCAGCGTCAACTTCCAAATCTAAATCTAATAACCACGGAACAGCGACTTCGTTTAATTTATTAATCAATTCATTAAAATTAATTTGGTTGTTACTAAAAGAACGACTAGTAAAAACTTTCAAATCGCCACTTAACCACAACTTCATGGCCAAGGCCGGTCGACCAGAACCGTTATACAGCTGATAAAACGTGACTTTATGTATTTTAGACATACAAGAAAACAAAATATTACTAATATTGAAGAAGGTTTTAAATATTAAGTCTTAAGGTTTAAGTCTCTGGTTAGTTTGTCTTTACTTGAAACTTAAACCTTATAACTTAAAACTTTGATTATCACATCTTTAAAACTCTTTTATCTTGCCCCTGCTGTTGACTTATTTAACAAGTCCTCTTAGCCCGGGCATCGCTTCTCCTGCTAAATAGGTCAGGCTGGCGCCGCCACCGGTAGAAATCCAGTCTATGTCTTTTTCCATTTTGGTTAATTTTAATGCCTCAATGGTTTCGCCACCACCTACTACTCCAAAAGCTTTGCCGCTAGCCCTACTAGCAATAGCTCGCGCCACAAACAACGTTCCCCAACGAGATGCCTCTGCTTCAAAAACACCCATCGGCCCATTCCAAATCAAGGTTTTGGCTCGTTTAATATAAGCGCCGAACAATTTCATGCTTTCTGGTCCAATATCAACAATGACTTCGTCTTTTTTAATATCTTTAACCTGACGCCAAGCAATTTTTCCGTTTTTCAATTTAACCACGGCGTCATCCGGAATAATAATTTTACGACTCTTTAATTTTTTCGCAATTTTAATCCCCTCTTGGCTAACCAAAGACTTGCCAACTTTATGACCAGAAGCTGCTAAGAAATTATTCATTAGAGCGCCGCCCACCAAAATAAAATTGGCCTGCTTATTGAGATTTTTAATTAAATTAATCTTGGTTTCAATTTTGGATCCCCCCAATACCGCGATCATTGGCCTAACCGGTTTTAAGACTTTATTAAGATTGGTAATTTCTTCCACTAATAAAGGTCCGGCATAGCTGGGTAAAAAATTTTTAACTGTCGCTACGCTGGCATGCGCTCGATGGCTAACAGCGAAAGCGTTGTTAATATAAAGATCAGCCAAATCAGCTAAACTTTTAGCAAATTTAATGTCATTAGTGGTTTCTCCTAAATAAAAACGGATGTTTTCCAACAAAACAATCTGACCCGGTTTTAAGGCCGTAATTTTATCTTCCAATTTAACCGAGCCAATTGGGTCTTTGAGATATAGAATTTTTTTATTTAAAAGCTTGGTCAAATGCTTAGCTAAGGGTGCTGTACTGAAAGAGGCTTTATTAGCAACCGTTCCTCTAACACTTACTTTAGGCTCACCCAAATGGGTGATTAAAATAATTTTAGCCTGCTGTTTGATTAAATATTTTAAAAAGTCCAAATTCGCCACAATTTTAAAATCATCTTTTATTTTTCCACCCTTAAACGGCACATTAAAATCAACTCGCACCAAAACAGTCTTGTGCGCCAATTTGACCTGATTAAAAGATTTTATTTTCATAAAAATTATTTTCTTTATTATATCACAATTTTGCGTATATTAAAAAACCGCCCTAAGGCGATTTTGTCTTTTTACTGCGCGTTACGCATTATCTAAATTCTACGCTCACTTCTCTTTGCTCAGAGCCCCGCAAATATTTGATGGTGGCTTTTTGTTTTGTTTGATAGGTAGCCACAACATCAGCCAAACTAATACCTCGCCCTAATTCCTGGTCATCAATAGCCGTAATAATATCTCCTTCTTTTAAGCCGGCCCGTTCAGCCGCGCTACCCTTAACCACGGCTACGCCTTTTTTGTCTCGAGCAATCAAAGCGCCGAAAATTTGTTTACCCGAAAAAATATAATCCAGATCCCAATAATTAACGCCCAAGCTAGTCGGGCTAATCTTTTTGTTGTTCAGCAAAGAATCAATAGCTGGAGTAATATAATCAACCGTCACTAAAGTTTGCCCACGCTTCCAACCAATTACTTTGTTTGATAAATCCACGGCTACCAAAACATTGGTTGGCGCGTCATTAATAATCACTTGCTTAAACGGATCATCACTAAAATCTAAACCAGCGGTTCTGCTTAGTTGATTAATAATCGACAACTTAGCCTCACTCATCCAAGACAAGGCGACAACAGCTTGGCCTTTTTTTACTTCCAGGGCTTTAGCAAAAGTCACCACTGGCAAGCTGTTGGCGTTTTTCAGGCGCACAAAAACCAACCCAGAAAAATTATCCACTACTATTTTTTCTAATTGATAACTTTTTTTATCCTTATTAATAACCACCAAACCAGCCAAATTTTGTCCCACGGCCTCTGCTTTCGGCCAATCAACCACCAACCAGCCATCACTAGTAACAACCACTCCGCTAGCCACCGGAGAGGTTAAATCATATCCCTGACTGCTACTTTTAAAAATACCCATCATAGCCTTCTCCGTATTGCTAATAATATCCACCACTTGAACATCTTGCTGCACGGTTACTTTTTTAGCGTCTCTAATAATTACTTGCGCCGAATTATTATTTAAAGAGTTCTCGGCGCCAACATCGCGAACGCTTCGCCACTCCCCCAACCAAGTTCCATAAATAAAACCTCCTAACGTTCCGCCCAAAATAGACGACAGTCCAATAAAAACTATTAAAATAATTTTGTTTTTTACAGTAATTTTTTCCATAAGCACAATTTTAATGTTGGTAAAATCTCAAGCGCCAATACTCAGCGCTCAACAAAGATCTAGGCCTTAGGCTCCAACAAAATTTCAAATCACAGCCAGCGAGCCGACAGTAACAAAACTATCCAGCCAATAGCAATAACGAACAAATAAATCCTAACCCGCTTGGTGGCAAATTGATGATTTAATAAATCATTAAATAAAACTAAGAACAAATAATAAATCGATGCCCATAAAAACCCCAACAAATTATGACCCATAGGAAGCCTGGAAAGCACCCAAAAAGTTTCCATCATAATTATCAAATAAATCAATAAATACCAACCAAATTTCTGCCAATCGACCTTGCTGATCCACATAACCTGATATAAAACCAGGGCGACAATAATAGCTACGCCTCCGGCTAAAATTGCCAAATTATAATTCAAAAAAGAACGCAGTCCAAAAGCTAGGGCCCCCAACAAAAAAATTAACAAATAATTAACATAAAAAGATAACTGCTCCAAGCTAAATGACGGGTATTTTTTAGGTAGGTGAAAATAAAAATAAACATACCGCCAGTAGATATAAACAAAAATCGTTAAGGCTGTTAACAAAAAAGTGATTAAACCCTGACTACTAACAATAACCACATAGCCTAAAACTACCAACTGCGACAACATCGGCAATAAAGAAAAATTCCACCATCTTTTTTCCGCCTGTTTATTAATGATAATAGCGCACAACAAGTTAAAAATTATTATCATTAAAAAAACCAGCCAATAACTATTAGGCGCTCGCAACAGCCACCACCACCATAACGGCGAACTAACGGCAGCTAAGACTGGAATAAAATTAGCAAAAGGCATAGAAATAAGTTGTAAGTATTAAATTTTAAATCTTAAGTCTTAAATTTCTGATTGTTTTTTGTCTTTTTTACGCTTACTTAAACCTTAAAACTTGAAACTTAAAACTTATCTTTTTTATCTGTTCTTTTCTAAAAGCCTAGGTTGTCCGCGTTAAACGGTAACCAGCTATTATCGGCTTCGCTCCAGCGATAAACTAACAACTGGCAGGTTTTTTCGGTTGGATCATAAATATACTCTACCACCGACTCAGAGCCAATGCGATTAGAATAGGTGACTTTTTTGTCCAAAATTTTGGGGCGAACAAAAAACTCTAATTTAACTCGACCCAACGGACTGTCAAAAATCAAGCGCTCCAAACTAGATCCGCCCTCTTCTTCAAAGTTAAGGGTTTCGTGCTCGGCTACAGCAAAATTATCTTGAATTTGACCAACAATGTCGCGCCAACGGTCAATAGTCATAAAGTTAAAAGATGAAGGTTAAAGGACAAACTTTTGGTATCCACCTAGGATAGGTAAATTATTATCATTCCGACAAATGTCGGAGTGCCTTACTTTTGCCTTTTGCCCTTTAATTTTTGCTTTTAATTATAATACAACCCCTTAGTTTCAGTATTGCGACTATATCTCTTTAACATCAACTCGTCAATTAGGCCCTGTTCCACTAATTTTTCCAAGGCCTTATTCATATCCATCATGCCTAGCTGTTGGTTGGTGGAAATAATGGTATTTAGTTGAGCAATTTTATTTTCATTAATAATATTGGATACGGCCGGGTTGTTAATTATAATTTCTCTGGCTGCCACCAAACCGCCACCAATTTTAGGAATCAACTGCTGAGAAATAACTCCTCTTAAAACAATGGATAGCTGAATTAAAACTTGTTGTCGGCGATGAGAGGGAAAAGAATCGACAATACGAGAAATACTTTCTGGAGCGCTATTGGTGTGTAAAGTAGAAATAACCAGATGGCCGGTTTCGGCGGCGGTCAGAGCCGCTTCAATGGTTTCCGGATCACGCATTTCTCCAATCATAATAACATTGGGGTCTTGGCGCAAAACATATTTTAAGGCATTGGTAAAAGTCATGGTGTCATAACCAACTTCTCGTTGTTCCACGATGCTCCTATTGTCTTCAAAAATGTACTCAATTGGATCTTCTACGGTAATGATGTGCGAGGTTCTATTTTGGTTAATCATGTTAACCATGGTGGCTAAGGTGGTTGATTTACCGCAACCGGACGGTCCGGTAACCAAAATAAGTCCATCTTTTAATTGCGTCATTCTAACCATGGCTTCAGTAAAATTCATTTCCTCGGGGGTAGGGATTTTGCCTTTAATATAACGGGCCGACATGCCGATTTGCCCGGATTGAAAATGGAGATTAATTCTGAAACGCTGACCAAAAATTTCTATGGAAAAGTCCAACTCGCGGGTGGTATTGAAAATCTTGGTGCGGTTGGCGTCCAAAATAGAAATTAAGGAGCTTTCTAAAAATTTTTGGTCAATTATCTCCTCGCTAATAAAAATTAATTCACCGTCAATTCTTAGAGCTGGTCTGTTACCGGCCACTAAATGCAAATCAGAGGCGCCCTTATCAATGGCCTCTTTAAAATAATCTTGGAAAGATAGCATACAATTAGTTAAAAGTTTATAAAGTTAAAAGTTTATAAAGTAAGACTTTTAACTGTATTTTATTATAACATCAAGGGGTTTAAATTTCCAACCTGCCTCGCCGGCCAGGCAGTCAACACGCAACAAAAATACACTGTCATTCCCGCGTAGGCGGGAATCCAGACTTACTTTATTAAAAAACTTTTTTATTAATTCTATTTTTCATCCCACCTTTTTAGTAAAGGCGGGAATTAAAAAAGTTTTAGATGACGGGTTTCGACCGCTTCGCGGCTATTGCCAAAATGAAATAAATGTGATACTATAAGAGTAAATATAAATAATCCTGCTGTAATAGAAGACTTGGTTCTGATGAGGTATTTTTCCCTAGTTTTAGCAAAAAATTTGTGCAATCATTTTACTTCTCCCTTAATTTTTTAAGGACTCATCATTCAAAAAACTTCTTGGCCTAAGGTGACTTAGGCGTTTTTCCTTGTTCTTTGTTACAGCAAATATAAACCTGTATGAATTATCTCTTGTCCCTTTTGTCGGTGGTGGCCCTATTTTTAGGTTTGCTAATCGGTTATTGGATTAGAAAACAAAAAGCTTTGTCAGAGGTTAATAGCGCCGAGGCTAAGGCCGAAAAAATTCTCACCGAGGCTAAAACCAAAGAAAAACAAATTATCCTAGAGGCCCAAGAAAAAACTCTTAAACTTTTAGAACAAACCAAACAGCAAGAAGAGGCTAATCGCAAAGAAATCAATAAGTCTAAAGAACGCCTAGAACAAAGAGAAAACCTTTTTTCCCAAAAACTCCTAGACCTGCAAGACAAACAGCAAGATCTTTACGACAAATTAACTAAAATTGAGGAGGCTAAGGAAAAAATCAAACAAATCAAAGAGGAGCAGGTGGTTAAATTAGAGACGATTGCCGCTATGACCAAGGCTGAAGCGCGTGAAATTCTCTTTAAAAACGTAGAAAAAGACTCAGAAGAATCTTTGCTTTCTCGCATTAATAAACTACAAAAAGAAAGTGAAGATGTTGTGGATGACAAAACCAAAGAAATGTTGGCCTCGGCTATGCAACGCCTAGCCTCAACCTATACCGCCGAAATGACCACTACTATGGTGGATCTGCCCAATGACGAAATGAAAGGTCGCATTATTGGTCGCGAAGGACGCAACATTAAAGCCATCGAACAATTAACCGGCGTAGAAATTATCGTTGATGATATTCCTAATGTTATTACTATTTCCGGTTTTTCGGGTATTCGCCGTCATATTGCCAAACGAGCTTTAGAGCATTTAATTAAAGATGGACGCATTCACCCCACCAAAATTGAGGCGGCGATAGAGCAGGCCAAAAAAGATTTAGCCTTAGATATTAAAAAAGCTGGCGAGGAAGCTTTGTATGAGCTGGGCATCGCCGGTCTTGATCCAAAATTGGTGCAAATTATCGGTCGCATGAAGTATCGCACCAGTTATGGCCAAAACGCCCTCAAGCACAGCGTGGAGGTGGCTCATTTGTCTGGACTTCTGGCTGAAGAATTAAAAGCTAATGTGAGTTTGGCCAAAAAAGCCGGACTACTCCACGACATTGGCAAGGCGGTTGATCATGAGGTTAAAGGATCTCATCCTGAAATCGGCGGACAAATTGGCAGAAAATTTGGTTTATCAGCTGATATTATTGACGCTATCGAAAAACATCACGACGACGCCCCAACCAACATTACCACGGCTATTGTTAAAACCGCTGACGCTATTTCTTCTTCTAGACCAGGTGCGCGAAAAGATAGTCTAGAAAACTATATTCAACGCCTAGAAGAATTAGAAAAACTAACTGAATCTTTTGAAGGAATTTCTAAAGCTTATGCTATTCAGGCCGGACGCGAAGTTAGAGTTTTTGTCGACGCGGAAAAAATCAACGATTTAGAGGCTTATGATTTAGCTAAAAATATCGCCAAGAAAATCGAAGAAGAATTAAAATACCCAGGAGAAATCAAAATCAACCTCTTAAGAGAAACCAGAGTAATTGAATACGCCAGATAACAGATAATCCAAATACTACAAATGGGTCTCGAATAATACAAATGGGCTACAAAAAAGTTCATTAATTTTAATAATATTTGAATTTAATTCGTAGTTTCGGATTTATTTTGTAGTATTTGGATGTAAATTTGTAATATTCGGATTAAGCTTATTTTATGTGGAATAAAGTGTTTAGAAAAACCGACAACGCTTACCAGACCAACGATATTGATAAAAAAATCGTCTGGTCTATGTTTAAAAAGCGCTGGCCAGAACTAAAACAATTAAAATATTTACAAAAATTTCTCAACCAAAAAGAACGCTTGTTTTTGTTTGGTGCCCTACTCTTGTTGGTTGTTAGTGTAAGTGTTTTACTTTCTAGTTTTTATCAACAACACCTTAAAACTAGTCCTAGTTTCGGCGGAGAGTATATTGAGGGCATGGTTGGCTCACCCCAATACATAAACCCCCTACACGCCCCTCTTAACACCGTAGACGCTTCTTTAGCTCGCTTGGTTTATTCTTCTTTGCTGACCAGAGACGCCCAAGGAAAACTAATCAACGACCTAGCCGAAAATCTAGAAATCAGCGCCGACGGCAAAACTTATACTATTAAAATAACCAACAAAGCTTACTGGCATAATGGAGAAAAATTAACTGCTGATGATGTTGTTTTTACCTTTAATACTATTAAAGATTCCCAATATAAGTCACCGCTGCGCCTTGGTTTTCAGGGAACAGAAATTGAAAAAATCGATGATTATACAGTGCGCTTTAATTTAAACACTAGTTATACCCCCTTTAAAGAACTGTTAACTTTTGGAATTATGCCCCAGGCTGCCTGGCAAAATATTTCCCCTTTTGGCGTAGCTCTGGCTGAATTAAATTTAAAACCAATCGGCAGCGGACCATACAAATTTTATTCTTTGACCAAAGATAAGAGCGGCAACATCAAAGCTTACACTTTAATCAATAATGATGATTATTACCGAGGTAGGCCTTATCTAGAAAAAATAACTTGTCGTTTTTTTGCCAGCTCTGAAGAAGCGCTTAGCGCTTTAAACGACGGTCGACTAGATGCCTTGTCTAATATTTCCTGGCTAGATAAAAAATTGGTAACCGTTGCTAACTCCTTTAATTTTTACCCATTAGTCATGCCAGAATACACAGCCGTCTTTTTTAACCTTAATCAGACTGATGATAAAATCAGCAAACCGGCTTTCCGTCAGGCCTTGACTCTAGCCACCAACCAAGAAGCAATTAACCAAGAAGTTTTTAACAATGAAGCTCTTAATACTAACTCTTCCTTATTTTTATTCGATCAGTCCAAAACAGCTACGAATAATTACAATCCAGGAGAAGCCACTAAAATCTTAGGGGATTTAGGCTGGGTTAAGGGGGTTGTTAACGAAAAAGGAGAGACCTGGTTAAGCAAAAATGGACAAATCTTATCTTTAACTATTACCACGGCCGAAACACCAGAGCTGGTAGCCATTGGTGAGGCTCTAAAAAAACAATGGGAAGCTCTTGGTATAAAAACCTCTTTAGAAAAATTAGACAAGCAAGAGCTTTTAAATGGCGTTATCAACCCCCGTTCTTTCTCTATTCTTTTGTATAATGTGGGCGTGGGTAGCGATCCTGATTTTTATCCTTTGTGGCACTCCTCACAGACTGGGGCCACGGGCTTTAACTTGTCTGGCTATAAAAACTCCGCCGTAGACAAACTAATCAATCAGTCTAGACAAGAATTAAACGACGCCAAAAAAATCGAGCTGTACAAACAAATTTCTCAAACTATCAACCAAGATCGACCAGCTATTTTTCTTTTTAGCCAGCCCTATTTATACCTGCAAACTAAAAAAATCAAGGGCCTCTCTATTAAAAACGTAGCGGGCCCCGAAGATCGTTTTCTTGACGCCGTCAATTGGCACCTCAAAGAAAAGAAGAGTTTAAAATTTTAAATTTAAAACCATCTTGCCCAAGTGGTGAAACCCCGTACCTTTTTTCATATAAATTTGCTGGGATGGCGGAACTGGCCCGCCCGCCATCGCAAGCTTGAGCTTACTCAGGCTTTGCGGGCGGGTAGACGCAAAAAGCAAAACGCCCAAGTGGTGAAACTGGTAGACACGCAGCGTTCAGAGCGCTGTTCTCGTGAGAGAGTAAGAGTTCAAGTCTCTTCTTGGGCACAATAAAACAAAGTTTGGAGCGAGGTGACCTCCCGCCCTAGTGGCGAGACAAACCTCCCTCTCAGCACACACTTAGTTTATAAAGCTATAAAGTTCATAAAGTCAAAAGTTAACCACCAAACTTTTCATTTTTTAACTTAACTTTTTTAAACTAAACTTCTCTTAATTAAATAAAAAATAAAAAGGCATAGAGCCATAGTTTTACTTTAAAAACTTTACGGACTTTATGAACCTTCAACTCATTTTATGGTAGAAAAATATCACAGCAAACGGCGCAGCGGAAATTTTTCTGGGGCGCCGACTCCAGTTACTCCTCGCCCTTCAACTCCGTCGAGAACTAAAAATTATCCAAGAAAGCCTAAAAACTTTCAAACAAAACCCCTGCCTAAAATTGATCTAGGTGATTTAACTAATTTTGGTTTTGATTTTTTATCTAGCAAAAGTGAGCCGGTCAGACCAGCTCAACCAAACCGCGGTTTCACTAGACCAGTTAAACCCTCAACCCAACTACCAAGACGAGATTTTGCTCCTCGAACCCCTCACTCAAGCAGGCCACTTCAAAACTCAACTAAACCCAATCCTAGACGCCTAATATCTAACTCTACTTTTACTCCTAGTTTAGCCACACCCACCAACAAAACCCTCAACAGAACTTCCCCTAAACCCATTTCTCTTAAAAATTCCCTTCCCAACTCTTTTGGCTTTAAAAATTCAGCTAAAAACTTTTCTCTTAAGGCCCCTACTACTCGAACTACTCAGCCCAAAAATTTAGACAAAAAAATCACAAGCAAATCAGGACCGAAATTAAGAATTATTCCTTTGGGTGGCATGGAAGAGGTTGGGCGCAATATGACCATCTTTGAATATGGCCATGATATTGTGATTTTGGATATGGGCTTGCAGTTTCCCGAAGAAGATATGTTTGGTATTGATTTTATTATCCCTAATATCTCCTACCTTAAAGGCAAAGAACAAAATATTCGCGCGGTTATTTTGTCTCATGGTCATTTGGACCATATTGGCGCTGCTCCTATGCTTTTGGAATCCTTGGGCTATCCTACGGTTATTGCTCGTCCACTCACCCTAGCCTTATTAAAAAATCGCCAAGAAGACTATAAGACTAATAGCACCAACCTCTTAAAAACTATTCCCATTAAAAGCCTTAATGAAACTTTTTCTCTGGGTAATTTCCGCTTGAAATTTTTCCAAGTTGACCACTCCATTATGGATGCGGTAGGGGTTATTTTAGAAACCCCTGTCGCCACTGTTTTGCACCCGGGCGATTGGACTCTAGAAAAAGATGAACACAATAAACCGCACCTTAATTTTTCCCACTTGGCTAATCTTAAACGGCCAACTATTTTAATGCTGGAAAGTTTAGGGGCCATCGATACTCGTCCCAGCGCCTCTACCCAAGAAATGCAAAAAAATCTTACCACCTTAATATCAAATGCTAAGGGTCGGGTCATTATCGGCACTTTCGCTTCCCAAATTGAAAGACTTGATTGGATTATTAGTTTAGCGGAAAATTTGGGTAAAAAAGTAGTCTTGGACGGACGTAGTATGAAAACTAATGTGGAAATCGCCCAACAATTAGGCTATATCAAACCGGCCAAACACACTTTAATTAAAGCGGAAATGATGAGCGAGTTTCCTGATAATAAAATTGTTATCTTGGCGACCGGCGCCCAAGGCGAAAGCAATGCCTCTTTGTCTAAAATCTTAAACGGTGATCATCGTAATATCAAAATCCAAAAAAATGACACCGTTATCTTTTCTTCTTCGGTTATTCCTGGTAACGAACGCAGTATTCAAACCCTCAAAGATAAATTATACCGCCAATGTGATAACGTGGTGCATGGCGAATTAATGGATATTCACGTTTCCGGTCATGCTAATCGTCAAGATATTTTATATTTATTGCGCCAGGTTAGACCCGACTACTTTATTCCGGTCTACGCTTATCACTACATGCTTCGAGAAGCCAAAAAACTGGCCGAGGAGAACGGTTTTAAGCGTGAACGAATCTTTATCCTAGATAATGGCCAGGTCGCTGAATTCGACCGTACAGGTGGCCAAGTAACCAAAGAAAGGGCCACCACGGATTACGTCATGGTTGATGGTTTGGGAGTGGGTGATGTTTCTGATATCGTGTTACGCGATCGACGCGCCATGGCTGAAGACGGCATGATTGTGGTTATTTCCACAATTGATTCCAAGACCGGCGAATTAATCGGCTCACCTGATATTATTTCTCGCGGTTTTATCTACATGAAAGAAAACAAAGAACTCATTCAAAAAACCAGAGAAAAAATAAAACACATCATTAAAACCCGTCCGACCCACGGCGTGGTAGACGATGATTATATTAAAAATAAAGTCCGCAACGACATTGGGCAATTCTTATTCCAACAAACCAAGCGCCGACCCATGGTTTTGCCGGTAGTTATTCGGGTATAAGTTTGAGTTATAAAGTTAAAAGTTATAAAGTAATTGGAAAAATAAAAACCGCTGGCAATTTTGCTGGCGGTTTTGAAATTATTAATTCTTAATTTTTAATTATTAATTCACTAAGGCCGGGGCTTTAGCGTTTTATTGGCATCACCACATACATATAATCATCACTACCCTTAAATAAACAAGGTGAATTAGGATCAACTATTTGAATATTAACTTGTTCGTTATCAATATGGTTTAAACCATCTAAAAGATATTTATAGTTAATTGTAACGCTATTATCCGAACCTTCTATTTTAGCGCCTAAATTAATAATACTTTCTCCACTAGCCCCAGAAGTAGCTGAAACCACCACCTCTCCTTTGTCTTTTAAAAAATCTAAAACCACATCATTAATGCCGGTTTTAGAAAAAATAGCCGCCGCCTTAACCGCCCTTAGTAACTCCTCACGAGAAGCATTAATTTTAGTTTTAAAATTAGTGGGGATAATTTGTCTATAATCTGGATATTGCTCGTCAATTAATCTGGAAATTATTTCCACACTATCAAAACTAAAAGCGATTTGGTTTTCATTAAGATAAATTTTGATTGTTTTATCATTTCTTTCATCACTATAATCACCAGAAATTATTCTTAATAATTCTTGTAGGGTTTTAGTTGGTACAATTAAGCGCTTCTCATCTTCCTCATTAGCTTTGTTAATAGCTAAGTTTTTTTCACCCAAACGATAACTATCAGTGCCAACTAAATACAAACGACCTTTTTCTATATTAAATAAAACCCCGGACAAAGCTAAGCGGTTTTCATCATTAGATACCGCAAAAACAACACTAGCTAAAGCTTTTTTAAAACCCTCTATTTCCACTTCATAACAACTCTCCTTACTCATTTCTGGAATCAAAGGATACTCTTCAGCTGATTCTCCTTTTATTTTTGTCTTATAATTATCACTTTCTATTACCAAGTCATTATCTTTTGTTTCTAGTTCTACTTTTTGGTTAGGCAAAAGGTTGATATAATTGGCTAAAATTTTAGCATCTACCGTAAAAGAACCCTCTTTCTCTATTTTACCTCTAATCGTGTTAGTTACCCCTAACTCTAAGTCCGTGGCTAATAATTTTATTTCTCCCTTAGACACCTGAAGCATAATATTATTAAGAATTGGTAAATTAGTATTTTTACCTGTTAGATAACTTGTAACAAAAACTCCTTGTTTAAGATTTTTTTGTAGAGCAATAATCTTCATATCTCTGTATTTAATTATATTCTATATATAAAATAATAATAACAATAAGGGGGTGGATAAAGTGGATAAGTGTTTAAGAAGGCCGTCTTTATTTATTTTTAGTTGTTTGTTTTTGTGGATACTTAGGTGAATAATTTTTAATAACTTTGTTGATAACTTTTTAAAAATAATTTATTAACTTTTAATCAACTAATTATACCAATCTTTCCACCAACTTATCCTCAACTAAACCAGACTTTATCCACACCTTATCAACACTTAGATATTTTTTAACAACTGTTTAATAGAACTTAATTCTTGAACTAATCGTTCATTGTTTTCTAAATCACTAGTAATTTTATTACAAGCATGAATAGCAGTAGTGTGATCCCGGCCACCCAACTCTTGACCAATAGTAGGGAAGGATAAGTTTATTTCATCTCTTAATAAATACATAGCTATTTGCCTGGGTTTAACTAAATCTTTTTTACGAGACTTGCCAAGGAGGTCTTTTAATTCAATATTATAAAATCTACCTATAGCTTCAATGATTTGTTTGGTGGTAATAGAACTTTGTTGGTATTCAGTAAAGGTTTCTAAAAGAATTTTTTTGGCCGCCTCAATCGAAGGGATGATATTATTAAATTCAAAATAAGTGATTAATTTAATTAAAGCCCCCTCTAGCTCTCTAACATTAGTTTCTACGTTAGTGGCGATATAGTGAGTTATTTTATCTGGCATTAAATAATTTTTTTCCTGGCACTTATTTTGCAAAATAGCGATTCTGGTCTCCAAGTCTGGCATAGTAATGTCAGCTACCATCCCCCACTCTAAACGAGACAATAATCTTTGTTCTAGGGCCGGGATAGCTTTTAACGGTCGATCAGAGGTGGCGACAATTTGTTTATTAGCTTGGTGTAGTTCATTAAAAGTGTGAAAAAACTCCTCCTGGGTGCCATCTTTACCACCCAAGAATTGAATATCATCAATTAATAGTAAATCAACATTGCGGTATTTTTCTTTGAGAAACTTGGCGCGCCCACTGCGAACCTCGTTAATGTAATCATTAGAAAATTTTTCTGAAGTAGCATAAACAATCCGGTCAGTTTTCTTGGCTAATTCATTGCCGATAGCTTGCAAAAGGTGGGTTTTACCTAAACCAACTCCGCCATAAATAACTAAGGGGTTGTAGGCTTGGCCAGGGTTAGAAACAACAGCCTGGCATGCGGCATAAGCCAATTCATTATTTTTTCCAGTAATAAAGGTGTCAAAAACATATTTAGAGTTTAAACCAAACTTATTAAGAGAGCTTTGTTTAAAGGCGATGGTAGTCGTTGGACTTTTTTCAGGTGATTCTGGGGTTGGAGAAAGTTGAGTGTTTTTTTGGGGCTCTGGTTTTTTTCCTTCTATTTTATAAATAATTTCTATTTTTGGTTCCTTGGTAATGTTTTTAAAGGCAGTAATTAATTCCTTGTCATATTTTTTTTCCAGCCAAGTTTTAGTAAAAATATTAGGGACACAAATAATAACTCTCCCCTGTTCATAGGAGTTAATAAAAGTTTTTTTAAACCAGGTGGTAAAGCTAGCGCGAGAAATATTTACCTCAACCTCGCCCAAGACGGCCTGCCACAATTGATTAAGATCCATAGTTTGATCTCTAAAAAGTAACACAAATTTATTATGAGAGCCCAAGATAATCAGTACAAAAAATTATATCAACTAATAAAATAATTTACATTAGCAAACTGTTGATAAGTTGTTGATAACTTTAGGAAGGTAATAGGTTATAGGTAATAGGGAATAGAAGGTATTTTAAATTAGTATTTTTTACAAAAAATAAGGGGCAGTTTAGTTTTAGGCTTATCAACTAGTTAATGTTACCTAATACCTATCACCTATCACCTGTTTTTACAAGTTCCCAAGCATTTTATTTTGTGGTATAATTAATAACAGAATTGTTTTTTCCGTTATTCTGGTGGAGGCCGTCTGGCTACCGACCAGGCAGAGAATCCCCTTCAGGGGCGGGCAAGCAGGTTTTTTGTTTTTTAAACTAATAATAAAATAAAAGTTTTTAGTTATTGGTCTTTAGGGGTTTCATTTTTTATTTTCTTAATTTTTCTATTACCTATTACCTAATACCTAAAACCTACTTAATAATCTTATGTCTTTTTATAAAAATGTTTTTAAACAGGCCCTAAAATTAACTTGGAATAATAAACTTTTTTGGTTTTTAGGGGTTTTTACAGTGTTTTTTAGCACTAGCGTGGAAATAGAAATGGTGGATAATTTTTTAGGACCAAACCATAATAGTATTTATACTTTTAAGGATGTTTTGCAAAATAGCCTTTTTAAGAAGGGTTTAATAGAGAGCCTACAGAGCTTGATTAGCACCAAAATGTTTGGCGTTATGGTTGTTTTGGGCCTTATTTTGTTGCTTTTAGTGATCGTTTCAGTTGTGGCACAAATTTTAATCACCGCCCAAAGCGCCGCCTTAATTAAGGTGGGTTCAGCCGATCTTAAAAACCACAAAAATTTTAATTGGTTAGAAAGTTTAGCTAAAAATAAGCACTTAATTATTCCTGTAACGTTATTCGACTTGTGTTTAAAAATAATGGTTAATTTGTTTTTGGTGATTATAAGCTTGCCCCTGCTTTTAGGTAATCAAAACCCCTCAGCTAATTGGTTTTATATCTTTCTTTTTGTTGTGTTGTTTCCAGTGGCCATTGTGATAGCTTTTATAGTTAGATATATAACCTGTTATTTGGTTGTTTATAAGTATTCAATAAAAGAGGCCATTGTTAATGGTTGGAAGTTATTTGTTAAAAATTGGTTAATTAGCGCCGAAATGTCTTTAATGCTCTTTTTGGTTAATATTTTAGGCAGTCTTTTGGTGGTGTTTGTTATTTTGGCTGTAGCCAACCCACTATACTTTTTAGGGATTTTGGTGAATCAATATATTTATAATGGTGGTTTTTATATAATTTTGGCGCTATCATATATTATTTATTTTGGTTTGTTTGCTTGGGGAGCCTCTTTGCTGTCAGTTTTCAATGTTAGTTCTTGGACTAGCCTGTTTTTACAGCTTGATAAGGCAGGAGGAGAAAGCAAAATAACTAGAGTAATTTCAGGTATAGTTAAAAAATAGCTAGTATTGACTAATTAGCCAAGAGTTGTTAGATTAAGGTGGCTATAAAATAACTAGGTAGCCTTAATTAATTTGTTCGCCGGTAGGTGAACTCAATAATTTTGCCTTTTGATTTTTAAATTTTGATTTTTATATCGTATGCCCAAAAGAACTTATCAGCCAAATGTGCGCAAGGCCAAAAAAGATCATGGTTTTTTAAAGAGAATGAGCACTAAAAACGGAAAAAATGTCTTAAAGAGTCGTCGCGCCAAAGGTAGAAAAAAATTGAGCAAATAATTATTAGTTTAGTTATAGCGAATAAGCCCAACCCTCCAATTTATTTTGGGGGGTTGCGTTTTCTGGTCAAATGGCTACTTTTTAAGTATAATTTTAGTAAAGGGGCCTATGCTTAAAAAACAGTATAGATTAAATAAAAATAAAGACTTTGACCGGGTATTTAAACAAGGCGGGTCTGCTTACGCGCCATCTTTAGGGCTTAAAATTACGACTAACAATTTAGAAAAACCGCGATTTGCTGTTTTGGTCAGCAAAAAGGTTAGCAAAAAGGCCGTGGACAGAAATAAGATTAAACGGCAGATTAGAAATATTTTAAGAGAAGACTATCTGCAGAAAATTAGGGGTTATGATGTGGTAATTGTTTGTTTGCCCTCAATTGCCAGTAAAACCTTTGTTGAAATTCAAGCGGAACTAAGGGTCGCTTTTCGTAAATTAAGGTTAATATAAAAAAGCCTTCATCCGCTTTTGGCAGATACTAAGATTTTAAATTTTGAGGTTTAAATTTTGAACTTGTAATAATATGCTGTTTTGGTTAAATAAGATTATCGGCGACGGCTTGATTAAAATAATTGTTTTATATCAAAAATTGTGGTCCCCTGATCATAGTTGGCGCCAGCACCAGCATCCTCTTGGTTACTGTCGCTTTACTCCCACCTGCTCCCAATATTCCATTGAGGCTATTAATAAATATGGTCCGATTAAAGGTTTATTAAAAACTTGCTGGCGCTTATTAAGATGTAACCCTTTTAATAAGGGTGGGTATGACCCAGCCTAATAAGTTCATAAAGTTCAAAAGAACTATTTCAAATAACAAAAAAGAAGTTAGAAAAAAAGTCAAAAAGTCAATTTATAGAGACTTTATAACTTTCAACTTTCAACTTTATAACTAATTTCTATGTTTACCACAATTTTTTATCAACCAGTTTTAAATTTGTTGATTTGGCTTTATAACGTCATTCCTGGGCACGATATTGCTTTGGCTATTATCGCCCTTACTATTATTGTTAAAGTGATTCTGTGGCCGTTATCAGCTAAATCCATTGCTTCACAAAGGGCTATGCAAACAATTCAGCCAAAGATTGATGCCCTGAAGAAAAAATACCCCGATCCCAAAGATCGCGAGGCCATGACCAAAGAAATGATGGCGCTTTACAAGGAAGAAAAGGTTAATCCTTTTTCGTCTTGTCTGCCCCTTTTGATTCAGTTGCCGTTTTTTTGGGCTATTTTTAAGGTGTTTCAGGATCAATTAGTTGGTAAGGCTTCTACCTTGGTTTATCCTTTTGTTTTTAATCCAGGACCTTTAAACACCATAGCTTTTGGTTTGCTTGATTTTTCTAAACCTAATATGGTTTTGGCTGTTTTGGCTGGCGTTGCCCAATTTTTTCAAGCTAAAATGATGCCTACGCAAAAACCGGCCATTAAGGGCGAGAGCTCTAAAGACGAAAACATGGCGGCGATTATGAACAAACAAATGCTTTATATTTTTCCTGTGCTTACCGTAGTTATTTGTTTGGGTTTGCCGGCCGGCCTTGCTTTTTATTGGTTTTTAACCACCGTTTTAACTATCGTTCAGCAAAAAATGATGTTTAAGAAGGCCGACAACAACTCCCCTGCTAGGCCCAAAGTTATTGAGGGGGAAATAGTTAGTTAACAAATAACAAACAACAAATAACAAAAGTCTGTTGTTGTGAGATTGACTCTAGCGACTTGTTCAGAGTTTATTAAAGGAAATTAAGGGAGTGGTATTTTAGATTTATAATTTACGAAAAAACCGTTGGCAATTAGGCTGGCGGTTTTTATGTTTAAGGGCTGTAAAACAAAAAAGGGCCCAGTGGCCACTCCAAATATTATATATAATAATTAATTTATCGAGTTCGCCGACTTGAGCCCTTCACCGAAGATTTTTTTATAAGATCTTTGGTGATTTAAAGTTTTAAATTGTTTAAAACTTTAATGTGGGTGTTTTTCTACCGCTTTATGGACAATTGTTTAATGAAACAACCGCCAAAATTCTTTTGTTTTTGTTTTTGAATAAAAACAGTAGAAATACCTCTTTTAAAATAAAGAACATTCTATAATCTAATTATAGCATATTTTTGAATACCGTGCAATACTAGTCAATGATTTAATTACTTGTCCTAATATTAAACAAAAAAATTTTTTATAGCCAATATTTTAAAAGTTATCCACAGTATTTGTCCACTAAATCATGGACATTGGAATTTTTATGCACAGACAATCCACAAGTTATCCACAGGATTTGTCTTTCAATGAAAAAGTTGTGGATAACAGAGAAAAAAAAGAAAAAAGAGATAAAAAAATCCGAACAAAAACCGAACGTAAAGTCCACTATATCGTGGACATTGGAA
>CAZJEP010000011.1:0-25413 GCA_964545125.1 uncultured Gammaproteobacteria bacterium
AGCAGGTGGAACCGACCTGGATAGATTTGAGATAGCGACTGCCAGTATAGTGTTCATCGGTAATCAGATTACCGTAGCGGTCATATTGACCTGAATCAGATCTGACCAAATCATTGCAACTGGTCTTGGGGGCGCAGGGAATGTCTCGGCTGCGGTCTCCCTGACAGAGTTTACCGCCACAGGCCACATCACAGATACGATATTGTTTTTGGATATCGGCTTGATACTCGCCGCAAGCGCCGAGATTATGCCAGACTTCAGCTCCATTGGCGTCTTTTTCCCAGGTGCCGTCCTTGACTTCGCAGTCAGCAAAACAGCGCAGGGCCAGAGGCTCGTTTTTGTTAACTGATAATCTGCCAACCAGACTGGTGTGGTCGCCTAAAAGAATAGCCGGATCATCTTTGTATTCCAAATTGTTGTTGGTCTTAAAATTGCTAATAGCCCTAACCATAGCCGTATTGGACCCGGATTGGCTGGCGCTGGCGTAATAGGTGCGGTCATTGGCCTGGCCGTTGAAGTTGAGACCAGTGTAAATTAGACCGGTAAATTTATCCAAACCATCTCTCCTTAATTCTGTTCCAGCACCACCACAGCCATAACCCAATCGGTTAGTCTGGCAATCTTTAGTCGGATCGGATAAATAGTATTCCACGTTGGCCCATTCAGCATCAGTCGGGACATGGTGACCTAAGGGACAAATACCTTGGTGATTTTTTGTTGCGATCAAAGAAGTGCAATCTTCGGTTTGGCACCGGCCAGGTAAATTCATTAGAGTCGTCCAATCATACAGACCGCCGTAATACCAACAATTTAGAGAATTATCGCCATAGCAATGTTTGGTGTTGCTACCGAGACTTTCTTTGGCCGGAATCAAATAACCGCTGTTGTAATTGGTTCTAAAAGCTTCGTCCCAGGGAGTAGCCTTAATCAGGTGGTAATAACCGCCATTGGGGTAACTTGCGTTTTCACCGTTTTTTATTTGTAGCTCATATTTATCTGCTTCTTCTTGGGTGGGTGGATCAGGGGCTCTTCTTAAAGAATCTCCTTGACCGCCCGAAGATTTAACTACCGGATTTCGCTGACACTTAAAGTTTTTACAAATCATGTTAGCCGGACATTCGCCACAGCTAACTGACCTAAACACGCCACAAACAGAATCACGAACGATTCCGCACTGTTTCCCCTGACACCACATATTCCTTAATACGTCATCGGTTAATTGCTGACAAGAAACACAAGAACGATCAACACAAGTGCTTCCGCTTGGACAGGTTCGGCAAACTACTTTGCGATATTCGTTTAACTTAGGATCAAAAAGATTTAATTCCCCGCACTCATGTTCGTGACCAATACAAAGACTAGAATCGGGCGTTGAAATTTTGATACATTCAACGTCTTCCTTGTACTTTTTATCCGGATCGGCGCAAAGACCCGGACGATGCAATTGGGCCAAACGCATCACAAAATCTAAAGAAAAACAGTCACTGGAACCATAGCCATATAACTGTTCGCAAGACTGATTGACGGCGGTGTAGAAATCAGAAAAATTTGGGTTAGAAACCAAATACTGAGTCAAGGTAGTGTAAAGTATTTTCTCTAATTTTTCTCTAGAGACTCCTGGAATCTCGCAACCATCATAGAACCAAGGATCATCGGCGTTGGCTGGGTCAGCCGCATGCGACAAAGAATAAAAAACATACATAATAGGCTGAATGTTGGCCGCGAAATTATATTCAATATATTCATCGCCATTAGTTATAACACTGCACTGACTCATGGTGTCTCCACAACAAAAATTATTACTATAGTGAGACTTTATCGTCAAAGAACTCGCCTTGGGCAAAAGAGTTTGGTCGGTAGACGAAAAACCGGCAATGGTTGGCGATCTACGACCTTCGTCTTGGGAATAATTTAACATGAATTCACTAAAGAGCGCGCCGATAGCTTCTTCCAGGGTAGCGCTTTCGCCATCAAAAACAAACCCATGACCCTGATTATCAATTAAGGCGTGAGAGTATTCATGAAAAAACCGTAATCTTTTTAGATTAACACTCTTTAAGCTACCGTCATCAACTTCGTCACGAACCATGCTAATGCCTTTATTAGGATCATAATGATCTCCAAGATAATTGGCTCTACCAACCTCAGTACCAACATAAGAATAACCACCGGCAAATACTGGGGTTTTATCAATTAAACTTGAATCGCTGTTTTTATTGGTAATCCCGCCGGAACCATTGGCTCCGTCAAGCCCATAGGTGTTAAATAGATAATTGTAAGCTTCTTGACTAAGATCATAATAAAGATTGGTATAACTAGTATAAGTATAAATGTTACCTCCAAATTTTTGATTATAAGTCGTTTCTTCTACCGACGGGTCCCCTTTAAAGCGTCCTTTGTATTCTCCCCACTTATCAGAATTATCACGACAAGGTTGATAAGGACCTTCATTGTTATAATCATTACAATTGTAAATTTGCTGATAGAGGCTATATCTAAGGCCTTCATAGGAATCAATTAAAGATCCTTTATTGGCGTCTAGCAACATTACTCGACGTGGACCAAAACCTTTGCCCTCATAAACAATAACCTCATAGGCCAAAAAATATTTGGCAGATTTTTTATGGTAATAAACAAAAAGTTTGGTTGATTCCAGCTTGGGCTCGGCTATTTTAAATTGACTTTTAGCTAAAGCTAAGGCTTTGGCTTGAATTTGTTTTATTGTTAGGGCTGGCTTGGTTGTGGTTAAACTGATACCCTCTTTAGTATTGCTGTTAGCGGCGACGATTTGACCCTTGGTATTGATATGAACCTGAAAACTGCCCCCCCAAACCGGAATTCCTTGATATTGTTGTTGATACTGATAATGATTGTAACCCTGTTTGTCCGTAACTATTCGCAAATTTCCCAAATCTTTTAATGGATTGGTTAATTTAAAATCAGAACCGTAATCTTTAAAAAACTGGTTGACAGAATCTTGGGGCTTAGTTGTTTTTTTAGATAGTTTGATTTCGCCTCCGGCGGCACTCAATGATTTAAGCTTGCCCTGATCAGTAGCCATAAAACGGTTGTTATTTTGGCGTAAAGACCCAAGACGAGCCAAAACATTAGTTGTAGCCTTGACCGTGGCCAGATTATCACTAGCTTTGTCAGGATAAATAGTTACTCCGGCCACTTGCCCCTTGTTGGTCTTTCGGTAGCCGTAGAGAGAGATACCTACTTGGCGAATCTTGGTAAAGTTTTTGATTTCCGCTGGGTTAGGGATTTTTTCTTCCTGACTAACAGCGGTTGTCAGAGTTGGTTTGAAAACAAAAAAAGCACCAGACGCTAAGGTCAAAAGCGCTAAGAGATAAAAAATTTTCCTCATAGAAAGATGGATAATAATATAGTCATATTATACCACCACCCCCCGGAGAAAGTCTAATAATAAAAACCCTCGTTTAAGAACGAAGGTTTTTGTTTTTGAGAATTTTTATTTTGACCCTGGCCAAACCAGCGTCAACAAAATCTAGTTGACGAGCAGCAGCGTAAGAAAGATCAATGTCTCTGGCATATCTGCCTCTTCTGTTTTTAGTAAAAGGTCCCCTATCCAAAACTACTACTACCAATTTTTTCTGGTTGGCTAAATTAGTGATTTCCAGTTTAGTCCCCAGATTAAGCGTGCGATGAGCGGCATGGCGCGGATTATTCATGTCAAAATTTTGACCACTGGCCATCGGTTTGCCATTGAACTGCGAACCATACCAACTAGCGATTCCAAAATAACTATCAGTCTTATTAATCTTAACTCTGGGCTTGGGCAATTTAGTTTTGTGCTTACGCCAAATTTTAACTGTTGTTTTAGACTTTTTAATTTTGGAAGGTAAGTTTTGTTTAGCCGAAGTCCCCCCTAAGGCTAATAAAAAAATCATGAAAATGATCAAGCATTTTTGGCTGAAATTCATGACTGCCTCTCCTATTGTTAAACAAAAAATCAAAGTACGAAGATAATATATATTATATCATATATATAATAAATTGTCAACATTATAACAAAAAAATGGCTAACTATAGCCACTTTACAAACTTTATTTACCCAGTGAAATTTCCCGTCAGCAGACGGGAACCCTATTTCACGGGGTAAACTTATTTTTGCCAATCCTGTCCTTGACGCACCAGAAGCTCATTAGCCAATTCTGGTTCAAGCATTAAACCCTTAACCACCTTTTCCATGCGCATACCTTGAGAACCCTTAACCAAAACCAAATCCCCGGCTTCCAAGCGTTCACTCATAAATTCAATAATTTCTTGGTGGTTGTTGAAATGTTGCATGTCTTCTTCGGGCATCTTATGTTCACGCGCGCCGATACCAATATATAGCGCCTCTTGTCCTAAAGTCAAAAGGCTAGCTTTTTTGATTTGCGCCACTCGCTCGCCTATTTCCAAATGACTAATTTCGCTGGCTTCTCCTAGCTCCAACATGTCGGCCAAAATAATCCACTTATGTTTATTCTTGCCGACTTTCATTTCATCTAAAGTATCTAGAGCCGATAAAACAGACTGCGGGGCTGCGTTGTAGGTATCATCAATAACAATACAACCGTTCAACCCGGCAATTAAGTTCATGCGGCCCGGCGGTGGCGCAAACTCTCCTAAACTTTTAGCAATCTCCAAGGGATTAAAATCATGAACCAAGCCTACGGTAAAGCCGGCCAAAGCGGCCGAGATGGCGCCTCGACTAATAGCTCGAGGCAAAAGAACGGGAATATAAGAATCTTTATAGGCAATTTTAAAATTAATTCCTAAAAGATCCTCAGAAACATCTTCTTCTTGGAACTTAAAAACAATATTAATAGCTCGCACATCGGCGCTAGCGTCCAGACCATAGCTCATCGTCTTGTGCTTGAGATCGGGAATTATTTCTTTGATTTTTTCACTATCAATATTGACCACCGCCCAACCTGATTTATCTAAATTATCAAAAATCTTTTTCTTCTCGGCTGATAATTTAGCCTGGGTGCCAAAATTTTCCAAATGCGACAAACCAATCATAGTTAAAACCGCTACTTGAGGACTGACAATGGAATTCAAATAATCCATATCCCCTGGTTTGTCAACGCCCATTTCTAAAATTAAAACTTGCGGATAATTTTTATCTGTAAAAATAATAAGCCCAATAGCGCGAGCTATCACCCCTAACCAACCGACAAAAGAACGACCAGGAGATTTTATTCCTAAAATCGTTAACGGCAAACCGAATTCATTATTATAATTTTTAACATTAGAGCGAACCTTAAATTTAGCCGATAAGACGGTCGCAATAGCCTCCTTGGCACTGGTTTTTCCCAGACTGCCAGTAATACCGACAATTTCCGGCCGATACTTGGTCAAGACGGTTTTAGCTAATATTTTGAGGATAAACTGAATTATTTTCTTCATAAGATAGTTATTTAACAGCGTTTCATTTTAGTTTAAAATCAGAGGAAAATCAAGGCTCTTATGCAGGTATTAGGTTGTAGCCTGCCCGTCTGTCCGCGGTCGCGGGACGCGGCCAGGGGTATTAGGTAATAGCAAATCTAATACCTAATACCTATTACCTAGTCTTCGCTACTTGCCAATAATTTAACAAAAATTCAATGACTTGCTGGGCCAGAGGGACAGCGGTTGATTCGGCATATTCGAAACCTCTAGGGTTATAGAGTTTTACCAAAATCACAAATCTGGGATTATCTGCCGGCGCAAAACCAACGAACGTGTGGTTAAGCTTGTTGCCATAGCCGCCTTTTTCCGCCACCTGGGCGGTACCGGTCTTGCCGGCAACATAATAACCAGTCACCTGAGCTCTTTTAGAATGTCCTTTTTCTACGACATTAACCAGCATGCCCTTAATTAAGGCTGAAGTGCTTTGGCTAATGACTTGTCGCACTACCTTTGGCTCGGTTTGACTGATAACCTTGGTCTCGCCGTCTCTAATCTCTTTAACGACATAGGGTTTCATTAGTTTACCGCCGTTAGCTAAAACTCCGAAAGCCATAGCCATTTGCAAGGGCGTAACCGAAAGTCCTTGACCAAAAGAAGCGTTAGCCACGGAAATGGGACGCACTTTTTTGACTGTGATACTGCTGATATTTCCCGGGGCTTCTCCTTCTAATTCAATCCCGGTTTTAACCCCAAAACCAAATTTAGTGACATAGTCGGCAAAAACGGTGGCGCCAACACTTCTCATGGCAAAAATAGAACCGGTATTCAAAGATTTTTCCAGCACTTCAGTCATAGTGGTTTTACCGTGCGCCCCAAAAGTGTCATAATCGGAATTGGCAATCGGCTTAGGCCAACCCTCAATCATCATTTTTCCGGGATCATTATAAGTGGTCTCGGGCTTAACCGCTCCCTTATCCAAAGCTCCGGCCATGGTCACCGCTTTAAAAACCGAGCCTGGCTCATATTGATCAAAAATTACTGGATTATTAAAAACTTTGCTGTTCTTAACTTCATTGTATTTATTGGGGTCAAAATCCGGCCAAGAGGACATGGCCACGATAGCCCCGGTAGTCGGATCGACCACCAAAATACTGGCGCTTTCGGCGTTGTATTTAATACCCCCTTCTCGTAAAACTTTATCAACAAAAAATTGGACATTGCGATCAATAGTGGTAATTAAATCGTAACCGTTCTGTTGCACTTTATATTCCCGATCCTGAGCAATCACCAAACCGCCGGCGCCACGTTCTGATTTTACTGAACCATATTTACCGAACAACTCTTCGTCAAAATATCCCTCCAAACCATAACTGCCATGTTTTCCCGATTCTCCTTGCCATTCGCTTTTGTCATAAGAGACAAAGCCCAATAATTGCGAAGCGACACTGCCTTCCAAATAAACTCGATAGGCCTCAGAACTATAACCTATCCCGTTAAAAATCGTAGCCTTGCCGGTACGCTTATCAATCATCAGATTGTCTTTAAATTCCAAGTTCTCCGATTTTAAATCACCCCCTACTAAAACCGCCTGAAAAGCCTTGGCCTGTTCAACCTCAATTTTATTTTCCAGTGGCTCATAAGGATCATTGGTTTTGCTAAAAATTTTGAGATAACTAGCAATAATTTCCTCGCCCTTAGTCTTGAGCAATTCGTCTCGCCGTTTATTTTTTGCTTCTTGGTAAGCCGAGTCGGCCAACCAAGCTTGGTAATTATTTTTAATGTCTGCGCTTTTGATGACCTGCTCTTCTGGGGTTAGGTTGTCAATGGTTTTTAGTTCTTGTTGCAATCTGTCCGTCTCTTCCTTGGTTAAAATTTCATCAATCTCCTTAACGAGGTCCGGCTTTTTGAAAAAATTAAAAAGTTCTTCGGCTAATTTCTGGGGTTCGGTAATTTTACTGGGGATAGCATAAAGACGAATAAAATCACGATTAGTAGCCAAGGGATATAAAACACCATCCTTGTCTTGAAGATAAATTTTACCGCGCGTTGGCTCTAGTTTGGTTGAATACTGTTGTTGATTTTCGGCCGCTGACAAATAATCCTTGTGGCGCCAAACTTGGACAAAAAAAAGCCGTAACAGGAGAGCCGTCGTTGTTAATAAAATTATTAAGACCAAATAATTTAAGCGACTGGCGTTTTCCTCCCGTTGACGGCCAACCTTCCAATTTTTCATAGTAACTTTAAAATACTTTCAAATATTTTTTATTTTTTAGCCAATAATTGATTGCTAGCTGTTAAATATTTAATTTCTCCGGCCGGCACAAACTCCAAGGCGCTCACCTTTTCGTTCAAGTATTGGTAGGAGCTCAAAGCGGTTACTTGGGCCTCTAAATTTTTATTAGCGCTAACTACCTCGCTAACACTAGCCTTTAAATCTTTTATCACAAAACTTTTAACTGCCAAACTATTAACGCTAGCCAAATACCACACAAAACTAACCACCAAAGACACTACCAAAATGCGGTTGACTACCTTTAAATTAATTTTAAGTCCCTGGTTCCAAGTGGTTTGGTGCGTTAGAGAAGCTTGGCTTAAAGCGTTGGCGTAGTTCATAAAAAATAAGTTTTAAGTTTTAAATTTTTATAATAGCTCTTAACTTGGCGCTTCTGGATCTGGGATTAGCTTTAACTTCTTCTGGGCTGGCGATTAACGCTTTTTTGGTTAAAAGTTGAGCCCGCGGTTGGCGATCGCAAGTGCAACGCAAGGCGTTCTCGTCACAGTGGCAAGTTTTGGCTTGCTCACGAAACCAGTGTTTAACGATTCTATCTTCCAAACTATGAAAACTAACCACTATTAATCGCCCGCCCGGCTGTAATAAAGAAAAGGCTTGAGGCAGAGCTTTTTTCAGGGCGGTTAATTCGTCATTGGTGGCAATACGTAAAGCCTGAAAGGTACGAGTGGCGCAGTGAATTTGCCCTCGGCGATAACTGGCTGGAACCGCTCGGCTTATGACTTCCACTAATTGTCCGGTGGTGGTTAACGGTCTGGCTTTAACTATGGCTTGAGCAATCCGAGTAGCAAAACGTTCTTCGCCGTAGTCTTTAATAATGGTAGCCAAATCTTCGGCCCGATAATGATTAACGATGACCGTAGTTTTGCTATCCTTTTCCTGAGGACCAAAAGACATGTCTAGTGGCGTATCAGTTTGAAAAGAAAAGCCCCTCCTTGGGTCATCGAGCTGGGCCGAAGATAGGCCTAAATCCATTATTATGGCAGCTACTCCATTAAATTCTTTAGGAACAAGCTCGAACAAATCTGAAAAATTTCCTTGAATCAGTTTTATATTTTTTAATCCTGTCTGTTTGATTAATTTTTTAGCATTGGCTATGGCCAAATCATCCAAATCAATGGCTAATACTTTTCCTGTTTCGCCAACAGCCTTGGCTAGGGCTAAGGTGTAACTCGCTCCACCTAAAGTGCCGTCAATAACCTTGTCACCCTTTTTAACCTCCGCTAATTCCAAAACCTCTGGCAACATGACGGGTATATGTCGGTAATCCATATCTTTATTTATCCACGGTCACTCCATCCAAGGCTTCGGCTATCGTATTGCTTTCTTTTTCCATATTCTTTTTGTAAACATTCCAAGCAGTTTCGTCCCAAATTTCTAAACGATTGTATAAACCGACGATAATAGCTTTCTTTTTCAAATTAGCAAAACTTCTTAAATACTCTGGTAAATTTAAACGGCCTTGAGTATCAAAATCCAAATCCATACCACCACCCAAAAAATGTCTAGCTAAGGCGCGATCATTAGATTTATTAAAAGGTAAATTAGCTAAACGTCCAGCAATTGTCGCCCATTCTTTTTTGGTATAAAGAAATAAACAGTTATCCAAACCCTTGGTGACAACTCCCCCGTTTTTCAAAAGGGCACGAAACTTGGCCGGTATGGCTAACCGACCTTTATCATCAATAGTATGGCTATACTCTCCGATAAACATATTTTATATTCCCCATTTTTTACCACTTTATGCCTATATATATACATTATACCCCACTAAAACTAACTTGGTCAACACTTAAAAACACAAAAAAACCCTTATTTTAAAGGGTTTTTGGCTAAAATAAAAAACGCCCCAACTTATGCACAGTTAGGACACGCTATCTTTATTATTTATCCACACCTACCTTTGGTTTTACTCCTCTCACGAAGAAGGGGCTTAACCAATGTTGGCCTCGCGGTCGTAGATCGGTTCTACTATTTGCAAACCATTGCTTTTCTTGAAACGACCTTGTTCGTCCTCTACTTTAATCCCCCAAGCAAAAGCTAAAGCATTAGCAGCGGCAATACCGATACGCAAAGAAGTGAAGCTCTGCGTTTTCACAACCGGCGCGTGCTCGTTTTGGTTGTTTTGCAGAGCGGAACCCCGCGCCGAAAGCCACTTGCCGGTTAAATTATTCTTTTGGCTTTCTGGTGCGCGGGTAAAGCTGCCACCACTGCTCGCCACCACAATTTTTTTAAGCGACGTTGGTTTTATTTTGTTCGTCTTTAAAAGTTTGTCCAAATTAGGCCACAATTTTTCCGATTGATTAAAATTTGTTTTGATAACCTTGCGTACTAAAAATTTTCCCTTCTCCTTAAGAGCCAATTCCAAATAATCTTTGTGAGCAGTATTAATATATAATTCCATAACGACAAACTTAGCACATTTTTTTATTTTTGTAAACGATCTTTTTATTTTTTATTTACAAAATTAAAAGACTCTTAATCGTTTTGATTAAGAGCCTTAATAAGTTAAGAAAAAGAACTGTTATGGACCTTTGACAACCTGACCGCTGGAATAAATAATAACTGACAAATCTTGTCCATTAAAATAAACACTGGACTTCATGTGATCAAAGTTAGATTGGCTAAAATTAGGTTGTTCAATAGTGCCATAATACCAAGAGCTAAAACCATATTTTAACTGCATAATCGACTTGGTCATCGGCAAATCAATATAGCCCCAACCAAAATGATAAGCATCAAAGCTTAAGCCTCGGCCTTCATAAAATAAATACCAGGCTTGATCAACGCCGTTGAAATTGCCGAAAGCATTGGATTTTCCAAACAAGCCTCCCTGACATTTACTGAAGTTAAAATAAAGCCTGACCAAATTATTCTGAAAGTCAAAAGAAAATCTGGCAATATCGTCGCCAATGTCTCCGGGATGGGCAATTTCTTTGATTTTGACCTGAATTTGAGCGGTATGACTGTTGCCAAGGTTGTCTTTAACGGTTAGTGAAACCGTATAGGTTCCGGGCAACTGATAACTGTGTTTAACAATCATCGTGTCTTTGGAGTTGGTCCAGTCGCCAAAATCCCAAAAATATTCAACAATCCGGGAAAGAGGTAGAGCCTGCGAAGTGGAACCGCTACCGTCAAAAGTAATATTGAGACCAGTTAAGGTTTCCGTGGTGCTGGCGCTAATGATTGCCTGCAATTTGGTTTGCACTATCGGTATAATCGGCGAAATGGTCGTATCACGAAAAGTAATGCCGATATATTTTTTGCCATCCTTTTCCGTGTAAAAAGGGGTTAAATTTTTAGATAGCCTGTCCTCATTAGCCCAAGTAATACTACCGTCGCTATTGCGTCGAAAGTGTCCGAAACGAATATAAACATCAGCGTCTGGTCCGGTCCGTTCCCAATAATAAGCGTTTTGATTTTGCGCCGCATAAAGCGGAACTACCGGTTCATCGTTAACCTGAATGCCTATGCCGTCCCATTTTTCGTTGAGATTATTTTCCCAACCGCTATACGGTAAAAGAAACTTGGCTGTGGCAGTACGATTACCATTGTCAGTGGCTGACAACAGTTTGATTTCCGTAATTTGTTTTTGGAAATCATGGGGCGCTTCATTTTGCACTCCGTTTTGGCAGGACAACAGTATTAGTCCAGTCAGTAAAATCAGTAAAACAGACTTAAGCTGTAAAATAACCGATTTTTTCATGATAAATCTCCTTGTTTATATGAAACAAATTTGTTTTTTTTATTCAATTATTAAAGGGCTTCTTGTTTAGAGCCACCAAGCGCTATCTTTTTAAAAAATAGCACAATTATGGCCCCAAAACAATCGTTAAACGACTTGTCTCTTTAACTGTTTTTTACCAAAAACTTTACCGCGAGTCATTAAAGCTTGTTCATAAACAGCCACCATATCTTTAGCGATTATATCCCAATTAAATTTAACTTCAATCAATTGTCGGCCAGCCTGACCTCGGTCTTTAACTAAATCATCTTCCGTTAATAGCCATCTTAATTTGGCCAATAAATCATCGGTGTTTTTATTAGCAAACAAGAATCCGGCCTCCTGAACTGCTTCTTTATTTTCCGGAATATCACTAACCAAAACCGGGACGCGACGAGACATAGCTTCTAAAAGCGCCAACGACAAACCTTCTGATTCAGAGGGCTGAACAAATAAATAAGCATTAGCATAAAGTTGCGCCAAGGTGTCGCCGGTCTGATTACCGGTAAAAATAATGTTATCGTTACCTTGAGCTAAGGCTTTTAGTTCTGTGACATAATCATCAGTAAAAGCGCCGTCGCCAACAATCACTAATTTTTTATCAGTCTGGCCAAGACTTTGATAAGCCTTAACCAAATAAGACAAACCTTTATGACGCACCAAGCGAGACACGGCCACCAAATAATTGCCCTTGGTTAAACCCCACTGGCTAATTAGTTCGGCGCCGACTTCTTGGTATAAATTAGCGCCGTTAGGAATATAATAAGGAATATTACCATACTTGTCTTTCGTATATTTTTCCATTAAGCGAGTCACGACCACTACTTCATCACTGATTTGGCACATTAAACGCTCGCCCAGCTTTAACATCAACTTGGCAAAAGTTCCCCATTTTTGATGCTCATAATCGCGACTTTGCAAGGTGGAAACTATTTTAATTTTATGATTAAGCAATTTAGGCAACCAACAAACCAAAGCCGGACCAATACTTTGGAAGTGAATAACTTCGGCTCCGCTGAAAGCAGCATGAAAACTGGCCAGAATAGAATGAGTAATGGCGTCCAAGTGTTTGGAATGCCAACTCGGCAAGCTAATCAATTTAACTCCTTGATAGTTTTTTAACTGACGAGGCGTGTAATAACTTCTGGTATAAACAACCACCTCGTGGCCAAGACCGGCCAGGCGCACTGACAAATCCTCCACGTAGCGTTCTACCCCGCCACCGGTCGCCGGAATTCCTTTTTGTCCAATAAAAGCTATTTTCATATATTCCTCCTAAAAAAATATTTATTTATCACTATCCACAGTAAAGGCCATACTATAGCTACGGCCGGAAATGACGCCTAGCGCTTTAATATCCAGACGGCTTAAGTTTTTGAAACCAGTAGGAACCGTCACCACGGCGCTAAAACGACCATTGCCATCAGCTTTGGTTTGGTAGTTGCTTTGGCCAAAAGATAAATTAATATCCTCATTAGAGCCAAAACCGCTACCGCTAACTGTAATTTCCGACAAAGGCGCGCCGGCCGACTTGCTGGCCGTAATCGACATGGTTTCTCCGCTCAAAGTAAAGCTTTCGTCTTCGGTGGATAAAACCGTGGCATAAGCCAGTAAATTTTTATCTAAAACCAAAATGTTGGAATTGTTGAAGACCACCAGCACTTCTCCCTTGTTGGTAGAAACCTGTTTTAAACCCATGGCCCAACTGTTAGCCATTTTTGACTGGTTATTGGTAAATTTATTTAAAACTTTAAAATCATTTTTGTTAACCTTAGTGACCGTGGCGCCATTGGAAACATACAAACTGCGACCATCATTGGAAGCTACGACATCATAACCGAATTTACTATCGTGTTTAAGGGTTCTAAAAATATCGCCCGTGGTATTCATCTTAAGCAAGGCTTGATCATCAATAACATAAAGCATGTTATCTTCGCTATACAACTGTTTATTACCAGTAACAACATTAACGTTCACTGTCAGTTCACGGGTAATACTTCTAAAGTCGCGGTCAAAAACCTGCAGTTTGCTACCATTAAGACTAAAGATGAAAAGATTATCACTATCTACGCGCACGTTGTAAGGATTGGTTTGGTTAAATATTTTAAAAGAGTCGACTACTTGCAAATCCGTGTTCCACAATTTAACTGTTTTGCTGCCGGAAGTGACAATTCGTCCGTTAACCTTATCCAAATGACCTAACCAATCCCAAGTATTGTCACGACTGGAATTAACCAAAACAATTTTGCTTAAATCGGAAAAATCGTATTTATAAATAGTGGATCCGCTAGTGGCATAAACATACAAAGAACCCTCCTCAATATTAAAGAGAACGTCGTTGTAAGTAGAACTTCTAACTTGACCATCAACCGGAGCCGGTTGTTTAACGACATTAGCCAGTTTGCCATCTACAAATTTAAAAATTTCCAAACTGCCGGTGTTGGCGCTGGCAATAACCAATTTACCATTATATTCAATGGCGTCTCCAGAATAATAAGCCTTGGTTTTGGTAAAACCGTAGTTCATAAACAGACCACCAATTACCAAAGAGATAATAACGAGAGCCCAAAGCAAAAATTTCTTGTTCATAACTTTATTATTTTTAAAATTTATTATTATTTTCCTAATTAATTTTATCCTTCATCTTACCACATTTTAATAAAAAAGTCAATAATAGAAACTATTTTTTGTCAATTTTTTAGCCAATTTTTCTGTTTTTTTAAAAAATGGCTAAAAATAAACAAAAAATGACCATCTGGTCATTTTTTGTTTTTTTGTTCTTTGTTTAAATATTATGTTTAATTTTAGCCAATAATTGCAAATAAAATTCTACGTTGTTTAAACTAGCCAATCTTTGACCTAGTGGTTCGTTAATTTTAAACAAGTAGTGCAAATAAGCTCGCGACAGTTTTTGCAATTCTGGGTGTCTGGAATTTTGGTTAATTTTTTTAACCTCTTTGGCAAATTTAGCGTTATTAATATTGATCTGTTTATAAAACTGGGCATATTTTTTCCCCTGCAGAGCCAAAGCAATTTGTTTATCAGCATCATCTGTAAATACAAATAAACGACCGTGTCGGCCTTCGCGGGTAGGAATAACACAATCAAACATATCAACTCCCCGCTTGACCGCTTCCAAAATATTATCCGGATAACCCACGCCCATCAAATAACGCGGTTTATTGATCGGCATCTCTCGCACCAAATAATCCAAAACTTTATACATCTCCCTAGCGCTTTCGCCAACACTGAGACCGCCAATGTTATAACCGTCAAAATCGCCAGCCACTAAATCAGCTAAACTTTGTAAACGCAGTTTTTTATCTAGACCTCCTTGAACCACGGCAAAAAGCAATGGTTTAGGTCCTGTTATTTTTTGCCAATAGGTTTTGCTACGACGAGCCCAAGCGCTAGTTAACTCAACGGATTTAATTAAGTAATCTTTGGTGGCCGGCAAAGCCACACACTCATCAAGACAAACCGCGATATCCACGCCCAAATCTTTTTGGATTTTTAAAGACTCTTCTGGAGATAAATGATACCGACGACCATCCACGTAAGAAGAAAAATCTACCCCCTTATCGGTTAACTTAACTAAACTCTTGTTTTGTCTGGTGGTTGTTTCAAACGAAGCCTGGTCGGACATGAGAGCTGCCTTCGCCTGAGGCTTCGTCGAGCCAAGGGAAAATATCTGAAATCCTCCACTGTCGGTCAAAATGACTCCATCCCAATTCATAAACTTGTGCAAACCGCCCATCTTTTTAATCAAAGTCGAGCCCGGCCTTAGCATCAAGTGATAAGTATTGGCTAAAAGCACCGGCGCGCCCACCAATTTCATTTCATCGGTAGTCAAGTGTTTCACCGCGCCCTGGGTAGCCACCGGCATAAAAAACGGCGTATCTATTTTGCCATGCGCCGTTTTTAACACCCCCCTCCTCGCGTGAGTCTTTTTATTTTTCTTTACAACTTTAAACATTTGGCGTTAACTTTATTCACCCAGTGAAATCCAGCTTCGCTGGAATCCCGCCAAAGCGGGATTATTTCACGGGGTAAACTTTATAACTTTTAACTTTACGAACTATTTGACTTGTCCTCCGTTTATGTCTATATCCCCTGACTTAACCAAGGGATCGTCTTCAAGTTTACTGGTTTTCACGCGCCCAACTTTATTTAATTGATTGTTGGTCACGCTATCATTGGCTGTTATTTTGGCCGAAGGCATAATAACTAAAATTTGTCGACGTTGAGCTTCTTGAGGTTCTACCGATAAATCAAAAACTGCCGTTACTTCGTCTAAACTGGCTGATAATTTATTAAATCGCCAACTAACCACTCGATTAGCGCTATCATAACTTAAATCACCGGAACCAACTTGAAATTTTCCGGTCCAGGTTACATAATCAGGCAACTTCATACTAATCGCGACCGTATTTAAATCATGGAAGCTGTTCAAAAGTCGCCACTCTCCCCTCACCACTGTCGCTTGACCAACCGCAAAGGGCAAAGGACCGGAGCCAATGGGAATACTATCTTCATTAAAATAAATTAATTTTTCCGATAAATCCAAATCGCTGTTTATTTTATTAATAATAGTATTGCTCAAACTGTCGCTGGCTGGCGGTTGATTAATCCCAGAATTGAGTCCGGGTTGTTTGTGTGAAAATTGGGCGTAACTCTTGATTTCGTTGTTAAAATTCTTGTTAGTGATATCTGATCGCTCTTTAACCGACAAAGACCAATCAATAATACCGGTAGCCTCTGTGGCCAAGTTGGCTAATTCGGGAATTTCCGCCTTGGTCCAAATCAAATTATTCCCGGAACGTTTACCTTTGTTGACATCCTTAAGACTGTTCCAATTAACAGCATCACCCTCTATAACGGCCATGATAACAACATCCTCTAGGGGTTTTTGGCTTTTATTGGCATAACTCAAAGAATAATTCATCGTCTGTCCAAAATTAACTCCCTGATCTTTGTCTGATTTATTGATAACCAAACTTAAATTAAGATCATTCTTGACCACCTCTACTTCTACGTTGTTTTGGTAAAAAATATAGGTCTTGGGAGGAGTAACCAAGACATCTCCGGTGCTTGTAGAAGTCGTGGGGGTCGTCGGAGACAAAATTGCGCTGGGAGTGCCAGAGGCTGTTTCGTCTTTAGTTTCTAAAATAAAATTAAAACTATGGGTCAGCTTGGTTTTATCAATAAACTTAAAGTTTATTTTTATGGTTTGTTCAAAAGACGAGGCGTCATTAATTTCCCACAACCAAGGCTTGACTAATTTGTTGGCTGAGCCACCTGTCCTAAGAGTCGTCGATGGGCCTGTTGAGACGGTCGAAGGGGGCGTTTTGTCACGAACGGAGTCAAGGGAAATCGAGGCGTCATCATTGATAAATTCTACATCAGAAATCTCCGAAGGCTCCACTCTTAACCAAAAATGTTTTAATTGCCCGCCGTCCCTTAATTTATATTTAAAACTAATCGTTTGTTTTTCTCCCACCAAAGAGCTGGCATCATTTAAAGTTGTTATTTCTAGTCCAGTAGACTCGATGGTGGTGTCCAAGCTAGCTGTTTTTTTAAATTCGCTGGAAAAATTAGCTGGCTCATAATTTAACTCGACCACCGCTACGTTAGCCTTGCCCACTTCATTGATGATTTTGCCATGAACCACTACTTCGCCACCACTATGCGCACTTAACTTATTTAACTGCCATTGGTTGTCGTTAACACTGGGGGCGGGTTCACTTTGTAAAAAAATAAAATTAGCGGGATAATCCACATGTAAACTAACTTTATTTAAATCAACCTGGTCTTGGTTTTGATATTTAATAACATAAGAAAATTCCTGTCCGGCCACTAAGCCCTTGGGAGCTTCAATTGATAATTCCACGTCAGCAGCATCAGTGTCTCGATTAAAAAAATACCAAGTCAATCCGGCCAACAAACTAAAACCAATGATGTATAAAGCAATAGTGACAAGTAAAGATCTCCAATCTCGTCGCGGTTTAATGTCTAATTTTTTGACGTCAATAATTTCACCAACATCGTCTTGATAAATTTCTGACAAGCCCTCGCTAATATTATTTTGATGGGTAATCTCGTCAACACTACTATTCATTTGTTCTAGTTTCTTGTTGCGGGTCATAATAACAAAATCAAAAGGCAAATCTCAAAAGGCAAAATATAGTTCAAAATTTAAAAATAATAAATCACTGCAAAGCGATAGCAAAATTTTGCCTTTTGACCTTTGAGTTTTTAATTTTTTGTTCTAAGGATGTATCCCCAATACTTATCCGTGTCCTGAGCCAGATAATCATTGGCTTGTTTTTCGGGATAACTCCAAGCCACTTCATAAGCATCAGGAATAACTAACTTATAATTAATTTCTGAATTGTGGGCGCCGGATTGCTTTTGCGCCAACAAACTATAACGATAAAGATTGGTTTCTGCCGACGAACTAAAAGCGTCAACGATTTTATCTCGCCAATTTTTAGTCAAAACTCTAGCGCTTAATTTAAACGGTAATTTATAGCTTAAGTTAATAACTGTAATTTCGTTGGGATCAACAATGGACCAATTGGCGAAAACCGTTTTGTCGCCTTCTCGGTAAACCCAAGTTCCGCTTGGTTCAATAATCTCAGCCTGGTTTTCATTATTTAAATCTGGGTCTAGTTGAGAATTAGGAACCACGGCTTCGTAGCTGGATCGACTGGGAGCCTTAAAACCTTCGGCTTCAATTAATTTACTGCCTAGGGGCACATAAATTCTCACCCAATTATAGTTACGGACTCCGCTAAACTTATCACTGACTGTTCCTTGGTGATCTCTGATAATTTTCAAATGATTAACCACCGAGCTGTCAGATAAAATATTGGAGGTCAGTTCAATGGTTTGCTTAATAGTTTTGTCGCTCTTACCACCATTAATATTAGTATTAATTACCGCTAAATAGTCACCACCCGTTTCCTTTATCCGACCATCCCAACCCAATTCGGTCACCTTGTCCTCCAGGGATTGTTCTTTAAAGTACAATAACAACTGTTTTTCATTAAGAGAATCCTCAATTACTCCCACCAACTTCAACCAAGCATTTTTGTCTTGATTAAGGGAAATTTTAGCAATTAATTTATCCATTAACTCGCCAATGATTGCTTTAGGAGTATTGGTTTTATCCGACTTTTGTTCAGCAAAAGTTTGAACAACATCCAAAAAGTTGTCAGCCGTAACGGTTGTCCGCTCAGCGTCATCCAAAATAACTGGTCCGGTAACCTGTAACAAACTAATAACCACATCAGGAGTTAAACTAATAACGCCATCTACGGTAGAGCCATCGCTTTGTTCGTAAAACCACATAATCTTTTTGGCGCTTGTCGGCCAATCCGGCCACCAATTAGCGTCCCACAAATACCAACGCGATTTTACTAATTGTAGAGGCTGAGGCGAAGTAATAATCTGACGCATGCCGGACTCGCTGTCATAGGTGCCGCCACCAGGCACGGTAATTTTTTTAATTTTTCCCTTACTAAAATCTACGATCGCAAAACTGCCCATAAAACCACCGGTGGCGCGAGCTTCCGTGTTATTTTGAAAAACCAGCAAATAGCGTTTATCATAAGTTTCTCCCAAAAAAGTTCGCAAATTAGCCGACATTGACACCAATTCCTTTAAACTTGTCGCTAAAAACTGACTACGTTCCCTAAAATAAATAAAGTCCGCTTGAATATTTTCCGGCAAAGACTTCTCCTTGATTTTATCCAACACCGTCACCAATTGTTCCGCGTTAATTTGCGCGCGACCCCCCGCCTCATTAAATCCGGCCAAAGCCTTCACGATATCCTTATCCAAATCGTCACCAAATAAACTGCTCATAGCTAAAATTAAATCAGCGGCAATATCTGAGCCTAAACGAGCAGCTTCTAAAATATTTTTACTCTCACTAGCTAAACGGGCTTGCTCGTTGGGCAACATGGCGGATAGTGACAAAAGAAAATTGTTAACTTTGCTCAATTCTGCTTCAGCTGCCACAAAATCGCTGCTGGCTTGACTAAATTGACGGTTGGCGTCGGAAAAATCTTTTTTTTCAATGGCTTGCTTGCCCGACCAAGCATCATTAATAGCGGCGCGTGACACACCGATTATTTTATCTTTCCAATCAAGCAAAGATTGATAGTGGCCATAAAACTTAATCGGCAAAACAATAATCAATAATGTTAAAGCAAATACTCCTACTTGGCGCAAGAACAATAACTGCGGACGAGGTTTAAGTTTATTGGCTTGTCGACGCACTCTCGCCATCGCTTCTTTGGCTTTATCAGGTACGCTAGTCTTTATGGCTTTAGTCTTACCGCCAAAACTACTCAAACTTAAATTAACTAGACGTTTTAACCAAAGCAAACTCTTTATTAAAAAAGACAAACACCATTGTCCACCACGCGCCAATTTAATAATTGGCCAAAAAACAAAAGCCAAAAATTTTAAACAAATTTTTTCTACTCGATAACCCAAACCCACCAACCAGCTAACCAACCAACCGTCATTTTTTGACAGACGCAACCAACGATACTCCCAACGACCTAAAGCAATAAGCATAGTCAAAAAAATTCCGACAAAACGGACAATGCTTAATTCTTTAACCTGGCGTTTAAACATAAACTTCCTATTTTAATAAGGCTTGTTGATAAACAGCTCTAGTGATACGGGCGCACTCCCACCAACTGTAAAACTTAACCCGCTTCTGACCATTAGCTATTAATTGTTCTCTTAAAGATTTATCGCTAATAATTTCAATAATTTTAGCTTCCATCTCTATCTCATCTTCAGGATTAAAATATAGGGCCGCTTCTCCTAAAATTTCCGGTAAGCTGGAACGATCAGAACTAACTACAGCGCAACCCTTGGCCATCGCTTCTAGCGGAGGCAAACCAAAACCCTCATAAAGCGAAGGGAAAACATAGGCCAAACTTTTCTTAAACAATACTTCCAAGTCGGCGTCAGTCACATAACCACTAAATACTACCGGGCTGTTACTTTTATTTTGCCACAAAGACATCTTTTGGGCGGTCAATTTTAGTCGTTCATAAAAATAATCTTCTTCACCTACTAAAATCACCTGCAAAGCCGGCTGTTTGCTTCTAATTTTATCAAAAACCCTAAGCAACCTTTCCAGATTTTTATGCGGATAAGCATTACCCACATAAAGCAAGAAGGGCTTAACGATATTATAGCGCAAAAGAACCTCCTTGTCATGATTTTCATCAAATAAAGAATCCCTGCCTTTGGCTAAATTTGCTACCCCTTCATAAATTACTTTAATCTTGTCCTTAGACAAAGAAAAATGTTCTAAAATGTCTTGTTTGGTAAATTCCGACACGGCAATAATTTCAGTCGCTCGATGAACCGCCAGCCAAATAACTAGACGGTAAGCCCAATTTTTTAACCAATATAACCACGGACTTAAAGTGGTGGCGCGCACCGTCGGATATTTGATTAAAATCAAATCATGAATCGTTACCACAAAACGTCCCCCATAAAATATGGGCACATTGAAATGCGGAAAATGGACCAAATCAAGTTTGGCTTTAGCCAACAACCAAGGCATTATTATCTGTTCTTTTAAAGTATACCAACGAACCTTAGCTAAAACTTTTTTAACCCTAACGCCATCGCAAACAAATTCGTCAAAATTAGCTTCGGTTAAAAAAACCACATATTCATTAACTTCGTCTAATTTAATAATGTTATCAACAATCTCTTGAGTATAGCGACCCAACCCCTTGCCCACTGGACCATAAAAACGAGCATCAATGCCAATTCTTTTAATATTTTTTTTCATAGTAATATCTAAACCAATTATTTGTTTTAATAATTAATCTGTCAAAACCTTTTTTAATTTTTTGCCAAAGACTGTCCGGTGATTTATGGGCCGATTGATAATCGTAACAACTTAAGTAGTCTCCAGTCAATTCTGGATCACTGGCTGCGACTTTTAATAAAATTATGCCGGTCTTAGGACACAAGGTCAAACTGTTAACTACTTCTCCGCTATTGGTTATCGGATCTTGCCAACCTCTAAATCTGCGAAATTTATTACCAGGCAAACTGATATTTTGTGCCTTAGAGGTGGAGTTAACCAAAACCAAACCATTGGCAAAATCTCGACGCCAAACACCCTCCTTGACGTCTAAATTTCCTGGCGCCAATAAATTATAGGCTTTGTTGGTCGCTGAACCCAAATCAAGACTATATTCATCAAACCACCACAGTTCATGATGGCTGCCTTCGCCAGCGTCAAAAGACCAATAACCATCACCCAACATTGTGCTCGTCAGGCCAAAACGCATCTGCTCATAAACACCTCGTTTGTCTACCGGATTATAAGCCCCATTAAGAAGATAAACTTGCGGACTTTGATTAAGCACTGGCAATTTAGTCAAATAGGCTTTCATGGAATCAGCCCAAGTGCCCGCGCCCTGCCAAGGAGTAGGCCAAGATTCAAACATACGTCCATTAATTGGTGGTTGATAAGTTCCCCAGTCATTGCCATTAATAACAATAATTTTGGTCGGCCACTTAGCGCGACTTTCGGTTAAAAACTTAGTCATAGCTTCTCGCCAGGCAGTATTAACTTTAAAGGCGCTGTCATTATAACCATCTTGATCAATATCAATTCCCGAGGGTTGATAATAATTAGCGTAAGCGTCCACTAAATCAAAAAAGATGCCGTCCCATTTATTGGCTATTTGATAATTTTTCTCCAAATAATTTAAATTAAATTGTCGCCAATCATCGTTGGTTAAATTAACCGCCGATATTAACGGCCAGGGTTCGGCGATTTTTCCCTCTTGGTCTGTTAGCCACCAATGATTATTATTAATTTGTTCAAAAATATTAGTTCGTTGCTTCCAGCTGTCATAAAAAAAAGCTTGGCGATAAAAAAAGGCCGGATAAGTATAAGCCAAAACAAGACCAGCCGGCTGGTATTCTTTGTAATACGAAAAAAATGGCGCCTGCTCTTGAGCCATTTCCGGTTGAAGCACTAATAAATCCCAACGGGCCAAAGATTGATATTGTCTGGCATTAAAAAAAGACAAATAATAATTAGCCAGTTTAGGATAATTAAGCGAGGCCGAGGTGGTTGCTGGCAAAACCAACAAACTTATGGCCAAACTAATTTTTATAAGAGACCAACAATTTTTCATAAATTTCCATCAAACCAGCAAAATGCTTATCCGGAGAAAAATTTTTCTCGACAAAAGTTCTAGCCTCCTTGGCCCCTTCGGCTACCACGCGTGGATTGTCCAAGCTCCAATTAATTTTGGTCGCCAAATCATCACTAGAATCATAATTAAAAAGCAGGGCGGTGTGTTGTGCTTGTACGGCCTCAGGAATTCCGCCAATATCCGAAGCGATAACAAATTTACCCAAAGCCGCCGCCTCCAAGTTAACCAGACCAAAAACCTCATACCAACGAGAAGGAATAACAACCAAATAAGATCGACAAATAATTTCTTTTAAACTTTGTCCGTATTTTGGACCAATAAATTCAACTCTTTTTTCCAAACCTAGTTTTTTAGTTTGCTCTTTTAAATTTTTGTATTCCGCTCCTGAGCCGACAATTTTCAATTTTTTGTCTCCCCGCACCTTAACCATAGCCTTTAATAAATTATCCACCCCTTTTTCTTGGTCTAACCGACCAAAATATAATAAATAATCGCCCAAAGCAAACTCTGGCTTAAACTTTTTGGTATCAATAAAATGATAAAGCACTACAATTTTGGATTCCTCAATCCCCCACTCTACCATTTTATTTTTCATAAAAATGGAGGGGGCAATAAATAAATCAATGTTTTTTTCGTAAACCTTCAGCACGCTATGATGCCACCACATTTCCGTGGCAGCTATTAAACTTTTTAAATAAGAATTTTTTAAGCCACGTTTGGCCACGGTCCGCCACCAATGTCCGCCTTTGGCGCTTTCGTCAATTCGCCCCCGACTGAATAATTTATAATTAGGGCTGATTAATTTATAATCATGCAAATGCATCACTACCGGCAAATGATAACGTTTGGCGACCGGCAAAATAGACGGAGACAAATGATGATAAATATTGTTAAAATGAACAATTTCCGGCTTAAAATCTTTAATAATTTTCTCAAATTGTCTGGCAGCCTCGCGATTCCAAAAAATATGACTGAAGTATTTAAAAATTCGGTGATAAGCGAAGCGATCAAAATTAATGCCACTCGGCCACCAACGACTATATTTGTCGGGCAGGTTGTTGGGGTGACGCATAGAAAATTTGGCCACTTTGACTTTTTTGGATGATAATAGTTCGGCCAAATCTAAAAAATATTTGTCAGCTCCACCTTTAAGAAAATTAAATTTATTAACTAATAACACCCTCATAAACTCGTCGGCCTAGTCCTAAAGACAGCCAGAAAAAGATACTAAAAAAATTGGCCTCTAGATAAGGCTGGAACAAAAAAGCTACGGCGCAAAAAACCATCACGCCTAAAATCGCATACTTAGCGATTAGGCTAGAAACCTCTCGGTGGCGATTCCATAACAAATTTTTGAACAGTTGCGAATAAAAAACCAGCCAAAGAATTAATCCGCCCAAACCCATTTGCGCAAAGACGGCCAACCAAGAATTGTGAATATTTCTCACTTCTACATAATCCAAATAATCCCCCATATCAATAAAGACTTGTCGACCAAAACCCAGACCTAACCAAACGTTATTTTTATCTTCTTGCCAGACGCTTTGCCAAACTGCTCCGCGCCAAGTAAAGCTGGTATCACTAATGTCTGCCAAAGAAGCTGCTCTGCCCAAAATATCATTTTGGGCTTGTTTAACCTGGACTGTGGCTGTGGACCAAGGAAAAATATTTATAACCAACGCTACTACCAACGTCGCCAAAACGCTAACTAAAAAATAACGAGCCATAACTCGTCGAAACATAGATCGTCTATCGCGACCAACAACCACATAGAGAAAAATTAAAGTTGCGGCTAAAGCTATCCACAAATGTCTCATTAAAGAACCGACAATTCCCACGGCAAAAACAGGCAAAAGTAAATAAAAAATTCGGCTATTTAAACCTTTTTTAAACAATAAATAAACCAAACAAAAAATACTGATTAAAGACAAATAAAAAGCATGGTCAAAATCTAAAATGCGCGCTCCAGCTGTAGTAAGCGGTGTGATTTCTGTCCACAACCCCTGACCGTTGATCAGACCATAAATAATAAAGCCGATAATGCCAATCGCTCCGGCCATTACAAAACCGAGCCAGGTGCGCCAATATTTAATTTTATCTAAAAGCAAGTAAGCGACAAAATAAAACAAAGGATAAAAGGCATAATTTTTTAGAGAACTAAAGGATAAGTTAAAAGAACCATCCCAGATACCGACACTTAAAACGAAATAAATAGCGGTTAAGGCCAACCAAGCCAGTAAAATTAAATCACCTAATTTAAAGTTTATTTTTATTTTTCCTTTAATTAAACGTAAACCTAAACCCAATAAAATGGCCACAAAAATAATATCTACTAAATAAAACTTGTATTCAATCTCACCAATCAAGAGCGACTGCAAAGTAAAAAATTTGGCAAAAACTAAAATCAGCCAAGTTATTGCATAAAGTCCAGCACGCGGATAAGCCAAGGGTAAAATAAAACCAACTCCAGCCACTAAAATATAAAAAACTAAATTAAAACCGCTAAAAAAATTAACCAACAAAAAAGAGCTGAATAATAAAATCAGCACCATGGCCACCACAATCTCTCCACCACCAATGGCAGATAAACGACGATTTAGGTTTAACATAAAGTAATTTCTTTGTTTCTACTTTACCATATTTTGACCCCAAAGTCAAAAAAAATAACACCAAAAATCGCCAGCCAGAAGGCCGACGATTTTTTTAGTGAGTTAATGGTTAATTGGTAAACCCGTATTTATTAAGGTTGATTAGTTGTTCCGGGGTTAAGGGGGTGGTTT
>CAZJEP010000012.1:0-25329 GCA_964545125.1 uncultured Gammaproteobacteria bacterium
AACTTCATCACAGCCCCAATCCCGAATTCGAAAAACAAATGGAACGGCACCTCAAGGGCATGGCCAACCATTACCGGATTGAGATTTTATTGTTGATTGCCAAACACGAAGGCATTGCTCTGGAGGACATTGTGGCCAGTCTTAAAGCTAACGCCAAAACCATCGGCGAACACACCCGGCGTCTTTATCAGGCCGGATTGATAAATAAAAGTTACCGTGGTCATTTTGTCGAACACAAGCTCTCTCCTTATGGACAGACCTTTGTCAATTTCCTTAAATCTTTTCAAGAAAAATAACATCCTTAAATACTTCCCCTTCTCCGCCAGCTGGCGGATACGGGCGGACAAGGCGAGTATTTAAGGATGTAAAATTTAAAAATATGCTTAAAGAATTTAAAACGTTTTTATTGCGCGGGAATGTTGTGGACTTGGCCGTTGGTGTGGTCGTGGGCGCGGCTTTCGGTGCCGTTGTTACCGCCCTGGTCAGTGATTTTTTAACGCCTCTGATTGCGGCCGTGGCCAAAGTGCCCAATTTTAGCAACCTGGTCTTTACTCTCAATGGCAGTCAATTTATGTACGGCCATTTTATTAACGCCCTGATTTCTTTTATTCTGGTGGCCGGGAGCGTCTTTTTCTTTGTAGTTAAGCCAATGAATATCTTAATTGCCCGTTCTCGCAAAGAAGCCCCAGCCGACCCAACCACCAAAAAATGCCCGGAATGCTTGGCCGAAATACCACTGGAAGCTAAACGCTGTCAACACTGCACGCAAATCATTTCCTAGTTTTATTTAAAAAACGCCTACCTTTTTATTGTGGGTAGGCGTTTTTAAATATCTGGGCTTGCTATTTTTTAAAAAATAGGATATAATAATAACGACATAAAGTCTCTTTTTGATTTTTGATTTGGTGGAAAGGAAAGCGCCGTTAGTTGGAAGTTTTTAATTGTAGTCCTTTAAAAATGATAAAAAAAAGCAATCATACCCGAGTCGTTTAACAGAAACGATGTTACACACCTTTTTTGAAAAAAACACTAACAAAGCGCGGTTGGATCTTAAATCAACCAAATGGTCGGCTCCAACTAACGGTTGCTTTTCTTTAAAACCCAATTCACTATCTGTCAGTGACCTGGGTTTTTTATTTTGTTGAATTTTTGTTTTGTTGATTTTTAGGGCTAAAAGTGATAAGGTTTAGTTAAATTATGTATTATCTTTACGTCTTGGAATGCGCCGATAAAACTTTGTATACTGGTATTACGGTAGATTTGACGAGGCGAGTCAAAGAACACAATGATTCCAAGTTGGGCGCTAAATATACACGGGCGCGTCGGCCAGTAAAATTGGTGTATAGTCAGCCCTATCCCGATCGTTCCGAGGCCAGCTTGGCAGAAAACCGCCTTAAGAATTTAACGAGAAGAGAAAAACTAACTTTAATTAAGGGGAGGACTATTTATTAAATAACCCCAGTTAAATTTCCCGTCTCGCAACGGGAACCCTATTTAACGGGGTGAAAATTTATGGAGCAATTCATTCCTTTTGTCGTGGTCGCGGTCGTGTTGTTAGTGCTTTGTTTAAAACAGGTCAATCAATACGAACGCGGAGTCAAGTTTACTATGGGTAAGTTTTCCGGCATTATGGAGCCGGGCTGGCGTTTTTTGGTGCCGGTGTTTCAGTTTTATAAAAAAGTGGACATGCGTGTCAAAGCGGTGGACGTGCCTGATCAAAAAGCCATTACTCGCGATAATGTTTCGGTGACGGTTAACGCGGTGATTTATTACAAAGTTTTTTCAGCCGAAAAAGCGGTCATTGAGGTGGAAAATTTTTATTATGCCATTTCTCAATACGCCCAGACTACTATGCGTAATATTGTGGGTGAAGTGACTTTGGATGAATTGTTGTCCAGGCGCGATCAGATTGCCGAACGCATTCGAGAAATCGTGGATAAAGAAACCGATGCTTGGGGTCTAAAGGTTAGCGGAGTAGAATTAAAAGATGTCAGTTTGCCACCAGAAATGGAACGGGTCATTGCCAAACAGGCCGAAGCGGAAAGAGAAAAACGAGCGGTTATTATCAACTCCGAAGGCGAATTGGCCTCGGCGGAAAAAATGGCTCAAGCCGCTAAAATGCTGTCGGATGTGCCAGGCGCTTTGCATTTGCGAACTTTGCGCGCCATTAACGACATGTCTTCAGATAAATCCAACACCGTGGTCTTTGCTTTGCCGGTGGAAACGCTGAAAGCTTTGGAAGGATTTGTTAAAAAATAAACCTATGGCTAAAATTATTATCGCCTCTGGCCCGGTTATCGTGGAGGATGGTAAAGTCATGCTTAATCAGCATGGTGATACTGAATTTTGGAAATTTTGCGGAGGGACAGTTGAGGATTTCGACATAAATTTATTAGAAACTGCTCGTCGCGAAGTTAAAGAAGAAATGGGGGTTGACATTGAGGTCATTAATCCTGAGCCATTTATTATTTACGCTAAAAAAGAAAAGGTAGATGGTGATTGTGATGTTATTTTGGTACATTATTTGGCCAAAAGAATAGGGGAGATTAAACCCGGATCTGATATTCGGCAGTGGGATTGGTTGCCGTTGGCGGGCATTGAAGATCGTCAAGATTTAGCGCCAAATATTTTGCCGGCGCTCAAGCATTTTAAGTTAATTTAAAATAAATAAAAACGGGGCAAGACGCCTCGTTTTTATTTAAAAATTGATGTTTGGGAAATAATACAGACTTAGACATGGAGCTTTATATTTACGGGCGAGCATTGTATAATTATAAAGTGGACAAGAATTATCCAACAATTAGGAATTTAACTCAACGGAGAGTGGCGGCCTTTGCTCTAGCTAATACTATTGTTGTTGTTTTGGTTTTAGCTCTTTTGTCATCGGCTGGTATTTTTGTTTATAGTAATGTCAGAATAAAGTTAAACGATTCCAAACGTTTGGCTATAATAAAAAATATTTCCTTGGCCCTGGATTCTTATTATCGTGATTATAGTTTTTATCCCCAGGTCTTAACGGTTGGCAATTCTTTGGTTGGCCCTAAGGGACAAGTATATTTAACAAATATTCCCAACAATCCGCCTCGGGCTGGTGGTAGCAATTGTCCGGCCACCGGTTTTCAATATATTAATTTAGGGAGCAGATATCAGTTGATTACTTGTTTAGACAGAGGCGTCGGTAGTTTATTGCCGGGAGGCGTGGTAATTAAACCAGGATTTCCTCCCCTTAATGTCAGCTCTATTGCTGGTTTGGTTGGTTATTGGGTTTTTGATGAAAGAAGTAGTGGCCAAACTTTTGATTATTCCGGTTATAACGAAAATGCCACCTGGTATGGCTCGGGCCCGAATCATTATGGCACCAGCTTTAATGGAACCGCTACGGCAGAATTTAATGGCTTCAATGATTATTTGACGATTAGCAGCAGCGCCTTGCTTAACAGCAAATCTTTAACTATTGCGCTTTGGGTTAAGGCGAGTGAAATAACTGGCCATAATTATATTTTAGAAAAAGGCAGTCCTAGTCAATTTGGCATTTCTTTGGAGAAGGGACAACATCACGGTGAATTAAAATTTTCCTTTGATGATAACAATACCTGCAACAATAAAACCAGAACTTTTCAGGGAGATACTATTGTTAAAGCCGACACTTGGAATTTTGTCGCTTTTAGTTTTGATAATGCCACCAAGGTTCTTAAAATTTACGTAAACGGCCAACTTGACAGCAGTTATGTTTATAACGGTTGTACGCCCATTAACGACGGGGATTTATATATTGGTCGCAAAGTTAGTGGTAGCCAGGGTTATGAATATGGAGGCTTAATGGATGAGATTAGTTTTTTTAACCGCGCTTTGACCGAGGCTGAAATTTTGTCTCTTTATAATACCACCAAATAAATTATTTTTTTGGAAAAAGAGCCAGTTGGCTCTTGTTTTGTTATTTCGGTTTTTATGGACAAAATTGGTCAAAAGAGCTAAAGTTAACCCGTTATTTAATGAATTTTCGGTCAAAAAGGAGGAAATAAACAAATTATGAAAGTCGCTCAAATTATTTGCACTTTTTTGCCATATAAAGGCGGAATGGGCAATTCGGTTTTTAATTTTGCCAAGGCTTTAACAGACCTTGGTGTGGACGTAACGGTTTTGACGCCGGCTTATGACGCGCAAAACGCGACCGAAGAAAAATTTAAAATTATCAGATTGAAACCTTGGTTTAAATATCAAAACGCCGGTTTTATTCCGCAATTATTCGGTTATTTAAAAGACTTTGATGTTATTCACTTGCATTATCCTTTTTTTGGCGGAGCGGAAGCGGTTTGGCTGTATAAATTTTTGCACCCGCGCGCCAAATTGCTTGTAACTTACCATCAAGATTCTGTTATAGATAAAGGGTGGCGCAAATACATTTTTGCCTTTTATAATAAATTTTTCTTGCCCTTGTTAATTAAAAGCGCTGATACGGTCACTTGTTCCTCTTTGGACTATATTAAAAATTCCAACTTAACCAAATATTATTTTTTAGAGCCTGATAAATTTGTGGACTTGCCTTTAGGCATTGACCTGGAGTTTTGGCAACCGCAAACCAAAAATTTGGCCCGTTTAGATGAATTCGGTTTTAAGGCTAGCGACAAAATAATTTTATTTGTTGGCGCTATGTCCACGACCCATGGTTTTAAGGGGGTGGATGTTTTACTTAAAGCTGGCGTCAAACTTAAGGCCGTTGGAGCTGATTTTAAAATGTTGTTGGTGGGCAATGGTAATTTAGTTGAAGATTTGCGTCAACAAATTAAGGAACTTGGTTTAGAAGAAGTGGTAAAAATAAAAAGTAACGCCAGTAATGTTGCTTTGCGGGATTACTATAATTTGGCATATACGGCAGTATTGCCGTCTATAAATAAAAGCGAAGTTTTCGGCTTGGTTTTGGTGGAGGCGATGGCTTGTGGCGCGCCGGTTGTTGCTTCTAACTTACCTGGAGTGCGGACGGTCGTGGCTGAGGGCGAGGGTGGTTTATTGGTAGAGCCAAACGACAGCGACGACTTAGCTGATAAATTACAGTGGTTGCTTAACAATGAAACTACAGCCAAGGATTTTGGTAGCAGTAATTTGCAACGAGTTCAAAATAAATATGATATCAAGGTCATAGCCGGACAATTAAAGATGCTTTATCGACAAGTTTTAAGTTTTGGTTCAGCTAAGTTATCGCCCTGGCGGTTGGCTCAAGAATTTTTGGAGCGTTGGTTGTATGTTATTCCTGATTTGCCCAAAGAAGCGCAAATAGAGGTGACCAACCGTTGCAATTTTTCCTGCAAAATGTGCCAACGGTATGATTTGGGGGTTAGTTTTACTGATATGGACTGGGAAACCTATGAACGGATTTTAGATAAAACCGAAGGCATCAAAAATTTGGTTTTAACGAGTTGGGGCGAACCATTTTTACATCCGCGTTTATTTGATATGATTGCTGGCGCCAAAGAACGAGGGCATGACGTGCGTTTAACCACCAATGCCAGCCTGCTTAACGAAGCTTGTCGAAACAATATTTTTGCTTCTGGTTTGGACGCTATCACTTTTTCCGTTGACGACACGGAAACCGATGATCAGGGTTTTGGCCATGAGATCGCCAAACAACTTGACAATATCACCAAATTTTTAGAAGAGAAGCATTTGGGAGGATTTAAAATTAAAGTTTATTTCCAGACGACCTATCACATGAATGGCGACAACCCTTCTTCGCCAGAGGCTACGAGCGGGCAAGATAAAATTTTCAAGATTATTGATTTGGCCAAAAAGTTGGGAGTAGATCGAGTCCGTATCAGTCGTTTGGATTTGCGTTTCAACCACGAATTGCAACGACCGAGCTTGGCGCAAGAAAAAGCTTTGGTTAAAAAATTGCTGAAATCTAAAAATTTGGGTGTGGGTATAGATTTTTTACCTTATTTGGCTTTTGATGGATTTTTGGCCCGTCTTTATAATCTGTTTTACCCCTGGCTTCATCGGGGCGGACCGCCATGTTTGAGGACTTTTGATAATATTTACATTAATCAGGCCGGAGATGTTACCCCATGCTGTTCTTTGCCTAAGTTGGCTTTGGGCAATATCGCCGAAGCCAGCATTGCTGAAATCTGGAAAAATCAGCATTTTCAACACTTTCGTAATCATCAGACTATCGTATGCGGGAAATGCGATGTTTTAAGTGTTCATCCTCGTGATTTGTAATTTCCAACAGATTTGGGCATTTTTGTAAAGCCTTGATTTTTAAGGAACAAAGCTTTAAAATTATTTGTACACTAGATTTATGTATTATTAAATTAAGAAAAGCCGGTTCGGCTTTTATTTCTTACCAATATGTCTGACAATTTTTTGCAGAAAATTTTTCAACCAAAGGGCAAAGGTAAATTGTGGTGGGTTTTTGTCTTTATCGCCGCTTTGACGGTCGGTTCGTTTTTTGTGGATTTCGGTAATTATTATAATAAAGCGGTGACCAAGCTGAGTCTTAATTTGCCCAAAGTAAAAGAAGTGCCCTTTCGCCAAGGTTTGGATTTGCAGGGTGGCTCACAATTACTTTATCAGGCCGATGTCAGTCGTATTGCTCCAGCTGATCGAGTTGCTGCCGTTAATGGCGCTCGCGACGTTATTGAACGCCGGGTTAATTTTTTTGGCGTGTCTGAACCGTTAGTTCAGGTTAACCAAAGCGCTAATGGCGATTATCGTATTTTAGTGGAATTGGCTGGCATTAAAGATGTTAACGAAGCTATTAAAAAAATTGGGGAAACTCCGCTCTTGGAATTCAAAGAACAAAATCTTGATGCGCCAAGCTTAACCGCTGACCAGCAAAAAGAATTAGAAAAGTTTAATAATGAAGCCAAGAAAAAGGCGGAATTGGTTTTGGGTAAATTATTATCTGGCGGAGACTTTACCGCTTTAGCTAAGTCTTACACTGAAGACGAAAAAACCAAACAAAGCGGTGGCGATTTGAGTTGGATAGCCGCTAGCGAACAGCCGGAAATTGTGGGCATTGTCAGTAAAATGAAAGTAGGCGATATTAGCAAGGATTTACAAAAAATGTCAAAAGGTTACGAACTGTTTAAATTAGAGGGCAAACGATTGCGTCAAGATGGCAATGTTAATGCTAAAGAATACAAGGCTAGTCATTTGTTGATTTGCTACAAAGGAGCTACTAAGTGCGAATCAAATTTAAGCAAGGATGAGGCCAAAGCTAAAATAGAAGGATTAAAAAAACAGGCGACATCGGCTAATTTTGCCGATTTAGTTAAGAAAAATTCCACTGAACCAGGTTCGGAAAAAACTGGTGGCGATTTAGGTTGGTTTGACAATACCCAAATGGTCAAACCGTTTATTGAGGCGTTGGCGCCAATGGCCAAAGGAACAATTTCCGGAGTCGTGGAAACCGAATTTGGCTACCACCTGATCTATAAGCAAGACGAAAGAACCATTGATGAATATCAAGTTCGACATATTTTAGTTAAAACCAAAACCGTGGAAGATATTCTTGGTCCTAATGATGGCTGGAAAAATACTCAACTGTCCGGCAAAAACCTCAAGCGAGCCACCGTGGAATTTAATTCGAATGACGGGGCTCCAGAGGTTGGTTTGGAATTTGACGAAGAGGGGGCCAAGTTATTTGAACAAATTACCGCTGCCAACATCGGCAAACCGGTAGCCATTTATCTTGATAATTATCCAATCAGCACGCCCAAGGTTAATGAAAAAATTAGTGGCGGCAAGGCTGTAATCAACGGCAAATTTACCATGCAAGAAGCTAAAGATTTGGCGCAAAGCTTAAATGCTGGCGCCTTGCCAGTGCCCATTGAGTTAATCAACCAACAAACCATTGGCGCCTCTTTGGGCAAAGATTCTGTAGCCAAAAGCTTGCAGGCCGGTTTGGTTGGTTTGTTGCTGGTAGTGGTTTTTATGATTGTAATGTATCGTTTGCCGGGCGTTTTAGCTAGCGCCAGTTTGTTGATTTATGGCTTAATCGTTTTAGCCATCTTTAAATTGTGGCCAGTCACCTTGACCTTGTCGGGTATTGCTGGCTTTATTATGTCTATCGGAGTGGCCGTCGATGCCAATGTGTTAATTTTTGAACGCTTCAAAGAGGAATTGCGAAACGGTAAATCTTTATCCAAGGCTTTGGAGGACGGTTTTTCTCGCGCCTGGACGTCGGTGCGCGACAGTAATTTTACCACCATTATTACTTGTTTGGTTTTGATTGTTTTTTCCACTAGCGTGATTAAGGGTTTTGCCGTAACCTTACTATTGGGAGTTTTGGTATCCTTGTTTACGGCCGTGGTGGTTACTAGAAACTTTTTGAAGCTAATTGATGAACGTTGGTTAGAAAAGTATAGCTGGTTGATATATAAAGCCAAAAAAATTAAACAACAATAATTATATGAGAATAATTCAAAAGAAAAAAACTTGGTTTACTATTTCCAGCATTTTGATTATTACCTCCTTATTAGCTTTTTTTGGCTGGGGTCTTAATTTGGGCATTGATTTTACTGGTGGCAGTTTATTAGAAGTAAAATTTGCCGAAACAAAAAGCGTGGGTCAAATCAGCGAAGCCTTGTCGGGAGTTGAGCTTAAAGGGTTAACTATTCAACCCACCGATCAAAACGGGGTGGTGTTGCGTTTTCAAAATACCGAAGAAGAAAAACATCAAGAAGTTTTAAAGAAATTACGTGTTTTAGCTGGAGATAAGGTGGCTGAAAGTCCTCAGATTAAAGTGGATAGCAATGTTGTGACTCAAGTAAAGGTATCTGGAGAGACCGGAGCGACAGCTGCCTCAAGCTTCTTGGAAGAATTGCGCTATGAATCTGTTGGTCCGGCTATCGGCAAAGAATTAAAACGCAACGCTATTTATTCTATTGTGATTATTGTTATTGCTATTATCAGTTATGTGGCCTATGCTTTCCGCAAAGTTTCTCGACCGGTTGCTTCTTGGAAATACGGCGTAGCCGGAGTTATTTCTTTGTTTCATGACGTTATTATTGTAGTTGGTTCTTTCAGTGTTTTGGGACATTTTTATGGAATTGAAGTTAACACCCCTTTCGTCGCGGCCTTGTTAACCGTTTTTGGTTATAGTATTGCTGACACTATCGTGGTTTTTGACCGTATCCGAGAAAATTTGCCCAAAAGTCATGAAAGTTTTGAAGATACGATTAACACTAGCATCAATCAAACCTTAGTGCGTTCTTTGGCCACCTCTTTTACCGTACTCTTAACTTTATTGGCGATTGTTATTTGGGGCGGAGACTCCATTCGTTATTTTGCCTTAGCTTTGTTTGTTGGTATTTTCTTTGGTACTTATAGTTCTATTTTCTTGGCTTCGCCCTTGTTGGTTTTGTTTGAAAAGGGAAGAAAATAGAGAATTAGGTATTAGGTAATAGGTAATAGGTATTAGTAAAATACAAAAAACAGAAACAGGTGTTAGATTGTAAGTTTTAGGTGATAGTAAAAATAACAATAATTTTTAGCAATAAAAACGTTGGCTATAGTGGCCAACGTTTTTAGTAAAAGTGGCTTTTCTTCTATATTTCTATTACCTATTACCTAATAACTATTACCTTTTCTCCCTTTGACACCAGCCTGTTTTTCGGGTAAAATTGAACAAGTATGAGACAATCCAAACTATTCACCAGAACCCTAAAAGAAGAGCCTCGCGACGAAACCAGCTTCAATGCCAAGGTTTTGATTAGGGCTGGTTTTATTGATAAATTATCGGCTGGTATATATACCTTTTTGCCCTTAGGTTTGCGAGTGCATCAGAAAATTATAAATTTGGTGCGCGAAGAAATGCAGGCTATTGGTGGCCAGGAAATTTTGATGCCAGCTCTAACCCCCAAAGAAGTTTGGGATGTTACTGGTCGTTGGGATAATTTCGACGCTTTATTCAAAGTGGCCGGCAACGATCTTAAGCAATACGCCTTAGGGGCGACCCACGAAGAAATTGTTACGCCGACAGTGGCCAAGCATGTTTTTTCTTACAAGGATTTGAGTTTGGCGATTTTTCAAATTCAAACCAAGTTTCGTAACGAAAAACGGGCTAAAGCCGGTTTGATTCGCGGTCGAGAATTTTCCATGAAAGACATGTATTCTTTTCATCCCAACGAAGAAACCCTAAATCAATATTATAAAATCGTTCAGAAAGCTTATTTTAAAATTTTTCAGCGCCTGGGCTTATTGGATATCACTTTTTTAACTTACGCTTCTGGTGGCGCTTTTTCTAAGTATTCTCACGAATTTCAGACAGTTTGCGAATCAGGCGAAGACATTATTTATGTTTGTGACAATTGTAAAATTGCTGTTAACCGAGAAATTATTGACGAATGTCATGCTTGCCCAAGTTGTGGCAATGAAGAATTGCTGGAGAAACGGGCTATTGAGGTCGGTAATATTTTTAAATTAGGAACTCGTTTTTCCAAGCCCTTTGGTCTTAATTACTTAGATGCCACCGGCGCTGAAAAAGAAGTGATCATGGGTTGCTATGGCTTGGGTCCTAGTCGCATTATGGGCACAATCGTGGAAGTGTCGCACGATGCCAAGGGTATTATTTGGCCAGAAGTTATTGCCCCCTTTCAGGTTCATTTGATTTCCTTGAAAGAGGACGAAGAAGCCGAACGTATCTATAAGGATTTAACTAAAGCCGGGGTGGAAGTTTTGTATGATGATCGGACAGAAGAACAGGCGGGAACTAAATTTAGTGATGCCGACTTGATTGGTTGCCCCTATCGCGTGGTTGTTAGCGCTAAGTCTCTTAAAGAAGGCGGAGTAGAAATCAAAACCCGCGGGGGACATAATTTAGAAATTGTAAAAATTAGCAAGATTTTTGATTTTATATCTAAAAAATAGCTTTTTATATTTTAAAGGAGGAGGGAGGCAAGGCCCTTTGGTTTTGTATTTAAGCAGATGAATTAATTTAAAATTTAAAATTTAAAATTTAAAATTATCCTCATGTTAAACAAGTTTTTGGGAAAATTTAGCAAGGATTTAGGCGTTGATTTGGGCACTTCCAGCACCTTGGTTTATACTTCAGATAATGGCATTATTATTAATGAACCGAGCGTGGTGGCGATTAATGTTCGGACCGATGAGGTTTTGGCTGTTGGTGAAGAAGCCAAACATATGATTGGTAAAACCCCGTCGCATATTGTGGCTGTTAAACCGTTGGTAGATGGTGTAGTTAGCGATTTTGAAGTAACTGAAAAAATGTTAAAATTTTTTATTGATAAAGTTCATAGCGAAAATTTTACTTTAATTCCACGCCCGCGCATTGTTATTGGTATCCCTTTGGAGATTACCGAAGTGGAAAAGAAAGCCGTAGAAGACGCGGCCAAATCAGCTGGCGCGCGCGAGGTTCATTTGGTGGAAGAGCCGATGGCAGCAGCTATTGGGGTGCGTTTGCCGGTGCTGGAAGCCAGCGCCACTATGATTATTGATATTGGTGGCGGCACGACCGACATCGCGGTTATTTCTTTGGGGGGGTGTGTTAATAGCAAGAGTTTGCGTTTGGCGGGCAACACCTTAAATAACGACATTGTTCAATATGTGCGAGAAGAATTTAATATTTTAATCGGCGAGCAATTAGCAGAAAAAATTAAGATTGAAATTGGCGCTGCCGCTCATCTTAAAGACAATTTGGAAATGAATATTCGAGGTCGCGACTTAATCAGCGGTTTGCCTAAAGAAATCAGGGTAACTGACGGACAAATTCGCGAAGCTATGCGCAAAAGTTTAAATCAAATTATTGATAACATTAAATTAGTGTTAGAAACCACGCCGCCGGAATTGGTGGCCGATATTTATGAATGTGGCATTGTTTTAACCGGAGGCGGTTCTTTGCTTAAGGGTTTTGATAAAGAAATTGCTAATGCTACCCGTGTGCCAGTGCGAATTGCCGAAGATCCGTTAACCTGTGTGGTGCGTGGCGCTGGTATTTTACTTAATGATCCGGAACTTCTGGATAAAATTTCCGTGCCCAGCACTCGAGACCTATAGAAGTTTTTTTAATTTAAAACCTTGTCTAGGGTTATTTATAATGCGTGCAGTAATTTATTTTATAGCTTTACATAAATGAAAAATAGGTGGTTTAAAAATAGACAGATCAGCACTTGGGCGGCAATTTTTGGACTGCTCATTTTTTTTCACTGGACAGGAATTGCTTGGCCATTGGAAAATTTAATTATCAATTTGATAGCGCCAGTGGCGGTTAAATTTCACAATGTCAGTTCTAATATTAGCGCTTATTACGGCAACGCTACCGACCGTCGAAGCTTAACAGATATTTTAAAAAAACAAGAATCTGATTTGGCGGAAATCACCAAGGATAATGCGCGTTTTCATGAAGTGGAAACAGAAAATAAAACTTTAAGACGATATTTGAAATTTTTTACCGACAATAAATATGACTATGTTATGGCCAACGTAGTCTCGCGAGAAGTGGCTAGTTTCAGCGCTAATGAGAGAAATAAACTAATTATTAATAAAGGGCTTAAGGACGGAGTCAGAGAGGGTTTGGTGGTGGTTAATGATTTAGGTTTGGTGGTGGGGCGCATCGTTAAGGCTAAAGATAATTTAGCAGAAGTATCATTACTAATAGACAAGAGTTGCCGTTTAGCTATTTCAGTGCAAAACGAAGAAGGCGTAGCCGGAGTAGCCCAAGGAGAAGCTGGTTTAACCGTCAAAGTTGATTTTATTCCTCAGACCAAGGTTATTAATGAGGGGCAATTGGTGGTTACCTCTGGTTTAGAGAATGATGTGCCCGGTGGTTTGGTTATCGGCAAAGTAAGCCAATTAGACAAAGCCAGTAACGAATTATGGCAACAAGCCGTGGTAGAAGTGTCTGCTGATTTGGACAACTTAAAGATTGTTTCAGTTATCGTGCCACCAATCACGAGCTGGGAGTAGAATATGTCTTTTAAATATTTTTTTATTTTTATTGGTTTGGTGATTTTATTCGGGCTACAAACCGCCCTGATTAAGTCTTTGCCAGGAGGAGTTTATCTTAATTTATCTTTGGTGGTTTTAATTTTTTTATTAGTAGTTTTTGGCCTAGAACAAGCTTGGTTTTGTTGGCTTACTAGTGGGTTTTTGGCGGATTTATTTTCTTTTAAATTATTTGGTTTTTATACTTTTCTTTTTTGCGCTATTTTATTGTTAGTTTATTGGCTCTTGAGCAACGTTTTAACTAATCGCTCTCTTTACTCTTTTTTATTGATTGTGGCCACAGTGACGGTAATTTACGATGTTGCCAGTTGGTTGGTTTTTGGCTTGCCCGTTGGTAATTTATTGTTAATAGAGGGGAAACACTTGTTCGCTAATTTTTTGGCGACCATCACAGCTTTTTATGTGGTCAGCTGGATGAGCTATAGTCTTAAGCCAGTCTTTTTAATAAAAAGATAAAAAAAGTTAATCCAAATACTACAAAAGGGTTCCAAATACTACAAAAAAATAATGGTGTGTTCGTAGTTTTCGTAGTATTCGGATTTAATTTGTAGTTTCGGATTAAGGCTATTTTTCCATGTTTAAAAAACATTTAACTATTAATAAGCGTCACAATCCCTTTGCCTTAACCGACAATTGTTTAGCCAATGTTCGTCCCGGATCGAAGTATCGTTTAGAATGTTCGACAGAAAATTTGGTTGAAGGCCAAGCCGGTGGTCTAAGACTTGGCCGAACTTTTAATGTGGGGAGCACCTGGATAATCAAAGCGGTTTTTTCTTTTTGTTTTGCTGTGCTTTTGGTTAGGATTTATTGGTTGCAAGTGGCCAATGGCGCTTATTATCGGGATTTATCGGATGGCAACCGTATTCGGATCAAGCGCATCGAAGCCAAACGAGGGATTATTTATGACAAAGATTTAAACCCATTGGTCCAAAATGCGGCCAATTTTTTGCTTTATTTTATTCCGGCTGATTTGCCTACTGATCCCTTGGAACGTCAAGTTATTTTGTCGCGACTTAGCAATATTTTGGGCAATGTTAGTGTGGCCGAAATGGAGGCTAAATTAAGAGAAATAAAACCAAAATCTTTTGAAGCTTTTCAACCGTTGCCGATTATTGAAAATATTGACTATGACAAGGCTATGTTAATTTATTTGGAGGCCAGCAAAATGCGAGGCGTGGTTTTGTCCAACCAAAGTCGGCGCCAATATTTTTTGCCAACCTTATCTTATTCTAGTATTTTGGGTTATACTGGAAAAATTAATGCCGAAGAAATGTCTAAAGCTGGACAAGAGTATTCTCCTATTGATTATATCGGCAAGACTGGCGTAGAAAGTTTTTATGAAAATGAATTAAAGGGCATTAACGGTCGGCAACAAGTAGAGGTTGATGCTTTGGGGGTGGAGAAAAAAATTATCAGTCAATCGCGAGTTAAAGATGGCAATAATTTGGTGTTATCAATCGATAGTTTGGCGCAAGTTAGGTTGGAAGAAGTTATGCGCGCCACCTTGGCAAAATTTAATTTAACTCGGGGGGTGGCTATTGCCATGAATCCTAATAATGGAGAAATTATCAGCTTGGTTAGTTTGCCGACCTACAATAATAACGATTTTGCGCGAGGTATCGGTAGCGATGAATATAGTTATTTAATTAATCATCCGGACAAACCCTTATTTTTTCGAGCGGTTAACGGTGAATATCCTTCTGGCTCTACCATCAAGATGGTGGTGTTGTCGGGAGCCTTGGAAGAGGGAGTGGTTAATGAAAACACCCAATTTTTAAGTGCTGGCGGTTTGCGTTTAACAGACTGGTTTTTTCCTGATTGGAAGGCGGGCGGACATGGTTTAACAAACGCGCGCAAAGCCATCGCTGAATCGGTTAATACTTATTTTTATTATGTGGGTGGTGGCTATCAAGATTTTGTTGGCCTGGGAATCGATCGTATGGATAAATATTTTGAATTATTTGGTTTGGGCGCGCAAACCGGCATCGACTTACCGGGAGAAGCTGATGGTTTTATTCCGACCAAGGAATGGAAAGAGAGCACTAAAAAAGAGCGTTGGTATATAGGGGACACTTATCATGTGGCTATTGGTCAAGGAGACTTGATTGTAACTCCTTTACAAGTGGCCAATTATACAACGTATTTTGCTAATGGTGGAAATATTTATCGCCCACATGTGGTTAAGTATGTTTTATCAGGAGAAGACAAATTGATTTCCGCTACCGATGTTACTCCGGCGCGCTCTAATTTAATTAAACAAGAAAATTTAAAGATTGTTCGCGAAGGTATGCGTCAAGGTGTTACTGATGGCAGCTCCCGTCGTTTAAGCGCTTTGCCAGTCAGCGCGGCCGGGAAAACTGGAACCGCCCAATGGTCCACTGAAAAAAAACCACATGCTTGGTTTACTGGTTTTGCGCCCTATGATAAACCGGAAATCGTGCTGACAGTTTTAATAGAAGAGGGGCAAGAGGGTAGCGTCACAGCCATGAATGTGGCTTGGGAGTTCTTAAATTGGTATTTTAGTCAAAAGGCCATCTAAACTATCAAGATTATAAATATGATACGAATATTACAAATTGGTCGCGAATACTACTAATTTAAGCCATTTAATTGGTAGTGTTCGTATTAACTGCAGTCCTTAAAAAAGACTGTGGTTTTTTATTTTTTTAGCACTCTTGACACTTGATTGCTAAAAATGATAAAATGATTTTGTTATTTTGTTTAAACGAAGCCATTTTATTGATATTAGACCAAGATTATGAATGAACGTCAAGAATTAATTTTGGAAACCATTATTCAGGAACACGTAGCCAGTGGTATTCCGGTCAGCTCCAGTATTTTGGTTGACAAATATAATTTAGATATTTCTTCGGCCACTGTTCGCAACGAAATGGCAGTTTTGGAGGAGCAGGGTTATATTATTCAGCCCCACACTTCAGCCGGGCGCATCCCGACAGCCAAAGCTTATCAGTGGCTAGCGGACAGAATTAAAGGCGAACAAACAACCGGCCAGGAGAGAAAAAGTTTGGCAGGTTCTTTGTCTGGATTTGACGAAAATAGTTTTAAAAATACCGCTAAAATTTTGGCTGAATTATCGGGACAGGGAGTTTTTTGGGCCATGCATCGCCACCATGTTTATTACACCGGCATTACTAATTTATTGTCTCAGCCGGAATTTATGTCTCATAATTTATTGTATAACCTGTCTACGGTTATAGATCATTTGGATGAAATTGTTAATGATTATTTTGAACAGATTGTTGAAGAACCAAGAATTTTAATTGGGCCCGACAACCCTTTTGGCGAGTTTTGCAGTGCTATTGTTTTTAAATATAAAGCAGAAGAATTTGAGGGAGCTGTAGGGTTGATTGCTCCTTTACGCGCTGATTATGAAAAAAATTTATCATTAATTAAATTTATCAAAGATATTTTATGTCAAAAAAAGAAGAAATAAAATCCGCAGTCTCAGAGGAGGTTGGGTCAGCAAAAACCGTTGAGGAAACTCCAACCATGGTCGAAGACTTTGAGGCTAAATACAAGCGCGCTTTAGCGGATTATCAGAATTTATTAAAACAGACTGCCAGAGAAAAAGAAGAATTTGGTCTTTGGGCTAATGAAAATTTGCTTAGAGAATTTATTACGGTTTATGATTATTTAAAATTATCACTAGAACATTCTCCAAGTGATGATAAATGGTTGGAAGGAGTCAAACACGTCTTAGCTCAGTTTAAAAAGATTTTAACCGAGGCTGGCGTCCAAGAAATTGATCCGCAAAAACAAGCCTTTGATCATGCTACCATGGAGGCCTTAGAGGAGGAATTGACCGCGGTAGCTGACCAAGACGGACAAGTGGCTAAGGTGGTTAAGGGTGGTTACAGTCTCAACAAGAAAGTGATTATTCCGGCCAAAGTTATTGTTTATAAATTTAAAAATAATTAAAATGTTTCCGCTTTGGTTTTAATAAAGCAAGTCGGAAACAAGCAATCATATGTCATTAATCAAGTGGTCACCCATCTTCGATCCATTTGAAGAAATGGATCGCGCTTTCAGTAATTTGTCTCCAGCTGTCAGGGGTGGAGAGTCGTTTATCCCGGCGGTTGATATGTATGAAGATAAAGACAACGTAATTGTCGAAACTCAACTGGCCGGCATTGACCCAGACAAAGTGGACATTTCTATTGAAAACGACATTTTGTGTTTGAAGGGCGTGAGCGAAAAAAAGAGCGAAGTGGAAGAAAAAAATTATTATCGCAAGGAAATTCGTCGCGGCAGTTTTTATCGTAGCGTGCAGTTACCCACCAGAGTTTTGGGCGACCAAGCTGAAGCGATTGCCGAGGATGGTGTCTTAAAAATTACTGTTCCTAAAGCCCCGGAAGCCAAGCCCAGACAAATTAAAATTGCCACTAAAAAGAAATAAATTATTGCTTGATAGTTGGTCGGAAATTTTTCCGGCCAAAGACTAAGCCATAATTATTAAAAATTATAAAATTTAATATTTAAAAAATATGAGTAAAATTTTAGGAATCGATTTAGGAACGACTAATTGCGCTATGGCTATTATGGAAGGCGGAGCGCCAAAAATTATTGAAAATTCGGAGGGTAATCGCACCACGCCGTCAATCGTGGCCATTTCCAAGGGTAATGAGCGCTTGGTGGGCCAATCAGCCAAGCGTCAAGCGGTAACCAACCCAGCCAACACCATTTCGGAAGTTAAACGTTTGATTGGGCGTCGTTTTTCTGACGCTGAAGTCCAGCGCGATTTAAAAGTGATGAGTTATAGTATTAGTCAAGCCGGTGAAGGAGTTAAAATTAAAATCGGTAACGAAGAAAAAACTCCCCAAGAAGTTTCGGCTATGATTTTGTCGAAACTAAAGGCTGATGCTGAAGCTAGATTGGGCGAGAAAATTACCGAAGCCATTATTACGGTCCCGGCTTATTTTGATGACGCCCAACGTCAAGCCACTAAAGACGCCGGACAAATTGCTGGTTTGGAAGTCAAACGTATTATTAATGAACCAACCGCGGCCGCCCTGGCTTATGGTTTTGATAAGAAAAAAGGCGAAAAGATTGCCGTTTATGATTTGGGCGGTGGCACTTTTGACGTTTCTATTTTAGAAGTGTCGGAGGACACCGTGGAAGTAAAAGCCACTAATGGTGATACTCACTTGGGTGGCGCTGACTTTGATCAGCGATTGATTACTTGGATTATTGATGAATTCAAAAAAGAAGAGGGCATTGACTTAAGCAAAGATCCTTTAGCCTTGCAACGCATTAAAGAAGCAGCCGAAAAAGCCAAAATTGAATTGTCTAGTGCCATGGAAACCGAAATTAATCAGCCGTTTATTACAGTCGGCGCTGATGGCCCTAAGCATTTGGTCAAGAAAATTAGTCGCGCCAAATTAGAAGAATTGGTGGGTGATTTAGTGGAAGCTACTTTGGCTCCTTGCAAAAAAGCTTTAAGCGACGCTGGGATGTCGATGGGCGACATCCAAGAGGTGATTATGGTTGGCGGTATGACCAGAATGCCTTTGGTCCAGGCCAAAGTCAAAGCTTTCTTTAATCGCGAACCCAATTTTAGTGTTAATCCTGATGAAGTCGTAGCTTTAGGCGCGGCTGTTCAGGCCGGGGTGTTGCAAGGCGACGTCAAAGACATTTTGCTCTTGGATGTGACGCCTTTAACTTTGGGCATTGAAACTATGGGTGGTGTCGCTACGCCTTTAATTGAACGCAATACCACCATTCCAACTTCCAAGTCGCAAATTTTTTCTACGGCCGCCGATAGTCAAACCAGTGTGGAAATTAACGTGGTGCAGGGCGAGCGTCCTATGGCCCAAGACAACAAAACCTTAGGTCGCTTTATTTTGGATGGTATTCCTCCGGCCCCTCGCGGTTTACCGCAGATTGAGGTTACTTTTGATATTGATGCTAATGGTATTTTGAATGTCAAAGCCACTGACAAGGCTACCTCTCGAGTTCAGCACATTACGATTACGGCCTCGTCCGGTTTATCCAAAGAAGAAATTGAAAAAATGAAAAAAGAGGCCGAATTGCACGCTGACGAAGATAAGACCAAGAAAGAACAAGCCGAAACTAAAAATCAGGCCGAAGCGGTTATTTTCCAATTGGAAAAATTACTCAAAGAGTCCGGCGACAAAATGACTCTGACTGATAAGACCGAATTAGAAACTAAATTGGCCGAATTAAAAAATCTTAAGGACACTGACAAATATAGCGAGATCAAATCTAAGCTGGAAGAAGTTAACGGTGTGGCGCAACGCATTGGCGCGGCTATGTATCAAGCCCAAGCTGCTGCAGGCGCTCAACCAAACGCCGAAGCCGCCGCTACTGAAGCTTCCGCTGATAAGGCCGAAGAACCAAAGACAGAAGGAGAAGGCCCAGCGCCAGTTGAGGGCGAGTTTGAAGAGAAAAAATAAAAATGCAGGTAATAGGTGGTAGCCTGCTTGTCTGTCCGCGGTCGCGGTACGCGACCAGGGCTGACGCGGGACGCGGCCAGGGGTATTAGGTAGTAGGGTGTTGCCATTCTGAATGCAATAAAGCATTTTGAAAATAAAAAAGCCCTATACGAAAAATCGTATAGGGTTAGCAAAAAAGATTCTGTTAAAATAAAGCCAAGGCTTTGGTTAGCATAAGGTGAGTTATCTCATCACTAAAGAGCTTTAGCTCTTCTTGGTTGCACTGGTAAGCCATGCATAGTTCTGCCTTTTTGGTTTCCGACGTGGGACGAAAACTAAGAGATATTCGGCTTTTAGTGGATTCGTAAACAAAAATGGCGAAACCTATTTTATTGCGACGTTTTATCCAAGTTTCATCTTTGTCTGGTTGATAGTTAAACTGCGGTTCTTTTAGGTTTGCAACTTTGCAATAATGTTGAAAAATTGTAAACATTCCTTCTTTGGTGAATTTTTTTAATTCATCTTCAGAGCAATTAGTTTTTTTGGCAAGATTGGTAATGCCTTTAGTATAAACCTTGTCGTGATTAGAAAAATCAATATCAAGGCCATTGCGTATTTTCATATAAACAAGCGCCCTGACAGCAATTTCGTTGCGGCGTTCGACCGGCAACCAGTTAGTTCTTGATGAACTTTCCATGATAAATCCTTAAAAATAGTTTAAAAAGTACAAGTATCCGTTACCATTGCGGTTTTGCTCTATTGGCAAACAATGAACAGCGTTAATAATATAACATAAATAAAACAATATGTCAAACGAACAACAAAAACAAGGACCAAACGAAGTGCAAATTGCCGACAATATTCCTGGCGCGGAATATACAAATTTTGCTAATATTAGCCACAATCAAGAAGAGTTTCAAATTGTGTTTGCTAATGTTATGCCTCCTTCTGGTCGAGTCGTCTCCAAATTAATCACTACTCCGGCTCATTTCAAACGAATGATTAATGCCATGAACGAAAATCTCAAAAAGTATGAGGAGCAATTCGGAGCTATTAAGGAAATTGTCGGAGTTAACGAGAAAGAAATAGGATTCAAGGGCTAGGTTAGTTCGTAAAGTTCATAAAGTTTTTAAAGTTCATAAAGTAAAATTTAGAACTTTATAAACTTTTAACTTTATAAACTTTATAAACTATGGGTAAAGATTATTACAAAATACTCGGGGTGGATAAAAACGCCAATGAAACAGAGATTAAAAAAGCTTTTCATAAATTGGCGCACGAACATCATCCCGACAAAGCCAACGGCAACGCCGATAAATTCAAGGAGGCTAATGAAGCCTATCAGGTTTTGAGTAATAAAGAAAAACGAGCCCAGTACGACCAATTCGGTTCTACTTTTAGTGGTGGAGGATTTAACGGGGCCCAAGGCTTTGGTGGTTTTGGTCAGGGCGCTCAAGGTGGTTTTAATGTTAATATGGATGACCTGGGGGATATTTTGGGTGGTTTTGGTGATATGTTTGGTTTCGGTGGCGGACGCCGTTCCTCGAGTCGGACTCGAGCTAAGCGAGGTCGTGATTTAGAGATGAATTTACAACTAGATTGGGAAGAAGCTATTTTTGGCACCAAAAAAACCATTAAGCTGGAAAAATTAGTTAAGTGCGCCCATTGTAATGGCGCTGGCGCTGAACCAGGTAGCAAAATTGACACTTGCGCCACTTGTCATGGTAGTGGTCAAGTAACGCGAGTTCAGCGAACAATTTTAGGCAATATTCAGATGCAAATCACTTGTGAGACTTGTTTGGGCCAGGGGAAAATTATCACCCAAAAATGTTCCAAGTGTCGCGGTCGTGGTGTCACCAACGAAAAAGTAGAATTAGTAGTTAATATCCCGGCCGGAATTGACAACGAAGAAACCATTCGTTTAACCGGTCAAGGGGAAAGTGGCGAACAAGGCGGGGGCGCTGGTGATTTATATTTGAGGGTAGGGGTTAGAGCCAGCAAAATTTTTGAACGTCGTGGCTATGATATTTTGACTAACTTAGAAATTACTTTTAGCGAGGCTAGTTTAGGGACGAAACGAGACGTTAAAACCATTGATGGAGAAGTTAGCTTAAAAATTCCCGCTGGCACCGAGCCCGAACAAGTTTTTGTCCTTAAGGGTAAGGGCATTCAACGTCTTAACAGCACTGGTTCCTTCGGCTCCGCTCATGACAAGCGAGGCGATCATTTAGTTACTATCAAAATTAAAGTTCCGAAAAATGTTAGCCGACAACAGAGAAAAATTTTAGAGGAACTGAACAAAGAAGGGCTGTAAACAATTTTTAAATTTTTGTAATTTTTAATTTTTAAATAAAATTAAAATTTTTAAAAATTAGAACATTATTTATAAAATTACAAAATTAAAAATTAAAAATTTTCATGACTTATCATGTTATCACTCTTGGTTGTCAAATGAACAAAGCGGACAGTGAGCGATTGTCCGCTTATTTGGAAACCCTGGGAGGCGTTTATGAGGTTGATATGAATAAGCCTGAGGTGGTTGTCTTGGTCACCTGCGGCGTGCGTCAATCAGCCGAAAATCGTATTTATGCCTTAGCGCCAAAAATTAAGCAAACTAATCCTGATGCCAAAATTGTTTTAACCGGCTGTTTGTCGGCTCGCCTTGACGTTCAAGAGCGTCTGAAAGATTATATAGACATTTGGTTGGATATTGTTGATTTGCCTCTCTTGGCTACAAGGCTTGGCTTAAGTGAAAGCCAGGGGTCAACTAAATGTTATTTGAGCTTAGCGGCCAAATATCAGTCAACTTTTAGCGCCTATGTGCCAGTCGGCAACGGTTGTAATAATTTTTGCGCTTATTGTGTCGTGCCTTACGCGCGAGGCCGAGAAACTTACCGTCCTTACCAGGAAATTGTGGCGGAGGTTAAGACCCTCTTAGCTAAAGGCTATAAAGAAATAATTTTAATCGCCCAAAACGTCAACAGTTATGTTTCGGGTGAAATAGATTTTGCTGACCTCTTAGCTATGATTGATAATTTGGCAGGAGATTTTTGGATTCGCTTTGCGACTAGCCACCCTAAAGACTTAAGTGATAAGTTGATAGAAGTTGTGGCTCAGAGTAAAAAAATTTGTCCGCATTGGCATATTGCCTTACAGTCGGGCAGTGATGAAGTTTTAAAATTAATGAATCGCAAGTATACGGCAGAACATTTTTTGAATTTAGTTAAAAAGATTAGAGCTTTTAATCCACGCTCGGCCATAACCACCGATATTATCGTCGGCTTTCCCGGAGAAACTCATGAACAGTTTTTGCAGACTAAAAAATTAATGGCCACGGTTGGTTTTGCCCAAGCCTATATTTCTCGTTATAGTCCGCGTCCCGGCACAGTTGCTTTTAAATTAAGTGATAATATTTTGCCAGCTGAAAAACAGAGTCGGGAAAAAGAACTGGAAACGGTTTTACGAGCGAACGCCAAAAAATTTAACGCACAATTTGTCGGTCAAGTAACCCCGGTTTTAATAGAGCAAAAGAACGGTTCTAGTTATTACGGAAAAAACGCTTATTTCACTACGGTTAGATTTGTGGCAAAGCAAGATTATAAAATTGGCGAAGTAGCGCCAGTTAAAATTACCGAAGCTAACTATTTTAGTTTAAAGGGAGAGGTTTAATAAAATATTATGTCAACAACACCAAAAATAGTGGTAATTTTAGGACCAACCGCTTCCGGTAAGACCGCTTTAGGGGTTCGTCTGGCCACGGAGTTTAATGGTGAAATTATTAGCGCTGATTCCAGACAAGTTTATCGAGGCATGGATGTGGGCACAGGGAAAGATCTAAAAGAATATACAGCCGTTAAAATACCTTATCATCTTATTGATGTGGCGGATCCACGGGAAATTTTTGATTTGGCGCAGTATAAAAAGCAAGCTGAAGAGGCGGTGGCTGATATTTTAAAACGAGGCAAACTGCCCATTATTGTTGGCGGGTCAGGTCTTTATCTGCAAGCCTTGGTGGATAACTATAATTTATCCACAGTCAAACCGGACCATAATTTGCGCGTCGAACTGGAAACCAAAACCTTGGCCGAACTGCAAAATATTTTAGAAGAAACTAATAAAACTTTTTTTGATAAATTAAATAATAGCGACCGGAACAATAAAAGAAGACTAATTAGATACGTAGAAATTACACAGCAAACAGCAAACAACAAACAACAAGAATTAAATAACAAGACCGAATTAAAATACAATACTTTAATTATTGGTTTGACTTGGCCGAAGGCGGTTTTGCACGAACGCATTGAACGCCGTTTGCGAGAACGCTTGGACAAAGAAGATTTAGTGGAGGAAGTTAAAGGTTTGCATGATACTGGTGTCAGTTGGGAGCGTCTGGAAAGCTTTGGTTTGGAGTATAAGTTTATTTCTCAATATCTACAAGAAAAAATCAGCTATGAAGAGATGTTTGATAAATTAAACACAGCTATCAATCAATTTGCTAAAAGACAAATGACTTGGTTTAAGCGTTGGGAAAAGTCGGGCAAGGAGATAATCTGGGAAAACAATTATGACCAAGCCAAAAAAGAAGTGGAAGAATTTTTATTGAGAGGTTGAGTCGAAAGTTATGAAGTCGAAAGTTTATAAAGCAACATCTAAACTCAAAAAACAACACTTCAGTATACTGAAGTGTTGTTTAATTTTAATTTAACTTTATGAACTTTTTACTTTATAACTTCATAAACTCATAAGTAATTTTTTATTTTCTTGGCTGAGGCAATTAATGATTTTTTTTCGCTAGAGCTAAGTTTTAGTGGCCAGGTTTCCATGACACCGCCTCGGCCAATAACCGCCGGGACACCCAAGGTTACTCCGCTAACACCGTTATAATGTTTGAGGCGAACACTGACTGGCATAATTTTTCTTTGATCCAGAGCCACCGCTTCCACTAATTCCGAAATGACCATAGAGATGCCGTAAAAAGTGGCGCCCTTGCGGTTGATGATTTCGTAAACTTCGTTTTTTATTTTTTTTCCTATTTTGACAAGTTCCGCTGGTTTAATAAAATCACTAATCGGTCTGCCACCAACATTGACCGTGCTCCAAGCGACAAAACCAGAGTCGCCGTGTTCGCCCATAACAAAGCCGTGAATAGATTGCGGATGGACATCTAGGCGATGAGACAATTCGGTTTTAAGTCGAGCGGTTTCCAAGCTGGTAGAAGAACCAAAGACTTGGTGGTGAGGCAAACCGGAAATTTCTTGGGCCAAATAAGTAATAACATCTACAGGATTGCTGATGATAATAACCACGGCCTCGGATTTTAGTTTGCCAATTCGTTTAAAAATAGAAGTGACAATGTCTTTGTTTTTTTTGGTCAAATCCAATCTGGTTTCGCCGGGTTTTTGAGCGGCGCCGGCCGTAATAATGATAATATCAGCCGTGGCGGCATCGCGAAAATTTGCTCCGCCTACGCAACCAGTTTCTACGAAACACAGGCCGTCGGCAATATCCATAACTTCACCAGCCTCTTTTTCATCGTTGAGGTCAATAATAATTAATTGCGAGGCTAAGTTTTTTAGCATCAAAGTATAAGCAGCGGTTGAACCTACGGCCCCCGCGCCAATGATGGCGATTTTAGGAGCCACTAAATTTTCTTTAGACATATAAGGTATATTTATTATTTATTTAATTGTATCATATTTTGGTTGTCGAGGTAAGAAGTTTTAACTTTTGACAGGTAATTAATTTTCCGTTAAACTATAAACACAATTTAATAATTATCAAGAGCAGTGGTGAGGGATTTGGCCCGTTGACCCACTCAGCAACCCCGAGCGCATCGGTAGGTGCTAAATCCAAACCCCACTTGGGGAGAGATAATCTCGAGCAGATCTTTCCTTGTGGAAAGATTTTTTATATCCTTACCAGGAAACCCCACACGACCGCCAGTGGCGAGAAGCGA
>CAZJEP010000013.1:0-24027 GCA_964545125.1 uncultured Gammaproteobacteria bacterium
CGGCAGAATTGAAAAAGGTGTTATCAAAGTTAATGATGAAGTGGAAATTGTCGGTTTGCATGACACCAGAAAAACCGTGGTGACCGGCATCGAAATGTTTAACAAGTCTTTAGATCAAGGTCAGGCCGGTGATAACGCTGGTTTACTCTTGCGCGGTATCAAGAAAGAAGAAGTCGAACGCGGTCAGGTTTTAGCCAAGCCGGGTTCCATTACTCCTCATACCGAATTTGAAGGTGAAATTTATATTTTGACCAAGGATGAAGGTGGACGCCACAAACCTTTCTTCAAAGGCTACAAGCCCCAATTCTATATCCGCACTACTGATGTTACTGGAGAAGTTGAATTACCAGAGGGTACCGAAATGGTTATGCCTGGAGATACTGTCAATTTGAAGATTAAATTGATTGCGCCTATCGCTTTACAAGAAAAACAGAATTTTGCTATTCGCGAAGGTGGCCGTACGGTCGGCGCCGGTGTAGTGGTTAAGATTATCAAGTAAATATTTCGTCCCGCGCCTTTATACTTTACCTCCCAAAAGGTGCGGGATCATAATGTTTATTTATAATTAAGAAATAAACATATTAACAAACTAGATGGCTGAAATCAAAGAAAAAAAAGTCGGTAAAGAAGAAGCCGGCCAGAGAATTCGCATTAAGATTAGATCCTTTGATCACAAAATCATTGATCAATCTACTAAGACAATTGTGGATACTGTGAGTCGCACGGGAGCTAAATTACATGGTCCAATTCCTTTGCCAACAGAAAAAAAGAAGTACACTGTCAACGCGTCAACTTTTGTTCACAAAAATTCTCGTGATCAGTACGAAATGCGTACTCACAAGCGTTTAGTGGATATCATTGATCCAACGGCTGAAACCATTGAGGCTTTAAGCAATTTAAATTTGCCAGCTGGTGTGGACGTGGAAATTAAAATGTAATTATCGGTCCATTTAGCCGACTTCCGCTCTTGGCGGATAAGCGGTTAAGAGGTAACTGGTAATTTTAGGGAGATTAAAAAACGAGTGCCAATCAAACAACTAAGTAGCCGATTATCCGCTCTAAGCGGAGTAAGAGGAGTTGTCGCACTGGTTTATTAATCAGCGCTTTTTTATATATTAAGATAGTAGTTGATACGAATATTACGAAACGTTTTATGAAATTTATCTTAGCCAGCAAAATTGATATGACTGCCATGTGGATTGGTGAAGAACGCAAGGCTGTAACCCGTGTTCAGGCCGGCCCAGCGGTGGTGGTTCAAATAAAAACCAAAGATAAAGACGGTTATACGGCTGTTCAGCTTGGTTTTGGTAATAAAAAAATTGCTAATATTGCCAAACCGCAAATCGGGCATATGAAGGGTTTGGGTAATTTTCGTTATTTAAAAGAATTTCGCGTGGCCGAAACGGGCAATTTGCAGGTAGGCGATAAAATTGGTGCGACCACTTTTGCTGTTGGGGATAAAGTTAAAGTTACCGGTTGGACTAAAGGGCGCGGTTTTGCTGGTGTTGTCAAACGTCATGGTTTTCATGGCCAAGACAAAACTCACGGCAACAAAGACCAATTAAGAATGCCTGGTTCCATTGGAGCCGGCGGAGTCCAAAGAGTTTTCAAGGGCGTGCGTATGGGTGGTCATATGGGCGATGCACCAGCTACTTTTCAAAACATTAAAATAATTGCTGTTGATGAAATTAACAATATTCTATTTTTAGAAGGTGGTTTGCCTGGTGGCCGTGGTGGTTTATTACTGCTTCAAGCCCCAGGTGAATTGCAAGTAATTCCTGTTGAAAGCTCTGTTGAACCAGAAGAAACTAAAACTGAAGTTATTACGGAAAACCCAAGTGAAACTTCCGAAGAACCAACCATTATTTCTGAAACAAAAGTTGAAGACGAGACAAAGGAAAAAGTTGAGACTACTAATACCTAACCCCCCTGCCTCGCCGGCAGGCAGGTATTACCTATTATTTATTTTATGATCAAATATCAAGTTTACAATCAGGCGGGTAAGGCGGTTAAAGACAAAGAATTGTCTGAGCAAGTTTTTGGTATTAAGCTGAATGCTGACTTAATGCATCAGGCGGTGGTAGCTCAGCAGGCTAATGCCCGCAAGGTTATTGCCCACACCAAGGATCGCAGTGAAGTGGCCGGTTCAGGCAAAAAACCCTGGAAGCAAAAAGGAACTGGTCGCGCTCGTGTCGGTTCGGTTCGCAGTCCTTTGTGGCGCAGTGGTGGCATAACTTTTGGTCCGACCAAAGATCGCAATTTTTCCAAAGACCTTAATAAAAAAATGAAACAAAAAGCCATGCTGATGGCTCTGTCTGCTCGCGTGGCCGAGAAAAATTTAATTATTATTGAGCAATGGGAAAATTTGGATAATAAAACTAAAACTTTTAATAAAATTTTAACCGCCCTTGAAAAAGAAGTTATCAAAGACAAGAGCAAGCGAGATTGGTTGATTATTAATTCTGATGAAGAAGCTGTGACTCGCAGTGCCCGCAATTTGCCTTATGTCAAAGTAATAAAATTGGATAATATTAATTTAGTCGATTTGTTGCAATACCGTCACTTGCTAGTAAGCGAAAAAATCGTTGATCAATTGCAGGCTAAATATCTTAAATAATCTCTATGGCTTTATTTAATAAAAAAACTGACTCCACAGATAAGACTGACAAAAATTCCAAGTCGTCTGTTAAATCCGCTCCGAAAGCAGTCTCCAAGCCCAGCATGAAAGAGTTGTATGAGACTAAAGACAGTCCTAAAGCCAAAAGCGGAGGAACGAAAGCTAAATTGAAGCCAGGCAGTCAGTCTGATAAAATTTTAGTGAAACCCTTGATTACCGAAAAAGTTACTATTTTAAACGGTTTGTCAAAATATGTTTTTGCGGTAGCTATGAAGGCCAATAAAATTAGCGTGGCCAAAGCTATTGCTGAATTATATGGAGTTAAGCCGGTTAAAGTTAATATTATTAAACTTGAGGGAAAATTTAAATCTCGCGGTCGCATTTCTGGTCGTCGCAAAGATTGGAAAAAAGCCATTGTGACTTTGCCAAAAGGTGAAACTCTGGACGTCTACGAAGGCGTGTAATAAATAATCGCTAAACGATACTAATAACTAACTTTATAAACTTTCAACTTTATAACTTTTAACCCCTTGTATGCCAATTAAGAAAGTAAAACCAACCACTAACGCCAGACGAGGAATGAGCTTCCAGGATTTTTCTGATATTACCGCCAAGCGTAGCGTGAAAAAGTTGACTGTCATCAAGAAACAGCGGGCCGGACGCAACTCGCAAGGCCGGATTACTGTGCGCCATCAAGGTGGTGGTGCTAAGCGTTATGTGCGCTTGATGGATTGGCATCGTAATAAGTTTGATATTCCTGGTCGGGTAGCGGCGATTGAATATGATCCTAATCGCGGACCGCGTATTGCCTTGATTAATTATGCTGATGGTGAAAAAAGATATATTGTGGTTCCTGTTGATATGAAGGTTGGTGATGTGGTAATGAGTTCTAAAAAACTTATCGCCATTAAAAACGGCAACGCCATGCCTTTGGAGTTTATTCCGGCCGGTATGCCGGTTCACTGCGTAGAGTTAGTGCCAGGGGCAGGAGCTAAATTGGCTCGTGGCGCTGGCAATGCCTTATTTGTTATGGGTGTGGAAAAGAAGTTTGCTCAAGTTAGGTTGCCTAGTGGCGAAATCAGATTAATTCCCAAAGAAGCCATGTGCACTGTTGGCCAAGTTGGCAATCTTGATTTGCGTCATGTGTCTATCGGTAAAGCCGGTCGTAGCCGTCACTTGGGTATTAGACCGACCGTCCGTGGCACAGCTATGAATCCGGTTGATCATCCACACGGTGGCGGTGAAGGCAACCAACCTATTGGTTTGAAACATCCGAAGACCAAGTGGGGCAAGAATGCTTATGGTGTTAGAACTAGACAAAAAACTAAAGCTTCTAGCAAATTAATTATTAGTCGTCGTAAAACCAAGAAGAAATAAATATATGGGAAGAAGTTTAAAGAAAGGGCCATACGTCAATGAACGCCTTCTAAAGAAAGTTAAAAACTTGAAAGAAGGGGACAAAACACCGATTAAACTTTGGGATCGCGCTTGCACGATTACTCCAGATATGGTTGGTTTTGTCTTTGGGGTTCATGATGGGCGAAAACACGTTAGTGTTAGCGTTACAGAAAATATGGTTGGCCACCGCTTTGGAGAATTTGCTCCTACCAGAAAATTTGTAGTTCATGGTGGTAAGATGGCTAAGGCTCAGGCTGGTGCCAAAAAATAGAAATAGTCAACAATTTGAACAAAAGCTAAGAAAAAATTCAATACTGAAAATATATGGAAGTTAAAGCCAAATTAAACGATTTAAGAATGTCGCCCCGTAAAGTACGGTTAGTGGCTGCTGTGGTTCGCGGCAAAAAGGTGACGCCGGCCCTTGATCAGTTAATTTTTTCTCCCAAATGGTCTTCTAAGCCTCTGGCCAAGTTGTTAAAATCAGCTATTGCCAATGCTAAAAACAATTTTGGTTTAAAAGAAGATAATTTATTTATTAAAACTTTGACGGTTGATGGTGGTCCAACCTTAAAACGTTGGTTGCCCCGAGCCCAAGGTCGCGCTACTCCGTTACATAAGCGGACTAGTCATATCACTATTACTTTGGGCGAATTGGTGCCAAGCGCCACTCCAACCAGCACAGCTAAAGCCGCTAAATTGGAACCAGCCATTAAATTAACAGAAAAACCAAAAGAAGACGAAGGAGTTAAAATAGATACCGTTAAGGGTTCTAGTGAAGTAAAACCAGAAACTGAAGAATCAGGTAAGGTTGTTACCGATCATCACCACGAAGCTCGGGGTAAGCACACCAAAATTGAAGGTGGCAGCAAAAAAGGTTTTACCACTAAAGTTTTTAGACGTAAAAGCGGTTAATAAATTCACTCCGTTAAATAAGGTAATCAACTATATTTAACGGAAATTTCAAAGTAAGGTTATTAAATAACATATCCCATTAATTAACAGAATTTAACAGGGTAAATATGGCAAAAAAAGTTAATCCCAAAGTATTTCGTTTAGGCATGACTAGAACTTGGCCCTCTAGATGGTTTAGTGATGGCAAACCTTATATTTCCAAATTGCAACAAGATTTGGCTGTGCGTCGCTATCTTATCAATACTTACAAGGAAGCAGGGGTTGATCGCGTAGAAATTGAGCGTCATTCCGACAACAAACTTACCATTATTTTGTACACAGCCAAACCCGGTATGTTGATTGGTCGTGGTGGCTCTGGAATTGATGATCTTAAAAAGAAACTGCACGACAAATTTTTGAAAAAATTCCGTTTAAATGAAATTAGTTTGAATGTTAATGAAGTAGCTAGACCTAATTTGAGCGCGATGATTTTGGTCCAGTCCATGATTTTGGAAATTGAAAAGCGTATGCCTTTTAAGCGGGTAATGAAACAAACCATCAATAAGGCCGAACGCGCTGGTGGTTTGGGTATTAAAGTTACCGTAGGTGGCCGATTGAATGGCTCAGAAATTGCTCGTACTGAAAGTTTATCCAGCGGAAAATTGCCTTTGCAAACTTTGCGTGCCGACATTGATTATGCTAAGGGTACGGCTCACACCACTTATGGAGCTATTGGCATCAAGGTTTGGATTTATAAGGGTGAAGTTTTTGAACGCACCGAAGACAAAGGTGAATTAGTTAGAGTTAAGAACAAATAAAAGATATGTTAGCTCCGAAAAAAAGCAAATTTAGAAAATCTCACAAACTGCGTCGCGGTGGCAAAGCTATGCGCAAAAATAGTTTGAGTTTTGGCAGTTATGGTTTGAAAGGCATGGAAGCCCATTGGATTAGCGCTCGTCAATTGGAAGCGGCTCGTCGCGTTATTAGTCGTTTTTTGCAGAAGAGCGGAAAAATGTGGACCAGGGTTTTTCCTGATGCTCCGGTTACCGCCAAAGGCGGAGAGATTCCTATGGGTAAAGGTAAGGGCAGCGTCGATCATTATGTCGTGAAGATTAAAGCCGGCACTATGCTGTTTGAAGTTGAAGGTATCGGCGAAAAAGAGGCTCGCGAAGCCATTAAGCTGGCTATGTACAAACTGCCGATTAAATGCGCTTTTGTTAAGAAGCAATAAAATTGGCGAAGGCTGTAAATATTATGAAAATCAAAGAAATAAAAAGTAAATCAGTCAAAGAATTAGAAGCCCTGCTCTTAAGCAGTCGTCTTAAGCTTAAGGATTTGCGCTTTAAAGATGCCAATCGCGCGCTTAAAGATGTTCGAGAGATTCGCGAAACCAAGCAATTAATCGCTCAGATTTTAACTGTTATTGGCGAGCTTTCTAAAAAATAATCCGAGTTAAATAAGACTTATGACCAATTCAACTAAGGAACAACCAAAGATTACCACCGGCACCCCCCGCAAATTTAGCGGTGTGGTTGTCAGTGATAAGATGACCAAGACTATCGTAGTTATGGTTGAGCGCGTCAAGGTTCATCCTAAATATGGAAAACGTTATACTGTTAGCGCCAAATATAAAGTTCACGACGAGAAGGGTCAGTTTCATGTCGGCGACAAGGTTAATTTTGTGGAATGCCGTCCTTTGAGCCGTGATAAGCGTTGGAGAGTGTTAAGCAAATAATATGATTCAATTAAGATCAATGTTACAAGTAGCTGATAATAGTGGCGCCAAAAAGGTGCAATGTTTACGCGTGCTTAACGGCTATCAGCGCCGTTATGCCGGAGTCGGTGATCTTATTACCGTCGTGGTCAAGCAAGCTACGCCACACGCCGCCATCAAAAAAAGCGACGTTTTGCCAGCCGTTGTAGTGCGTACCAAAAAAGAAATTTCTCGCAGTGATGGAACTTATTTGCGCTTTAATGAAAATGCTTGCGTTATCATTGATAAAAAAACTGGGGAGCCTAAAGGTAGCCGTATCTTTGGTCCTATTCCTCGCGAAGTCAGAAAGGCCGGCTATATTAAAATCGCGTCTTTAGCTCCTGAAGTGTTATAAATTAATACGAATACTACGAATTGAATGCGAATACTACGAAAAATATGAAGATAAAAACTAACGATCAAGTAAAAATTATTGCCGGCAAAGACAAGGGTAAAACCGGAAAAGTCATGCAGGTGTTTCCTCGCCTAGAAAGAGCTAGCGTGGAAGGTTTGAATTTGCTCGTTAAACATTTGCGTCCTAACAAGCGCGACGAAAAAGGTCAAAGAGTGGAATTTCCTGCTCCCTTAAATATGTCCAACTTGATGTTGATTTGTCCTAAATGTGGCAAACCGACTCGGGTGTCTTATGAAACCAAAACCGTAGGAACAGGTGACGAGGCCAAACGCAAAAAAATGCGTCTTTGCAAAAGATGTCACAATATAATTGATTAGTATGACTATATTAGAAAAATACAAAACAATAGTGGTGCCTGGTCTGATTGCCAAGTTTGGCTATAAGAATAAGTTGGCTGTGCCCAAAATTTTAAAGGTTACTGTAAACGTTGGGGTTGGTCGCATGACCAAAGATCGTCCTTTTATTGAGATGGTAGCCAACGGAGTGACGGAAATGACCGGACAAAAAGCCATGCTGGTTAAAGCCAAGAAATCCATTTCTGCTTTTAAGATTCGTCAAGGAGACATCGTTGGGGTGACCACTACTTTGCGCGGTCAACGTATGTATGATTTTGTTGAGAAATTAATTAAAATAACCTTGCCCCGCGTCCGCGACTTTCGCGGTTTGTCCGAAAAAAATGTTGATCAAGGCGGAAGCATGTCTTTGGGTTTTAAAGAGCAGACCGCTTTTGCTGAAATTAAGGTTGATCAAATTGATCGCGTTCACGGATTGGAAGTAGTTATTACTACCAATGCTAAAAATCGTGAAGCCGGTTTAGAAATGTTTCGTTTGCTAGGTTTTCCATTTAAAAAAGATAGTTAATCATATGGCCAGAAAAGCATTAATCATTAAAGCTAAAAGAACCCCCAAATTTTCTACCCGCAAAATTAACCGTTGCTGGCGTTGTGGCCGTAACCATGGCTATATGAGGGATTTTGGTTTGTGCCGTATTTGTTTTAGGGAGTTAGCCAACAATACTGATTTACCGGGCATTACTAAATCCAGCTGGTAAAAAACCTAAAAATTAATTAATATGATAGATCCAATCGCAGACATGCTAACAAGAATAAGAAACGCCTCCGTCATTCACAAAGACGCGGTGGTTTTGCCTATGAGCAAAATCAAATATGGCCTTGCCAAGATTTTGGAAGAAACTCATTGGGTGGGCAAAGTGGAAGTGATTGATAGGGCCACTACCGGAAAGAGCAAGTCTGTTTTTAAAGAATTGAAAATAGTTTTAAAATATAAAGAGAATGGCAGGCCGGCTATTAGCTATCTTCAACGCGTCAGCAGACCCAGTCACCGAATTTATGTCGGTAAAGATGAACTGCCTCGCGTGCTCAATAACATGGGCATGGCTATTATTTCTACCCCTCAAGGTTTAATGACCAATAAAGAGGCTGGTAAAAAGAAGATCGGCGGAGAAGTAATTTGTGAAATTTATTAAATTCATATGTCAAGATTAGGAAAATTACCAATTGCCATAGCTAGTTCGGTCAACCTCGAGGTTATTAAAGACCGAGTGGTGGTTAAAGGCCCTAAAGGAAAACTAGAGCAAGCTCTGTTGCCCTTTGTTAAGGTAGCTATTGACGGCCAAGAAATTAAGGTGACCGTAACCGATCCTGAAGATAAAAAACAGCGAGCGGCTTGGGGTTTGTATCGCAGTTTAATTAAAAATATGGTGCTGGGTGTTAGCGAAGGCTTTAGTCGCCAATTGGAAGTTAATGGCGTTGGCTATAAGGTGTCCGGTGGTGGAAAAAAATTAAATTTCAGTTTAGGCTATTCGCACTCCATAGATTTTGATTTACCCGAGGGAGTAACTTCCGCCGTTGAGGGCAAAATTATTACCTTGACCGGTTTTGATAAACAATTAGTTGGTGAAACGGCTGCTCGTATCAGACGTTTAAGACCGCCAGAGCCTTATAAGGGTAAGGGAATTAAATATGTGGAAGAAGTCTTAAGACGTAAAGCCGGCAAGACTGCTGCTTCTAAATAATATATATGAATCAAGATAAAGCTAAACAATTAGGCAAAAAGAGACGCGCTATTCGCGTTAGAGCTAAGGTCACCGGCACGTCCGCGCGTCCTCGTTTAAGCGTGTTTAAATCCAATGCTTATATGTTTGCTCAGATTATTGATGATGCTACTGGTAAAACCTTGGTCAGCGCTCATACCAAAAAAATAACCGCTAGCAATAAAACTGAAGCCGGCTTTGCTTTGGGTCAAACCTTAGCTGGTTTAGCTAAGACGGCCGGCATTACTAAAGTGGTATTTGATCGCGGTGGTAATTTGTATCATGGACGCATTAAAGCGGTAGCTGATGGCGCCCGCGATGGCGGTTTAGATTTTTAAATATATGGAAGATAATAAACAACAAGCTCCACAAAATTCTTTGTCCAAGACAGAGGTGTCGCGGGGCGCACAGCAAAATAACAACGCCAGATCGGGTCGTTTTGAAAGTTCTGGTCGCGGTCAAGGTGGCCAAAATCGAAGCGCCGGGCAATCGGGTGGTGGTGGTCATCGTGGCGGTTATGGTGGCAACAAACGAGAAGAAAGAACTGACAGCGAATACGAACAGCAAATTTTAGATTTGGCTCGCGTGACTCGTGTGATGGCTGGAGGCAAACGTATGCGTTTTCGAGCTTGTATTGTTTTAGGCAATCGAGCCGGTAAGGTTGGTATTGGTTTAGCTAAGGGCGCTGATGTGACTTTGGCTATCACTAAGGCCGTTAATCAAGCCAAGAAAAATATGATTGACGTGCCGTTAGCCGCTAATGGCACCATTCCTCATGAAATTAAACATAAATTTGGCGCTTCGGTTGTTCTGCTTAGACCAGCTAAACATGGACGTGGCGTTATTTGTGGGGGAGTTATGAGAATTATTGCTGAAATGGCCGGTTTGAAAAACGTCACTGGCAAAATTTTAGGCACCAATAACAACGTCACTAACGCCAAATGTATGATTGAAGCCTTGAGTTTATTGAAAGGCAAAAAAGTGACCAAAAAAATAGAACCGAAAGAAGATATTAAAATTAAAGAAATTGCCCCAGAAATTTTAGCTAAATTGGCCAACGTCAAACCAGAGGAAGCGATCAACGAATAGTTTAATTGGAAATTTTATGACTACTATATCTTTGCACAATTTGAAAGCCGACAAAGCCTTGCACAAAAAGGCCAAGCGAGTCGGTCGTGGCAATGCCTCTGGACACGGAAGTTACAGTACTCGCGGTATTAAAGGACAAAAATCTCGTAGCGGTGTCAGTGGTTTGAAGCGTTTGGGCATGAGACAACAACTGTTGTCTATCCCTAAAGTTAGAGGTTTTAAATCCCATTTTGCCAAAGACCAAATTGTTAATTTGGGTCAAATCAACAAGCTTTTTAAAGACGGGCAAAATGTGACGCCTTTAGCCTTGGCTAAGAGTGGCTTAGTGGACAAGACTAACGCCAGTATTAAAATTTTAGCGCAAGGAGAACTGACTGTTAAAAATCTTACTTTTAAAGATTTTAAAATGAGCGAAGCGACCAGAGAAGCGATACTTAAGGTCGGCGGTAAGGTTATTTAATTAGTATAAGAATTGGTTTTAAAAATTTAAAACCCAAAATCTAATTGCTATGATAGAACAAATAAAAAAAATTTGGAAAGCGCGTGATTTGCGTTATAGTATTTTGTTTGTTTTGTTGCTTTTAGCGGTTTTTCGTTTTGCCGCTCATATTCCTATTCCGGGAGTCGATGTGGTTGCCTTGCGACAATTTTTTCAATCCAACCAGATGTTGGGTTTGTTGAATTTGTTTTCTGGTGGTGGTATGGAAAATTTTTCCATTGTCTTGATGGGCGTTGGTCCTTATATTACCGCTTCTATCGTTTTTCAGCTTTTGGGTATGATTGTGCCGAAATTTGAAGAGATGAATAAAGAGGAGTCAGGACGCCAAAAGATTAACGCTTGGACTCGTTGGCTAACTGTGCCTTTGTCCATGATTCAGTCCTATAGTATGGTGTTGCTTTTAAAGCGTTCCACTTCCGGCATTGTTAGTGATATGGATTTATTGCAAACCATTTCCATGATTATGACCATTACGGCCGGTACGGTAATGTTGATGTGGTTTGGCGAATTGATTAATGAAAAGAAAGTTGGTAATGGTATTTCTATTATGATTTTTGCCGGTATTATAACCGGTTTACCTGGCAGTATCCAGCGCACTTTGGCTGTTTATGATCCTACTATGCTTTTCACTATCATTGGTTTTATTATTGTGGCTCTGGTTACAGTGATTGGCGTGGTTATTATCAACGAAGGTCAACGCAAAATTCCGGTACAGTATGCCAGACAAATTAGGGGCAATCGTGTCTTTGGTGGTTCTTCCACTCACTTGCCTTTGCGAGTTAATATGGCCGGAGTAATGCCAATCATTTTTGCTTTGTCTTTGGTGATGATTCCACAAACTGTAGGTCAATTTTTGGTTCATGCCAAGAGCGCTTGGATAGTCCAAATGGCCGAAACCATTATCAGATTGTCCAACAACCAACTAATTTATGCCGTGGCTTATTTCTTGTTGGTTTTTGGTTTCACTTATTTTTATACCGAAGTGGTGTTCAAGCCGGAACAAATCGCCGAAAATTTACAGAAGCAAGGCGGTTTTATTCCTGGCATCAGACCAGGCAAACACACCAGCGATTATTTAACCGACAGTTCTCGCAAGGTTATTTTTTCCGGCGCTTTGTTTTTGGCCGCCATTGCTGTGTTGCCTTTAGCTGTTCGTTATTTTACCGGTAAGCAATGGTTGGCTATCGGCGGTACCAGTATTTTGATTGTGGTCAGCGTAGTGATTGATATGGTTAAACAAATCCAAGCTCAATTGTCTATGCGAGATTATGAGATTATGTAAGAAATAAGTTTTAAGTTTTAAGTCTCAAGTTTTAAGGGCACCCGGTTGGTGTCCTTTTAAAATTTATTTTCCCCCTATTGGAAATTGGGATTTGGGATTTGGAAATTTGCCGGATAAAATCTTTTTTACATTATTATTTACCGATGTTATAATTGGTAAGTGAGAAAGCAATAGAAAATTTGCTTATTTTCTATTGGGAGTGAACGCCCCAATTATGTGTACTCACATACTAAATAAATAAACAATAAAATTTTTAAAGTATGGGCTTTTTACAAGATTTCGGTTTGGTGCCGACCAAACAGCCGCCGATGAATAAAGATTTTAAGCTTTATCAGAGAAATACTACCACCGACCTTAAGAAATTGGCTAAAAATTTAAAACCGTTGGATCGAGCCAAATTTTTTAACATACTTAAAGCCGAGGGTCGTTGGGGAAAAACCACTAGCAACCGGCAGATTATTGATATAATGCGCAAGCGGGGAGAGACCCGTCCCTTTAGAGCTAGAATTAAAGACCAGGTTTTAACCACCAAAACCAAATCGGGGTTAACTCCAGAACAAATTGCGCGCAACGTTCGTTTGACGACTTTTGATCGCATTAAAGAAGATTCTCAGGCGCAGTTTGGCCAGGGCGGACAATATCAAAAAGAGTCAAGCTTGGCCGGTAGTTATGGCAAGGGAGAAATTGGCGCTACAGCCAAGCGTCCTGGTGCCACTAGACAGGAAAGAGATTACGACAAGCAAGACAGAAAAGAACCAGACCTCCATTTGCCTTTAGCAACATAAACATATTATTTAATTTTTATAATCATGAACAAAACCAAACAGGTCTTCATCTTTTTTGGTCCTCCCGGTTCGGGCAAGGGCACCCAATCAGAAATGTTAAGCGCTAAATTAAAATTACCAGCTGTTTCTACAGGAGAGTTATTACGTAATGAAAAAAAATTAAAAACCAAGCTAGGTAAAGAAGCCGCTCGTTATATGAAACAGGGGCAATTGGCCCCGGACAAAATAGTGGAAGCCCTTATGGATCGGCGTTTGTTGAAGCGCGATATGGCCAAGGGCTTTATTCTGGATGGCTATCCTCGTAGTCAGGCCCAACTTGACGATTTAACTAGATTGCTTAAAGATAAATATGATCTTTGGTTTATTGAGGTTAGGGTCAAAGATAAAGAGGTGATTAACCGTTTATCGGGCCGGCGTATTTGCCCTAAATGCGGAGCTAATTTCCACTTGGTTTATAATCCTCCCAAAAAGGCGGGTCTTTGCAATGTTTGTGGTTCAAAGTTAGCTACCAGAGAAGATGACAAACCGGCTACGGTTCGTGGTCGTTTAAGTCGTTATAAAGATACGGCTGAACCGCTCCTGGTTTATGCTAAAAAGAAAAAACGACTAATCAGTATCAACGGCGAACAGTCCATCGCCAAAGTGCAAAAAGATATTTTTGCTAAGATTGAAAAAATAAAAGTTATTTAAGTCATGACCAAGCTAATAAAAAATCAAAAAGAAATAGAAGGCATTAGGATTAGCTGTCGGCATTTGGCCGAGCTTTTTGCTGTGTTGGAAAAAATGATCAAGCCGGGGATAACAACGGGTGAACTGGAAAAAACAGCCTGTGATTTTATTGCTAAAGTTGGTGGTCGCCCGGCTTTTAAACATTATAAAACCCACGCTTCGGCCGTGCCTTTTCCGACGGCTCTGTGCACTTCTATTAATAATGAAATTGTTCACGCGCCCGCCTTACCTAGCCGCACTCTAAAAGAAGGAGATATTATTGGCATTGACGCCGGCATGGAATTAAACGGTTATTATAGTGACATGGCCAGAACTTTGGCCGTGGGTAAAATCAAACCCCAAGCGCAAAAATTATTAGACGTTACTAAGCGCGCCTTGGATTTGGGTTTGAGCGAAGTAAAGGAAGGCAAGCATTTGGATAATATCGGGCGCGCTATTCAAAGTTATGTGGAAGCCCAGGGTTTTAGCGTAGTGCGCGAATTGGTTGGTCATGGCGTGGGTTTAGATGTCCACGAAGATCCGCAAATTCCGCATTACGCCATTAAGGAAAGCGGTTTGCCCAATGTTAAATTGCAAGCCGGCATGGTGCTGGCCATTGAACCCATGGTTAATGTGGGTGATTGGCGCATTGCCGACAAAGGCGACAATTTTACTTTTGTCACGACCGACGGCTCCCTCTCGGCGCAATTTGAAGACACCGTGGTCGTCACTAAAGACGGTTGCGAAATTTTAACCAGACCATAAATGACCAAGACTACGCCGAAAATGTATTTAGGTATTGATTGGGGGGCCAAGAAAATTGGCTTGGCGGTGGGTGATGACCACACCAACGTGGCCGTGCCCTGGCTCATTGTTAAAGATTTGGCGGAAGTTTTGCAATTGCTAAAAAAAGAAATGATTGACGTGGTCGTGGTGGGCGAACCCAAACATTTATTAGGTAAAAGCGACTCTAAAGAATTTAATAAATTTTTAGAAGAACTAAAAAAGAAAATTAAGTTGCCAGTAGAATTAATTGATGAACGCCTAAGCACTAGTTTGGCCAACAGGCTTGGTTATAATAAACAGCTGACCGTTAGACAAAACAAAAAAGTTAAACCAGGCGATGACGCAATAGCTGCCATGATAATTTTACAGTCATATTTTGATTCACACGAAAAACAACAAACAACAAATAACAGTTGAATTTATCCCTTGTTGCTTGTTGTTTGCTGTTTGTTGCTTATTTATGGAAGTTACTTATCGCACTAAAGCCATTGTTCTTGATCGTCAACCCTGCGCCGAAGCTGATTCGCGCGTCATTGTTTATAGTTTAGAAAGGGGTCGTTTGGAATTGACGGCTCGGGGCACGGCTAAGCTTTTGTCTAAGCTGGCCGGTCATTTGGAACCCTTTAATATTGTGGATTTGATGGTTATTAAGGGTCGAGGAGCGGATTATGCCGGCGCCGTCACTAGTCTGGTTTCGGTTAATTTATTGAAACAAGACTTGCCTAAAATAAGTTCGGCCGGTTATGTTTGTGGTTTGACCAAACAATTAATTAAAGCCGGAGAGGCTGAAAGTCGAATTTTTAACTCGCTAGGGCAATATTTGGTCTGGCTTAACGCCGTCCAAGCCCAAGGGAATTATTATGGAGCTTTGAGTCGTTTGGTAGCTTGGAAAATTTTGATTTATCTTGGGGTAGCGCCGGCGCGCTATCACTGGTCCGGCTTTTCTGTTTCCGCTCAAGAGGCGATTGACCTTTTTGCTACTACTGATTTTTCCCAAGCTGTTAGACAATTACGCCTCAAACAATCTACCGCCTTGGAATTGGAAATTAAGCTGGATCACTTGATCAAAACTATTATCAGCTAAAAATCATTATAAGTTGTTAAATAATTGGCCAGGGTAGCCAATTTTTTCTTAGTTGAAAAAAAAGCCGAGATTTGTTATGATTTAGGTGAAATTTACAACTAAATTTAACTAATTTTATGGCTAGAATATTGATAAAAGAGGCTAAAAAACAAACAGGAGAAGTGAGTGTCGCTGGTTGGGCGCGTAACATCAGACTACACAAGGGTTTGATGTTTATCGAATTGGTTGATTTGTCGGGCATGATCCAATTGGTAGTGACAGCCGAAACAGAAGCTTATCAAACTCTGACCAGCTTAAGTTTGGAAAGTGTTATTGAGGCAACCGGTTCATTGCAACCCAAGCCGGCTCGCAAAGGAGCCACCGAGCCGGAATTTGAGGTATTGGTTAAAGCTGCCAAAGTTTTGTCGGTAGCGGATAGTGAGTTACCAATTCCGGTTTTGACCAAAGCTGACAATGAAGCTGATGTGGAAAATCGTTTTAATTGGCGCTGGTTGGATTTACGTCAGAGCGAACATCAATTAATTTTTAAAGCTTGGACCGAACTAGAAAAAGGTTTTAGACAATATTGGGACGAAGTTGGTTATATCCAGATTTACACGCCTACTTTTATGAGTACCGCCAGTGAATCGGGCGCTGAAGTTTTTGCCGTTAAATATTTTGACCGCACTGCTTATTTGGCGCAATCGCCTCAATTTTATAAACAAATGGCTATGGCCTCTGGCCTGGAGAGGGTTTTTGCTGTCGGCACAGTTTATCGCGCGGAAAAATCTTTTACCAATCGTCATAGCACCGAATTTACTGGTTGGGATTTTGAAGTTTCCTATATCGAGTCAGAAGATGATGTGGCCAAAGAATTAGAAAAAATGATAGTAGCTGGTTTGGCTAAGATTAAAGAGGGATTAAAACTAGAAATTGATATACCAAGCCTGCCTTTTCCTAGAATTACTTTGGCTGAAGCTAAGGCTAAATTAGTCGCCGCTGGAATTAAGGGGGAGGCGCCAGATGATTTTAACGCTGAGGAGGAAAAAGAACTTGGTCGAATAAGCAAAGAAGAAACCGGACACGATTTTGTTTTTGTTACCCACTATCCGGTTTCGGCCAGACCTTTTTATCACATGAGACGTGATGATGACTCGACTTTGACCAAGAGTTTTGATTTGTTTTATAAAGGCATTGAAATAACTACCGGCGCCCAACGCGAACATCGTCCGGATATTTTGAAGGCCCAAGCCCTTGATAAAGGTATGGACATTGTTGAGCTGGAAGATTATTTAAACTTTTTTAAATATGGTTGTCCGCCTCATGGTGGCGCTGGCATTGGTCCAGCTCGTCTTATTATGAAATTATTGGATTTGCCAAATATTAGAGAAGCTGTATTTTTGCCTCGTGATGTCAAGCGACTTAGACCTTAATATGAAGGCTATTATTATCGCTTCGCGGAATAATTTTTTGGAGAAAAAGTTGGTGGTTGAATTGGAAAAAAAAATTCAGGCCGTGGGTTTCGAAGTGTCTACTGAACCCAAGGATGCCAGTGTAGCGGTAGTTGTTAATGACGGTCGAGATTGGCTCAAAGACGAACAAAAAAAATTAAAGCAATGGCTAAAAACCAAGACTAAAGTTACCCCCCATAAATTATTAGCCACTTACACTATTACCGATTTACCGGTACCAGAAACTTTGACCAATAGCAGCGATTTTGTCACCAAGGAAGAGTATTCGTTAATTGGTTGTCTGAAAGATTATTGGTATTTTACGCACGCACATTAATTTCCTGCACCTTTCGAAGGGGGAGGTTAAGATTTCATAAGAGGAGGGTAATATAAGTAATATGGAACAGAAAAAAACTAATGGACTGCGCACCTGGATTGAGGTTGACCGCAATCGTTTACAACACAATTACCAAACTTTTCGCCAGTTAGTGTCCCAAGCTAAGTTGATGGCCATTTGCAAGTCCAACGCTTACGGGCACTCCATGGTTGATTTTGCGACCGAAGCAGAAAAGTTGGGCGTGGATTGGTTGGGGTTAGACTCAATTTTAGAAGCTTTAAAGTTGCGTCAAAATGGTTTGACTAAGCCGATGTTGGTTTTGGGTTATACTTTACCGGAAATGATCAAAGAGGCGGTGGCTAATAATATCAGCATTACCGTTTCTAGTTTTGACGCTTTGAGGGTTTTAACTGAAGCCGACAGCGATAATTTGAAAATTCATTTGAAATTTGATACCGGCATGTGTCGCCAGGGTTTTTTTCCACAGGAAGCGGAAGCGGTTTTGGATTATTTGGCTACGAAGTTGCCACGGGTGGTAATTGAAGGAGTTTACACTCATTTTGCCGGTGCTAAAAACCCTGCCTTTCCTCAAGGCACCAAAGAACAAGTGGCCAAATTCGCTACAGTATTGGAGGCCTTTACTAAGCGTGGGCTAAAACCGATTCGGCACGCCGCCGCCACCTCCGGCGCCATTGTTTTTCCGGAATCACAGTTTGACTTAGTGCGCATCGGCATTGGTTTTTACGGTTTGTGGCCTTCGCAGGAAGTCGGTTATGCTTATAGTGATAAATTTTCTTTACAGCCTATTTTAAGCTGGAAGACGGTTGTTTCAGAAATCAAACAAGTGCCGGCCGGCAGTCGGGTTGGCTATGATTTTACCGAGTTGTTGGAACGGCCGACTGTTTTGGGAATTTTACCGGTCGGCTATTGGCACGGTTATGATCGCAGTTTGTCATCTATTGGCAAAGTTTTAGTTAATGGTCATCGCGCTCGCGTTTTGGGTCGCGTGTCCATGGACATGATTATCGTTGACTTAACGGACATTCCGGGAGTAAGAGTAGGAGACGAAGTAGTACTTATTGGCGAACAAAACGGAGCTATTATGAGTGCCGAAGAAATGGCCAGTCTAGCCGACACCTCAGCTTATGAAATTATCACGCGTTTAAACCCGCTTATTAAGCGATTTTATATATAAAACGTAGTTCATAAAGTTCGTAAAGTTTATAAAGTTTGTAAAGTAAAAGGCAAGCTTTAAAAACAAACCTACTTTATGAACTTTCAACTTTATAAACTTTATAAACTAATCGTATGAACAACAATGCCAAGTTCGCGTTTTGGTACATGCTTAGCTTGGTGGCCTTAATTTTTATGGCCTTATCGAGTGGCATGATTGTTTTTCAAGTCATCAATAAGGCCGTGGCTGACGCCTTGGTGGGTTATGAGGGTTATTCCGACTCTATCATGAAGTTTGCTATCTCGGCCATCGTTATTGCCAGTCCGCTGTATTATTGGATGCTGAGTTTAATCAGAAAATCTTTTAAAAAAGGGGAACTCAAAGCCGATTCCGGCATTCGTCGTTGGCTGACTTATTTTATTTTGTTTGTCAGCGCCGTGGTGGCTATCGGTTGGTTGATTGCCACTATTAATAGTTGGCTCAACGGACAATTGTCGCTTAAATTTGTTTTGAAGACCGTTACTATTTTGGTAATTACCGGTCTTATTTTTAGTTATTATTTTTACGACATTAGACAAGGGGCTCAAGTCAAGAAAAATATCAATTTGATTTATTTGATTGTGTCTTTGATTTTGGTGGTGGGCGCTTTTGTGACCTCTTTTTTCTTTGTGGAGTCGCCTCAAAATACTCGCCTCAGGCTTTATGATCAAAATGTGGTTGAAGATTTGGGAGCCATTGATAGCAGTCTTAATGCTTATTATGTCAAGAATAAAAATTTGCCCAAAGATTTGACCGCTCTTATTGTTACTAATGATTATTATTTAACCAAAACTCAGTTGGGCGATAAAGCAGGCACTCAGACCTATGAGTATAAGGTTACTGACAGTAATCATTATGAGTTGTGCGCGACCTTCAAAACCAACACCAAAAATTTACCCTCAAATCAAAATAAGTATTCTGATCAATATTACGACCCGCGCTTTTTGCATGATTCTGGTTATTATTGTTTTAAGCGACAAGCTGATGTTGTTACTAAAGACGGACAAGTTTTACCCGTCCCGGCGCCAGTCAAATAAAAACACCTCCTCTTTGTTGTTTGTGTCTTTTTCCTAAAACCTATTACCTATTGCCTAACACCTAGTTTATGATTATTAAGTTAGATAAATTTGAAGGCCCTTTTTATCTGCTCCTGTCTTTAATTGAAGAGGAGAAGTTGTCTATTACCGAAGTTAGTTTGGTTAAGGTGGCTGATCAGTATATTGAACATATTAAACAAAACGGCAATGTCGACCCAGAGCAGATTGCCGATTTTTTAGTAGTGGCTGCCAAATTGTTGCTTTTAAAATCGCGGGCGCTTTTGCCTTATTTATATCCGGCCGAAGACGAAGAAATTGATGATTTTGAGGCGCAGATAAAAATGTATCAGGAGTTTTTAGCCGCCACTAAGGTTTTGGCCGGCATTTTAGGCAAAAAGAATTTTATGTTCGCGCGTCAGTTTAACCGTAAAGCTCTCTTGGGCGCGGACCGCGGTTTTATTCCACCCAAAAATATTAAGAGCACGGATTTGGTGATGGTTTTTGAGGATTTACTGTCTCGGTTAAGAGCTCCGGAGGTTTTGGGCGAAGCCAGCCTTGAGGCTACGGTCAGTATTGAAGAGAAAATTGCTCACGTGCGTAATATTATCAAGGGTAAAGTTAATTTTATTTTTTCGGAAATTTTTACCAAGGCGCATAGTCGCACAGAAGTCATTGTTGGTTTTTTGGCAATTTTGGAATTAATGAAACAGCGGGAAGTGGTGATAGACCAAACGGAGTTGTTCGGGAAGATAGAGATTTCACGGATTGAATAATATAAATTTAATCCGAATACTACGAAAAGTATCCAAATACTACGAAGGGCTACAAATGTTACGAAACCCAATGTATTTTATTTGTAGTATTCGCCCGCCCGCCATGACTCGCCTGTCCGCAACGCTTTGCTCGCGATAGCAGGCGGGCCGTCAGGCGTGTCGGGCAGGGAACCCATTTGCAGCATTTGGATTAATTATTCGAAAAATTTTAAAAAGCACTATGACGAATTTAAAATCACAACTGGAATCATTGTTATTTATTGCCGCCAAACCTTTAACTTTAAAACAGTTAGGGGAGTGGTTGGAGGTTAAGCCGGATCAGGTGGAAAAAGCTTGCCAAGAATTAGCTGAAGACTACAAGAGCCAGCAACGAGGCATGCAATTAACGCACTCCGGCGATAAATATCAATTAGTCAGCTCGCCGGATAATGCCGAAGCTGTCCAAAAATTTATTCAAGAAGAAACCGGCGGAGAGTTAAGTCGTCCCAGCTTGGAGGCTCTGACCATTATCGCTTATCGCGGTCCAGTAGCCAAGGCGGAATTGGATAAAATCAGAGGAGTTAATTGCGCTTTAATTTTGCGCAATTTATTGGTGCGCGGTTTAATCGAAAGCAAAGACGACAAAGGAGAAACTTATTATAGCGCTTCTTTGGATTTTTTGAGATACTTAGGTGTGGCGACCGTGGAGGAATTACCGGATTACTCTCGTCTGCATTCGGTCGAAGTTATTGACCAAATACTTAACGAACCTCAAGCCTGATAAATTATGTGGGAATTCTTTTTAATCAGTTTGTTTATTTTTAATAGTTTTTTTGCTTGGATGTTTGGAAAAGCCGAGTTGCCGATTAATCTGACGCCGCGCGCTTATTTTTTTCCGAACCTGGCGGAAATTATGGCTCGCGTCGAAGGAACTCCTTGGTTGCCTCATATGTCAGCCTCCCCCAAAAAAGTGTGCGTAGAAATAATCACGCCTCAACCAACCAAACGTCCCGAGGTGGAAGATTTTTCTTTGGTAGCCTCGAGCGGTATCGCTTATGATCGCAAACACGATTTTTATTTATTTGAAAAAGAAGCCGACAAACAGCTGCCGATTGCCAGTATTTCCAAGCTGATGGCGGCCTTGGTTTTTTTAGATCATAATCCTGGTTGGAACAGTGTTTATACTATCAAAGAAGGCGATAAACGTGACGGCAACAAACTTAATTTTTTTGCCGGCGAACAAGTTTTGGTTCGTGATTTGTTTTATAGCGCTTTGGTGGCTTCCGATAATTCGGCTATTATTAGTTTGGTTCGTTCCACCAAATTAAACGAAGGGGAGTTTGTCGCTATGATGAATAGCAAGGCTGTAGCTTTAAAAATGTCCAAGACTCATTTTGTGGAACCGACCGGCTTAAGTGAATTAAACGTTTCCACAGCTCGCGATGTGGCTAAATTGGTAGTCGAGGCCATGAAAGATTTGGATATCAGGCGGGCGGTGTTGTCGGATAAATATGAACTGGAAATTATCAACAATAAGAAGAACAACAAAAGGGTCATAAAAAATACCGATTCGCTGTTAAGAAATCCTGATTTGAGCGTTAAAATTATTGGCGGTAAAACTGGTTATTTGTCTAAGGCGGGTTATTGTTTTGCCGGAAATTTTATCAAAGAGGAGCAAGAAATAATTACCGTGATCTTGGGGGCCGAAAATCCCGAAGCGCGTTTTAAAGAAACCGAGCGTTTATTAGACTGGATTTTTGATAATTACAATTTTCCGCAGTAGTTTCTGAACTATTTGGTATATAATACTAATACTACGAATGGGTCGCGAATACTACAAAATTTAAGACATTTTATTTGTAATATTCGCATGTAATTAGTAGTATTCGTATCAATGCTTAAGTTTGCTATATAAATTAAAACATCATTATGAAAAAATTAATCGTGGGGAATTGGAAAAATAATCTCAGTTTAAAGGATAGTTTGGCTTTGGCTAAAAATTATACCAAAGTTTTTCGTGGCCACAAAGGAACAATAGTCGCTTGTCCCAACGTTTGGGCTTTGGTTGGTGTTAAGAAAATTTTGGGAGCAAGTATTAAACTGGGAGCGCAAGATGTGGGTTGGCAAGAGCGAGGCGCGCATACTGGCGAAGTTGACGCCAAAACTTTGGCCGAGCTTGGTTGTTCTTATGTGATTATTGGTCACAGTGAGCGTCGCGCTCAAGGTGAAAGTTGTCGGCAAGTTAATTTAAAATTACAAGCTATTTTAAAGGAATCGAAATTAACGCCGATAATTTGTGTAGGGGAAAGCTGGTCTCATTACCAAGCCAAAAAAGGTCAGGCTTTTGTGGCCGGTCAAATTAAACGAGCCTTGGATAAGGTTAAGCTTGGCGAGCGTCAAATCGTTGTTGCTTATGAACCCATCTGGGCGATTGGCACAGGCAAGGCGATGATGGCCGAGGAAGCGCAAATAATGCAGGCTTTCATCAGGGCCGAGGCTAGGAAGATTTTGGGCGCTAAGGCCCGTTTAAGCGTGCTATATGGGGGTAGTGTTAACGGTCTTAATGCCAAGGCTTACTTAGCCAAGCCGGATATTGACGGATTATTGGTGGGAGGAGCCAGTCTAAAAATTCAAGAATTTAAAAAAATAGCTAATATTAAATAAAAATACTTACTACCAACCCCCCCCTCGAAAGAGGGAGAAGGCAAGGAACCTTGATTTTGTTGTAGTTTTGTTGTATATTAAATTTTTGAACAATTTCCCCTAATACCTAATCCCTATAACCCCTGCCTCGCCGGCAGGCAGGTAATCCCTAATTTTATGATGATTATTATTGCTTGGATTGTGGCTTTAATAAGTTTAGCGATTATTATTTTTATTGTTTTAAGAAAATTTCCGGTATTGGCCAATATTGATATAGGAGAAATAGAGGCCGAACGGCAAGCCGAACTTAAGAGAAAAATTTTGAATGATAAGTTTAAGCGAAGCGTCAGCAAAGTTTTTAAAGAATTAAATAAATTTTTAAAACCAATTGGCAGGTCTTTGGCGAAATTGTTTGGTTTGTTGTATAATCGATTGGTTAATTTGAAAGAAAGCTACGCCGAAGAAGTTCAGGTAGCGGGCGAGGATGTAGCTCAAAAAATCGAGGCCCTGTTTGCTGAAGCGCAAGATTTGACTCACAAAGAAGATTTAACCAAAGCCGAAGCCAAATATATTGAAATTATTGGTATTGATAGCAAAAATTATAGAGCCTTTGAGCTTTTGGGAGAAAATTATTTTGATCGGGAAAATTACGAAGAAGCCGAACAAACCCTTGAGCACGCCATTAAATTAAAAGAGCAATTCAGAAAAGCTGGCGACGATATTAGCGATATGGAGTTAGCCAAAACTTTTTTTAGCCTGGGCTTGGTTCATCAAAAAATGAGTAATTCAGCGATGGCTTTTGCCAAGTTTAAGTCAGCCCTGGATTTGGAATCCAATAATCCCAGATATCTTGATAAAATGGTAGAACTCTGTATAATGACCAAGGATCCCAAAACAGCTCATGAATATTGTCAGCGTTTAGAAAGCTCCAATTCGGGTAATAAGAAATTAAAAGAGCTTAAGGAGAAAATTCGTGAATTAGAAAATAAAGTGGTTATTGAAAACGAACAATCGTCTGATGTTTTAGAAAAATAGAAGAGATGATAATTTAAAAGCATAAATTTAAAATTTAAAAACAACCCGCCCGCCTTGCCGGTAGGCAGGCCGGCGAGGCAGGTAACAAATATATCAATTTAAAATTTTAAATTAAGATATTAAAAATTGTTTAAAAATTAAAAATTTAAAATTAAAAATTAGTTTCGCCGTTGTAGCTCAGTTGGTAGAGCACCACCATGGTAAGGTGGGGGTCCGGGGT
>CAZJEP010000014.1:0-22088 GCA_964545125.1 uncultured Gammaproteobacteria bacterium
ACCGTTCCATTTGTTTGGCAGTCTTAATTTTATCCATAATAAAATTATATCACTTTATCCTTAAATACTCCAGTATTTAAGGATATGTTTGGGAAATAAAAAAACCCAGACAAGGCTCCGGGTTTATAACCGTTTTAAGTGGTTTTACTGAGGTTATTATTATCAAAATTTCAAGGCTGAACCAATTTCCTGCTCTTTAAATTTCAAACGAACAAGTCTCTTGTTGTTTTTAAAATAAGGACTGCTCCCAAGCAATCTTCCCAGTTTAGGCAAGATCGCCACATTGAGCTTGGAGATATACTTGCCGTTATTTTCTACCACCAGATAAAAATAAACCAAAGAGTCACCAACAAATGTTTTGTTTCCTTCCTGACGATACAAAAACAAATCATTGGTGTAGCCATTTGATGATAGATGAACGGTATCGCTTTGCATAAAGCCTAACCGCCAAAATCCTTTTACCAGATTAACGGTATGAGTTGGCAAGTTATCATAAGCCGACTGCCAGCCAGCGAGCACATTATCATAACGTAATGGCGTCAAACCGGTATTGGTGATAATAATATGCACATCATACTGCTGACATGCTTCTTCTGGTCTCATGGGATTATAATCCATACTCTTGCCAACAAAGCCCGTTACTTTAATGTCGGCAGGCACGTAGAAAATTAAGGCAACGATAATTAAAACCAAAATCGCCACCACTATCTTCCATTTCATAACATCCTCCTAATTTGTGAAAGATCAATATTATTTAAAAACTTGGACTAAATATAGCGAAATAATGAAAAAAGTTAATTATTTCATCCTTAACATATCCTTAAATACTGGAGTATTTAAGGATATGTTTAATTTATTTGGGCGAAGAGGACTACGTAATTTTTTCCGTAGGCCTTGGCGCATTTGGGGCAAGTGGTATAAGAAAAATACATTTTTTTCAAATCTTTCCCCTGCTCTTTGACATAGGCTTCCATTTCCTTGGCCCACTGGCCGGCTTGTTGATAAGGCCCTTCAAAGACTTTTGTCAAAAAAGTTCCAGACAAAGTGGCCATCTCGGCTCCCGGCACGTCTTTGGCCACGTCAATATAAATATCGGCACCCCAAAGCGATTTTTCGTCGGTCAACATCAATTGATGTGGGGCTTTGGCTCCGGCTTTATCAATTAAGACTAAATTTTTAATAATTTTCTGGCCGGTGTTCAGCGGGATATGCAAAAAACTAGTCAGGTGGTCTTTGACAAAAAGTTTGTCTTGCCACACGATCTCCTTGACTTGTCCTGAGCCTGTCGAAGGGTTTTGCCATGGTTCTGGATTAAACGGCTCGCAACAGCCGGTTGATTTGATTGTTTCCATATATTTTATATTTAATTAATCTTGCCAACAAACACTCGCGTCGGTGCCGATTTTGGTTTTCAGATATTGTTCAACATTATACTGATTACCGATTTGATCAATTAAACCGCTTTTGAGAGCCATTTCCCCGAGCATCGTGGAGCCATCGGCCAATTTGGCCACTTTTTTAATATCTATTTTTCTGTTTTCGGCCACCCTTGTTACAAAATTATTATAGATAATGTTACCATCGCGCATGATAAGATTTTTTTCTTCTGGCGATAATGACCGATTGGGATCGCCGGTGTCTTTGAACTTGCCAACACTAAGAGAAACATAATCCAAACCCTCGTTTTTATTTTTTCTGACATTTTCCACATAAGAACTAGTTACGCCAATACCGCCGACATCAGAATATTTGGAAGCAAAAATTTTATTAGCCCCAGTAGCTGCCAAATAAGCGGCGGAGGCGCCCGCGCCTCGAATTAGGGCCACAGTCGGCTTCTTGGCGTATTTTATGGCGTTGCTAACTTCTTCGCCGGCTACCGGCTCCCCGCCATAAGAATCTACTTCCAAAAAAATGGCTTTAATTTTATCGTTTTTTTCCGCCTCTTGAATAATCCCAACAATGTCTTGTGAGGAAACTTCATCTTCTAGTAAATTACCGTCTTCATCCAGAGACTTGGGGGGCAAATAAGACAAAAGGCTCCCGTGCAATTTAATACCAACCACGTTACATGGTTGTCCCGTAAACGGATCCGTCCCGCTATAATTAGTAAAATAATAATTCAAATAATCAATAACTTCCTCGCCCAGGCTTTCACCAGAAATCTCTTCTTGATCATTAAGGGCTGGAATAATAAAATAATAAATACTCAAAAAAGCCAAAACAATACAAGTCGCCAGCAAAAAAATCTTCAAAAATTCTTTAACTTTTTGCCAGTTCCAGCGCCAGGGTTTAAAAATGTTGTAATTAAATTTGAATTTAAAAACCGGCTTAAGCAAAATAGACTTTAAAGACATATGATCCCTAGCCCCATCCTTGGCTAGAATTACGCTAATTGACTAATTTACCCACAGATTGCAAATAATTGCAATAATCGCAATTAGGGGTGGGTTTGGGGATTTTGTTGGAAGTCAGGCATTTGTGGGCCTTGATAATCGCCTCTTCCACCCAATTGTCATTACCGGTGTAAGGAATAATTTTGACATCAAATTCTAGCTTGGCGTCAAAAGCTTCGCGGTCTGTAATGCCATTACAATAGACAAAATAGCCGGTATTAGATACTTTAAGGCCATTGCGACGCAACAGCCACTGGTAAATTTCCATTTGGCGTTTGTAACCAATTTGCCAGTCGGCGTCCAAATTAACCTCGGCATTTTTGCTCGTTGACTTATAGTCCACCACATATACACTTTCTTTATTCCCCTCTTGAGAGGGGTGGCCGAAGGCCGGGGTGTGTTGTTTGTTAGCATCCGTCCATAAATCGTCCACGGCGCCGGCTATAGTCATCTTGGTCGGTTCGTGAAAATATTGCACGCCTTTAAAATTTTCCCGCCACTCATTCATCATCTTATGTTGAAGTGGCACTAAGTCTAAGCCATAGGCTTTCATCAGAGGGTGGGTGGTATTTTTGGCGCGATGGATATCAAATTCTTTTTTCAGTAAATGGTCCACGGCGGAGTTGAGATTAAAAGGAAAACCGGGTGGTCTCTTGACGCCTAATTTATTGTCTAAATAAAAACAACGCGGACAATTTGAAAATAATTCTAGTCTAGATCGACTTAATTTCCAATTCTTCCCGCCGAAGTTGTAGTTCGCTCCCCGGCTAGCATTGTAATACTCGGACATATATTTAAAATTTTTCATCCTTAAATACTGGAGTATTTAAGGATAAGTTTGGGATAGGGGTTAATAAAAAGACAGTTTGGGGTTGGGGGGGGGGGGGGGGGGGTTAAGAGGCTCGCCCCGTGATCTCTCAAGAAATTTTACTGGGCCTGCCCCGTAATTTATCCATAAAATTTACGACTCAAGACCTGACCCCCCAGTGCCATTTAACTAAATTTGTCAATAACCAGCAAAAAACATCTTCTTCATTTTCCTGATTTTATCATTTTATTTTGAAACTAAATTATCAAGCTCTTTTTTTAATATTTCAATCTCTTTACCAAATTTAATCCAATTTTCATCTAAATTCTCACTTTGCAGACTTTTCCCATTATTTAACGAAAGAAAAATTGCCTCAAGCACTCTTATTCTAATCTTCTTTGGCAAATAACATAAAACTTGTACTTGTGACGTGAATGCATTTCTGTATGGTATCATTCTTGTTGCATAACCACCCCAACTCTCTAACCAATCTTTTTGATCATGTTGGTCGACTCTGTACTGCATCGCTGCTATAGCATGAGCTTGTTCGTAGTCCATCAACATAGCTTTAATTTTTATCGCACTTTCTGCTTTTTTATTCCAATCAAACTTATGATAAGTCCAAAGACCGCCTATAAAAATGGCTAAAGACTGAATTATTAATGCTGACGAGGTAATCGCTTTTTCTAAATTATGAAAATGACAATTCAAGCTCAAAATTATTCCCACAACAACTATTAGGGGCAAAACAAGATAATAACAAATTTTTTTTATAACCTGTCTCATGTCGATTTTTTTAAATCATTAATTCCTTCCACAATTTCTTTTTCTAAATTCCCAATTTTTCCCGCCGAAGTTGCAGTTCGCTCCCCGGCTAGCTTTATAATAGTCTGACATATTAAATTCATGTTTTTTTATTGACCCATTTTATCACTCTGTCTACTTGCGTAATATCTTTTAAATAGAAAATTTTAACATTATTTTCTTTTGCCCACTTTATTTCTTTTAACGCTCCTCGAGAGTTTTTCCAACCAGGAATTGCGATAACCGCATCACAAGCACGTTTTAAAAATTCCATATCTAAATCATGATAAAACTTCTCCGGTTGATCCACGCCCTTGCTATCAAAATGTTCCGTGTGGTTATGTGCGCAAAAAACACCAACTCCCCGACTAATCAATGCTATTTGATATTTCTCTGCATTCCTAATATTTTTTTCAATAGTATCCCACTTCCCATCTCCAAAATAAGGTCCGGATATAAAAACAATTTTCATATTATGCATCTATTAATCCTTTAGTTTTTAAACTAGTATAACTATTTTTCGTAACTATTATATGATCAATAACATTTATGCCAATAATTTTACCTGCTTCAATAAGGCGTCGCGTTGTCAAGATATCATCATCCGAGGGCGTTGGATCTCCCGAAGGATGATTGTGAGCTAAAATAACATGAGAAGCATGATGCAAAATTGGAATATTAAAAACTTCGCGAGGATGAATCAGGCTAGCATTTAGCGTACCAACCGAAACCACATCAATGATTAAATTATTCTTGGTATCAAAACATAGAATTGTAAAATGTTCTTTCATCTCTCTACCTATTTTTTCTCTTAAATATTCATATACCAACTCAGGCGAATCAAGCAATATCTTTGTTTTGATTTTTCCTTTAAAGTACCTTTCAGAAACCGCTTGAAATAATTTTAAACCAAAAGCGTTTGACGGTCCTATGCCTTCAATTTGTTGTAATTCTGCTACATTTGCATCAAGCACTCCATTCAATCCTTTAAATTTGTCAATTGCTGCCTTTGCTTGTTGCTTACAGTCTTTTCTGGGCGTACCTAATGTTAAAAGAAGTTCTACGATTTCATAATCAAGAAAACCATCTAGGCTGGACCGTAAAAATTTTTCTCTAAGTCTTTTTCTGTGTCCTTCTCCTTTATGTTTTTGGTCGATCGATTGATCCCACATATTAGATGTCAGTGGTTAATGATATGCCATCGTCAATATTTTTATAAATATCTTTCTTCTGATTAAAATCTTTTAATTTATTTTCAAAATACTTCTGCGTTTTATAGTCAGTACAATAAATATAACAACCTTTCATGCCCCGAGACATCAACACTCTATAAATATTTTTTACATACTTATCAAAATTGTCCTTGTTTCTTCTTAACATGGGGTCAGCAGTGGCAGAGATGTCACCTTCTAGCTTGTTTTTTTCCTGGTTGTATTTTAAATCATCACCAATAATAACTCCAATATAATCAAATTCAAAACCCTGAGCCGTGTATATACAACCAACCTGTTTAATGCCATTTGGTTTATAGGCCCATTCGTACCATTTAACAAAACCTTTCGGCGGAGTTATTTTGTCGTGCGTTTCCCACGGCATAGCAAAATCTCCAATCACAACATCTTTAATGAGTTCTCCGTTTGAGTCTAATTTCTGAGACCAAGGCCAACAGAAACCAGCCACTATACGAGCAAAATTTCCTTTTCCAGGATTATTTTTTGCACCTTCATCTTCTTTTTTAAGAAGCGCGTCGTAAAGCTCCTGTGGCGAATTAAAAATTTTAAATTCAAATTTTTCCGAGTCGGAAAGTGTTAGCTTGTTGTCATTGAACCCAAGCATCGATTCTAGCCATTTTAAATAATTATTTGATCCCATGCATCTAAATTGGGTTTCCAATGTTACCTCATCTAATGTACAGCCAAATTTCTTGGCAGTTTCTCTTATTAAGTCCGCGCTTCCTATTTCCAATGATCGGATATTTTGCAAATCGTCAATAAAAAACACTGATGTTTTGGCAAATCTAATAATTTGTTCTATTTGGGGCATTTCGGTCCTATCCTCAGCTCTAGTAAACTGGTTATTGCTGGACTTTCCTATTCTATGTGCTTCATCAACTAAGATTAGGTCACCCCCATTTTCTTTAACTTTAGATGGAATGAACCTATTTAAACTTGAAATCAACTTTTCTGCATCACGACCCACTAAACTAGATAAACCACTAACAAAAGGCTTTGATTTACATGCATAAAATGCCTTAAATTTCTTTTTTGCGGCTTCTGCTAAAAGATTTAAGGCTATCACGGACTTACCTGTACCGGGACCCCCATGAACAATAACCACTGCTTTGCTGTTGAATTTTTTTGTTTTTTTAATCTTCGACCAAATTAAGTTTTTAGCTACAAGCTGTTCATTTAACAATGAAAAGACAACTTCGTTAGAAATTATTTTTGATACATTTTCTAATAATTTTTTTGAAGGTTTTATTTCGCTTTGCATAAAACGATTAAAAACTTCGAAACCGTCGCCTTTGGATAACAGAGACTTAATTTTATCAGCCAAAAAAACTGTGTCGCCTTCTGTGTATACAGGATAATCTTTTATTACCTCTTGATAAACTGGCGCAAAAAGACCTTCTTCTTCCTTTTTTTTATAATTATGACAATAGGAGCAACTAAATAAAATTAATGGCTCTTTTTTTTCAAACTCAGCAATAAAAGCTTTTAAGTAATCATTGTAACCTTTAGTTTGGTGTGCTGGGTGCGGAACAATTCTACTATTACCTCCAGTATAAGTTTCAACAAAATTACCCTCATCTTCAAGTGGTTTAACACTTGTCCATTGCTTTAACTCTATCAAAACAATGTTGTCTTCATTGGCCTCGTCTTTACCAAACAATAAGCAATCAATTCTGCTTTGGTTGTAAGGAATTTCATATTCAAGTGCGATATTTATATCTTTAAGATTAGCTAGTTCAATTAAATCTTTTATTTTTGGTAAAGAATTACGCCATGAATTCTCTTCACTTGGCCCAACCTCTCTAACAAAAGAGGCCTTAAAGGCTTCCGCCATTAAACCAGTCAGTTTGTTTTCTCTGATATTTTTTAAAAACGTCTCACTATCCGACTTATATATTAATGCCATAATTTATAATTTATTATATTTTGTATGTTTACCTTTAGATTTTTCTATCGGATATCTGTCTTCGTTCTTTTTAATTTTTCTTTCAAGCGCATCCAATACGTCAATATCAAGATCATTACTCATAAGCAAAATCCAATACAAAACATCCGCCAATTCTTCACCAATTTCTTCTTTAGCTTCAACAACATAAGCCTCTATCTCCTCTTTGTTTTTCCATTGAAAATGTTCCATTACTTCTCCAGCTTCAAGCACAAGAGAAAGCGCGACGTCCTTTGGATTGTGAAATTGTTTCCAGTCTCGCGCATCACGAAAAGCAATTATTCTTTTAACTAGTTCATTAATTTTATCCATATTTATAAAATTTTCATCTTTTTATTTAAAAATTGCTTTTTTTGTTTACCTGTTAATAATCTTTTAAAAGCCAGTTTATAAACTTTATTAAAAATCCCCTTATTAGCTTCACTTTTGTAACAGCTAACAAAAATATTAATGTTGTAATTAAACTTAATGTAAAGGTGATCACAAAATTATTGTTCCATTGATAATTTATACTAATTTTTACTCTTGGAATGGTTCTCAAAACTGATATTATTCCAAGAAACATTGTAAAAAATATCCCCAAAAAAGATAAGCCATTAGGGTCCCATTTAACAATCTTTGTTGATATTTGATTTTTTTGTTCGTCCGAAAGTTTTAGATAATCACCAAGCGTAATTGAAATATCGCGACCAACAACATCTTCCTCACAATGCGGACAAATTTTATCATTTTCCGAAATTGTTCTTTCGCAGTTTTTGCATCGATAAATTACTTTAGAGTCTTCGTTTGTACCGTTTTTTTGCTCTTCGGACATATTATTTGTTAGTTAGATTCTCTCTAAACCCTAGCACTTTTGGGTCGAAAAATCAATTTTTTCTCTAATCTTTTGGCTAATTTTAAAGATTTTTATCGACACTTGACAACATGTGGTTACTGACATATAATTATTATATATGTGGAGAAAGGCGCCGACCGATAGGACGGTGGCTTTTTTCGTTTATAACAATCTTTGTTTTAAATCTTGATCAACAAAAATATTAAATTTCTTATCCCTAAATCCATCAGTAAAATTAGTAACACCCAGCTTATCTTTAATGTGCCGGACAAACTCTTTTTTGTATCTGTCTCCTTTGGCTACCATGCCTGTAGCTATTTTTAAATCATAATTAATTGCCCCAATAAATAAATCAACAACTTGTATTAAATCATTACCCTTAGAATCAAAACGGCAAACCCCCGCCATAGCTAATCTATTTGCTTTTTGATTAATTTTATTTTTCACATTTACTTCATAACATACAACCTTTGGCGTTGTCACATGATCAGCCAAAAGCATTAATATTTCACTTGGGGCTAAGGCTGACTCAGCTAATCGAATAGAAATATTTTCATATGCGCTCCAAGGATTACCATCAAATTCTCTTTGAAAATAACCGCCCTGTTTGTCCACTGTATAGGAATAAAACCAAACACTTTTGGTGTCCAAAAACGCATCAATGGCAAATTTATTAAAGTCAATGTTATTTTTTGATAATTTATTAAACTTCATTTCATCATAAAAATTTCTCTTGTTTCTTTCATAGTTTAATCTACTATACAAATAATAAGGTTGGCTACACTTAATCAAGCCGATAGTAAAAAATGGCGCGCTTTTAGGGTCAAGAGCACCACTTTCATCAAGAAAACAAAATTTTGTCCAAATTTTTTCATATTCTTTTAATTTTAACTCCCCCGTTGAGTCAAAATTATTATCACCTTTATTTTTACTAAAAAACATAAATTTTTATTTAATTTTTCAAAACATTCATCTTGATTTTCCTGTTTATAAACTCAAAAATCAACTGGAAATTAAACAAAAGAGGCGCTAAATACGCCCCTGTGTCTTATTTCCCACGGTAATTCTTGTATCCCAGTAGTAGAGGCTTCGCCTCACTACAGGACAAGCTTCTTTTGTTAGCTGTTTTACTTACCATGGCATTGTTTGTATTTTAGTCCGGATCCACACGGACAGGGGTCGTTACGGCCGATTTTGTGGCCTGAGGCATCTTTGGGCTTGTCTTTGGCTTGAGGCAGGCCGAAAGTCGCCGAATTATGGCCTTCGTCTCCGCCTAGACCGGCAAAGCCTGAATTGGTCTCGGTCATGACTTTTTCCGGGGCGCTGAATTTTTGCTGACGACCAAAAACATTTTCGCTCATCATCTGGCCGATACCGCCGACTTTAAAAATAGAGTAAACAACTTCTTTTTGAATTAAGGCGTTAAGCTCGCCATACATGCGGAAAGCTTCTTTTTTGTATTCCACCAGCGGATCGTGCTGGCCATAACCGCGCAAACCGATCCCGCGTCGCATATAGTCCATAGTTTCCAAATGTTCAATCCACAAGAGGTCCATGGAACGCAACAAAATATTTTTTTCCACTTCTTTCCAAGACATCCCGACCTCGGCGGTAATTTTGCCGGCCTGGGCGTATTTGATTTTGGCCTCGGCTACCAGCGCGTCAATAATTTTGGTGCGAACTATGATTTTATCCAATTTGGCGTGCTCACCGGACATTTGCAAAATATCGGCAGACATTTTAGCGTCCAAAGGAAAAATAGTTTTGATGGTTTGTTCAATTTCGGCTAAATTCCAATCGCCCACATTTTCCGAGGCCGTGTGAAAACTGATGACTTGCTCGATTTCCGCTTCCACCATCTCTAAAATCATGGTACTCAAACTGTCTTGATCATTATCGTCCTCCGCTACCGCCAAAATGCGATTGCGCTTATCATAAATAGTTTGGCGATGTTTGTTGATGACGTCGTCGTATTCCACCAAATGTTTGCGGATGTCAAAGTTGTTGCCTTCCACTTTTTTCTGGGCGGATTCAATGGATTTGCTGATGATGGGATTTTCAATCGGTAAGTCTTCCGGAAATTTCATGGTCTTCATCATTTTTTTCATGCGGTCGCCACCAAAAATACGCATCAGCTCATCATCCATAGAGACATAAAAACAAGACGAACCCGGATCGCCCTGACGGCCGGCGCGTCCACGCAACTGGTTATCAATGCGACGAGATTCGTGACGTTCTGTGCCAACGACGTGCAAACCGCCCAAGGCCACAACTTTATCATATTCTTCCTTGCTAAACGGTGTGCCACCTAAAATAATATCCACCCCGCGTCCAGCCATGTTGGTGGCGATGGTCACAGAGCCGAATTTACCGGCCTGGGCGATGATTTGCGCTTCCCGTTCGTGGTTCTTGGCGTTCAAGAGCTCGTGTTTGACGCCTTCCAATTCCAAGAGCTGACTGAGGACTTCGTTTTTTTCAATGGAAATAGTGCCGACCAACACCGGCTGACCAGTAGTGTGACGGCGCTTAATTTCGGCCACGACGGCGTCATATTTGCCTTTTTCACTACCATAAATCAAATCATTGGCATCTTTTCTTTGCAAAGGCTTGTTGGTGGGAATAGCCACGGTTTCCAAACTGTAAATTTTATGAAATTCTTCCGCTTCGGTTAAAGCTGTTCCGGTCATACCAGCCAACTTGCGATACATACGGAAATAATTTTGAAAAGTAATGGTGGCCAAAGTTTGCGACTCGCGCTGAATTTTTACTTTTTCTTTAGCTTCAATGGCTTGGTGCAAACCTTCCGAGTAACGACGACCATGCATCAAACGACCAGTAAATTCATCCACGATAATCACTTCGCCATCTTTAACCACATAATCTTTGTCGATTTTAAACAAAACGCTGGCCTTAAGAGCTTGCTCCAGGTGATGCACTTCCTTGACTCCGCCGGTGGCGTAAATGTTACCAATGCCCAAAGCTTTTTCCATTTTAGCAATGCCTGCTTCTGTAAAAGTAGCGGCGCGCTGTTTTTCGTCCACGTTGTAGTCTTCGTTTTCCACGAGCGGACGGACTAGTTCGGCAAATTGATAATAGCGTTCGGTGGATTCGTCCACGGCGCCGGAAATAATAAGCGGGGTGCGGGCTTCATCAATTAAAATAGAGTCAACTTCATCGACGATGGCGTAAAATAATTCGCGCTGAACTTTTTCCTCTTGGCTTTGGACCATGTTGTCGCGCAAATAATCAAAACCGAATTCGTTGTTGGTACCGTAAAGAATATCGCAAGCGTAAGCTTCGCGACGAGGCACAGTGCGAAAATGTTTGAGGCGGTCGTCGAACTGGGTTTCGTCGGTGTATTCGGGATCGTAAATTAAAGCTTGGTCATGAATAATCACGGCCGTGGATAAACCAAGAGCGTGATACAACGGCGCCATCCAACCGGCGCCGACGCGAGACAAGTAGTCGTTGACCGTGACCAGTTGAACCCCGCGACCGGTCAAGCTGTTGAGATAAAGAGGTAAAGTGGCCACCAAAGTTTTACCTTCACCGGTTTTCATTTCCGAAATTTGGCCTTGATGAAGGACCATGCCACCAATCAACTGGACATCGTAATGGCGCTGGCCCAAAACTCGACGAGCAGCTTCGCGCATGGTAGCAAAAGCTTCGGGCAAAATTTCATCCAAAATTTTTAATTCTTCGTCAATCGTTTTGGTGTTGGTGATAAGACCGTCTTCAGATTTGGTGACACCCAAAAGCTCGCGGAACTTGAGAGTTTCGGCTTTTAAATCTTCGTCGCTTTTGGCTTTGAGGGATTCTTCTAAGGTATTAATTTTAGCCACGATCGGCTCTAAATTTTTAATAACTTTGGCGTTAGGATCACCCAGTATTTTGCTTAAAAAAGACATAAATTAGGTATTAGGTTTTAGGTAATAGGTATTAGTAAATACTTATAAATTAGGGATTAGGTAATAGGTATTAGTAAAATACAAGAATTCCAGGGGCTGTTTTACCCCTAAAACCTACGACCCATTACCTACAACCTAGTTACAAATTATAAGCATTTTTGGGGAAAAAATCAAGGAAAACGCCAAAAATAAGGGCTTTTCCCCTATTGTTTGACATTCCCTTTTTGTCTTTATGGCCCAGTAATTGGTGATTAGGTGAATTTGCGGATAATACCTTTGACAACGCCTTGGACTATGAGGTCTTGGACGTAAATCGGGGCCATGGTGCTGTTGGCGGGCTGGAGACGGATGCGATTGGTCTCGCGGTAGAATTTTTTCAGCGTGGCGTAGGCGTTATTGAGAAGGGCTACGATGATGTCGCCGTTAGCGGGCGAAGGGTTGCGTTCCACGACCACATAATCCCCGTCCAGGATGCCTTCTTCAATCATCGACTCGCCTTTGACCTTTAGGACGTAGCTATTAACGCTGTCCGTCACAAAATCGGCCGGCACGGCGATGGTTTCGTACTGTTCCACGGCTTCAATCGGCTCCCCGGCCGTAATAAGACCGGCCAAGGCCAATTCAATGGCTTGCGCCCAGTTTGGCTGAACCTTGATGAGCTCAATGGAACGCGGACGATTGTGGTCGGTAGTTAAAAAACCTTTGTCCTCCAGAGCCTTAACGTGCTCGTGGATAGTGGCCGGGCTATTGACGCGCAATTCATCGCCAATTTCCCGATAACTCGGAGCGTAGCCGAAACGCGCCGAGAAATCATTGATAAAATCCAGGATTTGGCGTTGACGCTTAGATAATTTTTGATCACCCATACAATTTAGTTTATAAACTTTATAAACTAATTTTACCCGAACAAAAACCGAAAGTCAAAAGAAAAAAATATAGGCCTCTTGGTGGCTATTGGTTGCGTCTAACGCAGTTATAGGCCCTAGGACTGGCCTTAGAAAAGCTTTGGCGGGCATTATTAGAGAAACCATAGACATTGACCGTATCTATTTCTGTGGATGACCAGTGAGGAGTCCAGGGACTTATCAACAGGCTATTGTCGCCTCTTTTAGCATCAGCCAAGGCCTGGACTTCGTTGATAGCCGGCAAATACCAGTCGTGATGGCCGTTTAAATTTAAAGTCGCGCAAGCCTCGGCGGTGGCGAATTTGCTACCAATTAATTTAGCTTGATTCATGACGCCATCGGCTTCACTCTTGGCCTTGGTGTCAGAAAAACCTTCAATGTCCCACTTTAAGGGAACGTTTTCGATTGTTTTATCAACAATCAGCGCATAAGTTCCAGAACCGGAGTCAAAACTTCCGGTAAATAAGGTGCCTCCCCCGCAAGTAGAACCTACCGCGCACCAACCGCAACAATTTTTAGTAACCTCTTCACAAGAGCAACCACTGCGCGCGCACAACAACAAAGGCATGGCCACACAAGGACCAGAATCTAAATTGGCTGTTTTATTGCCTAAACAATAAGTCAAAGTATAAGAACGACCATTAAGACCCTGAAGATACTGATAGTCTTTATTGGGGCAATCACCGTCGGTTTGGGGCTGGGAGTTGTGAGGAATCGTCTCCATATAAACAACATGGCCGTTTTTGCTAACCAAAGAACCCCCGGGAATAACTTCGGAATCAGAAGGATATTGTCCGCCATTGTCGCTAGCATAGCGATCCAAAGCAAACTGAATTTCCCTGATGTCCGACAAACGCTTGGCGTCCTGAGCCTTGGAGCGAAGGTTAATAATCGAAGTTGTAGTTAAAGACACCAAAACAACAATAATCAAAAGACCGACCACTGTCTCCAGCAATGTAAATCCGCTTAATTTTGTCCTCCTTGGGTTCATAATTTATTGAAGCTTGGTCTCTTTGTATTTTTTAATCATGGGCGCCAAATGATCTTTAACTTTATCAATGGCTTTATACAAATCTTTTTCGATTTTTTCCACGCGCAACATTTGTCCCGGGAAACTTAAATTAGCCTCGGCTTTAAAAATTTTCCCCTTCAGATGATGATGGGTCGTTAAACTGACTTCAAACTCGCACAACACCGGGCCAAGGCCGTTTAAATATTTATTCAGCATCCCCATTTTAGTTTCCACGTATTCTTGGATGGCCGGAGTCAGTTCTAAATTGGTGGCTTTGATTTTTATTCGCATAAGCAATGAGTTCGTAAAGTTGAAAGTTATAAAGTTATAAAGTAAACGCAAAATACTAAATGCCGTAGCTGTCCACTTTATGAACTTTATTTACCCAATTAAATTGGGTTCCCGCCCGTTAGCGGAAAATTTAACGGGGTAAACTTTACAGACTTTATAAACTATAAGTTTATTATTTCTCGCAAACGACAATACAGACAACCAAGCTTGGCGATGTCTTTGTAAGTGACAAACATAATAAGAGCCAAGAGCAGAATAAAGAAAATATTGTGAATCATGGCCTCGGTGGATTGCTTGACCGGCTTGCCTCGCAATTTTTCTATGCCCAAAAACAACAAACGTCCGCCGTCCAAAGCGGGAATCGGCAAAATATTAATAATCGCCAAATTTAAAGACAACAACGCCACAAACTGCATCAAATAAACCCAGCCCATATTCACCATTTGTCCGGTCAGGGTGGCAATGCCAATAGGACCAGCCACTTCGGCGCTGACATTGTGGCCGGAAAATAATCTGGACAACAAGCCAACAAAACCCAAAACAATAGCCCATAGCAAAGCAAAGGTGGTGGTAAAGCCTTTGGCGATGGCTGTAAAAAACGGATAGCGCACTAAACCGATTTCTGCAATGCCGATACCGATACCTCCCCGATTGGTTTCTTTCATGGTGGTAGGCGTAACTTCTTTATCAATAACCGTTTGTCCGCGCTTGATAGTATAGGTTAATTTTTGGCCATTGTGTTCATCAACATAAGTCTGGACTTCTTGATAGGTGTTGAATTTTTGATCGTTGATGTCTTCGATAAAATCACCGATTTTAAAATCAGCGCCGGCGGCCGGAGAACCGCTAATAACATCCACGATTTGAATCTGATGACCGGTAACTTTAACGCCCGTTGGCAAATTATCCAAAGTTTGAGGCAGGCCAAACATTAAACCGATAGTAATAATCAACCAAGCCAGGACAATGTTCATCACCACGCCGGCCACCAGCATAATGGAACGTTGCCAAGCTGGCTTACTGGCAAAACTGTCCTGGTCTTTGGTGTCGCCATTTTCGCCCTTAATTTTAACAAAGCCTCCCAAAGGTATCCAATTGAGAGAGTAAATGGTGCCAGGGACATCTTTAGGCTCGACGGTTTTATCGCCCCAGACTAATTGCCATTTACCATCAACTTTTTTATAAAATCCAAAAACTCGAGGCGGAAAACCAAAACCGAACTCCTCGGCCCTGACGCCAAAACGACGCGCTGCAAAAAAATGTCCGGCCTCGTGAGCTAAAACCAATAAACCAAGAACGAGAATGAAAATTATAATAGTTAAGAACATAAACGATTAGTTAAAAATTATAAAGTTGAAAGTTATAAAGTAAATTCAAAATCCACAATGCTCTAGCTGTTCACTTTATGAACTTTATGGACTTTACCCGCCTGCTAACGCCTTGAGCGTAAGCGATTGGCGGGCAGGCAAACTTTATGAACTTATATGGTCATTATCTCTGTTTCTTTTTTTTCTTTTAATTCTTTTAATTCTTCATTGCGCTTAACCACGGTTTCGTCCAGCTCTTTGATGTAGCGAAATTTATCGTCTTCGGATAAAACTTTGTCATTAAAATCAGCTTCGATTTTCGATTTAATGTCATCGCGTAACCTCCTAACCTCCACGCGAGCTGATTCCAATTTAACACTTAATTTTTTCACCAAATCTTTGCGATTTTCTTCAGTCAAACTCGGCACAGTCAAGCGTATTTTGTCACCCTCGTTCACTACCCCCACTCCCAAATCGGCCAAAACAATGGCTTTTTCGATGTCTTTTAAAACGCTTTTGTCCCAAGGGCTGATCGTCACGCTGGAAGAATCGCTAACGGCAATGTTGCCCAAAGCGTTAATGGGGCTTTTGGCGCCATAAGCTTCCACTGTCACCCCGTCCAACATGGCCGGATTAGCGCGTCCGGTGCGCAAACTAGCCATATCTTTCTTAAAAAACTCTTTAATTTTTTCAAACTCCTCCTGTTTAGTAGCGACGTACTGATTCATATAGTTAAATTAAGTATTAAGTTATAAGTCTTAAGTTCTAAGTAAAAATTACCCGACTTAAAAATTAAACCTTAAAATTTACTCTTTATTTACTTTTTACCCCAAGGAAAATCGGATTGCCTTTGGCCGAACTAACCAACAATTGGGAGCCTTGACGCGGGCTGGGTAATTTTAAAGAAGCCCAATTGGCCCCACCGTCAACCGTGGAATAAAAAGTCGTGCCAGTAACATAATAAATTTTCTGGGAATCCGTAGGGCTAATGGCCACTGATTTAATAAAAGAACGATTATCAGGAATAATTAAATTCAACTCTGACCAATCATCACCAAAATTAGCGGTTTTAATTAAACCATAATCCACGGCCAAAAAGTATAGGCCTTCTTGACTAGGCGAAGCAACAAAATCCCTAAAACCTCGATTGCCATTGACGTCTTTTAGCTTGGGCGTCAAATCCTCCCAAGAAACTCCCCCATCAAGACTCTTTTTGATGCCTTTGCTATTGGTGCAGGCAAACAACAAGCGACTGTTTTTGGGGTCCATAACCAATTTTTTAACTTCGTTTTTAAAATTAACCAAGGTGCGCCAAGTTTCACCAGCATCTTCACTCTTAATAACATCCCCCCGAGCATTGGACATGTATAAAATTTTGGGATTGTAATAATCAATGACCAGAGAATAAATAAGCTGAGTTTTGTCGTTGTCGGAATAAATTTCTTTCCAAACGCGTCCGCAATCTTCGGACTTAAAAATTCGACCAACAGTAGCCACATAAAGAGTGCACTTATTTTTGGGATCAACAGCCAAATCAATAATCGCCTTTTGTCCCAAACTTCTCATAACTTGCCAGCTAGTGCCTCCATCATAAGTATAAAAAACGCCGTCAGCAAAAGTGCCCATATACAAAGCCTGATTATCGCTGGGATCGGCCACCAGTACGCTCGTATCCATGCCAAAAAGATTTAATTTTTGAGAACTGGCTGTAGCGATAACGCCTAGCTGTTTCCAGGTTAAGCCTTGATCCAAAGTGCGATAAATACCGGCGGTCGTAGACTCGTCCACCGTCTTAGAATCTAAACCCAGACTGCAGCTGGCGCCTAGCAGAGAAACACTGGCTAAAAGCAAAGTTAAAAAAATAATCCTCCGCATATATTTAAAGATTAATAATAACATTTTCTAAAACCAGCTTGGAATTAACATTGGCCCGCAAATATTCTTTGGCTTGATCAAGCAGTTTATGCCAAGCTAAAACTTGTCGATGAGTGAGTCGAGAACTCGCGGTCGATTCCTTGGCTAAGGCGCCATAACGCAACCAATTGTCTTGCCCCAAAAGCGACAGCAAACAATCGCGAGCGGCTGATTGCCAAATATTTAAAATATCTTCGGGGTTATCTAAATCTTTTAATAGTTTATCTACGGCCTCCAAACGATCCGGCAAAGCCAACCCAGAAGCGCGCAAAAATATTTGCACGGCCTCCAAATGCGCTTTTTCTAAGTCTTGGTTGGTCGAAAATTTAATAGCCAAACCCGGCCAACCCAAGGACAAACGCGACAAAATTTTGGCTTGGCTTCTTTTGGTGCCGTGTTCATTAACCAACCAGTCATAAACCAAATCTGGCTTAATGGGACGCAAATGAAACACTTGACTGCGAGAAATAATGGTCTTGGGCAATTTTTCTAAATCACTGACCAACAAAATAATAATAGTTTTTTTGTTGGGCTCTTCCAAAGTTTTTAATAAAGCATTGCTCGCCCCCGTGGACAAGGCTTCGGCTTGGTCAATCACCGCCACCTTGTATTCATAAGTTAAGGAACTCAGACTAAGCGAACGAATCAGACCTCGTACTTCTTCCACAGAAATATTTTTTTTATTAACCGCCAAGGACAGCCAATACAAATCACTGTTGATTTTGGCTTTTATTTCCCGACAAGACTGGCATTCCCCGCAAGGACGCTGGCCCTTGGCCTGGCACAAAAGCTTGGCCGCCAAAACGGTCGCCAAAGTTTTTTTGCCCGAAGATTCCGGACCGACCAAAATAAAACTGCCATTTAAAGCTTCGGTAGTGCTTAAAATGGCTAATTTATCAAAAAAATCAACTAATTTTTCCTGTCCGACAATCGCTTGTTCAATAATAGGCATAGGTTTACCCCGTTAAATAATTTTACCATTTAAAAAGGCTTCGGTAAAGTTCTACTCTTTTAAAACCTGTCTTTCTATTTCTTCCAATAAATAGTGATGTTGCGAAGCAATTCTCGTAATCTTAAGAGACTTGAAGGTGACTAATTTATTAAAAGCAAAACCAAAAAGTCCTAAAAATAAATTGGCAATAATTTGCGAAAGCAGGTAAGGAACTTTAACCAAATCCACCAAGACAATCATAAAGCCGGCATTTAAACACAAATCAATAACCCAAAGGAGAGAAAAAAATAAAATTTGCCGCCACCAATGCGACCAATCATGATTTTTAAAAACCACCAACTTGCGCAAAAAAAACGAAACCAAAAGACTTAAGAAAAAAGTTAAAGTCGAAGCCCACAAATAGTACCAATGACCACTTTCCACTAAATGATAAAGCAACCACAACTCGCCCACCGACACGATGGCGCCGGTGGCTACATATTTGACAAAGGCTTTGTTTTTGAAAAATTTGATAATAAAATTATCTTTCATAGCTTAAGACTACGGTTTTAGGGGTTTAGCTATATTATAATAAGCTATTATCTCTTCGCTTGACAAGGACCGGCTCCACAGGACTATTTCATCAAATTGCGTAGGGGCGTTTTCCCCGACCATAATCAACTGTTTAACGGCTCTAGCCGGGGAAAAATCACCGACAATTTGTTCGGCCAAAGCGCCGTCAATATACAAGGCCAAATAATCCTTATTAACGGTTAAAATAACGCTATGCCAATTGTGATCCAAGGGCATTTTGGCGGTTAGGGTTCTTTCGTAAAAATTATAAGGATCATAAGGACTATTGGTAACAATTCTAATGTTTTGGGTGGTTGGTCTAATTTGCAAAATAGTATAATTTTGGCTGGCGTCAACCAACCATAAACGATTACGACTAAAAGTGCCAGAACCGGAAACATCTTTCATATAAAAACCCAAAGTAAGCTCGGAAGTTGTCAGTGGGCTAAAATTGGCGCTCAGATAATTACTTTCTTGCCAATCCTGTTCCACACCACAATCCCAAAAACCGTTAATCCAGGGAAGTTTTGTGGTTATATGACTATTGGCGATAGTATCGTGCGCCACTGTGCCCGAACATTCGGAAAAATGATAAAGATGTTCCAACTTTTCATACAACAAGGGGTTATGACGGCTAGGTTCAATAAAAGTCGTGGTCGCTTCTTGCCAAGCTCCAATATTGCCGGCCAAATCAGTGGCGCGAACCCGAAAATTAACCTTGGCGCCATCCGCCAAGGGGGCGGAAAAAACAGTAGAGCTAGCCGTGGTGCTGGCAATTAGACTGTTCCAATCTGAAGCCAGTTCCTGGCCACTTTCCGCGTTCGCGGACAGGCTGAAATCAACATCAAACAATAAATCGGAACTAGCAGAAAAGTTGTCACTACCCTGCCAATTAAGCGTCCAACTAGTCTCAGGATAAGTCAGGGCCAGATTAACAAAATTGGCTGTCGGTCCCTCGACATCGCTCGGGACAGGCTCCTCAACATCAGGAACGACTACAGGTGGTTCAACGACGACTGGTGGCAGACTGACTACCGGCCCCTCGACTCCGCTCGGGACAAGCGAGTCTGTTGGAGGCGTGGTTGTTTCGTTTTTGTTTTCTTCGGTGGCCTCCGGAGTAATTTTAACTCCGGCCACTTGCGTTGGAATAAACACCGTCGGCGAAGCGCCTAAAAATTCTCGCGGAATAACTTGACTAAGGTCAATAATCGGCCACCATCGATTAACGGTGGTTGCTTTTACTTCGCCGGCGCCTTGATTTAAATACAAAGTATCGTCCTCGGCTTTTATTTTGATTCCTCCTTCGCTAAGACGCGGGGTAATTTTGTTTTTACTAAGGGGTTTAATTTCGTCTGTTAAAAATAAAGTTATCATTTTAACGCCATAGCTAACTAATTCTGGAGTCAAAGCTCGCCAATTAGCCCGAAAAACTTGAGAGTTAACAATCAGAGTTTTGGTGGACTTATCCCACCAAGCCACAATCCGGCCATTAGCGCGAGCATAACCATCAGCTCCAATAATTACTTTATTTTTAGGCGACACAAAATTGGGGTCATTGATAGTGTCTCGGCTGAAAAAATTGGCGTTAGTAAATTTGGCCAAATCGCGCAAGCAATCTTCAGCCTTGGAACAGGACACTTGGTGAAGAAGTTGTGAATCCCAAGACAGTTCATGGCCGCCAAGACTATTTTGTTCCTTGATCCAGGCTTCATAGCTGTCACCTTCAAGATGTTCGTCATTTCTGGTGTGGGCCGGCATGGCCATATCTTCCAATAAATGCAAACTATGACCCAAAATCGTCAAAGCCCTTGGTCTATCACCTAATTTATAGGCTTTTAAACCTTCGTCCCAAGTAAAACTGCCATTAAAAATAGGTTCATTTTGTTTAGTTTTGTCGGTCAGCCAATCCGGCGTCGTATAAGCGAGCCAGAGATTATCAATACTCATACTCTGTTGGTTTAAAGGGTTATAAACATGATTAAGCGAACGGGCGCTAGGGTTGTCTTCGTTTTGACTGCCGGTAATAATTTGGGCTTGTTCTTCTTCGGTCAAAACTAAACCGCTCTCTTTTTGCCATTGGTTAATAATTAGTTTAGTCAGATAAGGATGAGAATAGGCCTCATCATAAGCCCGCGTCACCGATGGTTTAATAGAAAAAATAATTAAGGGTAAAATTAAGATAATAAATTTTTTCATGAAAGGTGTTTAAAAAATAATCCGACTAAAGCCGGATTATTTTTGTTAAGCTTATTTTTGCTTGGTCCAGAAATCATTTTGTCTTAAAGCTTCAAAACTGTCCAAGGAATTGCCCATATAATAACGCTGACCGTCTTGAGACACATACCAGGCGTAAAAAATATTATCTTGTTTATTCAAAACGATTCGTCCTTTATAAGTGGCGGAAAATTTGCTATCCAGTGGCCACAGGCCCTTGCCCAAAGGATTAAAGCCTCCCACCGCCTCCTCGCGGTCGCTATAATTATCGTTGTCGGTGTCGGTTTTGAGCGAATCAGCGCCGATAGCCATTTCCATTTCGTCGGGCAAACCGTCTTTATCAGTATCCAGGCCAGCCACCGCCACATCGGCAATCTTAATTCTGCTTATATCTTTATTGGATAATTCCACGCCTAGACTTAAAATCAAATTAAGAGTATTGGCTTTGGCGCGCTCTATGGTCAGCTGATCTTTGGCGATGGCGTCGGTGGTGGTGGCTAAATTGGCTTCAATGGCTTTACTTTTACTGATAGCCTCCTCCAAGTCTTTCATGTTTTTTTCTAACTGTAATTTCATTTGCTCTAAATTGGTGCTAGCGGTTTCGGCCGATTGGTTGCGAGTCGCTAATTCGGCTCGCACTTCTTCCAAATTTTTGTCCCGTTGTTTAATCTGGGTACTCAAAGTTTCCACGTTGGTGGTTAAATAATTATTGTCGCTATAAACCTTTAAAATCAACCCTAAAGCGCCCAAAAACAAACCAACAATAACCACATAAAAAAACCAACGTTGATAACGACGCATTTTCACATCACGACTAACTCCGGCAGATAAACCGTTCCCCGCAGATTCGCCCAATCCTCCGGATAAACTGGACGGCGGAGTAGTAATGGTAGTCGGACCGTTGCCGGCTCGTTGAACATACGGCTGAAAAGAAGGCATAGGATTAATTTTTAATTATTAATTTTATAAATAAATCTTAATTTTTAATAAAATTAAACTGTTGCAAATTGTTTGGT
>CAZJEP010000014.1:22098-22353 GCA_964545125.1 uncultured Gammaproteobacteria bacterium
TTAAACTGATTTTCTTAGAAATTAAAAATTATTTAAAAATTATAAAATTAAAAAATTAAAAATTTTTTAATTACTTGCATTATATCACAAATCAGACAAAAGATAAAAACTTTTGAAATTACCTTTCTCTCTGCTAAAAAACTACTGCACCGTAACAAATAATTTTAATTTTTCCAGTCTGCTCTGGTCTTTGGTCTCCTGATAATGCTTAAGGGCCTGCGACAAATAATCGCCGGACACCAGGGTTCTGATTTC